>NZ_CP109017.1:1627500-2275000 GCF_036226765.1 Streptomyces sp. NBC_00670
CGGACCGTCGGGGGTGCTGCGGACGATGACGCGGCCGAGGAGGTCGGGGGCGACCTCCAGTACGGACCGGTCGAAGAACGGCCTGGGCAGGGGCGTACGGTCGGGCGTCGCGATCATGTCGTACGAGCGTAGTCCAGGCGGCCGGGGGCGCGGGCGGGGTGGGGCCGTCGTCAAGGGCTGGTCAAGCATGCCGCGGCTTGGAAGGGTGGGGGCGCGGAACCGGCCGTGGTCGGATCGCGTATGTACGAAAGCGGGAGCCGCCGCGAAGGGCGGCCTGGAGAGGGAGAGACATGGCGTTCAAGAAGCTGCTCGCGAGCCTGGGGGCCGGCGGTGCTTCGGTCGAGACCGTGCTGACCGAGGAGAACGTGGTTCCGGGCGGCGTCGTCCAGGGCGAGGTGCGGATCCAGGGCGGGTCCGTCGACCAGCAGATCGAGGGGCTGTCGGTCGGTCTCCAGGCCAAGGTCGAGGTGGAGAGCGGCGACCAGGAGTACAAGCAGAACATCGAGTTCGCCCAGCAGCGGCTGGGCGGTGCCTTCGAGCTGAAGGCGGGCGCGGTGCACGCGGTGCCGTTCGGGCTCGAAATTCCCTGGGAGACGCCGGTCACGATGATCGACGGGCAGTCGCTGCGCGGCATGCACATCGGGGTGAGCACGGAGCTGCAGATCGCCCGGGCCGTCGACTCCAGTGACCTGGACCCGGTCAACGTGCACCCGCTGCCGGCGCAGAAGGCGATCCTGGACGCGTTCATCCAGCTGGGTTTCCGCTTCAAGGACGCGGACATGGAGCGCGGGCACATCCGCGGTACGCGGCAGCGGCTGCCGTTCTACCAGGAGATCGAGTTCTACCCGCCGCAGCAGTACCGGGGGCTGAACCAGGTCGAGTTGAGCTTCGTCGCGGACGACCACGAGATGGACGTCGTGCTGGAGATGGACAAGAAGCCGGGGCTGTTCAGCGAGGGCAGCGACACCTACCGCGCGTTCAAGGTGGGGCTGCACGACTTCCACGCCACCGACTGGTCGGCGTACCTCCACCAGTGGGTGTCCGAGGTCGGCAGCAAGCGCAACTGGTTCTAGGGATCTAGGGTCGGAGGGTGACGATATTCCGCGGTCGTGCGCCGAGGGCGCGCGGCCTGCGGGCCGATACCGATCGACCTGGAGGTGCCGAGGTGACCGAGGGCAAGAGGCCGCCGCTTCCGCACGACTTCCATCCGCCCGTGCCGTCGTTCACGGTGACGAGTGAGGACGTCGTGGAAGGTGCGGCGTTGAAGGATGCTCAGGTCCAGGCCGCCGGGAACACCTCTCCGCAGCTGCGCTGGGAGGGGTTCCCGCCGGAGACCAAGAGCTTCGCCGTGACGTGCTACGACCCGGACGCCCCGACGGGGAGCGGGTTCTGGCACTGGGTGCTGTTCGACATCCCCGCCTCGGTGACCGAGTTGCCGGTGGGCGCGGGCGGTGGCTCCTTCGAGGGGCTGCCCGAGGGCGCGGTCCACGCGCGCAACGACTATGGGACGAAGGACTTCGGCGGGGCCGCGCCGCCGCCGGGAGACGGACCGCACCGGTATGTGTTCACGGTGTACGCCGTGGACCAGGAGAAGCTGGGCCCGGACTCGGACGCGTCGCCCGCCGTCGTCGGGTTCAATCTGCGGTTCCACACGGTGGGGCGTGCGCAGTTGGTGGGTGAGTACGAGGTGCCGGGCGAGGGCTGAGGCCGCCCGTCGTTCCTCGCGCGTTCCGTCCGTGGTTCCGTCCCTCGTTCATGGAACGTTTGCCCGCCCCTGGTCTTGGAATTGATCAGGGGCGGGCACTTTTTTATTGCGTTGTCCATCTCGGCGTGCCCGGCCAGAGTTGATCCAGCCCGCCAGGGGGGTGGGCCGGAGCGCACAGGAGGTGGGCTGGATGCGTGACACGCTGGTACTCAACGCGAGCTTCGAGCCGTTGTCGACGGTGACCCTGAACCGGGCCGTCGTCCTGGTGCTGCAGGCCAAGGCCGTCGTCGAGCAGGCCCACCCCGAACTGCGCATGCGGGGCGCGCTGGTGGACATACCGGCGCCGCGGGTGATCCGGTTGTGCAGGTATGTGCGGGTGCCGTTCCGAAGACAAGCGCCGTGGTCGCGGAGGGGGGTGCTGGTCCGGGACCGGCACCGGTGCGCGTACTGCGGGGGGCGCGCGACGACCGTGGACCACGTGGTGCCGCGGTCGCGTGGTGGCGGGGACACGTGGCTGAACACGGTGGCCTCGTGCGCGGAGGACAATCACCGCAAGGCGGACCGGACGCCGGAGCAGGCGGGGATGCCGTTGCTGACGGCGCCGTTCGAGCCGACGCCGGCGGATGCGATGTTGTTGGCTTTGGGGCGGGACGACTTCGATTCCTTGCCGGGGTGGCTGTCGCCGACTGCGGCGTAACAGTGGCTGTTTGCCTGGGGAGGCGCCCGGGGGTGGGACTTCGCGCAGTTCCCCGCGCCCCTTGATCGGGGGGTGGCTGTGCGTTTTGAGCTGCGAGCAGTTCGTGGCTGGTCGCGCAGTTCCCCGCGCCCCTGACGCACGGTGAGTGCTCGCGCCCGCGCGGCGGAGCCGCAGATCGACCCCGCCCCGCGCCGCCCGACGGGACGAGCGCGGGGCTGTCGGCCTAGTCGATCGACGGGCGTTCGCGGCGGTCGTCGTTGGGGGTGCGGGGGGACGGTGGGGTCGAGCCGCCGTTGGAGCCGCCGCTGGGCATCGGGCCGAAGTTGCCGATGGCGCCGGAGAGGCCCTTGAGGGCGTCGCCGATCTCGCTGGGGACGATCCAGAGCTTGTTGGCGTCGCCCTCGGCGATCTTCGGGAGCATCTGCAGGTACTGGTAGGAGAGCAGCTTCTGGTCGGGATCTCCGGCGTGGATGGACTCGAAGACCGTACGGATGGCCTGGGCCTCGCCCTCGGCGCGCAGGGCGGCGGCCTTGGCCTCGCCCTCGGCGCGCAGGATGGCGGACTGCTTCTCGCCCTCCGCCGTGAGGATCTGGGACTGGCGGATGCCCTCCGCGGTGAGGATCGCGGCGCGCTTGTCACGGTCGGCGCGCATCTGCTTCTCCATCGAGTCCTGGATGGAGGTCGGCGGCTCGATGGCCTTGAGCTCGACGCGGTTGACGCGGATGCCCCACTTGCCGGTGGCCTCGTCGAGGACGCCGCGCAGGGCCGCGTTGATCTCCTCGCGGGAGGTCAGCGTCCGCTCCAGGTCCATGCCGCCGATGATGTTGCGCAGCGTGGTGACGGTGAGCTGTTCGATCGCCTGGATGTAGCTGGCGACCTCGTACGTCGCGGCGCGGGCGTCGGTCACCTGGTAGTAGATGACGGTGTCGATGTTGACGACCAGGTTGTCCTGGGTGATCACCGGCTGCGGCGGGAACGGCACGACCTGTTCGCGCAGGTCGATGCGGTTGCGGATGGAGTCGATGAACGGGACCACGATGTTGAGGCCGGCGTTCAGTGTGCGTGTGTAGCGGCCGAAACGCTCGACGATGGCCGCGCTCGCCTGCGGGATGACCTGAATCGTCTTGATCAGGGCGATGAAGACCAACACCACCAGAATGATCAGGACGATGATGACCGGTTCCATCGTCGTTCCCCGTACCCTTCTCCGCCTCGGCTCTTACGGCAGATCTTATGGTTGTCGAAGATCTTGCTGGTCGAGTCTGACAGACCGTCGTCCGCACTGGGAGGCGTTCCGTCGAGTTGCGTCGTCCGAGGTCACATGATGATCGCCGTCGCTCCCTCGATGTCGACGACGTCCACGGACTGGCCCACGTCGTAGGCCTGTCCTGAGTCGAGCGCGCGGGCGGACCAGACCTCGCCGGCGAGTTTGATCCGGCCGCCCTCGCCGTCGACCCGTTCGAGGACGACGGCCTGTCTGCCCTTGAGGGCGTCGATTCCGGTGGCGTGCTGGGGCCGTTGCCGGGCGTGCCGGTTGGCGAGGGGCCGGACCACGGCGATGAGGGCCACCGAGACGATGACGAAGACCAGCACCTGGGCCACGACGCCGCCGCCGAGGCCGGCCGTGACCGCGGCGGCGACCGCGCCGACGGCGAGCATGCCGAACTCGGGCATCGCGGTGACGACGAGGGGGATTCCGAGCGCGGCCGCGCCGACGAGCCACCACACCCATGCGTCGATGTCGTTCACATGGTCAATGGTAGGACCGCGCCCGGGAGTCGGACAGGGCGCAGTTCGGTCCACCGCAGGGCTCGTTCGGGGTGGTCCGGCGCGGAGCCCGAGTGGGCGTCAGCTCATGGGCAGGCCGCGGGCGGTCCAGCGGTCGCCGGCCTGCTCGACGACGAGCGGGAGGCCGAAGCAGTGGGAGAGGTTGCGGGAGGTGAGTTCGAGCTCCAGGGGGCCGGCGGCGAGCACCTTGCCCTGACGGATCATCAGGACGTGGGTGAAGCCGGGGGCGATTTCCTCGACGTGGTGGGTGACCATGATCATGGAGGGGGCGATCGGGTCGCGGGCGAGCCGGCCGAGGCGGCGGACGAGGTCCTCGCGGCCGCCGAGGTCGAGGCCGGCGGCGGGCTCGTCGAGGAGGAGCAGCTCGGGGTCGGTCATCAGGGCGCGGGCGATGAGGGTGCGCTTACGCTCGCCCTCGGAGAGGGTGCCGAAGCGGCGTTCGAGGTAGTCGCTCATGCCGAGGCGGTCGAGGAAGGCGCGGGCGCGCTGCTCGTCGATGTCCTCGTACTCCTCCTGCCAGCCGGCCGTCATGCCGTAGGCGGCGGTCAGCACGGTCTGCAGGACGGTCTGGCGCTTGGGGAGCTTCTCGGCGAGGGCGATGCCGGCCACGCCGATGCGGGGGCGCAGTTCGAAGACGTCGGTGCCGGGGCGGCCGAGGGTCTCGCCGAGGATGCTGACGGTGCCCTTGCTGGGGTAGAGGTAGCTGGAGGCGACGTTGAGGAGGGTGGTCTTGCCGGCGCCGTTGGGGCCGAGGATGACCCAGCGCTCGCCCTCCTTGACCGACCAGGAGACCTGGTCCGCGAGGGCCCGGCCCTCGCGGACCACGGATACGTCCTGAAGTTCCAGAACATCGCTCATGAGCGCGTTGTCTCCCCATTGCAGCAGTGTCGGCCGGTCTCGGCTGCCGCCCACGCCGGGCGCGCACCGGTCGGCACGGCCCGCCGCGCCTGTGGGCGCAGTCCTTCAGGAAATCTACGCCACTGGTCGGCCGGGCTGTTCCATCGGTCCGGTCCTTAGGGTGGGGGCATGCTCACGGAACCACGCTCAGGACGGTTGGCCGCATGGGGAAATGCCCTTCTTGCCGGGAATGTGTCGCCGGACGACGCGGTGTCGGCGGTGGTCGGGGAGGACGCCGTGCACCGGGTCGAGGGGCTGCCGGGTGAGTCCGGGCCCGTCGGGCTGTCGCTGGCGCTGGGGCGGCTGCGCGCGCTGGGGGTGACCGGGCTGCGGGTGGCGCTGCCGGTGCCGGGGCATCCGCTGGGGCTGAGCGGACCGCCGGAGTTCAACGCGCGGGCGCTGGAGGCGGAGGAGGCCGTGGTGTGCCACGGGGCGGCGTTCGGCCTGGTGCCGGAGGTGCGCGAGGCCGGGCCCGCGGGTGATGTGCACGTCGAGGTGGTCTGGCACTGTCTGCCGGTGCGGGAGGCGCCGCCGGCCGACGTGCCCTCGCTCGGGGAGGCCGAGCGGGAGCTGGCGGAGGCGCTGCGGGAGGCGACGGAGGTGCTGTCGCGGCTTGACGTCGCCGGGTCGGGGCCGGTGGCGGAGGCGGCGGTGGACGCGTACCGGGCCCGGGCGGAGGGCGGCGACCGCGAGGTGCTGGCGCCGGGTTATCCGCCGCGGGCGGTGCGGGTGCTGGAGCTCGCGGGGCGGGTGGGGCTGCTGGTGTCGGTGGCGTACGACAGCGGGCACGGCGGTGCGGTGACGGCGTCCGAGATGGCCGCGCGGGGGGAGGCGTTGCGGCCGGTGGAGCGGACGGCACGGCGGGCGCGGGTCGCGGCGTACAACTCCGTCGTGGAGGAGCGGGAGCGGGGGGTGCGGTAGCGGTACGGCTGGCCGCTATGCCCCGACCACCCCGTGGCGTACCGCCCACAGGGCGGCCTGGGTGCGGTCGGAGAGGTCGAGTTTCATCAGGATGTTCGAGACGTGCGTCTTGACCGTCTTCTCGGAGAGGACGAGTGCGCGGGCGATCTCGCGGTTGGAGCGGCCGTCGGCGATCAGCCCGAGCACCTCGCGTTCCCGTTCGGTGAGCGTGCCGGCCCTGCCCTGGGCCGGGCCGGTGTCCTCCTGGGAGAGGAGCGCGCCCGCGACCTCGGGCTGGAGCAGGATGTGCCCGGCGTGCACGGAGCGGATGGCGCCGGCCAGGGCGTCGGGGTCGATGTCCTTGTAGACGTATCCGGCGGCGCCCGCGCGCAGGGCGGGGACGACCGTGCGCTGTTCGGTGAAGCTGGTGACGACGAGCACGCGCGCGGGGTGGTCGAGTTCGCGGAGTCTGCGCAGCGCGTCGATGCCGTCGACGCCCGGCATCTTGACGTCCATGAGGATGACGTCGGGCCGCAGTTCCTCGGCCCGGTCGACCCCTTCGGCGCCGTCGGACGCCTCGCCGACGACCTCGATGTCGTCCTGCACCTCCAGGAAGGTGCGCAGGCCTCGGCGGACGACCTGGTGGTCGTCGACGAGCAGCACCCTGATCGCCTCAGCCACCGGGGACCTCCATCTCGATCGTGGTGCCCTTGCCGGGCGCGGATTCCACGGTGAGGGTGCCGCCGACACCGCCGGCCCGGTCGCGCATGGAGACCAGTCCGAGGTGGCGTCCGGCCCGGCGCACCGTGCGGGGGTCGAAGCCGGTGCCGTCGTCCGTGACGCGCAGGACCGCGCCGGGGCCGCGGCGTTCGAGGGTGACGTCCACGCGGGCGGCGCCGGAGTGCCGCAGCGCGTTGTGCAGGGCCTCCTGGGCGACGCGCAGGAGGGCCTCCTCCTGGGCTGCGGGCAGGGCGCGCACCCCCTTGCCGGTGAACGTCACGCGGGCGGTGTGGGCGCGGTCGAGGACCTGTGTCTGGGTGCGCAGGGTGGCGACGAGGCCGTCCTCGTCCAGAGCGGCGGGGCGCAGTTCGACGACGGCGGCGCGCAGTTCGTCGGCGGCCTCGGCGGCGAGCGCGGCGACCTGCCGCATCTCGCCCCGGGCGCGGGCGGGGTCGCGGCCGACGAGGGCGGCGGCGGCCTGGGCGGTCAGACGCAGGGAGAACAGTTTCTGGCTGACGGCGTCGTGCAGTTCGTGGGCGAGGCGGGAGCGTTCCTCGGCGATGGTCAGTTCGCGGCTGCGCTCGTAGAGGCGGGCGTTGGTGAGGGCGATGGCGGCGTGCTGGGCGAGGATGCCGAGCAGTTGCTCGTCCTCCTCGGTGAAGCCGCAGCCGCCGGCGGGTCCGGGGCACCTCTTGTTGGCGAGGAAGAGGGCGGCGATGACCTCGTCGCCGTCGCGGACGGGCAGGCCGAGGAAGTCGGACATCTCGGGGTGGGCGGCGGGCCAGCCCTCGAAGCGGGGGTCCGTGCGGACGTCGGCGAGGCGCTGCGGGGTGGCCTCGCTGAGCATGGCGGCGAGGATGCCGTGCTGGCGCGGGAGCGGGCCGATGGCCTTCCACTGGGCGTCGCTGACGCCGTCGACGACGAACTGGGCGAAGCCCCCGTGGTCGTCGGGGACGCCCAGGGCCGCGTACTCGGCGTCGAGCAGTTCGCGGGCGGAGGCGACGATCGTCTTCAGGACGTCGCGCACCTCCAGGTGCCTGCTCATGGCCAGCAGCGCGGAACTCACCGCGGCCAGGCCCGACGTGGGTCCGGAACTCATGACCTCACGGTACCGGGGGGCACCGACAGCGGGGATCGGTCCGGTGGCGGGGTGCGGACCGGGGCCGCGGGCGTAGGGCGGAGGGCCCGGGGACGTAGGCCGAAGGGCCCCGCCGGGCTGGATCTCCTGTCCGAGGCGGCGGGTGCGGGCGCGTTCCTACGTTGGGGGCGTCGCCGGTGGTCGGCGGCGGTGGACGAGGGGACGGACGGGCATGCCGGTAGCGATCATCACGGGGGCTTCCAAGGGGCTGGGGCGGGCGCTCGGCGCGGCCCTTGCCGAACGGGGCTGGGACCTGGTCCTCGACGCGCGGGATCCGGGGCCGCTGGCCGGGGCGGCGGGCGGTCTGGCGGCGTACGGGACGCGGGTGGCGGCGGTGCCGGGGGACGTCACGGACGCCGGGCACCGTACGGAGCTGGTGGCGCGCGCCCGGGAGCTGGGCGGCGTCGACCTGGTGGTGCACAACGCGAGCGCGCTGGGCGCCGAGCCGCTGGTGCCGCTGGCCGAGCTGGCGCCGGAGGGGCTGCGCCGGGCCCTCGAGGTGAACGTGGTGGCGGCGCACGCTCTGGTGCGGGAGGCGCTGCCGCTGCTGCGGGAGTCGCCGGCGGGCGCGGTGGTCGCCGTCAGCTCGGACGCGGCGGTGGAGACGTACGGGACGTGGGGCGGGTACGGGGCCTCCAAAGCGGCGCTCGACCACCTGGCGGCGGTGCTGGGCGTGGAGGAGCCGGGGCTGCGGGTGTGGGCGGTGGACCCCGGGGACATGGCGACCGACCTGTACGCGGCGGCCGTACCGGACGACGACGCTCCGCGGCCGGCCCCGGAGAGCGTGGCGCCCGCGTTCCTGCGGTTGCTGGACGAACGGCCGCCGAGCGGCCGCTACCGTGCGCCGGCCCTGGTGGAGGGGCGATGAAGGTGCACGCGCGCGGGCGCGCGTGGACGGTGCCCGAGGAGCTGTCGGCCCGCGTGCCGGCGGAACAGCGCGGCCCTGGGCGCGGCCGGGACGCCGTACGGCTGCTGGTGTCGCGCGGCACGGAGGTGGCGCACCACGCGTTCCGGGAGCTGCCGGGGCTGCTGCGCGCCGGGGACCTGCTGCTCGTGAACACCTCCCCCACGCTGGCCGCCGCGGTGGACGGAAGCGTCGGGCACGCGCGCGTGGTGGTGCATTTCTCCACGCGGGGCGACGACGGGCGCTGGGCGGTGGAGCTGCGGGAACCGGACGGACGGGGCACCACGCGCGCGCGTCAATGGGGCAGTGCGCGAAGCGCTCATGGGAAGGGTGGTGGCGGGCGACCGGCGGAAGGGCCCGCGGGCGCGCCGGTGGAGCTGCCGGAGGGGGTGCGGCTGGTCCTGGAGGAGCCGTTGCCGGGCGGGAGCGAGCGGCTGTGGTGGGCGCGGCCCATCTGGCGGGACACGCCCACCGCGCAGGTGCGTGGCGTGCGCCCCTCGGGCGTTCCCGACCTCTCCGCGCTGCTGCGCCGGCACGGCCGTCCCATCCGTTACGCGTACACGGAGCGGGACCAGCCGCTCTCGGCGTACCAGACGGTGTTCGCGCTGCCGTACGCCGACGGGGCGGGCAGCGCGGAGATGCCGAGCGCGGCGCGGCCCTTCACGCCGGGCCTCGTGGCGGAGCTGGTGAGCCGGGGCGTGCAGTTCGCGCCGCTCACGCTGCACACCGGGGTGGCGTCGCAGGAGGCGCACGAGCCGCCGTACCCGGAGCGGTTCGCGGTGCCGGAGGCCTCGGCGCGGCTGGTCAACGCGGCCCGGGCGGGGGGCGGCCGGGTGGTGGCGGTGGGGACGACCGCGGTGCGGGCGGTGGAGTCCGCCGCCGGCGCGGACGGGGTCGTACGCGCGCGTGCCGGGTGGACGGACCTGGTGGTGACGCCCGAGCGGGGGGTGCGGGTGGTGGACGGGCTGCTGACCGGGCTGCACGAGCCGGAGGCCTCGCACCTGCTGATGCTGGAGGCGGTCGCGGGCCGGGAGGCGATCGAGCGGGGATACGAGGCGGCGCTGGCGGGCCGCTATCTGTGGCACGAGTTCGGGGACACGCACCTTCTGCTGAGGTAGCGGACGAACGGGTTCCGCGGGTGGTACCGGTCCTCACGCAGCGCATTGCTCTCGCAACCAACCGTGAGAGAAGGGTGGAGCCCGTGTGAGCCCGCGCATAGGGCGCACATCACGTACGAAGCGGATTAGGAGGAACGGAAAGGGCTCTTGAGCGGGGCGGATCGGGCGATCTGCCCCGCTTTGTCGTTCCTGTGTCCACTACCGGGGATCGTACGTCACACCTTTGCCTGGCGTTTTTGCGGCAGCTAAGAATTGCTCCCGTCGCTCGGCGCCGCCCGTTCTACCCACGGCGTCCGGACCGGAAACATCCCTTGTCCGTCCCCGGCCCGGGAGCGACCTCCGCGCTATTCGAAGAGGTCCATCCACCCATGCCCAAGTACACCGCCTTGCTTCGCGGCCGCGCCCTGGCCACGTCCCATCGCGCCGGCATCGCCGGTGTCGCCGCGCTCGGTGCAGCCGCCCTCGCGATCTCCGCCGCTCCGAGCAGCGCGCAGACCACCACCACGACCGACGAGGCCGCCACCTCCTCCGCCCCGGTGAGCTACAGCACCCACCGGATCGAGGACGTCAAGGTGCGCGTCACCGACCAGATGGCGGGCCAGCGGCTGAAGGCCGAGGCCATCGAGGCGAAGAGGCAGGCCGCCGACGACGCGGCCGCCAAGAAGCGGGACGCCGCCGAGGCCCGGCAGGACGCGGCCCGCGAGGCCGGGAAGCAGGCGGCGGCCAAGGCCGCGCACAGCCGCGGCGGCGACGGCTCGGCGAGCCGTTCCGCGCACCGCCCCTCGGCCCCCGCGGGGAAGTCGTACGCGAACAACCTGGACGGCTGGATCCGCCAGTCGCTGGACATCATGCACAAGCACGGCATCCCGGGCTCCTACAGCGGTCTGCACCGCAACATCATGCGGGAGTCCTCGGGCAACCCGCACGCCATCAACGACTGGGACATCAACGCCGTCAACGGCATCCCCTCCAAGGGGCTGCTGCAGGTCATCCCGCCGACCTTCGAGGCGTACCACGTGGCCGGCACGTCGTGGAACATCTACGACCCGGTCGCCAACATCACGGCCGCCTGCAACTACGCGGCGCACCGCTACGGCTCGATGGACAACGTCGACAGCGCGTACTGAGGCGGGCCCCGGCCCGGCGACGGGACAAGGCGAAGGGCGGCACCCCACCGACGGGGGTGCCGCCCTTCGCCGTACGCGCGCGGGCGTGCGTTCGAGCCGGACGCGCGGGCACGCACGCCGGAGCGGACGCTACTTGCGCATGACCTCCGGCTCGTGGCGGCGCAGGAAGCGGGCCACGAAGAAGCCACAGACCACACCGAGGACGAGCAGCGCAGCCATGTCCATGCCCCAGGCGGAGACCTCGTGGTTCCACAGCGGGTCGGTGCTGGTCGGGTCGTCGGTGTTGGGCGCGATGTTGTTGAAGTCCAGCGTCGTGCCGGCGGCGGCCACCGCCCAGCGGGACGGCATCAGGTACGAGAACTCGTTGACGCCGACCGTGCCGTGCAGGGTGAACAGGCAGCCGGTGAACACCACCTGGACGATGGCGAACATGACCAGCAGCGGCATGGTCTTCTCCGCCGTCTTCACCAGGGAGGAGATGACCAGGCCGAACATCATGGAAGCGAAGCCGAGCGCCATGATCGGCAGGCACAGCTCGAACAGGGTGTTGCTCTTGAGGACGAGGCCCTGCCCGGGGATCTCACGGCTGGAGAAGCCGATCAGGCCGACCAGCAGGCCCTGCAGCACCGTGACGGCGCCGAGGACGACCACCTTGGACATCAGGTACGCCGACCGGGACAGTCCCGTCGCGCGTTCCCGCTCGTAGATGACCCGTTCCTTGATCAGCTCGCGGACGGAGTTGGCGGCGCCCGCGAAACAGGCGCCGACGGCGAGGATCAGCAGGACCGTGGTGGCCGTGCCGTTCGGGAAGGGCACGCCGGTCTGCCGATTGACCCGGTTGACCAGCAGTCCCTTGTCCGAGTCGATCAGCAGGCTGACCGCGCCGAGCACCGCGGGCAGGATCACCGTCAGCGCGAGGAAGCCCTTGTCGGAGGCGATGACCGAGACATAGCGCCGGATCAGTGTGACGAGCTGGGACGTCCAGCCCTGCGGCTTGGGCGGCCTGATCGCCTGCGGCGGCGGCATGTGCACCGACTGCGGCGCCACCGCGTCGATGTCGGCCGCGTACATCTGGTAGTGCTGCGAGCCCTTCCAGCGGCCCGCCCAGTCGTAGTCGCGGTAGTTCTCGAAGGCGGAGAAGACGTCGGCCCAGGAGTCGTAGCCGAAGAAGTTCAGCGCCTCCTCGGGGGGCCCGAAGTAGGCGACCGAGCCGCCGGGGGCCATCACCAGGAGCTTGTCGCAGATCGCCAGCTCGGCCACCGAGTGGGTGACGACGAGGACGGTGCGGCCGTCGTCGGCGAGGCCGCGCAGCAGCTGCATGACGTCGCGGTCCATGCCCGGGTCGAGGCCGGAGGTCGGCTCGTCCAGGAAGATCAGCGACGGCTTGGTGAGCAGCTCCAGGGCGACGGAGACGCGCTTGCGCTGGCCGCCGGAGAGGGAGCTGACCTTCTTGTCCTTGTGGATGTCGAGCTTGAGCTCGCGCAGCACCTCGTCGATGCGGGCCTGGCGCTCGGCGCGCGTGGTGTCGGCGGGGAAGCGCAGTTTGGCCGCGTACTTCAGGGCCCGCTTGACGGACAGCTCCTTGTGCAGGATGTCGTCCTGCGGCACGAGACCGATGCGCTGGCGCAGCTCGGCGAACTGCTTGTACAGGTTCCGGTTGTCGTAGAGGACGTCGCCCTGGTTGGCGGGGCGGTAACCGGTGAGCGCCTTGAGCAGCGTCGACTTGCCGGAACCGGAGGGTCCGATCACCGCGATCAGCGACTTCTCGGGGACGCCGAAGGAGACGTCGCGCAGGATCTGCTTGCCGCCGTCGACCGTGACGGTCAGGTGCCGGGCGGAGAAGGAGACCTCACCGGTGTCGACGAACTCCTCGAGCCGGTCGCCGACGATCCGGAACGTCGAGTGGCCGACGCCGACGATGTCGGCCGGGCCGAGCTGGACCGAGCCGCCCTTGGGGACCGGGTGGCCGTTGACGAACGTGCCGTTGTGCGAGCCGAGGTCGCGGATCTCCAGGCGGCCGTCGGGCGTGGCGTGGAACTCGGCGTGGTTGCGGGAGACCTGGAGGTCGGAGACGACCAGGTCGTTCTCCAGGGCACGGCCGATGCGCATCACACGGCCTATCGAGAACTGGTGGAACGTGGTGGGGCTGCGGTCGCCGTAGTGCGACGCCGCCCCCACGCCGTTGCCCGGGCCCGGCTGCGGTGGGCTCCCGGCGGGGCCGTGGTTCTGCTGCTGCGGGATCTGCGGCTGCTGCGGGACGGGCGGGGCGGCCTGCTGCGCGTGGCCGCCGGGTGCCTGCTGTCCCCAGCCGGGGCCCGCGCCCTGGGCGGCGTACGGCTGCTGCTGGGGCCCCGCCTGCGGGGCGGCGACGGCGGCCTCGGCGGCGGACAGGGTCAGCCGCGGTCCGTCGGTCGCGTTGCCCAGGTTGACGGCCGTGCCGGAGGCGAGCTCCACGCGGTCCACCCGTTGCCCCCGCGCGAACGTGCCGTTGGTGCTGCCGTGGTCCTCCAGCACCCAGCCGCGGCCGTCGAAGGCGATCGTGCCGTGCCGCCAGGAGACCCTGGCGTCGTCGAACACGATGTCCCCCTGCGGATCGCGGCCGAGGGTGTATGACCTGGACGGGTCGAGCGTCCAGGTCCGTCCATTTGTTTCCAGTACGAGTTCTGGCACTCCATGCCCCACTGAGTTGTCCCCCGAATTACCCCCGTCGCGGGGAGTCTAGGGATGTCGAACATCGTGGGGAACTATTTCAGGCGGGCACCCCTGACCGAAAGTCGGGCCTTGTGAAGACCGTGTACGGCGGCGTAGGCGGCGTACGGCGGCGGCGTACGGCGGCTTCGCACGTGCGGGTGTCTTTGCCGCCGCCGGGGGTTGAAACCGGTCCGGAAAGTGGTAAACCACGCGAGGGGGACATCCGCCGGGCCGGGCACGTACCGGGGCACGTGACGACGGGTGCGCCGCGACGCGGGAGACGCGGATCGGGGGATCTGCCATGGATGCTGGGCCGGCCGAACGGGCCGGGTACGGAGCGGGGGCCGGGGTGCGTGGCCCCGGGGGCGGGGCGGGTGGCCCGGGAAGCGGTGCGGGTGGCCCGGGAATTGGGGTGCGTGGCCGACGCGTGCCGTGGCGGGACGTCCTGCTCGCCGCGCTCGCGTGCGTCGGCTGGGCGGTCGTCGGGATGGCGGGCACCGCCGCGCTCGGACTGCATCTGCTGGAGGCGGACTCGACGGCCTCGCTGGGGCCGATGACCGCGGCGGTGGTGGCGCTCGGCGCGGGCGGATCGGTCGAACCCGCCGGTGACGTCTCGGTGTTCGGGCTGAAGGGGACCGAGGCGACGACCGCGCTGCAGATCACGCCGCTGGGTGTCGGGCTGGTCGGCGCGCTGCTGCTGTCCTGGTTCTTCCTGCGGTCCCTGCGCGCGGCGGGAGTTGTGCCGACGCCGGGTGAACTCCTCGCGCGGGCCGGGGCGGTGGTCGTGCTGTTCGTGGCGGTGCTGGGCGGACTGGCCTGGGCGGGACACGATGTCGTCACCATCGACGGGGGCGCGCTGGGGCTCGACTCACTGCCGGGCATGGGGACGGGGTCGGGCGGTTCGGGGGCCGGTGGTCCGGAGATACCCGGACTGGGTGGCCTGGGGGATCTCGGGGACCTGGGCGACCTGGGGGATCTCGGTGGGCTGTTGCCGGACCGGATCGGCGACCTCGTGCGTGCCAGGGCCGCGGTCGGGTTCACCGTCGACACGGGGCCCACGCTGCTGGGCGGTGCCGTGTGGGCGGCCGGGGTGCTGCTGATCGCGCTGCTCGCCTCCCGCCGGACCCCGCTGCCGTACGGCTGGGACGTCGTGCACCGGGTGGTGCGGCCGGCCGTGTCCGCGCTGGTGACGGTGGTGCTGACGGCGGTGGCGGCGGGCCTCGCGGCGGCGGCGTACGCGGCGGTCGGCGACCCGCACCCGAGGCGGATCGCGGGCGCGGCACTGCTGGGCGCGCCCAACGGGGTGTGGATGGGTGTGCCGATCGGTCTGTTCGTCCCGTGGGACGGCAGGGCCACGGGGGCGCTCGCGCAGCTCCTGCCCGACCCCGTGAACCGTCTGCTGAGCACGGGGTCCGCCGAGCCCGTCACCCTGCGGCGGCTGGCCGAACTGGACGGGCGGGTGTGGCTGTTGGGGGTGGCGGCGGCGCTGATGATGCTGCTGGCCGGGGTGTTGACGGCGGTACGGACACCACCTTCGACGGCGTACGCCGTGCCGTCGGCCGGGGTGGCGGGTACGACGGCTGGGGGAGGGGGCGCTGCCGGGCGCGGCCCGGGGGTGGGTGGTCCTGGCGTACGAGAGCCGGGTCCGTTCGGCTTCGCGTGGCGCTGCGCGCTGCGGCTGGGGGCCGTGACGGCGCTGGCACTGCCCTTGCTGGCCCGGCTGACGGACGTGTCGGTGGACGCCTCGCTGTCGGTGCTCGGCTTCGACACGTTCGGGGCGGGGATGGTGCTGCACGGACACCTCGGTACGGCACTGCTGCTGGGCGCGGCGTGGGGCGCGGGGGCGGGGGCGGCGGGCGCGCTGCTGGCGTGGGGGTTCGGGGCGGCGGGGCGGGGAGCTGTGCCGGGGGGTGCGCCGCCGGGTGCCGCGCTGTCCGAGGAGGGCGCGCCGTCCGAGCGGGGCGCGCTGTTGCGCGGGGCCGTGCCGCCGGGCGGAACCGTGCGGCTGCGCGGGGCCACCGGCCCCCATCGGCCGGCCGTGTCCCCCTGGGCGCCGGACCCCGACACCGGCGCCGGCCCGTATGCGCGGAAGCCGGACGGCGAGGGCGGTGTGCCGGAACCGGAGGACGCACGGCCGCCCGGGTTCGAGGGACCGGCGCCGGGTGTGCACGGGGCGCCCACGGTCGTGGGGCCCCTGGCACCCCCTCCCCCGGCCCGGCCACCGGGGCCGAGGGTGCCCCCGCGGCCGACGGTGCCGCCCCGGCCCGTCGCGCCCCCACCGCCGCCGGGACGCCCTCCGGGGGCGCGCCCGGGGGCACCGCCGGAACCGCCGCCGGAACCGCCCCGCGGACGGCGGACCGAGCGGGGGTGAGAACGTTCGCCTGTGATCCACGGCCGGTTCAGCGGGCCGTCGCCCACTGTTCCGTGTCCGTCAGGCGGACCGCGCGGGCGCGGGGCACTGCGTGCCGGATACGGTGGAAACACCATGAGCGCATCGCACACCACCGACACGCCCACTCTCCTTGTCAAGATCTTCGGCAAGGACCGCCCCGGCATGACGGCCGGGCTGTTCGACACCCTCGCCGCCTACTCCGTCGACGTGGTCGACATCGAGCAGGTCGTCACCCGTGGCCGCATGGTGCTCTGCGCGCTCGTGACGCAGCCCACCGCCGGGACAGAGGGTGATCTGCGGGCCACCGTCCACAGCTGGGCGGAGTCGATGAAGATGCAGGCGGAGATCATCTCCGGCACGGGCGACAACCGTCCGCGCGGCTCGGGGCGCTCCCTGGTCACGGTGCTCGGCCATCCGCTCACCGCGGAGGCCACGGCGGCGATCGCCGCGTGGATCTCCGGGACGGGCGGCAACATCGACCGCATCTTCCGGCTCGCCAAGTACCCCGTGACGGCGGTGGAGTTCGCCGTCTCCGGCGTCGAGACCGAGCCCCTGCGGACCGCGCTGGCGACCGGGGCCGCGGCACTCGGTGTCGATGTCGCCGTCGTCTCGGCCGGGCTGCACCGGCGGGCGCAGCGGCTGGTGGTCATGGACGTGGACTCCACGCTCATCCAGGACGAGGTCATCGAGCTCTTCGCCGCGCACGCGGGGTGCGAGGCCGAGGTCGCCGAGGTCACCGCCGCCGCGATGCGGGGCGAGCTCGACTTCGCGCAGTCGCTGCACGCGCGGGTCGCGCTGCTGAAGGGGCTCGACGCGTCCGTGGTGGACAAGGTGCGCAGCGAGGTGCGGCTCACCCCGGGGGCGCGCACGCTGATCCGTACGCTGAAGCGGCTCGGCTACCAGGTCGGGGTCGTCTCCGGCGGCTTCACCCAGGTCACCGACGATCTGCGGGAGCGGCTCGGACTGGACTTCGCCCAGGCCAACACCCTGGAGATCGTCGACGGCCATCTGACCGGGCGGGTCACCGGGGAGATAGTCGACCGGGCGGGCAAGGCGCGGCTGCTGCGCCGGTTCGCCGCGGAGGCGGGGGTGCCGCTGTCGCAGACGGTGGCGATCGGCGACGGTGCGAATGATCTGGACATGTTGAACGCGGCGGGGCTGGGCGTGGCGTTCAACGCGAAGCCGGTGGTGCGGGAGGCCGCGCACGCGGCGGTGAACTTCCCCTTCCTGGACACGGTGCTGTATCTGCTGGGGGTCACCCGGGAAGAGGTCGAGGCGGCGGACACGCAGGACGACTCCCTGTAACCGCGGGCGCCTGCTCGCCGGGGCGGGGCCCTGGCACCGGGGTAGGGCCCTGGTCCCCCTGTGGGAGGGCCAGGGACGCGACGGCGGAGGTGGTTACTCCGTGGGGGCCCAGTAGTCGTCGAGCGCGGCCGCGCCGGGTTCCAGGGTCTTCCAGGGGCCGTCGAAGGTGAGGACGGCGAACGCGGCGGCGGGGAAGCCACGGCGGGTCATGCGGTCGCGGGCCCCGGGGTCGGACCGGCCCGAGAGGACCTCGGCGGCGCCCTGGACGCCGGGGTTGTGGCCGATGAGGACGAGGTTGCGGACGTCGTCGGGGGTTTCGTTGAGCACGGCGATCAGTTCGCCGGGCGAGGCATCGTAGACCCGCTCCTCGTAGACGGTTTTCGGCCGGTGCGGCAGCTCGTGCACGGCGAGCTTCCAGGTCTCCCGGGTCCGGGTCGAGGTGGAGCAGAGGGCCAGGTCGAAGGCGATGCCCGAGTCGGCCAGCCGGCGGCCGGCGACGGGGGCGTCCTTGCGTCCCCGGTCGGCGAGCGGGCGCTCGTGGTCGGCGACCTGGGGCCAGTCGGCCTTCGCATGGCGGAGGAGGACGATCCTGCGGGGTTCTGCGACGCTCATGTGTCCCAGCTTCGCACGAAACAGGCCGGTGGGCTCAGGGAGTTGGCCGAGCCGCCTACGCGTGGTGGATCAGCTGCGCCGCGTGTTCGACGACGTGGGTGAGCCCGGTGTCCGCACCGGCCGTGCCCGCGTGGGCGGGGTTGAGTATGAGGGTCAGCAGCGTGAGGAAGGCCAGGATCGGCAGGGCCAGCGCCCACCAGGGGAGCCGGATGTCGACACCACCCGTGGACGCCGGGTGGGGCGGGGTGTGCGCGGGGGCCGGCATGACGCCTCCAGGGTCTCCGTGTCGTCGTGGCCGCGGTGCGCGGTCACGATTCGAAGGTACGGAGTCGGAGGGGCCGGGCCCATCCGGTGATCCACCCACTTGACCCTGACACTCGCCCCCTAGGGGACAGGGGGGCCAGCCCCACCCCGCGAGGTGGGGTCAGGGCGCGGCGATCGTCGCGATGACGGCGATGACCACGAGGATGGCGAGGAACGCGCCGAAGACGAGCAGCATCTTCTTCTGGCCGTTCTGCGGATTCGGTTCGAGGACGGGCATGGGGACAAGTCTCGCACTTCCCTCGCGCCCGCCCTCGTGCGGGGGCGTCGGCCGTGCCCGTCCCCGCGCGGCAGCGCGACGGCCACCCCGCGTCGGCCGTGCCCGCCCTGGCGCCGGAGCCCCAGCCGTGCCGTGCCGTCCTGGCGCAAGGCCGCGTCAGCGTGCCGCCGCCTCGTCCTCCACCGTGCGGTTGCGGCCGGCCAGGATGCCGACGAGGATCTGCGGGACCATCAGGACGGCCATCAGCGCCAAGGGCTGCCCCCAGCCGCCGGAGTGCTGGTAGAGGACGCCGACCAGGAGCGGCCCGGGGATCGAGATGAGGTACCCGGTGCTCTGCGCGAAGGCGGACAGCTGGGCCACGCCCGCGCCGGTGCGGGCCCGCATGCCGACCATGGTCAGCGCGAGCGGGAACGCGCAGTTGGAGATGCCGAGCAGGAACGCCCAGGCCCAGGCACCGCCCGCGGGGGCGAGGTAGAGCCCCGCGTACCCGGCGAGGCCGCAGACGCCGAGGACGACGGCGATGGGCCCCTGGTGGAGCAGCCGGGTGGCCACCCGGGGGATGACGAAGGCGAGCGGGACGCCCATCACCATGGTGAGGGCGAGCAGCAGTCCCGCCGTGCCGGCGGAGAGGCCGGCGTCGCGGTAGATCTGCGCCATCCAGCCCATGGTGATGTAGGCGGCGGTCGACTGGAGCCCGAAGAAGACGGCCAGTGCCCAGGCGATGCGGCTGCGGGTGATGCGCAGGCCGCTCCCCCCGATGCGGGGCGCGGCGGGGGCGGGCTCGGCCGGTTCGGCGCTGCGGGCGCGCAGCAACACCAGCCAGGGCACGACGGCGACCGCGGCGAGCGCGGCCCACACGGCGAGCCCGGAGTGCCAGTCGCCGCCCAGGGCGTCGGTCACGGGGACGGTGACGGCGGCGGCGAGGGAGGTGCCGAGCGCGAGGGCCATCGAGTACAGGCCGGTCATGGGGCCGACCCGGTCGGGGAACCAGCGCTTGACGAGGACCGGCATCAGGACGTTGCTGACGGCGATGCCCATGAGGGCGAGGGCGGTGGCGGCCAGGAAGCCCACCGTGTTCCCCGCGTAGGGCCGGATGAGCAGTCCGGCGGTGATCGCGACCATGCCGGTGCAGACCACGGCGGAGAGCCCGAAGCGGCGGGCCAGCCGGGGTGCCATGACGCCGAAGACGGCGAAGCACAGGGAGGGCACCGAGGTCAGCAGTCCCGCGACGCTGCCGCTCATGCCGAGGCCGTCGCGGACCTCCTCCAGGAGGGCGCCGAGGCTGGTGACGGCGGGGCGGAGGTTGAGGGCGGCCAGGACGATGCCCACGGGGAGGAGCCGCATCACCCACGCGCGCGTGGAGGACGTTTTCGGGTCGGCCGGGTTGCCGCCGGCCGCCGCGGTCGCGCCGCCGCCGGCCGCGGAGTCGGTCTCCGTGCCGGGTATGGAGCGGGGGGTCGTCGTGCGGATGTTGTCGCTGGCCATGTCACCCATCATAGAATCATGGGATGATTGGTTGTCCACTCTTGTCCCGGGCCCCCGGGGTGACCAGGCGCCCGCCCGGAGGTCTGCCATGCCACTGAGTCATCCCCGCCGTTCGGCGCTGTCCGAGCAGGTCATCGCGGCGCTGCGGGCGCAGATCACCTCGGGCGAGTGGCCGGTGGGCTCCCGCATCCCGACCGAGCCGGAGCTGGTCGAGCAGCTCGGTGTCGCGCGCAACACGGTGCGGGAGGCCGTACGCGCGCTCGCGCACAACGGGCTGCTGGACATCCGCCAGGGCTCGGGCACGTATGTCGTGGCCACCAGCGAGCTGGCGGGGGTGATGCACCGCCGGTTCGCCGGTGCGGACGCCGGTCACATCGCGGAGCTGCGCTCGGCGCTGGAGTCGGCGGCGGCCCGGCTGGCCGCCGAGCGGCGCACGGAGCGCGATCTGAAGCAGTTGGAGACGCTGCTGGTGCGCCGGGAGGAGGCGTGGCGGTCCGGGGACCCGGAGGCGTTCGTGGCGGCCGACGCGACGTTCCACCTGGGGGTCGTGGCCGCGTCCGGCAACGAGGTCATGACGGCGATGTACGCGGACCTCAGCGAGGTGCTGCGGGACTGGCTGCGCGGCGACGTGGGCACCGAGCTCACCCCGGAGACGTACATGGACCACGACACGCTGCTCGACGCGCTGCGGGACGGGGACGCGGCGGCCGCGGCGGACGCGGCGGCGAGCTACCCGGTGATGTGCCGCCCGGGGCGGGCCACGCCGCCGTCCGCCGGCTGACGCGCGGGCACCGGACGCACGCACACCCCGCGCGCGGATGCCCCGCCCCCCGGAGCCGGCAGGGGGCGGGGCATCCGCGCGTACGGAGCGGGCGGCTCAGGCGCCGATCGCGTGCAGACCGCCGTCGACGTGGACGATCTCGCCGGTGGTCTTCGGGAACCAGTCGCTCAGCAGGGCGACGATGCCCTTGCCGGCCGGCTCCGGGTCCTTGAGGTCCCACTCCAGCGGGGAGCGGCTGTCCCAGACGGCGGCCAGGTCGCTGAAGCCCGGGATGGACTTGGCGGCCATGGAGCCGATCGGGCCGGCGGAGACCAGGTTGCAGCGGATGTTCTGCTTGCCCAGGTCGCGCGCCAGGTAGCGGCTGGTGGCCTCCAGGGCGGCCTTGGCCGGGCCCATCCAGTCGTACTGCGGCCAGGCGTACTGCGCGTCGAAGGTGAGGCCGACGACGGAGCCGCCGTTCTGCATCAGCGGCAGGCAGGCCATGGTCAGCGACTTCAGGGAGTACGCCGAGACGTGCATGGCGGTGGCGACGGACTCGAACGGGGTGTTGAGGAAGTTGCCGCCGAGGGCGTCCTGCGGGGCGAACCCGATGGAGTGCACGACGCCGTCCAGGCCGCCCAGCTCCTCGCCGACGATGTCGGCGAGCCGGCCGAGGTGCTCGTCGTTGGTGACGTCGAGCTCGACGACCTTGGTGGGCTTCGGCAGCTTCTTGGCGATGCGCTCGGTCAGCGTGGGGCGCGGGAACGCGGTCAGGATGATCTCCGCACCCTGCTCCTGGGCCAGCTTGGCGGCGTGGAAGGCGATGGAGGACTCCATCAGCACACCGGTGATCAGGACGCGCTTGCCCTCGAGAATTCCGCTCATGGTGATCAGTGACCCATTCCCAGTCCGCCGTCAACGGGGATGACGGCTCCAGTGATGTACGAGGCGTCGTCCGAGGCGAGGAAGCGCACCGTCGCGGCGATCTCCTCCGTCCGCGCGTACCGGCCGAGCGGCACCTGCGCGAGGATCTTCGCCTGCTGGTCCTCGGTGAGCTCCCGGGTCATGTCGGTGTCGACGAAACCGGGCGCGACGACGTTGAAGGTGATGTTGCGCGAGCCCAGCTCACGGGCGAGGGAGCGCGCGAAGCCGACCATCGCGGCCTTGGAGGCGGCGTAGTTCGCCTGCCCCGCGGAGCCGAGCAGGCCGACGACGGAGGAGATCAGGACGACCCGCCCCTTCTTGGCCCGCAGCATGCCGCGGTTGGCGCGCTTGACGACCCGGAAGGTGCCGGTGAGGTTGGTGTCGACGACGGACGTGAAGTCCTCCTCCGACATCCGCATCAGCAGCTGGTCCTTGTTGACGCCGGCGTTGGCGATCAAAACCTCGACGGGACCGTGCGTCTCCTCGATCTCCTTGTAGGCCTGCTCCACCTGCTCGGGGTCGGTGATGTCGCACTTGACGGCCAGGAACCCCTGGGGCGGCTCACCCGAGCGGTACGTGATCGCGACCTTGTCGCCGGCGTCGGCGAAAGCGCGGGCGATGGCGAGGCCGATGCCCCGGTTGCCTCCGGTGACGAGAACCGAGCGGCTCAACGGATCACCCTTTCGATAGCGGTCTGCAGCCCCTGCGAGACAGGCGCCTTCACCAGGAAACCTATCGGTCCGCCCGCTTCCGGAGGCAATCGGGCACCGACAGTGGCGCGGGGCACGTCCTGTCGGATCCCTACAGAACGCCCCACCGACGGGGCTCCGGGACGCGAGCGCCAAGGGGACCTGCCCGCGCGCCTGGACGGGCGTCGAAAGGTGTGGTCCGGGGACCCGCCGACAGGACATCATCGGAGCGGACAGACCCACGACAGCAGGGAGACCTCCGTGCCGCATACCATCGACGAAGCCTTCACGGCGCTGCCTCTGAGGGCCCTCGCCGACGCCGCGCTCGCGCGGGCGCGGGCGCTCGGGGCCGAGCACGCGGACTTCCGGTTCGAACGGGTGCGCAACGCGGCCTGGCGGATGCGGGACGCCCGGCCCGCCGGGGCCTCGGACACCACCGACCTCGGGTACGCGGTCCGGGTGGTGCACGGCGGGACCTGGGGGTTCGCCTCCGGGGTGGACCTGACCATGGACGCCGCCGCGAAGGTCGCCTCGCAGGCCGTGGCCATGGCGAAGCTGTCGGCGCGGGTGATCGCGGCCGCCGGGTCGGACGAGCGCGTGGAGCTGGCCGCCGAGCCCGTGCACGCCGAGCGGACGTGGGTGTCGTCGTACGAGATCGACCCCTTCTCCGTGCCGGACGAGGAGAAGGCGGGACTGCTCGCCGAGTGGAGCGCGCGGCTGCTCGCGGCCGAGGGCGTCAGCCACGTGGACGCCTCGCTGCTCACCGTGCACGAGAACAAGTTCTACGCCGACACCGCCGGGACCGTGACCACCCAGCAGCGGGTGCGGTTGCACCCGCAGTTCACCGCCGTCGCCGTCGACGAGTCGACCGGCGAGTTCGACTCGATGCGCACCCTGGCGCCCCCGGTGGGACGCGGCTGGGAGTACCTGACGGGCACCGGCTGGGACTGGGAGAGTGAGCTGGCCGAGATTCCGGAGCTGCTCGCCGAGAAGATGCGGGCGCCGAGCGTCGAGGGCGGGGTGTACGACCTCGTCGTCGACCCGTCGAACCTGTGGCTGACCATCCACGAGTCGATCGGGCACGCCACCGAACTCGACCGCGCGCTGGGCTACGAGGCCGCCTACGCCGGCACCTCCTTCGCCACCTTCGACCGGCTCGGCAAGCTCAGGTACGGCTCGGAGCTGATGAACGTCACCGGCGACCGCACCGCCGAGCACGGACTCGCCACGATCGGGTACGACGACGAGGGCGTCGAGGCGCAGTCCTGGGACCTGGTGAAGGACGGCACCCTGGTCGGCTACCAGCTCGACCGGCGGATCGCGAAGCTGACCGGCTTCGCGCGGTCGAACGGGTGCGCGTACGCCGACTCCCCCGGCCATGTGCCCGTGCAGCGCATGGCCAACGTGTCGCTGCGGCCTGACCCCGCCGGGATGTCGACGGAGGACCTGATCGGGGGCGTGGACCGCGGGATCTACGTGGTCGGCGACCGGTCCTGGTCGATCGACATGCAGCGGTACAACTTCCAGTTCACCGGGCAGCGGTTCTTCCGGATCGAGAACGGGCGGATCACCGGGCAGCTGCGGGACGTCGCCTACCAGGCGACGACCACCGACTTCTGGGGCTCCATGGCGGCCGTCGGCGGGCCGTCCACCTATGTGCTCGGCGGCGCGTTCAACTGCGGCAAGGCCCAGCCGGGTCAGGTCGCCTCGGTGTCGCACGGCTGCCCGTCCGCCCTCTTCCGGGGCGTCAACATCTTGAACACCACGCAGGAGGCCGGTCGATGAGCGCCCGCACCAACAAGCCGCACGAGATCGTCGAGCGGGCCCTGGAGCTGTCCCGGGCGGACGGCTGTGTCGTCGTCGCCGACGAGCACTCCACCGCCAATCTGCGCTGGGCGGGCAACGCGCTGACCACCAACGGCGTCACACGCGGGCGCACGGTCACCGTCGTCGCCGTCGTCGACGGCAAGGAGGGCACGGCGTCCGGCGTGGTCTCCCGCTCCGCGGTGACCGCGGACGAGCTGGAGCCGCTGGTACGGGCCGCCGAGGCCGCCGCCCGCGGCGCCGGCCCGGCCGAGGACGCGCAGCCACTGGTCGCCGACGTGCCGGCCTCGCCCGACTTCACCGAGGCGCCCGCCGAGACCTCCTCGGCCGTCTTCGACGGCTTCGCGCCCGCCCTGGGCGACGCGTTCGCCCGCGCCCGGGCCGGCGGCCGCGAGCTGTACGGCTTCGCCAACCACGAGCTGGTCTCCAGCTACCTGGGCAGCTCGACCGGGCTGCGGCTGCGGCACGACCAGCCCACCGGGACCCTGGAGCTCAACGCCAAGTCACCGGACCGTACGCGCTCGGCGTGGGCCGGCCGCGCCACCCGGGACTTCACCGACGTGGACCCGGCGGCGCTCGACGCGGAGCTCGCCGTACGCCTGGGCTGGGCGGAGCGGCGGGTGGAGCTGCCCGCGGGCCGCTACGAGACACTGCTGCCGCCGACGGCCGTGGCGGACCTGCTGATCTACCAGCTGTGGTCGGCGGCGGCCCGGGACGCCGCCGAGGGCCGTACGGTCTTCAGCCGGACCAGCGGCGGCACCCGTGTCGGCGAGAAGCTCGCGGAGCTGCCGCTGACGCTGCGCAGCGACCCGCACGAGCCGGGTCTGGAGTGCGCCCCGTTCGTCCTCGCCCACTCCTCGGGGGACGACCGCTCGGTGTTCGACAACGGGCTGCCGCTGACCGCCACCGAGTGGCTCTCCGACGGCGCGCTGAAGCACCTGACGACCACCCGGCACAGCGCCGGGCTGACCGGGCTGCCGGTCACCCCGGCGATCGGGAACCTGATCCTGGACGGGGGCGCCGACCGCTCCCTGGAGGAGATGGTCGCGGACACCGGGCGCGGGTTGCTGCTCACCTGCCTGTGGTACATCCGCGAGGTGGACCCGGCGACGCTGCTGCTGACCGGGCTGACCCGGGACGGCGTCTACCTGGTCGAGAACGGCGAGGTCACCGGCGAGGTCAACAACTTCCGGTTCAACGAGTCGCCGGTGGACCTGCTGGGCCGGGCGACCGAGGCGGGGCGCACGGAGAAGACGCTGCCGCGGGAGTGGAGCGACTGGTTCACCAGGGCCGCGATGCCTCCGCTGCGGGTGCCGGACTTCAATATGAGCTCTGTCAGTCAGGGCGTATAACCTCGTAGCCGAACTCTCACCCATCAGCACCACCGCATCACCGAGGAGACGCGAGAACCGTGACGGACATCGTCGACGAGCTGAAGTGGCGTGGGCTGTTCGCCCAGTCCACTGACGAGGACGCTTTGCGCAAGGCGCTCGCGGACGGTCCCGTCACGTTCTATTGCGGCTTCGACCCGACCGCCCCGTCCCTCCACGTGGGACACCTGGTCCAGGTGCTCACCGTGCGCCGGCTCCAGCAGGCCGGGCACCGGCCGCTGGCGCTGGTGGGCGGGGCCACGGGCCAGATCGGCGACCCGCGGCCGACGGCGGAGCGCACGCTGAACTCACCGGAGACCGTCGCGGGCTGGGTCGAGCGGCTGCGTGGCCAGATCGAGCCGTTCCTGTCCTTCGAGGGCGAGAACGCGGCCGTCATGGTCAACAACCTGGACTGGACCGCCGGGCTGTCCGCGATCGAGTTCCTGCGGGACATCGGCAAGCACTTCCGCGTCAACAAGATGCTGACCAAGGACTCCGTCGCCCGGCGCCTGGAGTCCTCCGAGGGCATCAGCTACACCGAGTTCAGCTACCAGCTCCTCCAGGCGATGGACTTCCTGGAGCTGTACCGGCGCTACGGCTGCACGATGCAGCAGGGCGGCAGCGACCAGTGGGGCAACCTCACGGCCGGCCTCGACCTGCTGCACCGGCTGGAGCCGGACGCCGGGGTCCACGCCTACGCCACACCGCTGATGACCAAGGCGGACGGCACCAAGTTCGGCAAGACCGAGGGTGGCGCGGTCTGGCTGGACCCGGAGATGACGACGCCGTACGCGTTCTACCAGTTCTGGCTGAACGTGGACGACCGGGACATCTCGGGCTACATGCGGATCCTGTCCTTCAAGTCCCGCGAGGAGCTGGAGGAACTGGAGCGGGGGACCGAGGAGCGGCCGCAGGCGCGGGCGGCGCAGCGGGCGCTGGCCGAGGAGCTGACGGCGCTGGTGCACGGCCCGGAGCAGGCGGCCGCGGTGATCGCCGCGTCGAAGGCGCTGTTCGGGCAGGGCGAGCTGGGCGGTCTCGACGAGGCCACGCTGGCGGCGGCCCTCTCCGAGCTGCCGCATGTGAAGGTCGCCGAACTCGCCCCGGTCGTGGATCTGTTCGCGGAGGTCGGGCTCGTCGCCAGCAAGTCCGCCGCGCGGCGCACGGTGAAGGAGGGCGGCGCGTACGTGAACAACGCCAAGGTCACGGCGGAGGACGCGGTCCCCGCCCCGGAGGACCTGCTGCACGGCCGGTGGCTGGTGCTGCGGCGCGGGAAGCGCAACCTGGCGGCGGTGGAGTTCACGGCCGGAGTCTGACGGTCCCGGAGTCCACTGCCGGGGCCCGACGCCTCCGTAGACCGGCCGCCGGCCGGCCTGGGCGGAGTGAGCGGCGTGGGCGGAGTTCAGATCCGCTCGCGCTGCCCGCGCCTGCCCCGCATGGCCATGTAGAGCATCTCGCCGAAGAAGACGAGGACGACCGCCGCGGCGAGCTGGAGGAAGTGGCGGCCCCAGTCGATGCCGCGGGTCGAGCCGATGCCGATGCCCCGGGCGATCGCGTTGCCGACGATGCCGCCGATGATGCCCATGACGGTCGTCAGCCAGAGCGGGCTGTGCTGCTTGCCCGGAAGGATCAGCTTGGCGAGCAGTCCGAGCACGAATCCGACGATGATCGCCCACAACCAGCCCATGATGTCCTCCTTGTACGGCCCGCCCCGAGCGGTACGACCAGGTTGGGGTGGTCCCCCGGACGGTGCACGCGGGGCGGGGCCGACCGTGTGACGGCTCCGCGACGGGACTCCCCCACCCGGCCCGGCCTGCGCCGACCCCCTCTCGTGGCCTGGGCGGACGGGGCGTACCGTTGAAACGTTCGGCGCGGGGCCCGACCGGGTGCGCACCGGTACGGGCCGGGCGGGCAGTGGGGCAGGCGGGCGGTGGAAGTGATGGCGAAGCAGAACGGCAGCGGCAACGGCAATGCCCAGGTGTTCCGGATCACCGGCGCCCGGCAGGGTCTGGCCGACGATGTGCGCGGGCGGCAGCGGCGGTACGTCATCTCCATGGGGCTGCGCACCGTCGCGGTGATCCTCGCCGCCTGTCTGTGGAACGTGGAGCGGTACGTCGCGATCGTCGCCCTGGTGCTCGGCGCGGTGCTGCCCTACGTCGCCGTGGTGATCGCCAACGCGGGCCGGGAAAACGCTCCGGGGCTGCCGTCCACGTTCGTGCGGATGCCGACGCGTCCGATGATCCCGCCGCCGGCCGCCGACCGTGCCACGGGTTCGGGCGCCGACGATCCGCTGCCCGGAGCGGCCGCGGGACCGCGCGGCGAGTCGCGCGAACGGGCCTGACCACGGCGGATCCGCGGAACCGGAACCACCCCTTGCGCGGCCCCCGCGGGGGAGCCGAAGAATCCTCAGATCAATCGTGCTGTTCCGGTGCCGGGCGACGGGCTACCCGTGACATACTTCGTACGCGCTCCGCATCCCCCGTCGGAGCGACAGACCGACGCCGGGCAGCTCCCCCCGTGGCTGCTCGGCGTCGCCTTGTGACCGGCCGGTATTGTCGCGGTGTGATGGTCCCCGATGATCCCGCCACCCCGATCTGCTCCGCCAAGGGCTGCCGTGCCGCCGCCGTATGGGTCCTGGCCTGGAACAACCCCAAGCTGCACACGCCCGAGCGCCGCAAGACCTGGCTGGCCTGCGACGAGCACCGGGAGCATCTGTCCCAGTTCCTGGGCGTGCGCGGATTCCTGAAGGACGTCGTACGGCTGGAGGAGTGGGAACCGGCCGACGAGGCCCCGCATCCCGGCGGACCGGCCGCCGGGCAGGGTGAGGGTTCAGCCGCCGATCGCTGACATCGGGCGGTCGGGCTGGAGGAACGTCGGGTCGTCCAGACCGGATCCGGCCTTCTTTCCCCACATCGCCACGCGCCAGATGCGGGCGATCTCCTCGTCGGGCGCGCCCGAGCGCAGCGCCTCGCGCAGGTCCGTCTCCTCCCGCGCGAACAGACACGTCCGTATCTGCCCGTCGGCAGTCAGCCGTGTGCGGTCGCAGGCGGCGCAGAACGGGCGGGTGACGGAGGCGATCACGCCCACGCGGTGCGGGCCGCCGTCCACGATCCACCGCTCGGCGGGGGCGGCGCCGCGTTCCTCCGCGCCCTCCGGGGTCAGCGTGAAGCGGGTGCGCAGCGCGGTGAGGATGTCCCCGGCGGTGACCATGCCCTCGCGCTTCCAGCCGTGCTGGGCGTCGAGCGGCATCTGTTCGATGAAGCGCAGCTCGTAGTCGTGCTCCACGGCCCAGGCGAGGAGGTCGGGGGCCTCGTCCTCGTTGAGGCCGGGCATCAGGACGGTGTTGACCTTGACGGGGGTCAGTCCGGCGGCGCGGGCGGCCTCGAGCCCTTCGAGGACGTCCTTGTGGCGGTCCCGCCGGGTGAGGGTCTTGAAGACCTCGGGGCGCAGCGTGTCCAGCGAGACGTTGACCCGGTCCAGGCCCGCCGCCTTCAGGGCCGTCGCGGTGCGCTTGAGGCCGATGCCGTTGGTGGTGAGGGACATCCGGGGGCGCGATTCCAGGGCCGCGACCCGCTCGACGATGCCGACGAGCCCGGGGCGCAGCAGCGGCTCGCCGCCGGTGAAGCGGACCTCGGTGATGCCGAGGGTGCCGGTCGCGATGTCGATCAGGCGGACGATCTCGTCGTCCGTGAGCAGGTCCGGCTTGGCCAGCCACTGCAAACCCTCCTCGGGCATGCAGTAGGTGCACCGCAGGTTGCAGCGGTCGGTCAGCGAGACGCGCAGGTCGGTGGCCACCCGGCCGTAGGTGTCGATGAGCACGTGGGCCCCCTCCCTCGGGACACTGCGTAATTCTTCCCGGCAACTGCGAGCCTACGTGACGCCACCGACAACGGCCGAGGCGTTCTTGCCACGGATCCCGTACGTCCCTCGTGCCCCCGCACACGCCGGGGCCGCGCCGTGCGGTGCACGACGCGGCCCCGGCGGGGTCGACCAGGTGCTCAGTGCGCCCCCGTGCCCGTCAGGGAGCGCACCTCCAGCTCCGCGTACTTGCCCTCGTCCGGCTTCTCCTTCGACAGCAGCGTGCCGATCACGCCCAGCAGGAAGCCCACCGGGATGGAGATGAGCCCCGGGTTCTCCAGCGGGAACCAGTGGAAGTCGACGTCCGGGAACATCGACGACGGCTTGCCGGAGACGACCGGCGAGAACAGCACGAGTCCGACCGCGGTGACCAGGCCGCCGTAGATCGACCACAGCGCCCCGGAGGTGGTGAACCGCTTCCAGAACAGGCTGTAGAGGATGGTCGGCAGGTTGGCGGAGGCGGCGACCGCGAACGCGAGTGCGACGAGTCCGGCCACGTTGAGGTCGCGGGCGAGGGCGCCCAGCACGATGGAGACGGCACCGATGCCGACGGTCGCCCAGCGGGCCGCGCGCAGTTCCTCCTTCTCGCCCGCCTTCCCCTTCTTGATGACGTTGGCGTAGATGTCGTGCGCGAACGACGAGGAGGAGGCCAGGGTGAGCCCCGCGACGACCGCGAGGATCGTGGCGAAGGCGACCGCGGAGATGGAGGCGAGCAGGATCGCGCCCCAGTTGGAGTCGACGCCGCCCAGATGGAGGGCGAGGAGTGGTGCCGCGGTGTTGCCCGCCTTGTTGGAGGCGATGATCTCGTCCGGTTTGATCAGCGCGGCGGCGCCGAAGCCGAGGGCGAGGGTCATCAGGTAGAAGGCGCCGATGAGGCCGATCGCCCAGTTGACGGACTTCCGGGCGGTCTTGGCGGTGGGCACCGTGTAGAAGCGGATCAGGATGTGCGGCAGTCCGGCGGTGCCGAGGACCAGGGCGACGCCCAGGGAGATGAAGTCCAGCTTGGTGGTGCCGGTGGCGCCGTACTTCAGTCCGGGTTCGAGGAAGGCGGAGCCCTTGCCGCTGTTCTCGGCGGCCTTGCCGAGCAGGTCGGAGATGTTGAAGTCGAACTTCAGCAGCACCAGGAAGGTCAGCAGGATGGCGCCGATGATCAGCAGCACGGCCTTGACCATCTGCACCCAGGTGGTGCCCTTCATGCCGCCGATGGTGACGTACACGATCATCAGGACGCCGACCAGGGCGACGATGGCGATCTTGCCGCCGTCGCTGGTGATGCCGAGCAGCAGCGAGACGAGGACACCGGCGCCGGCCATCTGCGCCAGCAGGTAGAAGATCGACACGACGATCGTGGAGGTGCCCGCGGCGGTGCGCACCGGGCGCTGCCGCATGCGGTACGCCAGCACGTCGCCCATGGTGTAGCGGCCGGAGTTGCGCAGTGGTTCGGCGACCAGGAGGAGGGCGACGAGCCAGGCGACCAGGAAGCCGATGGAGTACAGGAAGCCGTCGTAGCCGGCCAGGGCGATGGCGCCGGCGATGCCGAGGAAGGACGCGGCGGACATGTAGTCGCCGGAGACGGCGAGGCCGTTCTGGAAGCCGCTGAACTGGCGGCCGCCGGCGTAGAAGTCGGCGGCGTCCTTCGTCTGCCGGCCCGCCCAGACGGTGATGACGAGCGTGGCGGCGACGAACACCGCGAACAGGGTGATGATCAGCGTCCGGTGCTCACTGGCCTCGCCGGCGGCGAGCAGGGTGTGCGCTGCGGGGTGTGCGGGGCTCATGCGCCGCCCTCCATCCGGGCCTTGATGGCGTCCGCCTTCGGGTCGAGCTTGGCGGCGGCGTGCCGCGAGTACCACCAGGCGATGAGGAACGTGGTGAGGAACTGGGCGAGGCCGAGCACCAGGGCGACGTTGATGTTGCCGAAGAGCTTGGTGCCCATGAAGTCGCCCGCGTAGTTGGACAGCAGGACGTAGAGCAGGTACCAGGCGGCGAAGGCGATGGTCAGCGGGAAGGCGAACGACCGGTGGGCGCGGCGCAGTTCACCGAACTCGGCGCTCTGCTGCACCGCGGTGAACTCCTCGGTCGACGGGAGCCGGGGTTCGGCCTTCGAAGGGGGAGGTGCGTCGGTGGCCACGAAGTCTCCTCGCGTTGCTGGTGCGTACGGGTGGTGACGACGGTGAACGAGGAGGGTGTGTTTCCGGTCACTCTCCCGTTCCCTGCACAAGGTCACGGACCGGCCGGCGGACCGGTTCAACATCCGCGGCGGCTTTCCGGGGACGTTTTCGCCACCCGCTTCGGCATCCCGCCGAGACGCCATCGATCCGGGTGATTTTGCGAACTCATTGCTGGCCAGCGAGGTCGCGGGATAGCGTCACCCTGCACCACCCGTCATGTACCTGCCCGGGCCGTCACCCGCGTCCCGGGCTTTCACGCTTACGGATGATGTGGAGATCCCATGCCTCGTCTGCGCTCGCGCCGCGTCATGGCCCTTCCGCTCGGAATGGCCATGGCCTCCGCCCTCGCCTTCCTGCCGAACACCGGCGCCTTCGCCGCCGAGGGGACGCCGGGGGCCGCCACGGCCGACGGCACCCCGCTCAGCTACGTCGTCAACGTCACCCCGGGGCACGGCAGTTCGGCCCGGGTGCAGCGGGCCATCAGCAGGGCCGGCGGCACGGTCGTCACCTCGTACGACAAGATAGGCGTCATCGTCGTCCACTCCTCGAACGCCGACTTCGCGAGAACCGTCCGCCGGGTGCCCGGCGTCCAGTCGGCCGGTGCGACCCGTACCGCCCCGCTGCCCGCGCAGTCCACCACCGACGTCGGCACCCCCAAGGCGCTCTCGGCGCAGGAGGTGGCGGGGGCCGAGGCCGTCGACGGCCAGGACCCGCTGGAGCCGCTGCAGTGGGACCTGCCCGCCATCAAGGCGGACAAGGCGCACGAGAAGACGCTCGGCAGCCGCAGGGTGACGGTCGCCGTCATCGACACCGGCGTCGACGACACCCACCCGGACATCGCGCCCAACTTCGACCGCGAGGCCTCCGCCAACTGCGTCTCCGGCAAGGCGAACACGGCCGACGGCGCGTGGCGGCCCACCGCCGAGGAGAGCCCGCACGGCACGCACGTGGCGGGTGAGATCGCGGGGGCCAAGAACGGCGTCGGCATCACCGGTGTCGCCCCGGGCGTGAAGGTGGCCGGCATCAAGGTCGCCACGACGGCCGGTTTCTTCTACACCGAGGCCGTCGTCTGCGGCTTCATGTGGGCCGCGGACCACGGCGTCGACGTCACCAACAACAGCTATTACACCGACCCCTGGTACTTCAACTGCACCGACGACCCGGACCAGAAGGCGCTCGTCACCGCCCTGACCCGGGCCACCCGGTACGCGGAGCACAAGGGCACGGTCAACGTCGCCGCCGCCGGCAACGAGAACTACGACCTGGCCGCGGACGAGATCACCGACCCCTCCTCCCCCAACGACACCACCCCCGGGGACCGGGTGATCGACACCTCCAAGTGCTACGACATCCCGACCCAGCTGCCGGGCGTCGTCACCGTCGCCGCGACCGGCGCCAAGGGCATCAAGTCGTCGTTCTCCAACTACGGCCTGGGCCAGATCGACGTCGCCGCGCCCGGCGGTGACTCGACGGCCTACCAGACCCCGGCACCGCCCGCCACCAGCGGCCTGATCCTCGGCCCGCTGCCGGGCGGTGGCTGGGGCTACATGGCCGGTACGTCGATGGCGAGCCCGCACGTCGCCGGTGTGGCCGCGCTCATCAAGTCGACGCACCCGCACGCCCCCGCCTCGCTGGTGAAGGCCCTGCTCTACGCCGAGGCCGACGCCACGCCGTGCACCAAGCCGTACGACATCGACTCGGACGGCAAGGTCGACGCGGTGTGCGAGGGCTCGAAGAACCGCAACGGGTTCTACGGGTGGGGCACCGTGAACGCGCTCAAGGCGGTCACGCGGTAGTCCCGTTCGGCACGTGAGGGGCCGGGGCGCGCCGGTGGCGCACCCGGCCCCTCACGTGCGCCGCGCGCCCGCGCATACTGCGGTCATGACCGACATCGACATGGCGTGGGCGGCGCTGGGCGGGAACGCGTCGCTGGTCCCCCGGGTCTCGGCCGTCGTACGGGAGGGGGCGCTCACGGCACGGCTGCCCGTGCGGGAGCTCGCGCGGGCGTGCGTGGGGGCGTGCGCGCTGGCCGGCGCCGAGTGGGGAGCGCGGCGGGCCGGGCTCGTACAGGTGCCCGAGGTGCGGGTCGACGACGGGGCCGTCGCGACCGCCTTCCACAGCGAACGGCACCTGCGGGTCGAGGGGCGCGCACCGGAGACGTTCGCGCCGCTCTCGCGCTTCTGGCGCACCGCGGACGGCTGGGTGCGCACGCACGCCAACTACCCGCACCACCGGGCGCGCTTGCTCGGCGCGCTCCGACTGACGGCCGACGCCACCGTGGAGACGGTCGAGGCGGTACTCGCCGAACGCTCCGCCGCCGAGGTGGAGGAGACGGTGTACGCGGCCGGAGGGCTCGCGGTGGCGATGCGCACGCCCGAGGAGTGGGCGGCGCACGCGCAGGGCCGGGCGCTCGCCGCGCGCCCCTTGGTGGAGCGCGAGCGCCTGGACGACGCACCGGCGCGCACGCCCCCGCCGCTCACGGACGCGCCCCTGCTCCCGATGGCGGGGCTGCGCGTCCTGGACCTCACCCGGGTCGTCGCCGGACCCGTGGCGACCCGCACGCTCGCCCTGCTCGGCGCCGACGTACTGCGGATCGACAGCCCCGGGCTCCCCGAACTCCCGGACCAGCATCTCGACATGGACTTCGGCAAGCGCTCCGCGACGCTCGACCTGACGGCGCCCGGCGACCGCGAGGCGTTCGAGGAGCTGCTGACCGGCGCCGACGTGGTCGTGACGGGGTACCGGCCCGGCGCGCTCGACCGCTTCGGGCTCTCCGCCCGGGCGCTCGCCGAGCGGCGGCCGGGGCTGGTGGTGGCGCAGTTGTCGGCGTGGGGCGCGTACGGCCCCTGGGGCGGGCGGCGGGGCTTCGACAGCCTGGTGCAGGTCGCCACCGGCATCGCGGTGACCGAGGGGGCGCCTGACGGCAGGCCGGGGGTACTGCCGGCGCAGGCGCTGGACCACGGCACGGGCTATCTGCTGGCGGCGGCCGTCCTGCGCTCCCTCACCGAGCAGACGGAACGGGGCGGCTCCCGCGTCGTACGGCTCGCCCTCGCGCGGACGGCGGCGTGGCTGACGGGGGCGCGGGGCGACGGCGGGCGTCCCACGGAGGCGGCCACGGTGGTGCCCGGGGCGCCGTACGAGGACGCCTCGCCCTGGCTGGCGGAGGCGGACAGCGGGGCGGGCAGGCTGCGGTACGCCCTGTCGCCGGTCCGCTTCGCGGGCTCCCCGCCGACCTGGGAGCGGCCACCGGGGGCGTGGGGCGCCGACGCGGCCCGGTGGCGGTGAGGGGGCGTCAGCCCCCGTGCGGCGAGGTTGGTGACGGGGCCGTCAGGGCTGTCAGTGGGAGGCCGTATTCTCATTGACCATGCTCGAAGACCCTACGATCGCAGTGCCCCCGGCATCCTGGCCGGCCGCGTATCCGCAGGGGTACGCGGTCGTCGACGTGGAGACCACCGGTCTGGCCCGGGACGACCGCATCATCTCGGCGGCCGTCTACCGGCTGGACGCCCGCGGTGAGGTCGAGGACCACTGGTACACGACGGTCAACCCGGAGCGCGATCCCGGCCCCGTGTGGATACACGGTCTGACGAGCGAGGCGCTCGAAGGGGCGCCCCTGTTCCAGGAGGTGGCCGAGGAGTTCGCGGCCCGGCTGGCGGGCCGGGTGCTCGTCGCGCACAACGCGGTCTTCGACTGGTCGATGATCGCCCGGGAGTACGCGCGCGTGGGCCACGAGCCGCCGGTCCGTCAGCGGCTGTGCACCATCGCGCTCTCCAAGGCGCTCGCGCTGCCGCTGCCCAACCACAAGCTGGAGACGCTGGCCGCCCACTTCGGCGTCGTCCAGCAGCGGGCGCACCACGCGCTGGACGACGCGCGCGTGCTGGCCGAGGCGTTCCGGCCGAGCCTGCACGCGGCGGCGCGGGACAACGTCCGGCTGCCGCTCCTGGAGTGCCTGCCGCTCACCGAGTGGTCCGCGACGCCGCGCATCGGCCGCCAGGCCACGCCCGCCGGGGGCCACCGGCCCGGGAGTTGGCGCCAGTCCCGCAAGCTGCCGCCGTGCCCCTACCCCAACCCCGGCCGGTACGAGGAGGGCGGGCCGCTGAAGCAGGGGATGCGGGTGGCGTTCTCCGGGGACACCTCGGTCGACCGCGAGCTGCTGGAGGACCGCGCGGTCGACGCCGGACTGCACGTGGCGACGAGCCTGTCCCGGCTCACCAGCCTGCTCGTCACCAACGATCCCGACTCGGGCACCTCGAAGGTGCTCAAGGCCCGGCAGTTCGGCACGCCGGTGGTCGACGAGGCGGCCTTCGGCCAGCTCCTGCAGAACGTGGCACCGGCGACGGAGGCCGAAAGCACCAAGGGGAGCAAGCAGGCATAAGCCGCATACCGGACGTACGGGTGACGGTGCGGCGACGCGCCCGGCGGTCGCTCGCCCCGTGCGGGGCGGCACCGCACCCTGTCCCCCATGGCACGTTGCGAGGTCTGCGGAAACGACTACGGCATGACGTTCGAGGTGCACGCCCAGGGCGCGGTGCACGTCTTCGACTGCTTCTCCTGCGCGATCCACCGGATGGCCCCGATCTGCGAGCACTGCCGCGTGCAGATCATCGGCCAGGGCGTCGACGTGGACGGCCACTGGTACTGCGGGGCGCACTGCGCCCGCGCGGAGGGGAGGGCGGGCATCACCGACCGGGTCTGAGGCCGGGGGACCCCTACGCGTCGGGCGCCCGCGCGCAAGAGGTACCGTCATCGGGTGTACCGCTTCCTGTTGTCCCGGCAGTGGGTGATCCTCACCCTCATCGCACTCGTGCTCATCCCGACGATGATCGAGCTGGGCTTCTGGCAGCTGCACCGGCACGAGCACAAGGTGGCGCTGAACAAGGTGATAGGCGACTCGCTGGCCGCCAAGCCGGTGCCCGCCGAGTCGCTCACCTCCCCCGGCGGTCAGGTCAAGCACGTCGACCTGTACCGCAGGGTGACCGCCGAGGGCCACTTCGACACCGCGCACGAGGTCGTCGTCCGGCGCCGTACGAACACCGACGGCGAGGTCGGCTACCACGTGCTGACCCCGTTCGTCCTGGACGACGGCAAGGTGCTGCTGGTCAACCGGGGCTGGGTCCCGGCGGACGGCGCGCAGACCGAGTTCCCGAAGATCCCGGCGCCCGCGCGCGGTGAGATCACCGTCACCGGGCGGCTGATGCCGGACCAGACGACCGCCGACAGCGGCATCAAGAACGTCAAGGGCCTCCCCGACCGCCAGGTCATGCTGATCAACAGCAAGGAGGAGGCCGACCGGCTCGGCAAGCAGGTCCTCGGCGGCTATGTGGAGCTGACGGCGCCGGAGCCGAAGGGCGGCAGCCCGGAGCTGATCCCGGACCCCAACCACAGCGACATCGGCCCCCACATGGCGTACGCGGTCCAGTGGTGGCTGTTCTCGGCGGGCGTTCCGGTGGGCTGGGTCGTCCTGGCCCGGCGGGAGGCCCGCGACCGGGCGGGCGCGGAGCGCGAGGACGGCGAGAACGACGACACGGCGGAGTCACGGGAACCCGCCACGGCGTAAGGCCCGTCCCGGGGGCTTCCGGTGCCTCCGTGCGCCCCGGGCCTGCGTGATTGCGCCGGTCCCGTTCCGGGAACCCGCGACCGCATGGAGTTGCGCATCGAGGACTACGCCCTCATCGGTGACGAACAGACCGCCGCGCTGGTCAGCAGAGCCGGTTCGATCGACTGGCTCTGCCTGCCCCGCTTCGATTCCGGGGCCTGCTTCGCCGCCCTCCTGGGCGACAAGCACAACGGCCACTGGCGCCTCGCGCCCAAGGGGGCCGACACCTGCGCACGACGGTCCTACCGCCCCGACTCCCTGATCCTGGACACCGAGTGGGACACCCCCGAGGGATCGGTCCGCGTCACCGACCTGATGCCGCAGCGCGACCGCGCCCCCGACGTCGTCCGCATCGTCGAGGGGCTGTCCGGCGCCGTCACCATGCGCGGCGCGCTCCGGCTGCGCTTCGACTACGGCTCCATCGTCCCCTGGATGCGCCGCACCGACGGCCACCGCGTGGCGGTCGCCGGGCCCGACGCGGTCTGGCTGCGCAGCGAGCCGCACGTGCGCACCTGGGGCGAGGACTTCTGCACGCACTCGGAGTTCACCGTGCGCGAGGGCGAGAAGGTCGCCTTCGTCCTCACCTGGCACCCCTCGCACGAGCCGCGCCCCCCGCTCGTCGACCCGTACACCGCCCTGCGCACCAGCCTGGCGGACTGGCAGGCCTGGGCGGCCAGATGCCGCTACGACGGGCCGCACCGGGACGCCGTCGTACGCTCCCTCATCACGCTCAAGGCGCTCACCTACCGGCCGACCGGCGGCATCGTCGCCGCGCCGACCACCTCACTGCCCGAACAGCTCGGCGGGGTCCGCAACTGGGACTACCGCTACTCCTGGCTGCGCGACTCCACGCTCACCCTGAACGCGCTGCTCGGCGCCGGCTATCTGGACGAGGCCGAGGCGTGGCGGGACTGGCTGCTGCGCGCGGTCGCCGGCGACCCCGCCGACCTGCAGATCATGTACGGCCTCTCGGGCGAGCGGCGGCTGCGCGAGGTGGAGCTGCCCTGGCTCTCCGGCTACGCCGGCTCCTCCCCCGTACGGATCGGCAACGACGCGGTGACCCAGCTCCAGCTGGACGTGTACGGCGAGGTCATCGACTCCCTCTCGCTCGGGCTCAGCTCCGGGCTGCCCGCCAAGCCGCACATGTGGCAGGTGCAGCGGGCCCTGATGGACTTCCTGCGCACCGCCTGGAAACAGCCCGACGAGGGGCTGTGGGAGGTGCGCGGCGGCCGCCGGCACTTCGTCTACTCCAAGGTGATGGCGTGGGTGGCCGCCGACCGCGCGGTGCGCGCGCTCGAACAGAACCCTGAACTCGACGGCGACCTCGACGGCTGGCGGGCGATGCGGGACGAGGTGCACCGGGAGGTGTGCGAACGGGGGTACGACCCGAAGCGGAACACGTTCACCCAGTTCTACGGCTCGCAGGAGCTGGACGCCTCGCTGCTGCTCATCCCCCGGGTCGGCTTCCTGCCGCCGGAGGACCCCCGGGTGGTCGGCACGGTCGACGCGGTCCGTGCGGAGCTCGGCCACGAGGGCTTCGTACGCCGCTACAGCACGGCCGGCCCGAACGTCGACGGGCTGCCCGGCGACGAGGGCACGTTCCTGGTCTGCTCCTTCTGGCTCGCGGAGGCGCTGCACCTGACGGGCCGCGCGCAGGAGGCCAGGGAACTGTTCGAACGGATCGTCGCCCTCGCCAACGACGTCGGGCTGCTCGCCGAGGAGTACGACCCGGTCGACGGCCGCCAGCTCGGCAACTTTCCGCAGGCGTTCAGTCATCTGGGCCTGGTCAACACGGCGCTGTGTCTGTACGGCGGCAAGGGGGCCAGCCCCGCGTTCCCGCAGCAGTGAGGGCAGGATGGACGTATGGATCTTGGACTGAAGGACCGTGTGTACGTGGTCACCGGGGCGACCCGGGGGCTGGGCAACGCCGCCGCTCGGGAGCTGGTGGCCGACGGGGCCAAGGTGGTGCTCACCGGGCGGGACGACAACGGCGTGGCCGAGGCCGCGGCGGAGCTCGGGCCGAACGCGGTGGGGGTGGCCGCGGACAATGCCGACCCGGAGGCGCCGGCCCGGCTGATCGCCGCCGCGCGGGAGCACTTCGGCGGCTTCCACGGGGTGCTGGTGAGTGTGGGCGGGCCGGCGCCGGGGTTCGTCGCCGACAACACGGACGAGCAGTGGGGGGCCGCGTTCGAGTCCGTGTTCCTGGGGGCGGTGCGGATGGCGCGGGCGGCCGCGGCGGAGCTGGCGGAGGGCGGGGTGATCGGGTTCGTGCTGTCGGGGTCGGTGTACGAGCCGGTACCGGGGCTGACGATCTCGAACGGGTTGCGGCCGGGGCTCGCGGGGTTCGCGAAGTCGTTGGCGGACGAGTTGGGTCCGCGGGGGATTCGGGTGGTGGGGTTGCTGCCGGTGCGGATCGATACGGACCGGGTGCGGGAGCTGGACGCGTTGTCCGCGGATCCGGAGGCGACGCGGCGGGCGCAGGAGTCGCGGATTCCGCTCAGGCGGTACGGGTTGCCCGAGGAGTTCGGGCGGGTGGCGGCGTTCGTGCTGTCGCCGGGGGCGTCGTATCTGACGGGCGTGATGCTGCCGGTGGACGGGGGCGCGCTGCGGGGGTTCTGAGGGATTTCCTCGCGCCCCTGAAAGGGGCGCGGGGAACTGCGCGAGCGACCACGAACACCCGCAGTCGCCCGACAACACGCACCCCCGAGCTACTGGGCGCCCCGCTCAGTCCGACAGGCCGGCCAGGTCGCGGAGGCGGCGGGCCTGTGCGGCCCGTTCCGCCGCGCGCTGCGCGTCGTACGTGCGGTCGGCCGCCCCCCGCAGGAGCGCCTTCGTCTCGACGACGGCGTCCCTCGGGGCCGCGAGCAGCGCGTCCGCGAGATCCCGCACCGCGTCGTCGAGCTGCGCGCCGGGCACCGCGACATTGGCCAGGCCGGTGCTCACCGCCTCCTCCGCGTGGACGAAGCGGCCCGTCGCGCAGATCTCCAGGGCGCGGGCGTACCCGACCAGGCCGACGAGCGGGTACGTACCCGCGAGGTCCGGCACCAGACCGAGGCTGGTCTCACGCATGGCGAACTGCACGTCGTCCGCGACGACCCGCAGGTCACAGGCGAGCGCCAGCTGGAATCCGGCGCCGATGGCATGCCCCTGCACGGCGGCGATCGACACCAGGTCGTTCCGCCGCCACCAGGTGAACGCCTCCTGGTACGCGGCGATCGTGGCGTCCAGCTCGGCGTCGTCGCTGCGCGCGAGCCCGATGAACGAGGGCTCGCCGGGGATTCCGTCGGGCGTGAGCATCTGCCGGTCGAGCCCCGCCGAGAAGGACTGGCCCTCGCCGCGCAGCACGACCACCCGCACCGAACCCGGCAGCAGCCGGCCGACCTCGATCAGCGCGCGCCACAGAGCGGGGCCCTGGGGGTTGCGCTTGGCGGGGTTGGTCAGCGTCACCGTGGCGATCGCGTCGTCCACGGTGAGGCGTACGCCGTCCTTGTCGAATACCGGTTCGAGGTCCAGTCCGAGCGAAGCCATGGGGCGCCTCCGAGGGGTGCGGTCGTCGGGGACGCCGTGCACCGGCATCCCAAGTGACTGCACAGTAACCACCCGGTCGGTCACCCGACCGTCCGGGTGGTCACCATCGGAGATCCGATGGCCGCCCAGGGCTCGAGGGCCTCAGGCGGAGGTGGACTTCTTTCCCCGGGTCGCTCCGCCGCGTCCACGCAGCGTGACGCCCGACTCGCTGAGCATCCGGTGCACGAAGCCATACGAGCGGCCGGTCTCCTCGGCCAGCGCCCGGATGCTCGCACCGGAGTCGTACTTCTTCTTCAGGTCTGCCGCGAGCTTGTCGCGCGCGGCGCCGGTCACCCGGCTGCCCTTCTTCAGAGTCTCGGCCACCCGTGCCTCCTCATGGGAAGTGCGCTCTGGTCCTCTCATGATCACCCCTCCGGGGCGGGTTGGCCACCCATTCGGCAAGGTCGATGAGAGACGGTTTTGACGACAGGAGCGGGTCCCCACAAGCGGAGGGATGTATTCCGATCGGTGGCGTTCCGTACGTCCGAACGAGTGCTTCCGCGAAGCAGCAGGTCACGGACGCGCGACGGCCGGGCCCCCGCGGAAGGGGGACCCGGCCGGAAGAGCGGCGTGCGACGCACCGCGGTACGAGGAGATCTCACACAGATGGTGGATCACCGATGGGCCGAATGATCCATGAGCAATGGATCATCACCTCGCTCAGGCGAGGGCGACGAGGTCCGCGTAGTCGGAACCCCACAGGTCCTCGACGCCGTCCGGGAGCAGGATGATCCGCTCCGGCTGCAGCGCCTCCACCGCGCCCTCGTCGTGGGTGACCAGGACGACCGCGCCCTTGTAGGTGCGCAGGGCGCCGAGGATCTCCTCGCGGCTGGCCGGGTCGAGGTTGTTGGTGGGCTCGTCCAGGAGCAGCACGTTGGCGGAGGAGACGACGAGGGTGGCCAGCGCGAGCCGGGTCTTCTCGCCGCCGGAGAGGACCCCGGCGGGCTTGTCGACGTCGTCGCCGGAGAACAGGAACGAGCCGAGCACCTTGCGGACCTCGACGAGGTCCATGTCGGGCGCGGCCGAACGCATGTTCTCCAGCACCGTGCGGTCGGCGTCGAGGGTCTCGTGCTCCTGCGCGTAGTAGCCGAGCTTGAGGCCGTGGCCGGGGACGACCGCGCCGGTGTCGGGCTGCTCGACGCCGCCGAGCAGCCGCAGCAGCGTCGTCTTGCCGGCGCCGTTGAGGCCGAGGATGACGACCCGGGAGCCCTTGTCGACGGCCAGGTCGACGTCGGTGAAGATCTCCAGGGAGCCGTACGACTTCGACAGGCCCTCGGCCATGAGCGGGGTCTTGCCGCAGGGGGACGGCTCGGGGAAGCGGAGCTTGGCGACCTTGTCGGACTGGCGCACCGCCTCCAGACCGGCGAGCAGCTTGTCGGCGCGGCGGGCCATGTTCTGCGCGGCGACCGTCTTGGTGGCCTTGGCACGCATCTTGTCGGCCTGCGAGTGGAGCGCGGCGGCCTTCTTCTCGGCGTTCTGCCGCTCCCGCTTGCGGCGCTTCTCGTCCGCCTCGCGCTGCTGCTGGTACAGCTTCCAGCCCATGTTGTAGACGTCGATCTGGGAGCGGTTGGCGTCCAGGTAGAACACCTTGTTGACGACCGTCTCGACCAGGTCGACGTCGTGGGAGATGACGATGAAGCCGCCGCGGTAGGTCTTGAGGTAGTCGCGCAGCCAGATGATCGAGTCGGCGTCGAGGTGGTTGGTGGGCTCGTCGAGCAGCAGGGTGTCCGCGTCGGAGAACAGGATGCGGGCCAGTTCGATACGGCGCCGCTGGCCGCCGGAGAGCGTGTGCAGGGGCTGGCCGAGCACGCGGTCGGGCAGGTTGAGCGCGGCGGCGATGGTGGCGGCCTCGGCCTCGGCGGCGTACCCGCCCTTGGTGAGGAACTCGGTCTCCTGGCGCTCGTACTGCCGCATGGCCTTGTCCCGCGTGGCGCCCTGGCCGTTGGCGATGCGCTGCTCGTTCTCGCGCATCTTGCGCAGCAGGACGTCCAGGCCGCGCGCGGAGAGGATGCGGTCGCGGGCGAGCACGTCGAGGTCGCCGGTGCGGGGGTCCTGCGGGAGGTAGCCGACCTCGCCGGAGCGGGTGACGGTGCCGCCGGCCGGGATGCCCTCGCCGGCCAGGACCTTGGTGAGGGTGGTCTTGCCGGCGCCGTTGCGCCCGACCAGGCCGATGCGGTCGCCCTTGGCGACGCGGAAGGTGGCGGACTCGATGAGGATGCGGGCACCGGCGCGCAGCTCGATGCCGGAAGCGGAAATCACGGACAGACTCCAGTAGCGGGAGAGGGCGGGACGGGCGGCTGGGGGCGTTCCCGCTGTCTAATGCGCGAGGAGAATGGCCATGGGCCAAGTCTAACGGGGGTGCGCAAGCGGTTTTGCCCCACGTACGGGGCCGCCGTGCGCTTCCTGCCGCGTCCCGTACGTGCCGCTCGCGTACTCCTCCCGGGTAGGGCCGTGCCGGTTCCGGCCGCGTTGTCAGTGGGGGGTGCCAGACTGTGAAGCAGGCCACATTCCGGTCATGGAGGGCGCGGGGTGCGGAGGCCGTGAAGGGAGCGTGATCGGCATGGCAGGCACGGGCGGCGGACGTCCGAGCGTCTTCCCGACGCTGTTGTACGCGGACGCGTCGGCGGCGATCCGCCAGCTCACCGCGGCGTTCGGTTTCGCCGAACTCGCGGTGTACGAGGGCGAGGACGGCAAGGTGGTCCACGCCGAACTGGTCCAGGGCAATGGCGCGGTGATGCTCGGCTCCAAGGGCCGGGGCGGCCGGTTCGACGAGGCGATGAAGGGCGGGGGCCCGTCGGGGGTCTACGTGGTGGTGGACGACGTCGACGCACACCACCGCAGAGCGGTGGAGCAGGGCGCGGAGATCCTGATGCCCCCGACGGACCAGGACTACGGCTCACGGGACTACATGGCCCGGGACGTGGAGGGCAACATCTGGAGCTTCGGCACGTACGCGCCGGAGACCGGTTCCTGAGCGCGGACCGGTTCCTGAGCGCGGACCGGTTCCTGTGCGGGACCGGTTCCTGAGCGGGGTGGCCGGGCACGGGGCCCGCTCGTGGGGTCAGCCGCCGGTGTGGACCTGGAAGGCGGCTCTGCGGACGGCTCTGGCCAGCGCCGGGTCGGGGTGCGCGGCGGCGAGGGCGACGAGCACCTGCACCGTGCGCGGATGGCCGACGGCACGCACCTCGTCCAGGAGCGCGGGCACGGTGGGCTGCACGGCGGACTCCAGGTGGCGTACGAGGAGCGGCGCCTCCCCGTGGTCGGCGACGGCGGCGGCGGTGTCGACCCACAGCCAGGTGGCCTCCTCGCGGGTGAGCACCTCGTGGGCGTCCTCGGGGTCGACGCCCTCCTGCTCGGCGAGCCAGAGCAGGGCGTAGGGGCGCAGTCCGGCCTCCTCGGCGGCGGTGCGCACCTCGGGTTCGGCGGGGGCGCCGACGACGCGCAGCGCCTCGAAGGCCAGGCCGCGCAGCAGGGCGTCCTCGCCGCGGGCGGCCTCGAGGAGTTCGGTGACGGCGCCGCCGACGGGGCGGGCGGCGAGCCAGGCGCGGTACTCGGCGCGGGCGGCGTTGGGGCGGAGCTGGGCGCAGCCGCGGAGCATGTCCTCGGCGGCGACCTCGATGTTGCCGGCGGGGCTCTGCGCGGCCACGCAGATCTGCTCCAGTTTGACCCACACCGCCCAGTTGCCGAGCGGGGTGAGGGTGGCCTGGCCGTCGCCGTAGGTCAGCGCCCCCACAGAGGCGAGCGCCCGCAGCGCCCAGTCGAGGAGGGGAGCGAGGGTGCCGGCGTCGGCGGGTTCGGGTGGGGCGGGGGGAACGACGAGGGAGGGGGGTTCGACGGCCCGGAGGCCGCCGTTCGACGGGGCGAGGGGTTCGGGCGCGGGGCCGTAGGGGACCTCGCAGCGTTCGGTGCGCAGCTCGGTGACGCGCTGGCGCAGCAGGTCCAGGAGCTGCTCCACGGGCACGGGGCCGGCGGAGAGCTGAAGGAAGGAGAGGAGCTGGGGCATCGCGGAGACGACCTCGGCGACGTCGGCGTGCTCCCGGTCCGAGGGCTCCGGGGAGGCGAGCGACCAGGCGTCGAACAGGGCGACCCAGCCGCGCAGGACGGCGCTGTCGTCACGGTCCCAGGCGCGCAGCCGCCAGCCGGAGCGGGCGCTGTTGCCGTGCACCTCGACGAGGCCGGCGAGCCGGGCGGTGTCCCAGTCGGCGCGCACCTGAGCGACGGTCAGCCGCAGTTCGTCCGCGGCGTGTTCGGCGGTCCGGTCGGAGAGGGTGCCTCCGCCGTCGGAGCCCGCGCCGTCACGGCCGGGGCGCAGTGCGGTGTCGGCCCACCGGGCGATCGTGGCGGCCCCGGCCAGCCGGGCGCGGGCCATGCGGGCCAGTTCCGCCGGTGGCGGGGTGCCCTCCGGCGGCCGGGGCGCGGGGCGGCGCGTGCGGTGCTGGTTCACCGCCCGGGGAGCGGCGGCCAGGGGCCGCGGACGGACGAGTCGGAGCCTGGAGTCGCGCGGGGTACGGGACGTCACAGGTGCAGTCTTCCGGTTGACGGTCCGAAAACCCAAACGGAATGCCGATGCCCGGCCTTCGCGGCCCGGGGAGGCCAGCGCGACAACCGCTCCCCGGGCCGCGAACCGGAACGGGACCGCACCCCGCACGGGACGCGGGCCCCTGTGCCGATCCGCGGCCGCCGCCGCGCGGACGCGACCAACGCAGGGGCGCGGGGAACCGCGCGACAAGCCACGGCGCACCCGCGCCCGCCCGGGAACGCCGCCCACCCCAGTTCCCAGGCGCCCTCTCCCACTCCCGGGGTCCACGGGGCAGCGCCCCTTGAGGACGGGAAGGGCAGGGGCGGCGGGGGCGAGGAAACCCTCAAGCTCACACCAGCGGCGTCAAGAAGCGCCCCAGCGCCTCCTCGTACCCCTCGGGGTCCGCGTTCCACATCGCCCCGTGCACCCCCTCCCGCACCTCGTGCAACACCACCAGCCCCTCCTTCGCCTCCGCCAACCGCCGCGACGCCCCCCACGGCGCGACCGCGTCGCCCGGCCCGTGGAAGAGCAGCGTCGGCTTCGTGAGCCGCCCCGGGTCCACCACCCGTCGCAACCGCTCCGCATCCCACCGCGCCTTCCCCTGCGCCGCCCGCACCGCCAACGGCAGCAGCACCCGCGGCGTGTGCCGCGCCGCCGCCAGTGCCCGCACCGTCGCCTCCCGGTCGAGCACGGGCGAGTCGAGCACCAGCCCCACGACACGGTCCCGCAGTTCGGAACGGACCGCGGCGATCAGCGCCATGGTCGCGCCGGTCGACCAGCCGTGCAGCACCACCTGCCGGGCACCGTGGCGCACGGCGTACTGGATCGCCGCGTCCACGTCCCGCCACTCGGTGTCCCCGAGGTGGTGGAGACCGTCCGGCGAACGGGGCGCGCCGGCGTCGCCCCGGTGGGAGAGGGCGAGCACGGTGAGGTGGTTGCGGTTGTAGAACCGCATCAGGTTCATCGGGTGCTCGCGGGTCGCACCGAGCCCGTGCACGGCGATCACCCACATGTCGCGCACGCCCGGCACGAACCACGCCGGCAGCGGGCCGAGTTCGCCGGGCACGTCCACGTCGGTGTGGTCGAGGCCGAGGGCGGTGCCCGGGTCGCCGATGTGGAGGTTGGGGGTGAGCCGGACCCTGTCGCCGGTCTCCAGGGTGCCGTGGGTGACGCGTTCGAGCCGCCGGACGACCGTGTCGGCGGAGTGCGGGGTTCCGGTGAGGACCTGGCCGACGACCGCGTGGGAGCCGTGGCCGGTGAGGCCGTAGGTGCCGGGGCGGCGGGAGGCGAGGGCGCGGGTCAGGGTGATGCGGCCGGCGGCCGTGGCGTGGACGGTGAGGCGGGATTCGGTGGGGAGGGGGCGGCCGGGGGGTGCTTTGAGGGCGGCGTCGGCGGCGAGGCGGCCGGCGGCCAGGCCGGTGGCGCCGGCGAGGCCGGCGGTGAGGGCCAGGGCTGTGGTGAGGGTGGTGGGGGTCGGCCTGACAGTGCGCACCGGTCCAGTGTCGTGGGTGCGGGGGGCTTCGGCCAGCGGGCCCCCTTTTTGGTGGGGTGCTGTGGTTTGTTTCGCCCCCGCCGCCCCTACCCTTCCCGTCCCTTCAAGGGGCTCGGCCCCTTGGACCCCGGGGGGGCGCGTTGTCGGGTGCGGGTGGGTGGGGGCTTCTCGCGCAGTTCCCCGCGCCCCTTAAGGGGCACGGTGAGTGCTCGCGCCCGCCGCGGCGGAGCCGCGCAGACAACACAGCCCCGCGCCCCTTAAGGGGCGCGCTGCTGGCCGTAGGTGTGCAAGCGGGCCTTGACCTCGTTCAGTTGGTCGGGGGTCAGGAGGGTGGGTGGGCCTGCCGACGTTGCTGTGGCCGTGAGCCAGACGTGGCACATCCATTCGAGTTGGGCGGTGTGGTCATAGGCCTGGTCGAGGGTGGTGCCGTAGGCCAGGGTGCCGTGGTTCTGGAGGAGGCAGGCGGTGCGGTCGGTGAGGGCCTGGAGCACGTTGTCGGCCAGCTCGGGGGTGCCGTACGTGGCGTAGGGGGCGACCCGGACGGGGCCGCCCATGGCCGCGGCCATGTAGTGGATCAGCGGGAGCTCCCGGACGAGTGTGGAGACCGCCGTCGAGTGCACCGCGTGGGTGTGCACGACCGCACGTGCGTCGGTGGTGCGGTACACCGCGAGGTGCATGGGGAGTTCGCTGGTCGGCCGCAGTGTGCCGAGCACCTGGCGGCCGTCGAGTCCGACGCCGACCACGTCGTCGGGGCCCAGCCTGTCGTACGGCACTCCGGTGGGCGTGACCAGCACCGTGTCCCCGACCCGTACCGACACGTTGCCGGAGGTGCCGACGACCAGTCCGTCGGCGACCGTGCGGCGGGCGGTGGCGACGAGCGCCTCCCAGGCGTCGGCCACCCCGCCCTCGGCCGCCTCCCGCACCCGCACCCGTTCCCGCCGTTGCTCCCGTCCCGGGTTCTGCCGCTGCTCAGTCATGGCGCGATCATGCCAGGTGCGCCGTGCGCGCCCGGCGCTCACGCCCGGCGCATACGCCCCTGAACGCGCCCCTATGAGCCGATTGGATGATGATTGGCCGATTTCCTCCCGTCTTCTACTACTCTCTGGGGCTCCTGCGGGGCCGTCCGTGCGCGACGGTTCCCGCGCCCGCGTGTCCACCGTCCCCCGGGGGGATCCATGACCTCACGTCACGCTGCCCGCACCCTGACGCTCGCGCTCTGCGGTGCGCTGCTCGCCACGGGCGCGGCGGCGCCCGCCCGGGCCGTCGCCGCGGGCAAGCCGAAGGGGCACGACGTCTCCTCGCACCAGGGCGGCGTCGACTGGGCGAAGGCCAGGGCGGACGGGGCGGCGTTCGTCTACGTCAAGGCGACCGAGTCCACCGACTACCGCAGCCCCACCTTCAAGAAGCAGTACGACGGGGCGCGCGCCGCCGGGATCCTGCGCGGCGCATACCACTTCGCCGTGCCGGACCGGTCCTCCGGCGCCACGCAGGCGGCGTACTTCGTGCGCAACGGCGGCGCCTGGCGCGCGGACGGCCGGACGCTGCCGCCCGCGCTGGACATGGAGTACAACCCGTACGGATCGCACAAGTGCTACGGGCTGGGCAAGGCCGCCATGGTGCGCTGGATCAGAGCGTTCAGCGACGAGGTGCTGCGGCTGACCGGGCGCCGGCCCGTGCTGTACACCACGGCCAACTGGTGGCGGCTGTGCACCGGCGACAGCACCGCCTTCGCCGCGGACCACGCGCTGTGGATCGCCCGGCACGGCACCTCCGGTACGGGGGCGCTGCCGGGCGGCTGGAACACCTGGACGTTCTGGCAGTACGCCACCGCCGGCACCCTGCCCGGCGACCAGAACCGCTTCAACGGCTCGCTCGCCGGGTTGAAACGGTTCGCGCGGGGCTGACGCGGGGCGGCGGGTGCGCGGACACCGCCGGAAAGCGGAATCGCGGCACCCCGTTCGGGTCACCGCACCGCCCGCCCTCGTTCACCTGCCGTTCACCCAGGTTGCCTACCGTCCAGGTGACACTGACGTCCAACAGAAGCCTGGGTAAATGGAACACATCACGCTCCTCCTGGGTATCGTGATTGTCACCGCACTCGTGTTCGATTTCACGAACGGTTTCCACGACACAGCCAACGCGATGGCCACCACCATCTCGACCGGCGCCCTGAGGCCCAAGACGGCGGTGGCCATGTCCGCCGTGCTGAACCTCGTCGGCGCGTTCCTCTCCGTGGAGGTCGCCAAGACGATCTCCGGCGGCATCATCAACGAAGAGGGCCTGCGGACCGAAGTGATCTTCGCCGCCCTCGTCGGCGCGATCCTGTGGAACCTGCTGACCTGGCTGCTGGGTCTGCCCTCCAGTTCCTCCCACGCACTGTTCGGCGGTCTGATCGGCGCGGCGGTCATGTCGGCCGGCTGGTCGTCGGTGAACGGCTCGACCGTCGTCACCAAGGTCCTCATCCCGGCGGTCGCCGCGCCCGTCGTGGCCGGGCTGGCCGCGATGCTCGCGACCCGGCTGACGTACGCGATCGGCAACCGGGCCGACGAGAAGGCCACCGCGAAGGGGTACCGGGCCGGGCAGATCGCCTCGGCCGGGCTGGTCTCGCTCGCGCACGGCACCAACGACGCGCAGAAGACCATGGGCATCATCACCCTCGCCCTGGTCACCGGAGGCGTTCTCGCGCCCGGCTCCAACCCGCCGATGTGGGTCATCTTCTCGGCCGGTACGGCGATAGCGCTCGGCACGTATCTGGGTGGCTGGCGGATCATCCGCACCCTCGGCAAGGGGCTGACGGATCTGGCGCCGCCGCAGGGGTTCGCCGCGCAGACCAGTGCGGCGACGGCGATCCTCGCCTCCTCGCACATCGGTTTCTCCCTTTCCACCACCCAGGTCTGCTCCGGTGCGGTGATGGGCTCCGGGCTCGGGCGGCGGGGCGGGGTGGTCCGCTGGTCCACCGCGACCCGGATGTTCGTCGCCTGGTGTCTGACGCTGCCGGCGGCGGGGCTGGTCGGGGCGGGGGCGGAGTTCCTCACGAAGCAGGGGACGTGGGGGACGGTGGTCACGGGTGCGCTGTTGGTGGCGGGGGCCGGGACGATCTGGGTGCTGTCGCGGCGGACGCCGGTGACCGTGGACAACGTCAATGAACTCGACGCGGGTGAGGCCGGCTCCGGTGCCGTCGAGTCGCCGGGGGTGGTGACCGCGGCGATCGCCGCGGTGGCGCCGCCGCCGGTGGGGGTGCCCCCGGCGGGGGCGGGGTTGCAGGCGACCATTCCCGCGCCGGCCGCCGATGCGGGGCCGGCCGCGGAACCCAACCGTGCGGCCACGGTGTAAGGAGCGGACGGCATGAAGATCGACTGGGTTGCGCTGGGTTCCGTGTTCGGGGTCTCGCTCGTGGTGACGGTGGGGCTGGTGGGGTTGTTCACGCTCGGGATCGTGGGGCTGACGAAGAGGGAGTCGGCGCGGGGTGGGGGGGCCGTGCTTGCCGCGACGGGAGCGTACGTGTGCTTTGCCGCGTGTGCGGCGGCTGTGGCGTACGGGATTCATCTGATCGTGGCGTAGCCGGAGCCGTGGTCGTGTTGTAGCCGTGGTCGTGTTGTAGCCGTGGTGGTGGGCGGGGGTGGGTTTTTTTCGCCCCCGCCGCCCCTACCCTTCCCGTCCCTCAAGGGGCGCTGCCCCTTGGACCCCCGGGGGGGGGTGGGGAGTTGGGGTGGGTGGGAGAGGGCGCCTGAGAGCTCGGGTGGGTGGGGTTCTTGGGCGGGTGCGGGCTCGTTGTGGCTTGTCGCGCAGTTGCCCGCGCCCCTCATGGGGCGCGGCTCTTGCGTTCGTCGCGCCCCGCGCCCCTTACGGGCCACCGTTCCGCGGCGGGTTCGTGGTGGGGGGTGTGGGACTTCGCACAGCAGGTCAGGGGCAGGTTGACCTGTTGTGCGGGCGCGTGGTGGACTGCCGGGGCCAATGCGGCGGCAGGAGAGGAAGCCGGTGGAAATCCGGCGCGGTCCCGCCACTGTCACCGGGGTAGGAATCCCGGGAGCCAGGAACTCTCACCGCCGGTCTCGTCGAACCAGGGCGTGGACACCCTGAGTGAGGACATATCGCCATGCGCGGCTGCCGACCGAGGTTCACCAGCGACACCTTGACCGATCCCACGGCCGGCTGACCCCGTGGGTGCCGAACGCTTCGCGTACGGCGCCACCGCCGGCCTCCTCGGCGACCTGCTCCTCGGCGATCCGCGCCGCGGGCATCCGGTCGCCGTGTTCGGCCGTGCCGCGGCCGCCGTGGAGCGCGGGCTCTGGCGCGACCACCGTGGCTGGGGCGCGCTGCACACCGTCGTGTGCGCCGGTGGCGCCACGGCGCTCGGAGCCGTCGCCGCGCGCGCCGTACGCCGCTCCCCCGCCGCCTCGATCGCCCTGACCGCGACCGCCACCTGGGCCGTCGTCGGCGGCACCTCGCTCGTCCGCGAGGCGCGGGCCGTCGGGCGGGCGCTGGAGGCCGGTGACGTGGACGCCGCCCGGGCGCGGCTGCCGCATCTGTGCGGACGCGACCCGCAGGCGCTGGACGCCGACGGGATCGCGCGGGCGGTCGTCGAGTCCGTCGCCGAGAACACCTCCGACGCCGTCGTCGGCGCCCTGGTGTGGGGCGCCGTCGCCGGTGTGCCGGGGCTGCTCGGCTTCCGGGCCGTCAACACGCTGGACGCCATGGTGGGTCACCGCTCCCCCCGTCATCTGCGCTACGGCTGGGCCTCCGCACGCCTGGACGACCTCGCCGGTGCGCCGGGGGCGCGGCTCACCGCCGTCCTCGCGGCCGTCGCCGGACCGGACCCCCGGGGTGCGGTACGGGCCTGGCGGGCGGACGCGTCCCGGCATCCGAGCCCCAACGCCGGTCCCGTGGAGGCGTCCTTCGCGGGGGCGCTCGGGGTGCGGCTCGGCGGCACCTTGTCCTACGCGGGGCGTGTGGAGCACCGTCCGGTCCTCAACGGCACCGGGCGCGCCGTGCGGACGGACGACATCGAGCGCGCGGCGCGGCTCTCCCGACGCGTGAGCTGGCTCGCGCTGGGCGTGTGCGCGGGCGTGCGGCTCGTGTTCGGGCGCCGTCGGACGAAGGGACGTATGTCATGAGCGGCGGCACCGACCGTCGGCCGGGCGGCGGGCTGCTCGTCGCCGGAACCACCTCCGACGCCGGGAAGAGCGTCGTCACCGCCGGTATCTGCCGGTGGCTGGCGCGGCAGGGCGTCAAGGTCGCGCCGTTCAAGGCGCAGAACATGTCCCTCAACTCGTTCGTCACCCGCGAGGGCGCCGAGATCGGGCGCGCGCAGGCCATGCAGGCCCAGGCGTGCCGGATCGAGCCGACCGCGCTGATGAACCCCGTCCTGCTGAAGCCGGGCGGCGAGCGCAGCAGCCAGGTCGTGCTGCTCGGCCGGCCGGTCGGCGAGATGAGCGCCCGCGGCTACCACGGCGGCCGGCAGCAGCGGTTGCTCGGCACCGTGCTCGACTCCCTGGCCGAGCTGCGCGCCACGTACGACGCGGTGATCTGCGAGGGCGCGGGCAGCCCCGCCGAGATCAATCTGCGCCGTACCGACATCGTCAACATGGGGATCGCGCGCAACGCGAAGCTCCCCGTGGTCGTCGTCGGCGACATCGACCGGGGCGGCGTCTTCGCCTCCTTCTTCGGCACCGTCGCCCTGCTCTCTCCCGAGGACCAGGAGCTGGTCGCCGGGTTCCTCGTCAACAAGTTCCGGGGCGACGTCTCGCTCCTCGAACCCGGCCTCGACATGCTGCACGGCCTCACCGGCCGCTCCACCTACGGCGTCCTGCCGTTCCGGCACGGACTCGGCATCGATGAAGAGGATGGACTCAGGGTGTCGCTGCGCGGCACCGTACGGGAGTCGAACACCGCGCCGCCGGTCGGCGAGGACGTGCTGCGGGTCGCCGTGTGCGCGGTCCCGCTGATGTCCAACTTCACGGACGTCGACGCGCTCGCCGCCGAACCCGGCGTCGTCGTGCGGTTCGTGGACCGGCCGGAGGAGCTGGCCGACGCCGATCTCGTGGTGGTTCCGGGGACCCGGGGGACGGTCCGCGCCCTGGAGTGGCTGCGGGAGCGGGGGCTCGCGGACGCGCTGCGGCGCAGGGCGGCCGAGGGGCGGCCGGTGCTCGGGATCTGCGGCGGCTTCCAGATCCTCGGCGAACGCATCGAGGACGAGGTCGAGTCGCGCGCCGGGCGGGTGGACGGCCTCGGGGTGCTGCCCGTACGGGTCCGGTTCGCCCCCGGGAAGACCCTCGCCCGGCCCGTCGGCGAGGCCCTCGGCGAGCCCGTCGAGGGGTACGAGATCCACCACGGGGTCGCCGACGTCACCGGCGGAGAAGCGTTCTTGGACGGCTGCCGGGTCGGCGCCGTCTGGGGCACGCACTGGCACGGCTCGCTGGAGTCGGACGGTTTCCGGCGCGCCTTCCTGCGCGAGGTGGCCGCCGCCGCAGGCCGCCGCTTCGTCCCCGCCCCGGACACGTCGTTCGCCGCGCTCCGCGAGGAGCAGCTCGACCGGCTAGGCGACCTGATCGAACAGCACGCGGACACGGACGCGCTGTGGCGGCTCATCGAGTCCGGCGCGCCGCAAGGACTGCCCTTCATCCCACCGGGAGCGCCCGCATGAGCACAGTGTTGTTGTTGTCGACCGCCGACACGGACCTGCTGGCGGCCCGGGCCGCCGCCGGTGCCGGGTACCGGATCGGCAACCCCACCCGCGTGGACGTCGCCGCGGAGCTGCCCGCGCTGCTCGACGGCGCCGACCTCGCCGTCGTACGGCTGCTGGGCGGCAAGCGGGCCTGGGAGGACGGGCTCGCCGCGCTGAAGGCGTCCGGCGTGCCGACCGTGCTGCTCGGCGGGGAGACCGTGCCGGACGCCGAGCTGATGGCGGAGTCGTCGGTGCCGGCGGGCGTGGTGGCCGAGGCGCTGCGCTATCTGGTCGAGGGCGGCCCCGACAACCTCACCCAGCTCGCCCGGTTCCTGTCGGACACCGTGCTGCTGACCGGCGAGGGCTTCGACGAGCCGCGCAAGATGCCCGAGTACGGCGTGCACGGGGCACGCGCGTGCGCGCCGGGCCGCCCGACCGTCGGCGTGCTCTTCTACCGCGCCCACGAACTCAGCGGCAACACCGGCTTCGTCGACACCCTGTGCGACGCGATCGAGGCGCGCGGTGCCAACGCGCTCCCGGTGTACTGCGGTTCGCTGCGCGGTGCGGACCCCGGGCTGTACGAGCTGCTGGCGGGGGCCGACGCGCTCGTCGCCACCGTCCTCGCCGCCGGTGGCACCCACGCCTCCCAGGCGTCGGCGGGCGGCGAGGAGGAGGCGTGGGACGTCGGCGCGCTCGCCGACCTCGACGTGCCCGTGCTGCAAGGGCTCTGCCTGACCTCCTCGCGCGCCCAGTGGGAGGCGTCCGACGCCGCGCTGTCCCCCATGGACGCGGCGATGCAGGTCGCCATCCCCGAGTTCGACGGCCGGCTCGTCACCGTCCCCTTCTCCTTCAAGGAGCAGGGCCCGGACGACGTGCCGGTGTACGTCGCCGACCCCGAGCGGGCCGCGCGGGTCGCCGGGATCGCCGTGCGGCACGCGGCGCTCGGGCACAAGCCGAACGCGGAGAAGAGGATCGCGCTCGTCTTCACCGCCTACCCCACCAAGCACTCCCGGGTCGGCAACGCCGTCGGCCTGGACACGCCCGCCTCGGCCGTCCGGGTGCTGGACGCGCTGCGCGACGCCGGGTACGGGGTGCACGGATACCCGTCCGGCGGCGACGAGTTGATCCACCGGCTCATCGAGGCCGGCGGCCACGACGTGGAGTGGCTCACCGAGGACCAGCTCGCCGCCGCCCCCGCGCGCGTGCCGCTCGCCGACTACCGGGAGTGGTTCGACACGCTCGACCCCGAGCTGCGGGGCGGCATGCTGGAGGCATGGGGCGAGCCGCCGGGCTCGCTGTACGTCGACGGTGACGACATCGTGCTCGCGTCCCTCCAGTTCGGGAACGTGATCGTGATGATTCAGCCGCCGCGCGGCTTCGGCGAGAACCCCATCGCGATCTACCACGACCCCGACATGCCGCCCTCCCACCACTACCTGGCCGCCTACCGCTGGCTGGAGAACAGCTTCGGCGCCGACGCGATCGTCCACATGGGCAAGCACGGCACGATGGAGTGGCTGCCGGGCAAGGGCCTCGGCCTGAGCGCGGGCTGCGCGCCGGACGCGGTCCTCGGCGACCTGCCCCTGATCTACCCGTTCATCGTCAACGACCCCGGCGAGGGCACCCAGGCCAAACGGCGCGGGCACGCGACGGTGGTCGACCATCTGGTGCCGCCGATGGCCCGGGCCGACACCTACGGCGACCTCGCCAAGCTGGAGCAACTCCTCGACGAGTACGCGCTGGTGAGCGACCTCGACCCGACGAAGGCCCCGGCCGTACGGGCGCAGATCTGGACCCTGGTCAAGGCCGCCGAGCTCCATCACGACCTGCATGTGGACGACCAGCCGGACGACGACGAGTTCGACTCCTTCGTCATGCACATCGACGGCTATCTCTGCGAGATCAAGGACGTCCAGATCCGCGACGGTCTGCACATCCTCGGCGGCGGCCCGGTCGGCGAACCCCGCGTGAACCTCGTACTCGCCGTGCTGCGCGCCTCGCAGGTGTGGGGCGGGCGGGCGAACGCGCTGCCGGGGCTGCGGGCCTCGCTCGCCGCCCACTTCGGCCTGGTGGAGAAGGAGTTGCTGGCCGAGCCGGGCGCCGGGGTGAAGGTCCCGGTGGAACTCACCGACCTGGTCGACGGCCCGTCCCGTACCGCGTCCGACGCGATCGACCTGCTGGAGCAGCTCTGCCGCCGCCTCGCGGAGGGCATGGAGGCGCGCGGCTGGGCGGCGGAGGCCGGACAGACGCTGGTAGGCGAGGTGCTGGGCACCGAACTCCCGGACGCGGTCGCCGTGTTGCGGTTCGCGAGCGAGGAGGTCGTGCCCCGGCTGGCCCGTACGACGGACGAGATCGGGCACATCCTGCGCGCCCTGGACGGCGGTTACGTCCCGGCGGGCCCCTCCGGCTCGCCCACGCGCGGACTGGTCAACGTCCTGCCGACCGGCCGGAACTTCTACTCCGTCGACCCCAAGGCGATCCCGTCCCGGCTGAGCTGGGAGGTCGGGCAGTCACTGGCGGACTCGCTGGTGCAGCGGTACCTCACCGACACCGGCGAGTACCCGAAGTCGGTCGGCCTGACGGTGTGGGGCACCTCCGCGATGCGCACGCAGGGCGACGACATCGCCGAGATCCTCGCGCTACTGGGCTGCCGCCCGGTGTGGGACGACGCGTCGAGGCGCGTGACCGGCTTCGAGGTGGTCGGCCTGGAGGAACTGGGCCGGCCGCGCATCGATGTCACGGTCCGCATCTCCGGCTTCTTCCGTGACGCGTTCCCGCACGTGGTGGGCCTGATCGACGACGCGGTACGGGCCGTGGCGGAGCTGGACGAACCGGCCGGGTCCAACTTCGTCAAGGCGCACGCCGACGAGGACACCGCCGGGCACGGCGACCGCCGCCGGGCCACCTCCCGCATCTTCGGCTCCAAGCCCGGCGCGTACGGTGCGGGCCTGCTGCCGCTGATCGACGCCCGCAACTGGCGCTCCGACGCCGACCTCGCCGAGGTGTACGCGGTGTGGGGCGGCTACGCGTACGGCCGCGGGCTCGACGGGCGGGCGGCGCGCGGGGACATGGAGACGGCGTTCCGGCGGATCGCGGTGGCGGCGAAAAACGTCGACACGAGAGAACACGACCTCGTCGACGCCGACGACTACTTCCAGTACCACGGCGGCATGGTGGCGATGGTCCGCCATCTGACGGGCGAGAGCCCGGAGGCGTACGTGGGCGACTCGGCGACACCGGACCAGGTGAAGACCAGGACCCTCGGCGAGGAGACGCACCGCGTCTTCCGGGCGCGGGTGGTCAACCCGCGCTGGATGGCGGCCATGAGGCGCCACGGCTACAAGGGCGCGTTCGAGATGGCCGCGACGGTGGACTACCTGTTCGGGTACGACGCCACGGCCGGCGTCGTGGACGACTGGATGTACGAGAAGTTGTCGGCCGAGTACGTCTTCGACGCCGAGAACCGCGACTTCATGAAGCGGTCCAACCCGTGGGCGCTGCGCGGCATCACGGAACGCCTGCTGGAGGCGGCGGACCGCGGGCTGTGGGCGGAGCCCGACGCGGAGACGCTGGAGCGGCTGCGCGCCACGTATCTGGAACTCGAAGGCGATCTGGAGGGCGACGAGAAGTGAGTACCCCCTTTCCGTTCACGGCCGTTGTCGGCCAGGACGACCTGCGGCTCGCGCTGCTGCTGAACGCGGTGTCCCCGGCAGTCGGCGGCGTGCTGGTGCGCGGCGAGAAGGGCACCGCCAAGAGCACCGCCGTGCGGGCGCTCTCCGCGCTCCTGCCCGCCGTGGACGTCGTCTCCGGGTGCCGGTTCTCGTGCGATCCCGCCGCGCCGGACCCCGCGTGCCCGGACGGGCCGCACGAGGGCGGGGCGTTCGAGTCCCGTGCCGCCCGCATGGTCGAGCTGCCCGTCGGGGCCTCCGAGGACCGGCTGGTGGGCGCGCTCGACATCGAGCGGGCGCTCGCGGAGGGCGTGAAGGCGTTCGAGCCGGGGCTGCTCGCCGACGCACACCGGGGCATCCTCTATGTCGACGAGGTCAACCTCCTGCACGACCACCTCGTGGACCTTCTGCTCGACGCCGCCGCGATGGGCGCCTCGTACGTCGAGCGTGAGGGCGTCTCCGTACGGCATGCGGCGCGGTTCCTGCTCGTCGGGACGATGAACCCCGAAGAGGGCGAGCTGCGGCCGCAGTTGCTCGACCGGTTCGGGCTGACGGTCGAGGTCGCCGCCTCGCGCGAGCCCGACCAGCGGGTGGAGGTCGTACGGCGGCGGCTCGCGTACGACGACGACCCCGCCGGGTTCGCCGCGCGGTGGGCGGACGACGAGGCCACCGTACGACAACGGATCGTCGCCGCACGGCAGTTGCTGCCGTCGGTGCGGCTCGGCGACGGGGCGCTGCGGCAGATCGCGGCGACGTGCGCGGCGTTCGAGGTGGACGGGATGCGGGCCGACATCGTGATGGCGCGGACGGCCACCGCGCTGGCCGCCTGGGCGGGGCGGACCGACGTGCTCGCCGAGGACGTACGGCAGGCCGCGCTGCTGGCCCTCCCCCACCGGCGCCGCCGCAATCCCTTCGACGCGCCCGGGCTCGACGAGGACAAGCTCGACGAGACGCTGGAGGAGTTCGGCGGGTCGGACGGGTCCGACGGCGACGACGATCCGGACCCGGACGACAACGGGCCCGGCGGTGGCGGCGGTCGGCCCGCCCCCGAGGACGGCGGCCCCGAGGGCGGGGACACCGCCGCGCGGCCCGAGGCGGGCGACGGCGGTGAGCCGCAGCCGTCCGGTGCGGGCGCCGGCGAGCAGTCGCCGGTCAGGGCCGCCGAGCCCTTCCGTACGAAGGTGCTCAGCGTCCCCGGCCTCGGCGAGGGCGCCGCCGGGCGGCGCTCGCGGGCGCGGACCGAGCACGGGCGCACGACGGGCGCCCGGCGGCCCCGGGGCACCCTGACCAAGCTGCATCTGGCGGCGACGGTACAGGCCGCCGCGCCGCATCAGCGGGCGCGGGGGCGGTCCGGTCCCGGGCTGGTCGTACGGCGGGACGATCTGCGGCAGGCGACCCGCGAGGGACGTGAGGGCAACCTCGTGCTGTTCGTCGTGGACGCCTCCGGGTCGATGGCGGCGCGGCAGCGGATGAGCGCCGTGAAGGGTGCGGTGCTGTCGCTGCTCCTGGACGCCTATCAGCGGCGGGACAAGGTGGGCCTTGTGACCTTCCGGGGTGCCTCGGGCGAGGTGGCGCTGCCGCCGACCTCCTCCGTGGACGCGGCGGCGGCCCGACTCGAGTCGTTGCCGACCGGTGGGCGCACCCCGCTGGCGGCCGGGCTGCTGAAGGCGCACGAGGTGCTGCGGGTGGAGCGGCTGCGGGACCCCGCGCGGCGGGCGCTGGTCGTGGTGGTGACGGACGGACGGGCCACCGGCGGCCCGGACCCGGTCGCGCTGGCCTCGCGGGCGGCGGGGCTGTTCGCCGCCGAGGGAACCGCCTCCGTGGTCGTGGACTGCGAGTCGGGGCCGGTACGGCTGGGGCTGGCCGGGCGGGTCGCGGACGACCTGGGCGGTACGGCGGTGACGTTGGACGAGCTGCGGGCGGACTCGATCGCCGGGCTGGTGCGGGACGCGCAGGGTGCGCGGAAGATCCAGAGGAGGGCCGCGTAATGCCGCAGGGACAGCCGAGTGTCGTACCGGACGACGGTCTGACGACCCGTCAGCGGCGCAACCGGCCGCTGGTGGTCGTGCACACGGGGGTGGGGAAGGGCAAGTCCACCGCCGCGTTCGGGCTGGCCCTGCGCGCCTGGAACCAGGGGTGGCCGATCGGGGTGTTCCAGTTCGTCAAGTCGGCGAAGTGGAAGGTCGGCGAGGAGAACGCGCTGCGGGTGCTGGGGGCGTCCGGCGAGGGCGGCTCCGTCGACTGGCACAAGATGGGCGAGGGCTGGTCGTGGGTCCAGCGGGACGCGCAGATGGACAACGAGGAGAAGGCGCGCGAGGGCTGGGAGCAGGTCAAGCGTGACCTGGCCGCCGAGACGTACAAGCTGTACGTCCTCGACGAGTTCGCGTATCCGATGCACTGGGGGTGGGTCGACACCGACGAGGTGATCGACGTGCTGCGGCACCGTCCCGGCACCCAGCATGTCGTGATCACGGGGCGGAACGCGCCGGAGAAGCTGGTGGACCTCGCCGACCTGGTGACCGACATGTCCAAGGTCAAGCATCCGATGGACGTCGGTCAGAAGGGCCAGAGGGGCATCGAGTGGTGACGTCGTCCACCGTGCTGCCCCGGCTGGTCGTCGCCGCGCCGGCCTCCGGCAGCGGCAAGACCACCGTGGCGACGGGGCTGATGGCCGCGCTCACCGCGCGGGGGCTGGCCGTGTCGCCGCACAAGGTCGGGCCCGACTACATCGACCCCGGGTACCACGCGCTCGCGACGGGGCGGGTGGGGCGGAACCTCGACGCGTATCTGTGCGGTCCCGAGCTGGTGGCTCCGCTGTTCCTGCACGGGGCGCGGGGGTGTGACCTCGCGGTCGTCGAGGGCGTGATGGGGCTGTTCGACGGGGCGGCGGGGGAGGGTGAGCTGGCGTCGACCGCGCAGGTGGCGAAGGTGTTGGGGGCGCCGGTGGTGCTGGTGGTCGATGCGTCGGCGCAGTCGCGGTCGGTGGCGGCGCTGGTGCACGGGTTCGTGACGTGGGATCCGGAGGTGCGGGTCGGGGGCGTGATCCTCAACAAGGTCGGGTCGGAGCGGCACGAGTCGTTGTTGCGGGAGGCGTTGGACTCCGTCGGGGTGCCGGTGCTGGGGGTGTTGCGGAGGACGACGCCTGTCGAGACGCCGTCGCGGCATCTTGGGCTGGTGCCGGTGGCCGAGCGGGGTGCGCAGGCTGTGGAGGCGGTGGCCGCGATGGGGGCGATGGTGGCCGCCGGGTGTGATCTTGAGGCGGTGGTCGCGCTGGCGCGCTCGGCGGGGCCTGTGTCGGGTGCGGCTTGGGATGCCGCTGAGGCCGTGAGGGTTTCGCCCCCGCCGCCCCATCCCTTCCCGACCTCGGGGGGCTCCGCCCCCCACACCCCCCTTGGTATTTCGTCGGGTGCGGGTGCGTCGGGGCTGGTCGCGCAGTTCCCCGCGCCCCTGAGGGGCGCGGGGAACTGCGCGAGCGATCACGAACCGCCCGCACCCGCCAACGCACCAGAACCCCCCGAGCCGGAAGGCGCCTCTCACCCCCACCCCGTCGTCGCCCTCGCCTCCGGGCCCGCCTTCACGTTCTCCTACGCCGAGCACGCCGAGCTGCTTCGCGCCGCCGGCGCGGACGTCGTGCCGTTCGACCCGCTCCGGGACGAACGGCTTCCCGACCGCACCGCCGGCATCGTCGTCGGCGGCGGTTTCCCCGAGGTGTACGCCGCCGAGCTGTCCGCCAACGAGCCGCTCCGCAAGGCCGTGGGGGAGTTCGCGCGGGCCGGGGGCCCCGTCGCCGCCGAGTGCGCGGGGCTGCTGTACCTGTGCCGGGAGCTGGACGGATCCCCGATGTGCGGCGTGCTCGACGCCACCGCACGCATGTCCGAGCGGCTCACCCTCGGCTACCGGGACGCGGTCGCGGTGACCGACAGCTCCCTCGCCCCCGCCGGCACCCGGATGCGCGGCCACGAGTTCCACCGCACGGTGGTGGAACCGCACGCCGGGGAGTCCCCCGCCTGGGGCGTCCGAGGCGCCGAACGCCGCCTCGAGGGGTTCGTACGGCGCGGTGTGCACGCCAGCTATCTGCACACGCACTGGGCCGCCACGCCCGGTGTCGCCCACAGGTTCGTCGAGAGGTGCCGGACGTCATGAGCAGCAGGCTGATCGGGATCGGGGTGGGCCCCGGCGACCCCGAGCTGGTGACCGTCAAGGGCGTGGGCGCGCTGCGCGCCGCCGACGTGGTCGTCGTCCCCGTCATGGACAGCGGCGAGCGCGGGCGAGCCGAGGCGACGGTGCTGCACTACGTGCCCGCGGAGAAGGTCGTACGGGTCGTGTTCGCACTGAACGAGCGGACGGACCGGGCGCGGCGCGAGGCGGCGTGGGACGCGGCCGGTGAGCGGGTCGCCGCGCTGCTGCGCGCGCACCCGGAGGGCTCCGTCGCGTTCGCGACCATCGGTGACCCGAACGTGTACTCGACGTTCACCTATCTCGCGCACACCATCACCGCGCTGGTGCCGGGGACGGTCGTGGAGACGGTGCCCGGGATCACCGCCATGCAGGACCTGGCCGCGCGGTCCGGCGCCGTGCTGACCGAGGGCACCGAGCCGCTGACGCTGGTCCCGGTGACCGCGGGGGCGGCGGTGCTGAAGGAGGCGCTGAACGGTCCCGGCACGGTCGTCGCGTACAAGTTCGGGCGACAGGCCGGCGAGGTCGCCGGGGCGCTGCGCGAGACGGGGCGGCTGGCGGACGCGGTGTGGGGCAGCGCGCTGGGGCTGCCGGAGGAGTCGATCCGTCCGGCCGCCGAGCTGGACGGTGACGGCCCGCTCCCCTACCTGTCGACCCTGATCGCGCCCGCCCGCCGCGACGGCACCCGGGGCGGCAAGCTGTGACCGTACCGGTGGGGCGGCGCTCAGCCCGCCAGGCCCACCACCACCCAGATGAAGCCCACGCCCGCGACCGTGCACAGCAGCGTCGAGCGGGCGGGGTGGACGTGGTGTGCCTCGGGCAGGATCTCGGCGGCGGCGAGGTAGAGCAGTACGCCGCCGAAGAGGCCGAGGTAGGCGCCGAGCGCCTGCTCCGGGATGGTGAGGAACAGGGTGGAGGCCGCGCCGGCCATCGGGGCGACGGCGTCCGCGAAGAGCATGATCAGCGCCTTGCGGCGGGCGTTCCCGTACAGGCTGGTGAGCGTGTACGTGTTGAAGCCGTCGGCGAAGTCGTGGGCGACGACGGCGAGGGCGACGGCCGCGCCCATGCCGCCGCCGACCTGGAAGGCGGCGCCGATCGCGACACCGTCCATCGCGCTGTGCCCGACCATCGCCGCGGCGGCCGTCAGGCCCACCTCGGGGGCCCGGTGGTTGTGCTCGTCGGCGCCGTGGGAGGCACGGCGGGCGGCGAGCAGCCGTTCGACCAGGTGGGCCAGGAGGAAGCCGCCGACGAAGAGCAGCAGGGCCTCGGGGACGCCGAAGACGTCCTCGCCGGCCGCCCGAAGTGCCTCGGGGAGCAGGTCGAGGCCGACCACGCCGAGCATCAGGCCGCCGGCCAGGCCCAGGACCAGGTGGCGGCGGTCGGTCACACGCTGTGCCGTCCAGCCGCCGGCCAGCGTCATCAGGAACGCGCCGAGCGCGACGAGTACCGCCATGGGCCCTTGCTATCCGATCAACCCCCGTTCGCGCACATCCGGACGCCTCGCCGCCCCCGCACACCATGACATTCCGCACCACATCCACCACGAGGCCATCTCCGGCCCCGTGCGTGTCATTCCGTACGAGAGGACCCGACCCCATGGCCGATGCCCCCACCGGCAAGGTGACCTTCGTCGGTGCCGGCCCCGGCGCCGCCGATCTGCTGACGTTCCGTGCCGCGCGCGCGATCGCCGAGGCGGACGTGGTGATCTGGGCGGCCAGCCTCGTCCAGGCCGAGGTCCTCGAACACGCGCGCGAGGACGCGGAGGTCCTGGACTCGGCGACCATGTCGCTGGAGGACGTCGTCGCCGTGTACGAGCGGGCGCGCGCCGAGGGGCTGAAGGTGGCACGGATCCACTCCGGGGACCCGGCGCTGTGGGGCGGCACGCAGGAGCAGCTGGACCGGTGCACGGCCCTCGGCGTCGAGACGGAGATCGTGCCGGGCGTCTCGTCCTTCTCCGCCGTGGCCGCGCTGGCGCAGCGCGAGCTGACCATCCCGGAGGTGGCGCAGTCGGTGATCCTGACCCGGCTCGGCGGTGGCAAGACGCCGATGCCGCCGGGTGAGGAGGTCCGCGAGTTCGCCCGGCACGGCACCACGATGGCGCTGTTCCTGTCGGCGGCCCGCAGCGGCCAGCTGGTGCGGGAGCTGCTGGAGGGCGGCTATCCGACGACGACGCCGGTCGTGGTGGCGTACCAGGCGACCTGGCCGGAGGAGCTGATCGTGCGCTGCACGATCGGCACGCTGGAGGAGACGGTCAAGGAGCACAAGCTCTGGAAGCACACGTTGTTCCTGGTCGGCCCGGCCCTGGACGCGCACGGCACCCGCTCGCACCTGTACCACCCCGGCCACTTCCACGGCTTCCGCAAGGCCGACCCGGAGGCCCGCCGGGCCCTGCGCGCCCGGAACACGACGCCATGAATGAGTCGACGAAGATCATCGTCGTCGGTACGGGCACCGGCGCCCCGCTCGCCGACCAGGCGCGGGCGGCGGTGGCCGGGGCCGGGCTGGTCGTGGGCGGACGGCGGCATCTGGCGGCGGCGCCGGTGCCGGACACCGCCGAACGGGTGACGCTCGGGCCGCTGGCGCCGGCGCTGGAGGCGATCGCCCGGCATCTGGAGAAGGGCGGGGCGGGCCCGGTGGTCGTGCTGGCCTCCGGCGATCCCGGGTTCTTCGGGATCGTGCGGGCGCTGGCGGAACGGTTCGGCGGTGCCCGGCTCGACGTACGGCCGGGTGTGTCGTCGGTGGCGGCCGCGTGCGCGCGCGCCGGGCTGCCGTGGGACGACGCGGTGGTGGTGAGCGCGCACGGACGCGCCCTGCGGACGGCCGTGAACGTCTGCCGCGCCCACCCCAAGGTGGCGGTGCTGACCGGTCCCGGCGCGGGCCCGGCCGAGCTGGGCGCGGCGCTGGCGGACGGGCCGGACGGGCGGGTCCTGGTGGTGGCGCGGGCCCTCGGCGACCCCGACGCCGAACGCTTCGAACGGGTGTCCCCCACCGAGGCCGCCGCCCGTGACTGGGGCGAGGCGGTGAACGTCGTCCTGTGTCTGGACCCGGCCCGCGCGCTGGGCCCCGTCCGCACGGTGGCCGGTCCGCGGACCGGGCCCGCCGGGGGCTGGGCGCTGCCCGAGGACGCCTTCGCGCACCGCGACTCGATGATCACCAAGGCGGAGGTGCGGGCGCTGGCGCTGGCCCGCCTCGGGCCCCGGCTCGGCGAGCTGGTGTGGGACGTGGGCGCGGGCTCCGGCTCGGTGGCCGTGGAGTGCGCGCGGTTCGGCACGGCGGTCGTGGCCGTGGAGAAGACGGCGGACGGTGTCGGACGGATCCGCGCCAACGCCGCCGCGCACGGCGTCGACGTACACGTGGTGCACGGCGTGGCGCCCGAGGCGCTGGCGGGCCTTGCCGACGACCCGGACGCCGTGTTCGTCGGCGGGGGCGGCGCGGATCTGCCGGACGTCGCCGCCGCGTGTGCGCGGCGGGCCCGGCGGACGGTCGTGGTGGCGCTGGCCGCGCTCGACCGGGTCCCGGCGGCCCGGGCGGCGCTGACCGGCGCCGGTCTCGACGTGGACGGCGTGCTGTTGCAGTCCTCCCGGCTCGCGCCGCTGCCCGGGGACGTGACCCGGCTGGCGGCGGCCAACCCCGTTTTCCTGCTGTGGGGCGTACGGCCCCCGGCGACTGCTGAAGGAGTTGCCCTGTGATCGGCCTGATTTCCGCCACCGCGGCGGGCGCGGCCGCGCGTGACCGGCTGGCGGCGGCGTGGCCGGAGCGTACGCGCGTCTACGAGGGTCCCGTCGGGGACGCCGTACGGCGGGCGTTCGCGGAGTGCGAGCGGCTCGTGTGCTTCCTGGCGACGGGCGCGACGGTACGTCTGCTCGTGCCGCTGCTCGGCGACAAGCACACCGACCCGGGCGTGGTCTGCGTCGACGAGGGCGGACGGTTCGCGGTGTCGCTGGTGGGCGGCCACGGCGGCGGGGCCAACGAGCTGGCGCGCGCGGTGGGCGAGGTGCTGGGTGCCGCGCCCGTGGTGACGACGGCGACGGACGCGACGGACCTGCCGGGCCTGGACACGCTCGGCCTGCCGGTGGAGGGCGCGGTGGCCGCCGTGTCGCGGGCGCTGCTCGACGGGGAGCCGGTGGCGCTGCGGGCGGAGGTGGCGTGGCCGCTGCCGCCGCTGCCGGTGGCGGCCGAGGGGGCGTACGCGGTCCGGGTCACCGACCGGCTCGTGGAACCGGACGACCGGGAGGTGGTGCTCCGGCCGCCGAGCCTGGTGGTGGGCGTGGGCGCCTCGAAGGGCGCGCCCGTGGCGGAGGTGCTCGGGCTGGTCGAGGACGCGCTGCGCGAGGCCGGGCTGTCCCCTGCCTCCGTCGCCGAACTGGCCACCGTGGACGCGAAGGCGGAGGAGCCGGGTCTTGTGGAGGCGGCCGCGCGCCTTGGCGTGCCGCTGGTGACGTACTCCGCCGGGGAGCTGGCGGAGGTGGACGTGCCGAACCCGTCCGAGGCCCCGCTCGCCGCCGTCGGCACGCCGTCGGTGGCGGAGGCGGCGGCGCTGGTGCGCGGGGGCGAACTCCTCGTGCCCAAGCGGAAGTCGGCGGCGCGGCCCGCGATGGCGACCTGTGCGGTCGTACGGCGTCCGGGGCGCGGGCGGCTCGCGGTGGTCGGGCTCGGCCCGGGCGCGCGCGACCTGCTGACCCCGCGCGCGAAGGCGGAGTTGCGCCGGGCGTCGGTGCTCGTCGGGCTCGACCAGTACGTCGACCAGATCCGCGATCTGCTGCGCCCGGGCACCCGCGTCCTGGAGTCGGGGCTCGGCGCGGAGGAGGAGCGGGCGCGGACGGCGGTGGCCGAGGCGCGGCGCGGGCACGCGGTCGCGCTGATCGGCAGCGGGGACGCCGGGGTGTACGCGATGGCCTCGCCCGCGCTGGCGGAGGCGTCCGACGACATCGACGTGGTCGGGGTGCCGGGGGTGACGGCGGCGCTGGCGGCCGGGGCGATCCTGGGCGCGCCGCTGGGCCACGACCACGTGTCGATCAGCCTGTCCGACCTGCACACGCCGTGGGAGGTCATCGAGCGCCGGGTGCGGGCGGCGGCCGAGGCGGACCTCGTCGTGACGTTCTACAACCCGCGGAGCCGGGGCCGCGACTGGCAGTTGCCGAAGGCGCTGGCGATCCTCGCCGGACACCGGGAGCCGGGCACACCGGTGGGCGTCGTCCGCAACGCCTCGCGCGCGGACGAGTCGGGCCGGGTGACGACGCTTTCCGCGCTGGACCCGGCGACCGTCGACATGATGACCGTCGTGACGGTGGGCAACACCGCGACCCGCGAGATCGCCGGCCGCATGGTGACCCCGCGCGGCTACCGCTGGCAGGAGGAGGCCAAGTGAACCGCGTGATCCACCCGATCGAACAGGAGTCCTTCCGGCGGCTGCGCGCCCGCCTGGACACCTCGCACTTCCCGCCGCTGACCCGGGCGGTGGTGGAGCGGGTGATCCACTCCGCCGCCGATCTCGACTACGCGGCCGATCTCGTCCTGGACGAGGCCGAGTTGGTGACCGCGCACGCCGCCCTGCACGCGGGGGCGCCGGTGGTGGTGGACGTGGAGATGGTCGCGGCGGGCATCACGCGCCGCGACACCGTCTGCCGTCTGAAGGAGGCCAAGTCCGGCCCCGGGCTGACCCGTTCCGCGCACGCGGTGCGGCTGGCGTACGAGGAGGTCGGCCCCGGCGCGCTGTGGGTGATCGGCTGTGCGCCCACCGCGCTGGAGGAGTTGCTGACGTTGGACGCCTCCCCCGCGCTCGTCATCGGTCTGCCCGTCGGCTTCGTCGGCGCGGCCGAGTCCAAGGCCGCGCTGCGCGCGAGCGGGCTGCCCGCCGTGAGCAACGTGTCCGAGAAGGGCGGTTCGGCGGTGGCCGCGGCCGCGCTGAACGCCCTGCTGTACCACCCCGTTTCACGCCCCGTTTCACACCTTGAGGAGACTCTGTGACCGCCCCGACGCCCCCCGCCCTGCTCATCGCCGGACACGGCACCCGGGACGAGGCCGGGGCCGAGGCATTCCGTTCGTTCGTACGGGAGTTGGGGCGCCGGCACCCCGAACTGCCCGTCGCGGGCGGCTTCATCGAGCTGTCCCCGCCGCCGCTGGGTGACGCGGTGGGCGAGCTGGTGGAGCGGGGGGTGCGCCGGTTCGCCGCCGTCCCGCTGATGCTGGTCTCCGCCGGGCACGCCAAGGGCGACATCCCGGCGGCACTGGCCCGCGAGAAGGAGCGGCACCCGGGGATCTCGTACACCTACGGCCGTCCGCTGGGCCCGCACCCGTCGCTCCTCGCGGTGCTGGAACGGCGCCTCGGCCAGGCCCTTCAGGGCACGGGCTGGGACCCGTCCGAGGTGACGGTGCTGCTGGTGGGGCGCGGTTCGACCGACCCGGACGCCAACGCCGAGGTGCACAAGGCCGCGCGGCTGCTGTGGGAGGGGCGCGGGTACGCGGGCGTGGAACCGGCGTTCGTGTCGCTGGCGGCGCCGGACGTGCCGACCGGCCTGGACCGCTGCGCGAGGCTGGGCGCGCGCCGCATCGTCGTCCTCCCCTACTTCCTGTTCACCGGCATCCTGCCGGACCGGGTGCGGGAGCAGACGCAGATCTGGGCGGCGGCGCACCCGGAGGTGGGCGTGCGGTCGGCCGACGTGATCGGCCCGGAGCCGGAGCTGCTCGACCTGGTGTGGGAGCGGTACGAGGAGGCGGCGAAGGGGGGCGTGCGGATGAACTGCGACGCGTGCGTGTACCGGATCGCGCTGCCGGGGTTCGAGGACAAGGTGGGGCTGCCGCAGCAGCCGCACTTCCACCCGGACGACGAGGGGCACGACGGGCACGGGCACGGGCATCACCACGGGCACGGGCACGCGCACTCCCATGCGCACTGACGGAGCCCCTGGTCCGGACGGGTCCGACCTGCTGCGGCACCACGGGGACGCCGAGGTGCGGGACGGCGGCGGTGCCCTGGTGGACCTCGCGGTGAACGTCCGCGCGGACACGCCCCCGGCGTGGCTGCGCGAGTGCATCGCCGCCTCGCTGACCACTCTGGCCGCCTACCCCGACGGCCGGGCCGCGCGGGCGGCGGTCGCGGCGCGGCACGGGCTGCCGGTGGAGCGGGTGCTGCTGACGGCGGGTGCGGCGGAGGCGTTCGTGCTGCTGGCGCGGGCGCTGCGGGTACGCCGGCCCGTGGTCGTGCACCCGCAGTTCACGGAGCCGGAGGCGGCGCTGCGGGACGCGGGGCACGAGGTGGGGCGGGTGCTGCTGCGGGAGTCGGACGGCTTCCGGCTGCGTCCGGACGCCGTGCCGGAGGAGGCGGACCTGGTGGTGATCGGCAACCCGACCAATCCGACGTCGGTGCTGCACCCGGCGGCCGTGATCGCCGGACTCGCCCGTCCCGGGCGGACGTTGGTGGTGGACGAGGCGTTCATGGACGCGGTGCCGGGGGAGCGGGAGGCGCTGGCGGGGCGGACGGACGTGCCGGGGCTGGTGGTGCTGCGCAGTCTGACGAAGACGTGGGGGCTGGCGGGGCTGCGGATCGGGTACGTGCTGGCGGCGCCGGACGTGGTCCGTGCGCTGGGGCGGGTGCAGCCGTTGTGGCCGGTGTCCACGCCGGCGTTGGTGGCTGCGGAGGCGTGTGTGTCGCCTGCGGCGGTGGTGGAGGCGGGGCGGGTGGCGCGTGGGGTCGCGGCGGATCGCGCGTTCCTCGTTGCCGGGTTGCGGGACGGGGGGCTGGCCGCGGTGGTGGATCCTCCGCGGGCCCCCTTCGTCCTCGCCCGCGTGCCGGGCGCGGCGGGGGTCCGCCGGGGCCTGCGCGAACTGGGGTTCGCGGTGCGGAGGGGCGATACGTTTCCGGGTCTTGAGGGTGACTGCTGGCTGCGGCTGGCGGTACGGGGCCGGGAGACGACGGAGGCGTTCCTGGGGGCGCTGCGGAAGGTGCGGGGCGGGGGGTAGGGCAATTCCTTCGCCCCCACCGCCCCTACCCTTCCCGTCCCCGGGGGCTCCGCCCCCGGACCCCCACACGGGCCCCGCCCCGTTTCGCGCAGTTCCCCGCGCCCCTGAACCGTCAGCTTCTCCTGCGCAGCGCGGCGAACACACCCCCGCCCACCATCAGCAGCACAACCGACCCACCCGCGAGATACGGCGTCATCGAACTCCCGCCCGTCTCCGCGAGCCCCTCCTCCGTCCGCTCCCCCTGGGCCCGCACATCCTCCGGGGCCTCCGCCCCACCCCCACCCGCCGGCTCCGCGCTCCCCGGCGCCCCGCACTCCGCCGACGCCAGCGTCACCGTCCCCTCCACCTCGGCCACGTTCAGCTTCAACGGGTTGACGGACACCGTCAGTTCGAGCGCGGTCGCGGCAGCCGTACGGGACGTCGTCGTCCGCTTGGAGAGATCCAGCCGCACCTCCCCCACCCCCGGCAACTTCACCTCGGTCGGCCCACCCGCGCTCACGGTCACCTTCTTGCCGAGCACGGTCACCGGCCCGAGGACGTTGGCCGAGGCGACCGGCTCCTTCCCGGCCTCGCAGGTCGCCGTCGACGTGACCTGGGTCAGCTCGACCAGGGACAGCAACGGCAGCCCGGGCACGTGCAGCCGGGCATGCGCGAGTTCGGTACGCGCCTCGGCCGTGCCTCCGGACACGGTCGCCTTCGCGCTCGCCGCATCGGCGTGCAGCACGCTGAACGGACGGCCGTGGTCGACGCCGTCGAGCCGTGCGGTGAGCGCGGTCTTCTCCGCGCTCCGCGGCGCCCGCACCTCGTTGAGCGTGACCGCGAGGGGCACGTTCACGGTCTTGGCGGCGAGCGAGACGTCGAGCCCGGTGCGCAGGACGACGGCGTGCGCACTGCCGGCGTCACGCCCGTGCCCGTGCCCGCCGGTCGCGGCGGCGGACCCGGCGCCCGCGAGGACGACGGACCCCGCGACCAGCGCGGTGGCGGCGGCGACGGCGACGGCGCCGAGACGGCGTGCGGGCAGGCGGAAAGTGGAGCCGTTCACGGCGTGGGACCCCCATGGGATACGTGGGACAGATGGTGGGACCCGGTCAGAATTACCTACTGTCAGTGAACGGTCAGCAATCCTGGGTTACTTCACTCCATCGAGGGGTTTCCGCGAACGGGTTCGAATAGGAGGGCGAGCGGGCGGCGCTCACCTGCCCCCGTCGACCCGCCCCCACTCCCCCTCAAGACCCACCTGCTCACCGAGCGCCCGCTCACCCGCATCCGTGAGGGCGACGGCGCGGCCCGTGCCGATGCGGACGATCCAGCCGGCCTCGAAGGCGTGCCGGCACAGCGCGGCACCGGCCGCGCCGGCGAGGTGGGGGCGGCGCTCGGTCCAGTCCAGGCACGAGCGGACCGGCGGCCGGCGCGCGGCGGGCGGCAGGGTGATACCGAGGCCGGCGAGCCAGGCGGTGCCGTCGGCGGTGAGGGCGAGCCCGTGCGTCCAGTCCAGCAGTCCCCGTGCGGTCATCGCGTCGGTGAGGGCGACGCCGAGAGCCCCGGCGAGGTGGTCGTAGCACGTACGGGCGCGGGCCAGCGCGCGACCGCGGCCGACGGCGGGCAGGGAACGGGGCGGACGGGGGCGCCGGGGCGCCATCGAGGCGAGTCGCTCGATGAGCTCGGCCGTGTCGGGGTCGGCCAGGCGGACGTAACGGTGCCGGCCCTGGCGCTCCTGGGCGAGGAGTCCGCCGTCGACCAGGAGGTTGAGGTGCCCGGTCGCCGTGGAGGGGGCGACCGCGGCATGGCGTGCCAGTTCGTTCGCGGTCCAGGCGCGGCCGTCCAGGAGGGCCAGACAGAAGGCGGCCCGGGTGCCGTCGGCCAGCAGCGCGGCGAGTCCGGCGAGGTCGGCCCCCTCGACGGGAGCGACGTGGCCGGCCTCGGCGTCGGAACCGTGGCCGGGGGCGACATGGGCGTCATGGCTGTTCATCACCGCCCATTCTCCGCCCGGAACACTTCGGCCGGCGCCGAAGCGTCCGCGTTCTACGGTCGCCCCATGAACACCGCGACACCGCCCACCCCGCCCGCCGCCCCGTCGTCCACGCACATGACCGTCACGCCGAGCATCCTGTACTTCGGGACGCCGGTCGTGCTGCTCTCCACGGAGAACGAGGACGGCTCGTGCAATCTCGCGCCGATGTCCTCGGCGTGGGCGCTGGGGCAGGTGGTGGTCCTCGGTCTGGGCACCGGGGGACAGACCGCGCACAACCTCCGCGCCCGCCCCGGCCTGGTGATCAACCTTCCCGCACCCGCGCAGTGGCAGGCGGTGGAGCGGCTGGCCCCGCTGACCGGGCGGAGCCCCGTGCCCGAGGAGAAAAGGGGCATGTTCCGCTTCGAGCCGGACAAGTTCACCGCCGCCGGGCTGCGCCCCCAGCCCTCCGAACGGGTGCGCCCGCCCCGCGTCGCCGAGTGCCCCCTCCAACTGGAGGCCCGCGCGGCCCAGGTCCGGCCGGACGCCTCCGGGGACTTCCTGATCGTCGAGGCCGACGTGCTCCGGGTGCACGCCGCCCCCGGGATCGTCGTCCCCGGCACCCAGCACATCGACCCGACCGCCTGGAGCCCCCTCCTCTACAACTTCCGCCACTACTACGGCCTCGGCCCCGAACTCGGCCACAACTTCCGCTCCCGCACCACCTGACGGGGCGGCGCCCGCCGTCTCCTCAGCGACCCGGAGCCGCCCACACGCCCGCCTCCGGCGTCACCCGACCACCCGCCCGCCCAGCACGATCCGCCGGGGCGCCGCCAGGACCCGTACGTCCTCCCGCGGATCCGTCTCGTAGACGACGAGGTCCGCGGGAGCGCCCTCCTCCAGGCCGGGGCGGCCGAGCCACTGCCGGGCGCCCCAGGCCGTCGCGGAGAGGGCCTGGAGCGGGGGGATGCCGGCGGTGACCAGTTCCGCGACCTCCGCCGCGACCAGCCCGTGCGGCAGGGAGCCGCCCGCGTCCGTGCCGACGTAGACGGGGATGCCGGCGTCGTAGGCCGCGCGGACCGTGTCGTAGCGGCGTTCGTGCAGCCGGCGCATGTGCGCGGACCAGCGCGGGAACTTGGCCTCGCCACCCTCGGCGAGCCGGGGGAACGTGGCGATGTTGACCAGCGTGGGGACGATCGCCACCCCGCGCGAGGCGAACAGGGGGATCGTCTCCTCCGTCAGACCCGTGGCGTGCTCGACGCAGTCGATGCCCGCCTCGACCAGGTCGCGCAGGGAGTCCTCGGCGAAGCAGTGCGCGGTGACGCGGGCGCCGAGCCGGTGGGCCTCGGCGATGGCGGTCTCGACGGCGCCGCGCGGCCAGCACGCGGTCAGGTCACCGGCGTCCCGGTCGATCCAGTCGCCGACCAGCTTGACCCAGCCGTCACCGCGCCGCGCCTCCTGGGCGACGTAGGCGGCCAGGTCCTCCGGCTCGACCTCCCAGGCGTAGTTGCGGATGTAGCGGCGGGTGCGGGCGATGTGCCGGCCGGCCCGGACGATCCGCGGCAGATCGGCGCGGTCGTCGATCCACCGGGTGTCGGACGGCGACCCCGCGTCCCGCAGCAGCAGCGCCCCGGCGTCGCGGTCGGTCAGCGCCTGCTTCTCGGAGACGTCGTCGGGCACGGGCCCGTGCGCGTCGAGCCCGACGTGACAGTGCGCGTCGACGAGCCCGGGCAGCACCCAGCCCTCGACGGTGCGGACGTCCCGCGCGGTCACCGGCCGGTCGTAGGTGATCCGCCCGCCGACCACCCACACCTCGTCCCGCACCTGCCCGTCGTCCGCCCCGACGAGCACCCGCCCCTTCACGTGCAGCACCACGTCATCGCTCATGCACGGCACCCTAAAGGGTGGCCCGCTCCGGCGTACGGTGCCTGTTTTTCAGGCGCCCCGCCCCGGCGGGGTCGGCGGGTGGTCCCGTTTGGCCGGCGGGGCCGGGGCGGCGTGGACCTGGTCCGAGGTCTCCTCCTCCACCTCGGCCATCGCGGGGTCGAGGAGGCGGGAGAGGAAGTGGCGGGTGCGGGTGTGCCGCGGGTCGGTGATGACCTGGTCGGGGGTGCCGTCCTCGACGATCACGCCGCCGTCCATGAAGACGACCCGGTCGGCGACCTCGCGGGCGAACGTCATCTCGTGGGTGACGACCATCATCGTCATGCCCTCGTGGGCGAGGCGGCGCATGACGGCGAGGACGTCGCCGACCAGTTCCGGGTCGAGCGCGGAGGTGGGCTCGTCGAAGAGCATCACCTCCGGGCCCATGGCCAGCGCGCGGGCGATGGCGACGCGCTGCTGCTGGCCTCCGGAGAGCGAGGACGGGTAGGCGTCCGCCTTCTCGGCGAGCCCCACCCGCTCCAGGTTCTCCGCGGCCACCCGGGCCGCGGTCGCCTTGTCCCGGCCGAGCACCCGCCGCTGCGGCAGGGTGAGGTTCTCGGTCACCGTCACGTGCGGGAACAGGTTGAACTGCTGGAAGACCATGCCGATCCGGCGGCGTACGGCGTCGATGTCGACGTCCGGGTCGGTCAGTTCGGTGCCGCCGACGAAGACCTGGCCCTTGGTGGGCTCCTCCAGGAGGTTCACGCAGCGCAGCAGCGTGGACTTGCCGGAACCGGAGGGGCCGATGACGCAGACGACCTCGCCCTGGTGGATCTCCAGGTCGATGCCGCGCAGCACCTCGTTGTCCCCGAAGGACTTGTGCAGCGCACGGACGCTGATCTCGGGCGCGCTGCTGTGGGGTGCGCTCACTGGACTGCCTCTTCGCTGCTCGCTCGGGTGCTCACTTGGTGGCCTCCCCGGCCTTGGCCTCGAGACGCCGGACGACGAAGCCGAGCGGCACGGTGACCAGCAGATAGCACAGGCCGGCGACCAGGATCGGCGTGGAGTTGGCGGTCTGGCTCGCCAGGTCGCGGCCGAACTTCGCCAGTTCGCGTTCCTCCAGCGTGACGCCGAGGAACAGCACCAGCGAGGAGTCCTTGAAGAGGAGGACGAGCTCGTTGGTGAGCGGCGGGATCACGATGCGGAACGCCTGCGGGATGATGACGGAGACCATGGCGCGGGCGTGCGAGAAGCCCAGCGAGCGGGCCGCCTCCATCTGCCCCTTGGGCACCGCCTGGATGCCGGCCCGGATCGTCTCCGCCATGTACGCGGCGGAGACCAGGCCGAGCGCGATGGCGACCTTGCCGTACGTGCCGCCGGGGATCTCCGTGCCGGGGAAGGCCAGCGGGACGGCCACCCCGACGAAGATGAAGATCAGCAGGGCGGGCAGGCCGCGGAAGATCTCGATGTAGATGCCGGAGACCCAGCGGTACGGGCCCACGGACGACAGCCGCATCAGCGCGATCACCATGCCGAGCACGAGGCCGACGACGAAGCCGGACAGCGTGTAGAGCACGGTGTTCTTCAGGGCCAGCGTGATGATGTCCGGGAACAGCTGCTTGGCCAGGTCCGCCTGGGCGAACTGGTTCTGCAGTCGCCCCCAGTCGGCGCCCACCGCGAGCGCGACCACGGCGGCGACGAAGACGACGTACTGCGCGCCCCGCGAGAGCGCGCGCTTCTGCCGCCGGGTCAGGCCGGACTTCCTGGGCTGGAGGGCGGTGTCGGTGCCGGTGTCCGTCATGAGGCGGAAGCGGAGGCGGACGTGGTGGCCGACGGGGACGCGGCCGACTCGTCGTACGGGCCGATCCACTTCTCGTACAGCTTCTTGTACGTGCCGTCGGACTTGGCCTCGGCGAGCGCCTTGTTGATGGCGGCGAGCAGCTTGCTGTTGCCCTTCTTCACCGTGAAGCCGTACTGCTCACCGGTGTTGATGTTGTCGGCGACCTCGAAGGCGTCGGCGTTGGCCTTGTCCTTCAGCCAGCCCTGGACGACCGGGTAGTCGATGACGACGGCCTGGACCTGGCCGGTGCGCAGGCCGTTGAGGACGGCGTCGGAGGACTCGAAGGAGACCGGGTCGAAGCCCTTCTCGCGGGCGTAGTCCTCGCCGGTGGTCTGCGCCTGGGCGCCGAGCTTCTTGCCCTTGGCCTTGACGTCGGCGAGCGAGGTGAGGCCGCTCTTCTTGCTCACCAGGACGGCCTGGGTGGCCTCGAAGTACGGGTCGGAGAAGTCGACGTTCTTCTTGCGCTCGTCGGTGATCGTCATACCGGCGGCGGCGAGGTCGCACTGGCCGGAGTTGAGGAAGGCGCCGGTCTTGAAGTTCTCGAACGGCGTGTCGACGATCGCCTGCTTCACCCCGAGGTCGTCCGCGACCAGGTCGACGAGGGAGACGTCGAAGCCCTGCACCTTGCCGTCGATCTCGGACTGGAACGGGGGGTACGGCAGATGGGTGCAGGTGGTGATCTGGCCGGCCTTGACCAGGGGCACGCCCTTGGTGGTGGCCTTCTTCCCGCCGTCGTCGCCGCCGGAGGAACAACCGGCCGCGAGCAGCAGTCCGGCGACCGCGGCGGTGGCGGTCAGCACGCGGGTCCGGCGTCCGGGGACCGTGTTCACGACGGGGGCCTCCTGTGGGGGCATGTGGGGCGGTTGTGGTGCGGGAGCCGCGGGGTTGCCGAGGCTGTGGTCTGTCTGTGGGGCACAAACAGACTTCCGATTATAAGGAGATGTTTGGGGTTCTCAAACCAAACCGATGGTCGAAGCGGTCGTGTGACCTGCGGTTCGGAAGGCAGCGGCGGGTGGTTCGGAGGGAGCGGGACGGGTTCCAGGGGTGGGATTAGGCTCGTCGGGCGGAGCGATACGTGGGTGACACCGGTGTTCCCTACCCGTGTCGGCACCCGTTAAGTGACCCGTTGAGAGAGAAGAGAGCGCGTCGTGACCCACCCCCTGCTGGACCTGCCCCCGCTGACCGCCGCGCGCTTCGCCGCCGTCGAGGACCGGGTGGCCCGGCTGCTCGGCACGCGGAACGACGTGGTGATCATGCAGGGCGAGGCGCTGCTGCCGCTGGAGGGCGCGATCCGCGGCTGCGCCGGGCCCGGCACCACCGCGCTGAACGTGATCACCGGGCCGTACGGGCAGACCTTCGGGGACTGGCTGCGTGACTGCGGGGCCACGGTGATCGATCTCGCGGTGCCGTTCCACACGGCGGTGACCGCGGAGCGGGTGCGGGCGGCGTTCGAGGAGCACCCGGAGATCGACTTCGTCTCGCTGGTGCACGCGGAGGCGGCCACCGGCAACACCAACCCGGTCGCGGAGATCAGCGAGGTCGTACGGGAGCGGGGCGCCCTGCTCTACCTGGACGCGGTGGCCTCGGTCGCGGCGGAGCCGGTGCGGGTGGACGCGTGGGGCGTCGACCTGTGCGTGATCGGCGGCCAGAAGGCGATGGGCGGCCCGGCGGGCGTGTCGGCGGTGTCGGTGAGCGAGCGGGCGTGGGCGCGGATGGCGGCGAATCCGCGGGCGCCGCGGCGGTCGTATCTGTCGCTCCTCGACTGGAAGGAGCGGTGGATCGACGGGGGCCGGGTCGCGCTGCCGCACGCGCCGGCGCAGCTGGAGATGCTGGCGCTCGAGGCGTGTCTGGAGCGGATCGAGGAACGGGGGCTCGATGCGGTGATGGCCGCGCACGCCGCCGCGGCGACCGCGATGCGGGCGGGGGTGCGGGCGCTGGGGGGCGGTCTTGAGCCGTACGTGTACGAGGCGCGGGAGGCGGCGCCGGTGGCGACGACCGTGCGGGTGCGGGGCGGTGTGGACGCCTCCGCGCTCGTGGCGCGGGCGGTGGCTGTGGACGCGGGTGTGCCGTTGGTGGCCGGCGGGGGTGTGCTGGCGCGGGAGATGGTGCGGGTGAATCACTACGGGGCGGATGCGGGGGTGGAGGTCGTGCGGCGGTGTCTGGTCGCGCTGGGCGCGGCGTTGGAGGAGCTGGGTGTGGGTGGGGTGGATGTGGAGGGGGCGGTGCGGGTGGTGGGGGGTTGAGGGTTTTCGCCCCCGCCGCCCTTACCCTTCCCGTCCCCCGGGGGCTGCGCCCCCGGACCCCGCCGAAAGATTGCGCCCACGCGGCGGAGCCGCACATTGACACAGCCCCGCGCCCCTTATCAGCCGGGGTATTGCAGGTGACATTCCGACGGCATTCTTCTCCTTATTCCTGAACAGTTTCCCATATTCTCCTGCCCGCTTCTTCTCGGTCTAAACGCAACGATTTCGCGAAGCCGTATCGACATAATCCGGACACCCTTCCTAAGGGTTACACGGTTGTGATGCGTTCCACAAGGTGGTCGTTTCATCCCGCTTCGCGCCCCGCTTACCAGGACATTTCACCGCCGGCTCGCCCGGACGCCCGCGCCCGCGTGATAACACACGGGTCTGCCACGCGTAACCCCGATCGGCGATGCAATTTTCAATTTACCTGGGTAAGTTCATTCTGCATGACCGCCGCACAAGCCGACCTGTCAGCGGAATTCATGGGAATGACCGGAAACACCGGAGAACCACGTACAGACCGTCCGGACGTGGCGGACGGCGCCGCACTGTGGCGCATCGCCAAGGACTCCGGAACCCTCGACCTCAACTCCTCCTACAGCTACCTGCTGTGGTGCCGTGACTTCGCCGGCACCTCGGTGGTGGCCCGTGCCGCCGACGGCACCCCCGTCGGATTCGTGACCGCCTATCTGCGCCCCGACCGCCCCAGCACCCTGCTGGTCTGGCAGGTCGCCGTCGACGCCTCCCACCGCGGCCGCGGCCTCGCCGCCCGACTGCTCGACGATCTGGCCGCCCATGTCGTCGCCGAGTACGGCGTGACCGGACTCGAGACGACCATCAGCCCCGGCAACACCGCCTCCGAGCGCCTGTTCGCCTCGTTCGCCCGCCGCCACGGTGCGACCGTCGAGCGCGAGGTGCTGTTCGAGACGGAGCGGTTCCCCGACGGTCCGCACGACCCCGAGGTGCTGCACCGCATAGGCCCGCTGTCCGCCGACAGCGCCCCGGCCGCCCCCGCCGCCTGAGCCGTCGCCCACCCCTGCCGTTTCCCTTCACCTCACCCGCCCCAGGACTTCAGCCCGCTACGTCCGAGTCCCACTCCCACCCCACCACCGAGGAGCGATTCGCGTGACCATCACCCAGCCCGACCTCAGCGTCTTCGAGACCCTCGAATCCGAGGTACGCAGTTACTGCCGCGGCTGGCCCGCCGTCTTCGACCGCGCCCGGGGCAGCCGTATGTACGACGAGGACGGCCACGGCTACCTCGACTTCTTCGCCGGCGCCGGCTCACTCAACTACGGCCACAACAACCCCGTACTGAAACGCGCGCTGATCGACTACCTGGAGCGGGACGGCGTCACGCACGGGCTCGACATGTCGACCACCGCCAAACGGCAGTTCCTCCAGACCTTCCAGGACCTGGTGCTGCGCCCGCGCGACCTGCCGTTCAAGGTGATGTTCCCCGGCCCGACCGGCACCAACGCCGTGGAGTCGGCGCTGAAGCTGGCCCGCAAGGTGAAGGGGCGCGAGGCGATCGTGTCGTTCACCAATGCCTTCCACGGCATGTCGCTGGGTTCGCTCGCCGTCACCGGCAACGCGTTCAAGCGGGCCGGCGCCGGTGTTCCGCTGGTGCACGGCACGCCGATGCCGTTCGACAACTACTTCGACGGCACCGTCGAGGACTTCCTCTGGTTCGAGCGGCTGCTCGAGGACCAGGGCTCCGGCCTCAACAAGCCCGCCGCCGTGATCGTCGAGACGGTGCAGGGCGAGGGCGGCATCAACGTCGCCCGGCCCGAGTGGCTGCGTGCGCTGGCGGAGCTGTGCGAGCGGCAGGACATGCTGCTGATCGTCGACGACATCCAGATGGGCTGCGGCCGTACCGGCGCGTTCTTCTCCTTCGAGGAGGCCGGCATCACGCCCGACATCGTCACGGTCTCCAAGTCCATCAGCGGCTACGGGCTGCCGATGTCGCTGTGCCTGTTCAAGCCCGAGCTCGACGTGTGGGAGCCGGGCGAGCACAACGGCACCTTCCGCGGCAACAACCCGGCGTTCGTCACCGCCACCGCCGCGCTGGAGACGTACTGGACCGACGGCTCCGCCATGGAGAAGCAGACCCGCGCCCGCGGGGAGCAGGTCGAGCAGGCGCTCATCTCCATCACCGAGGAGAACCTGGCCGACGTCAAGGAGTACCGCGGCCGCGGTCTGGTCTGGGGCCTGGAGTTCCACGACAAGGAGCGGGCCGGGCGCGTCGCCCGTCGCGCCTTCGACCTCGGCCTGCTGATCGAGACCTCCGGTCCGGAGAGCGAGGTCGTCAAGCTGCTGCCCGCGCTCACCACGACCGGCGAGGAGCTGGACGAGGGTCTGCGGATCCTCGCCCGCGCGGTCCGCGAGACGGCCTGAGCCGCCGTCGCCGAAGCGGCACCGCGCCACCGGGGCACAACTGAACACCGGCACCACAACTGAACACCGGGACACAGCCACACCGGGAAACACCCGGGAACACCGAGAAGGAGGCGTCACCCCACCGTGATCGTCCGATCGTTCAAGGAAGTCGAAGGCACCGACCGGCACATCAAGTCCGAGTCCGGTACCTGGGAGAGCAAGCGCATCGTCCTCGCCAAGGAGAAGGTCGGCTTCTCCGTGCACGAGACGATTCTCTACGCGAACACGGAGACGTCGATGTGGTACGCCAACCACATCGAGGCCGTCGTCTGCACCGAGGGCGAGGCGGAGCTCACCGACCGCGAGACCGGGCAGACGTACACGATCACCCCCGGCACGATGTACCTCCTCAACGGCCACGAGCGGCACACGCTCAAGGTCAAGGAGAAGGACTTCCACTGCATCTGCGTGTTCAACCCGCCCGTGACCGGACGGGAGGACCACGACGAGAACGGCGTCTACCCCCTGATCACCGAGGAGGTGTGAGGACCCCATGACCGCTCCCACCACCACATCCGCCGGTTCCGGCGTCACCGACCTCTACCCCACCCGCGGCGCCACCGAGGTGTCCGTGCCCCGGCAGGACCCGGTCGTCTGGGGCTCCCCGGACACGCCCGGACCGGTCCCGGCGGGCGATCTGCGGAACCTCGACCGCGACGGCTTCCTCGCCATCGACCAGCTGATCAGCGAGGACGAGGCCGGCGCGTACCGCGCGGAACTGGAGCGGCTGGTCGCCGACCCGGCGATCCGGGCCGACGAGCGGTCGATCGTCGAGCCGAAGTCGCAGGAGATCCGTTCGGTCTTCGAGGTGCACCGGATCAGCGAGGTGTTCGCCAACCTGGTGCGCGACGAGCGTGTCGTCGGCCGGGCGCGGCAGATCCTCGGCTCGGACGTGTACGTCCACCAGTCGCGGATCAACGTCAAGCCGGGCTTCGGGGCCAGCGGTTTCTACTGGCACTCGGACTTCGAGACCTGGCACGCCGAGGACGGTCTGCCGAACATGCGGACGGTGTCCGTCTCGATCGCGCTGACCGAGAACTACGACACCAACGGCGGCCTCATGATCATGCCGGGGTCGCACAAGACGTTCCTCGGGTGTGCGGGGGCCACGCCGAAGGACAACTACAAGAAGTCGCTCCAGATGCAGGACGCGGGCACGCCGTCGGACGAGGCTCTGACCTCGATGGCGAGCGAGTACGGCATCAAGCTCTTCACGGGCAGGCCGGGCTCGGCGACGTGGTTCGACTGCAACTGCATGCACGGTTCCGGCGACAACATCACGCCGTATCCGCGCAGCAACGTGTTCATCGTGTTCAACAGCGTGGAGAACGCGGCGGTGGAGCCGTTCGCGGCGCCGGTGCGCCGGCCGTCGTTCATCGGCGCGCAGGACTTCACGCCGGTGAAGTGAGCACGCGGTAGCCCGTTCCCGGGGCCGCTCCCCACGTGGGGAGCGGCCCCGGACGCGTGTGCTAGGAACCCAGCGCGTCGAGGAGCCGGTCCACGTCCGCCGGGGTGTTGTAGAGGTGGAACGCGGCGCGCAGGTTGCCCGCGCGGTCGGAGACCTCGATGCCGGCCTCGCTCAGCGCCGGCTGCCGGTCGCCGAGTCCGGGCACGGAGACGATCGGCGAACCGGGCGCGGGCACCGGCGCGTGCCCGAGCGCGGCGAGCCCGGTGCGGAACCGTTCGGCGAGGGCGAGGTCGTGCGCGCGTACGGTGTCCACGCCCAGTTCCTCCAGGAGGGCGAGGGAGTGGCGGGCACCGACGTAGGAGTAGAGGGCGGGGCTCTCGTCGAACCGGCGTGCGGAGTGGGCCAGTTCCTCGACCGGGCCGTAGCAGCTGTCCCAGGGGCGCTCCCCCGCGACCCAGCCGGCGAACACCGGTTCGAGGCCGACGGGCTCCTCCGGGACGACCAGGAACGCCGCGCCGCGCGGGCAGAGCAGCCACTTGAAGGCGACGGCGGAGACGTAGTCGTACGCCCCCGCGTCGAGGTCGAACCAGCCGGCGGCCTGGGAGGCGTCGACGTAGGTGCGCGCGTCGTGCGCGTGGGCGGCGGCGCGGATCGCGGGGAGGTCGGCGATGCGGCCGTCCGCGGACTGGGCGGCGCTGACGGCGACGAGCGCGGTGCCGGGGCGCACGGACTCCGCGACCGCCTCCAGCGGCACCGCGCGGACCTTGAGGTCGCGGCGGACGTGGAAGGGGTTGACCACGGAGCTGAAGTCGCCCTCGGCGGTGAGGACTTCGGCGCCCTCGGGGAGCGAGGCGGCGATCAGCCCGGTGTACGTGGCGACCGACGCGCCGGTGGCGACCCGGGTGGCGGGGACGCCGACGAGACGGGCGAAGGAGGCGCGGGCCGCCTCGACGTCCGCGAACATGTCGGTGGGCCGCCCGGCGGCCGCCGCATCCAGGGCGGTGCGCATGGCGGCGACCGTACGGGCCGGGGGCAGCGAGGTGCTCGCGGTGTTCAGATAGGTGGTGGCCGGCGCGAACTCGGCGCGGACGAGGTCGTCGAAGGTCCGGGGGCTCTCTGTGCTCTCGATGCTCTCGGTGGTCTCCATGGGACAACTGTGCGGCCCGGTGGCCGCCCCGTCCATTGCCGGTTTCTGCGCGATATCCCCAAGAGACGCTTATGGGACGGCTCTCACCTGCGGTTTCTCAGTTCTGCGGGACCGCGCAGCCGTCCGGGCCACAGGCGTCGGCACCGTCGCTATCGCCGTCGAGCAGCCGCAGCGGGGTGTGCGCCTCCCAGGCCTGGGTGAGGGCGCGGGTGAAGACCTCGGCGGGCTGGGCGCCGGAGACGCCGTACTTCCGGTCGAGGACGAAGAACGGCACGCCGTTCGCGCCGAGTTCGGTGGCCTCGCGCTCGTCGGCGCGCACGGCGTCGGCGTACGCGTCCGGGTCGGCGAGGACCGTCCGTACGGCCGCCTCGTCGAGACCGGCCTCGACGGCCAGCTCCACGAGCCGCTCGTCGCCCTCGGAGAACACGGAGCGCTCCTCGGCGAAGTTGGCCCGGTACAGAATCCCCAGCAGCTCGGCCTGCCTGCCGTGCTCCTTGGCGAGGTGGAGCAGGCGGTGCATGTCGAAGGTGTTGCCGTTGTCGCGGTCCCGGGTGCGGTACGCCAGCCCCTCGGCGGCGGCCTGCGCGCCCAGGTTCTCCTCACCGGCCCGCGCCTGCGCCTGGCTCATCCCGTACTTCCGGGTGAGCATGGTGAGCACGGGCTCGACGTCCCCCTTGGCCCGCCCGGGGTCCAGCTCGAACGAGCGGTGCACGACCTCGACCTGCTCCCGCTGCGGAAATCCGGCCAGCGCCTTCTCGAACCGCGCCTTGCCCACGTAGCACCACGGGCAGGCGACGTCGCTCCAGATCTCCACACGCATGCTCGGCTCACTCCACTGCTCGTACCGGTACGGGGGCGGGACCGCTCCCCGCGGATTCCATCCGGTACGTGAACCTTCAACAGCGTGCCTTCATTCCCTCTTCATTCGCCCGGCACCGCGTACCGCAGATACAGATGGTGATCGCCTTCGGCGGGCGGGTTCTCCGGATCGGGAACCCAGCCCTGCCGTGCGTAGAAGGCCTGCGCCCGCGCGTTGTCGACGTGCACGTCGAGCACGGCGGTCCGCCTCCCCGCGGCCCGCCACTCCTCGACGCACACGGCGTGCAGCGCGGCCCCGCGCCCACCGCGCCAGTGCTCGGGATCGACGTGGAACTGGAACAGCTTGACGGTGTCGCCGGGGGCGCCCTCCGGGGTGCGGAAGGAGGCGATGGCGACGAGCCGCTCCCCCAGCACCCGCCCATCGGGCCGCGCGATGGCCTCCCGCCAGACGGCCGGGGCTGTGTCATCTGCGGCTCCGCCGCGCGGGCGCGACCGGCCCGCAGCCGAACACGCACCCCAGCCACCCCAAGGGGCGCGGGGAACTGCGCGACCAGCCACACTCAGCCGGCAGCCGCCAGACACCCCACCCCCAACGGCGAACAAGCGAAGGGGGGTCACGGGGCCCCAGGCCCCGCGCCCCCCACACCGCACCGCACCGCACCGCACCGCACCCAGCGGCAGCGTTACCGCTCAAGCACCCCGTCATACCTCCGCGGCACACCCGCCTCGTTCGCGTCCCGCAACTCCACCGGCAGCAGCGCCTCCGGCACCCCCTGATACGCCACCGGCCGCAGCCACCGCTCGATCGCCGTCCCGCCCACCGACGTGGACGTCGACGTCGTGGCCGGGTACGGCCCGCCGTGGTGCTGGGACGGCGCCACGGCGACCCCCGTCGGCCAGCCGTTCACCAGCACGCGCCCCGCCAGCGGCGTCAGCTCCGCCAGGAGCTCGGCGCCCCGGCCCTCGCCCGCACCCTCCCCCTCGGAGAGGTGCAGCGTGGCGGTCAGGTTGCCCGGCAGCCGGGACAGCACCGCGGTGACCTCGTCCGCGCTCTCGTAGCGCGCGACGACCGTCACCGGCCCGAAGCACTCCTCGATCAGCACGTCGTACTCGCCCCCGGCCGCCAGCCGGCTCGCCGGCACCGTGAGGAACCCGGCGCTGACCGTGTGCTCGCCGCCCGCGCCCGGCGTCACGGGGCTCTCCACGTCGGCGAGCCGCGTGCGCTCCTCGATCCCGGCGAGGAAGTGGTCGCGCATCCGGTGGTCCAGCAGCACCCCGGCGTCCGTGTCGCTGACGCCCGCGACGAGCGACTTCAGCAGCCGGTCACCGGCCGCACCGGCCGGAGCGAGCACGAACCCCGGCTTGGTGCAGAACTGGCCCACGCCCATCGTCATCGAACCGGCGAGCCCGGTGCCGATCGCCTCGGCCCGCTCCTCGGCCGCCGCCTCGGTGACGACGACGGGGTTGAGGGAGCCGAGCTCGCCGTGGAACGGGATCGGCACGGGGCGCGCGGCCGCCGCGTCGAACAGGGCCCGCCCGCCGCGTACGGAACCGGTGAACCCGGCGGCGGCGACCAGCGGGTGCTTGACCAGCTCGACGCCGGCCTCGAAGCCGTGCACCAGGCCGAGCACACCCTCGGGGATGCCGTGCTCGCCTGCCGCCCGGCGCAGCACCTTGGCGACCAGCTCGGACAGGGCCGGGTGGTCGGGGTGGGACTTGACCACCACGGGGCACCCGGCGGCGAGCGCGCTCGCGGTGTCGCCGCCGGCGACGGAGAACGCGAAGGGGAAGTTGGACGCCGAGTAGACGGCGACGACGCCCAGCGGCACCTTGTAGCGGCGCAGGTCGGGCGTGGGCGGGACGGTCGTGTCGTCGGGGTGGTTGATCACCACGTCGAGGAAGGCGCCCTCGTCGACGATGCCGGCGAAGGCCCGCAGCTGGAAGCAGGTGCGGGCGAGCTCACCGGTGAGCCGGACCGGGCCGAGCGCGCTCTCCGCGTCGGCGACCTCGACGAGCGTGTCCCTGGCCTCCTCCAGTCGCTCGGCCGCGGTGCGCAGGAACGCCGCGCGCACGGCACGGTCGGCCAGGGCGCCGCGCGCGTCGTGCGCGGCCCGGACGGCGGCGTCCACCTCCTGGGCTGTGGCCTCCACCGCAACCTGCTCGCGCTGCTTCCCGGTACGGGGGTCGACACTCCAGACTGGTGCTGCTGCCACCGCGGGTCACTCCATTTCCCGTTCGATATACTGAACGCTGTCTCTGATGGTGAATATGCTGTCGAGACTATTTCGCGTCCAACGAAGGGGTCAAGGGCGATGTCGGCAGGCGAGACGGGCGGCGGGGCGCAGGTCAAATCGGCGGTACGGACGGTGGAACTGCTGGAGTACTTCGCCGGGCGGCCCGGCATGCACTCCCTGGCCGCCGTGCAGGAGGCGGTGGGGTACCCCAAGTCGAGCCTCTACATGCTGCTGCGCACCCTGGTGGAGCTCGGCTGGGTGGAGACGGACGCGACCGGCACGCGGTACGGCATCGGCGTACGGGCGCTGCTGGTCGGCACGTCGTACATCGACGGCGACGAGGTGGTGGCGCTGGCCCGCCCCACCCTGGACCGGCTCTCGGACGACACCACGGAGACCATCCACCTGGCCCGCCTGGACGGCACCAACGTGGTCTACCTCGCCACCCGCCAGTCGCAGCACTACCTGCGCCCGTTCACCCGGGTCGGCCGCCGGCTGCCCGCGCACTCCACCTCGCTCGGCAAGGCGCTGCTGTCCACGTACACCGACGAGCAGGTGCGGGGGCTGCTCCCGGAGACGCTGCCGGCGCTGACCGAGCACACGATCACGGACCGGGAGAAGCTCATCGAGGAGCTGCACCAGATCCGTGAGCAGGGCATCTCGGTCGACCGCGAGGAGAACACGCTGGGGCTGCGCTGCTTCGGCGTGGCGATCCCCTACCGCACGCCCGCCCGGGACGCGATCAGCTGCTCGGTGCCGGTGGCGCGGCTGACGCCGGCGCACGAGCAGCTGGTGCAGGACGCGCTGTTCGACGCGCGCGACCGGCTCACCCTGGCGACGCGCCGCCTCTGACCGACTCCGGCCGATTCCGTCCGCTTCTGCTCACCTTCGGCCGTCTCGTGAAGGTCCGATGAGAAATTCGGCCGAAGAGCGCGGGACGGGAACGATCAGGTCCGTTCCGTTCGTCGTCCCTGTGCGATGAATACGACGATCAGGCGGGCCTCCGTCTTCACCCTGCTGCTGGTCATCGCCCTGCTGGTACGGGCGACCTGGGTGCAGTTCTACGAAGGCAAGGCGCTCGCGGACGACAAGAACAACCGGCGGAACGTCATGGAGCAGTACGCGGCGCCGCTCGGGAACATCATCGTGGCCGGGGACGCGGTCACCGGCTCGAAACGGACCTCGGGCGGCGACCTCGCGTACAAGCGCACGTACACGGACGGCAAGCTGTACGCCCCGGTGACGGGCTACAGCTCGCAGGTCTACGGGGCGACGCAGCTGGAGGGCATCTACCAGGACCTCCTGGACGGCACGGACAACCGGCTGAAGACGGTGATGGACACGGTCACCGGCGAGCGCCCGGACCCGGGCAACGTGCTCACGACCATCGACCCGGACGTGCAGAAGGCGGGCTACGAGGCGCTGGGCGACAAGAAGGGCGCCGCCGTCGCCATCGACCCGTCCACCGGCAAAATCCTCGCCGTCGTCTCCACCCCCTCCTACGACCCGACGTCGATCAGCGGCACGGACGACGGGGCGGCGTGGAAGCGGCTCACCAAGGACGAGGACAAGCCGATGACGAACCGGGCGCTGCGCCAGCCACTGCCGCCGGGTTCGACGTTCAAGCTGGTGGTCGCGGCGGCGGCCCTGGAGGACGGCCTCTACTCGTCGGTGGACGAGAAGACGGACAGCCCGGACCCGTACCGGCTGCCCGGCACCGTGACCGACATGACCAACGAGAACCGCTCCGCGCCCTGCGAGGACGCCACGATCCGGGTGGCGCTCCAGTACTCCTGCAACACGGTCTTCGCGAAGATGGCCGTCGACCTCGGGCAGGACACACTGCGGGCGATGGCCGAGAAGTTCGGCTTCAACGACGAGTCGCTGGACGTGCCGGTGCGGGCGTACACGAGCGTGTACCCCAAGGACATGAACAAGTCGCAGACCGGCCTGACCGGCATGGGCCAGTTCGACGTGACGGCGACGCCGCTTCAGATGGCCATGGTGTCGGCCGCGATAGCCAACGGCGGTGAGCTGGTCTCGCCGCACATGGTGGCGCAGACCACCGACGCCGACGGCAACGTGCTCAAGGACTACGGGGACAGCACGACCACCGACCGGATCGTCAGCAAGTCCACCGCCGAGCAGTTGCAGTCGGCGATGCGGACGGTCGTGGAGGACGGCACGGGTGTGAACGCGCGGATATCCGGGGCCACGGTCGGTGGCAAGACGGGTACGGCGCAGCACGGCGAGAACAACAGCAAGACGCCGTACGCGTGGTTCACGGCCTACGGCAAGTCCGACTCCAGTGACAAGGAGATCGCCGTGGCCGTGGTCGTCGAGCAGTCGGACGCCGCGCGCTCGGAGGTCAGCGGCAACGGTCTGGCGGCGCCGGTCGCCGCGGCGATGATGAAGGAGGCGCTGAAGAGCTGACCCCCTTTCGAGGGGGCGCCCTCCTCATCGAAGGCGCGTGCGGACCACTGGTACGCTCCCGAGTCGGTCCGCCGGGGCCGGTTCGGGAAGGGCCGGGCGGATCACCGCACTCCGCCGCAGCGAGGAGGGCCCCGTGGGCACTGTCGTCGACGACGCCGCCTCCGTGGAGTTCCACGCCTTCTTCGAACGCCACTACGCCGAACTCTCCCGCCTCGCCCAGCTCCTGACGGGCGAACCGGACGCCGCCGACGACCTCGCCGCGGACGCGCTGCTCGCGCTGTGGCACCGCTGGGACCGGGTCCGCGCCGCGGACCACCCGGTGGCGTACGCACGCGGGGTGGTCGCCAATCTGGCCCGCACCCGGATCCGCAGCGCGGTGCGCGAACGGCGCCGGGTCACGCTGTTCTGGTCCCAGCGCGAGGAGCGCACCGAGAACCCCGACGTGGCCGGCGTGGTGGACGTGCAGGAGGCGCTGCGCCGGCTGCCGTTCCGCAAGCGGGCCTGTGTCGTGCTCCGGCACGCCTTCGACCTGTCCGAGAAGGACACCGCCCTCGCCCTGGGCGTCTCGGTCGGTACCGTGAAGAGCCAGACGTCCAAGGGCATGGCCGAACTGCAGCGGTTCCTGGGCGGCGACGAGGCTCCGCGGCGCGTGCACGCGGCGGCCCTGCCCGGGAGCGGGGCTGGAGGAAGGGACCGATGACGGACGTGGACGAGGAGCTGCGTGCCCGGCTGCGCGAGGCGGCCGCGTCGCACGCGCCCGACCGCGCCCGCATCCTGGCCCGGGTCGAGCGCGGCATGGCCGAGGAGACGCGGCCGGCCCGCCGGGCCACGCGTCCGCCGCTGTCCGGCTGGGTGCGGGTGGCGACCGCCACCGCGGCGGTGGCCGGCGTCCTCGCGGCCGGCGGCTACACCGTCGCCTCGGCGGTGCGGTCCGACGCCCCGCCGCAGGGAGCCTCGTCCGTGTCGGCGGATCCGGTGCCGCCCCCGGCCGCTTCCGGCCACTCCCCCGAGGCGTCCGGAAGGCCCTCGGGACGGCCCTCCGCCGACGAGGAGGACGGCCCGCTGTGGTCGGACGGCTCGGTCGACCCGCACAGCAACGACTTCTGGGCGCAGAGCGACATCACCCTCAAGACCAAGGAGCAACTCACGGCGCTCAGCGTCGTGCTGCGGATCCGGCAGACCGGTGGGGTGCGGTCCACCGGCGCCTGGCGGTCGCTGCCCGAGACGGACTTCACCTCGACGGTCCGGGAGCAGGACGGCTTCCTCGTCTACACCTGGACGCTGAAGCAGGGCCGTACGGTCCCGGCCGGCGAGTGGATCTTCGCCGGTCAGTACGACCACGACCGCGGCGGCCGCGACGCACGGCACGACGCCTACACGGCGACGGCCACGGCGGGCGGCGACGGCGACAACCTCGCGGTGGCGGGCGACTTCGCGGCCCACGGCTGAACCCACGGCCGGCCACCGGAGGACCGCCCCTCCGAGAAGGATCACCGACCCCGGCAACCCATTCCCCACCGGCGGCGACCAGGGAGCACACACATCCCCTCCCACCCAAGGAATGGCCATGACCGCACGAGCCGCACAGCGCGTCCGCCACCGCCGTGGATCCACCCGGCGGCGGGCGCTGATCAGCGGGAGCGCCGCGCTGGGCCTCACCGGCGCCACGATCCTCACGACGTCGCTGCTCTCCCCCGCGAGCGCCGCCACCAGCTGGCCCACCGCCACCGGCAACCAGGCCGTCTCGTCGACGATCGAGGTGTCCGGCACGTACAACGGCGGGTACAAGAACTTCTACGGCACCGGCGACCTCGGCTCCTCCGACCAGTCGGAGGACCAGGGCCCGCTCTTCGAACTCGCGGACGGCGCCACCCTCAAGGACGTCATCATCGGCTCCCCCGCCGCCGACGGCGTGCACTGCCTGGGCTCCTGCACGCTGCAGAACGTGTGGTGGACGGATGTCGGCGAGGACGCCGCCTCCTTCAAGGGCACCTCCTCCTCCGCCGTCTACACGGTGTACGGCGGCGGCGCCAAGAAGGCCGACGACAAGGTGCTGCAGTTCAACGGCGCCGGCAAGCTCGTCGTCACCAAGTTCCAGGTGTCGGACTTCGGCAAGCTGGTGCGCAGCTGCGGCAACTGCAAGAAGCAGTACAAGCGCACCATCATCATCAACGACGTGGACGTCACCGCGCCCGGCAAGGCGATCGTCGGGATCAACACCAACTACGGGGACACGGCGGCGCTGCGCAACGTCCGCATCCACGGGGACAGCAGCAAGAAGATCAAGACCTGCGTCCGGTACACGGGCAACAACACGGGCGCGGAGCCGACGGAGACGGGCAGCGGCGCCGACGGCACGTACTGCGACTTCCAGTCGTCGGACCTGACGTACGACTGACGCGAAGCGGGGCCGGAGGGGCCGTCATCCGGCCCCGCTTCTGCTCATCCGTCGCCACCGCCCCCGGAAAGGTTGCCGCCGGGGGCCGCGGCACCCGCGCGCGAGAGACAGGCCCTAGCTCACGAAGTACGTCGGGTTCGGCAGCTTGTACTTCTTGTCGGCGTAGCCGCCCTCGAGGTCGGAGTACTGATCGCCGAAGTTGGCGACGATGTCGTACCCGAGCGACTCGATGTGCTTGCGCGTGCCGGACTTGTACTCGACGGTCGTGCACTTCCAGGCGCCCGGCGTGGCGCAGCCGCTCAGGTACGCCGGCGGGTTGGCCGCGTCCTTGAGGAACATGTGCGCGGCGTCCAGGTTGACGTCGGCGCCGACCTTCTTCAGGTTCTCCACGGCGGCGGTGCGCTGCGCCTCGCTCAGGCCCGAGTTGTAGAAGACCTCGATGCCCTTCTTCTCGGCGTACCGCACGAGCGCGGGGCTGCCGAAGACCTCCGGGCGGTCGGCCCGGTTGACGTACTCGGCCCAGGTGGCGCTGTTGTAGCCGTAATTGTTCTTCTTCTCGTAGTCGAGGCTGAGCAGCAGCGTGTCGTCGATGTCGAAGACGACGGCCGGCCTGGCGTGCTTGTGCTTCGCCTGGTGGGCCACCTTGTCCAGGTACCGCTTCGCCGCCGCGTCGATGCGGGCGAGGTCCTTGGCGTACGGGCTGTCCGGCGAGGCCTGGTAGACACCGTCGGCGTCGGCCGCGGTGCCGTAGTAGGTGTCGATGTCCTTGGTCAGGAGCCCGATGTTGTACGGCTCGTGGGTGGAGTTGGCCGTGGACTGCCCGGCGGTGGCGGCGCCGGCACCGTAGAGCGCGGCGGCGGCGACGGTACAGGCGGCGGCGACGGCCGTGGTGCGCAGTGGCTTATTCATGACAGGTTTCTACGCGCGTCACCCCGCCGAGCGCGAGGCCTGTTGCCCGATCGATACCTGTACGGCGGACAAAACGGGCCCCGCACTCCTGCCTGCCGCCGTCAGGTCGCCCCAGCGGTTCCTGCCGTTGCCGGGGACAGGTACTAGTACGGCCGCCAGTCGCCCAGGTACGTGCGCGGGGTGTGGACGGCGGCCTCCGCGCGGGTCAGTTGCGGACGGTTCTCGGGGACGGAAATGACCGCTCCCGGGCCCGAGTTGGCGTACTCGCGAAAGCGCATCATCTGCCACGGGTAGGCCTCGCGCATGTCGGTGTACGGGGCGGCCGCGTCGATGCCGGGGCCCATCCGGGTGTCGCGCACGACGAGCGAGGGCCAGGCGGTGGTCTCGTACGACGGCACCCAGGGGCGGGCGAGCTTGTACGCCCCGTCCTCCGCGCCCGAGGTGACCCGGCCGCGCACGGCGAGGAAACCGTAGGGGTTGGCGCGGGCGGTGGAGGGGGCGAAGACCATGCCCTTGGGCGTGAAGTCGACGTTCCGGGCCAGGGTGTGGAAGTGGCAGTGGTCGAAGACGGCACGGGCCCGCCCGAACACGAAGTCGACGTCGCCCTCGAGGTAGCAGTCGCGGTAGTACTGCCGGTCGAAGGCCGTCAGCGCGGTGGTGTCCGCGAAGAGGGTGTCCTGGTGGGCCAGGAACCGCACCCGGTGGAACGCCGACCGGTCCCCCGTGACGTAGGCGGCGACGGCCTGCGTCCCGGTGGTCTCCGGATGGTCGGCGCGCAGCCAGTCGTTGGCGAGGGTGAGGTCGCGGACGGTGAGGCCGGGCGCCGCCGAGGTGAAGGTGGCGGAGCCGGCCGTGCCGTAGGTGCCCGAACCGTCCGGCAGGGGGGTGCCGTTGGCGTGGTCGTACACGAGGACGGCGGCCCGGGGGTCGCGGGAGGCGCCGCGCAGGGTGAGGTCCGCGGCCCGGGTGGGGACGGTGACGGTCTCCCGGTAGGTGCCCGGGTGGACGACGATCGTCCAGCCGGGCCCGGTGACCGCGTCGACGGCGGCCTGGACCGAGCCGCCCGGGCGCACGTGCAGCACCCGGCGGTCCCGGTCCCGTGCGGCGGCGGGGACGGCGGGGGCCGCCGCCGCGGCCACCAGTGACCCGGTGACCGCGGCGAGCAGCGTACGGCGGCGCATCAGCACCCCGCCCCCTTCTCCTTCTCCCGCCACGGCGTCCAGTCCCCCAGGTACGCCCGCCGGGTCGCGGCGGCGGCCTGGGCGCGAGTGAGCTGCGGCCGGTTCGCGGGCACGGTGATCCGCGCGCCGGGCCCGGAGTTGCGGTACTCCGCGAACCGCTGCTCCTGCCAGGGGTAGGAGTCGGACATGTTGGCGTAGGGCGCCACCGCGTCGATGCCGGGGCCGAGCCAGGTGTCGCGGACGGTGAGCATGGGCCGGGCGGTGGTGTCGGAGCTGGGCACCCAGGGGCGGGCCAGCTTGTAGTACCCGTCGGGTGCCTCGCTGGTGACGCGGCTGTCGAGTACGAGGTAGCCGTGCGGGTCGGCGCCCGCGGTGGAGGGCGCGAAGACGAAGCCGTACGGGGCGGCCGTGAGGTCGGTGCGGTTCAGGGTGCGGAAGTGGCAGCGCTCGTAGACGGCGGTGGCGCGGCCGAAGACGAAGTCGACGTCGCCTTCGACGTAGCAGTCGCAGAAGTACTGCCGGGCGAAGACGGTGAGCGCCATGGTGTCGGCGTACAGGGTGTCCTGGTGGCCGAGGAAGCGGCAGCCGAGGAAGGCCGAGCGGTCGCCCTGCACCTTGATCGCTACGGCCTGGGTGCCGGTGATCCCGGGGTGGTCGGCGCGCAGCCAGTCGTTGGCGAAGGTGACCGCGCGGGCGGTGAACCCGTCGGCCTGCACGGTGGTGGTGGCCGACCCGGTGGTGCCGTAGGTGCCCGAACCGTCGGGTTTCGGGGTGCCGTTGGCGTGGTCGTAGACGATGACGACGTCCCGGGGGTCGCCGGAGGCGCCGAGCCAGGTCATCTCCGTACGGGTGCTGTCGACGGCGACGGTCTCGCGGTAGGTGCCGGGGGCGAGGACGAGGGTCCAGCCGCTGCCGGCCGCCGCGGCGACGGCGTCCCGCACGGTGGTGTGGTCGCCGGCGCCGCCCGGGTGGACGTACAGGGTGCGGGCGGTGCGCCGGTCGGCGGGCGAGCCGTACCGGCCGAACGGGGAGCGGCGGCCGGTGGCCCGGGCGGGCCCGGCCGCGAGGACGGACGCCGCCACGGCGCCCGCCCCCGCGGCCAGGAACCCCCGGCGGCCGAGGGAGGGGGTCTCCACGGTCAGCGCACCTTCCCGGCGCCCGCGCCGCGGTCGACGAGGTGGGGCACGGCCCTGGGCGAGTCCACCTTCGTGCGCAGGGTGGGCGTCCAGCCCGCGCCGGACTGGAGGACCTCGTCGGGGACGCCCGCGTTGTGCACGGCGATCAGGTCGGTCCGCTTCCCGTTGACGTAGTTGTCGCCGGCGGTGAGCGAGGACTCCGACCACTTCTTCAGGATCGTCGCCTCGTCCACCCCGTCGGCCAGGGTGAACGCGTTGTGCTCGGCGACGAGCTGGGACTCCTTGCCGATGCCGTAGCTGTAGCCGTACCCGTCTCCGGCGACGAAGTGGTTGTTGTACGAGTCGACCTGGCCGAACCGGACCCGGGGCGCGCGCTCGACCAGGTTGGCGAAGAGGTTGTGGTGGAAGGTGGCCTTGAGATGGCCGCGGTCGAACGCGGCCGTGGACTCGCTGTCGCTGTTGCCGATGAGGATCGTCTTGTCGTGGTCCTCGAAGACGTTCCAGGAGGCGGTGACGTAGTCGGCGCCCTTGACGATGTCCAGTTCGCCGTCGTGCTGCTCGAAGATGCGGCCGTAGTAATACGGCAGCGTGCTGTCCGGGTGGTCGCCGTCGGTGAAGGTGTTGTGGTCCAGCCAGACGTGGGTGGCGCCGTGGACGACCGCGCTGTCGTACTCGGAGTTCCAGTTGCCGTCGGCGGTGTCGGTGGGGTCCCACTGCGGGAAGCAGTCCAGCGGGCTCTCGAAGGAGAGGTTGCGGACGATGACGTTGTCGACGCCGTTGATCTGGAGGCTGGCGCCCTTGAAGCCGGCGTTCCGGCCGACGCCGATGATCGTCGTGTTGGCGGGCACGGACGCCTTGATGGCCTTCGCCTGGTTGTCGGCGGAGACCCGGCGCAGCCCCTCGGGGCTGTCGTCGGGCTCGGCGGACAGGTCGGTGTCGCGGCCCCAGTTCTCGGGCGAGTAGGTGTCCAGATAGGTGTCGAAGTCGTAGCCGTCGGCGGCGAAGGCGTCGCAGCCCTCGGCGACCGCGTCGATGACGCCCTTGACCTTGATGATCTTCGGCGCGGTGCCGCCGTCGGCGAGGGCGGACGTGAACTCGGTCCAGGTGCGCACGGTGTACACGTGCGCGGCGTCGGCGGCGGCACCGCCGGTGGTGCCGGTGCCGTAGGCGGCCCAGCCGTCGTGGGCGCCCAGTGTCTGCCGCGCCGGGTCGTGGTGGCGGGAGTGGGCGTCGGCGGTGGTGGCCGTCAGCGAGAGGACCAGGGCGGTGCAGCCGGCCAGCGCGGCGGCCTTCGCTATGGCATGCCCATGCCATACCTGTGCGTTCATTGTGCGGCTCCTCATCGGATGAGTACGGGGGGTGGCGGTGTTACGCGGAGTTGGGCGTTACGCGGGGGTGGCGGTGTTACGCGGGGGTCGTGCCCTCGGACCAGGTGATCCAGGACGCGGGGATCCCGGTGTCGAGCCGGCGCACGTCACGCCGCCCGAACACCCAATGGCGTCGAGCCGCCCTTCGTCCACAAAACTCTTGGAACTCCGCCCGTTCACGGCGTGATTGGCAACATCGATGCCCTTCCCGAGGAAGAACGGCAACGCCATCCCCCACCCGGTCTCGGGCTCGGCGTCGACGTATTTCTGAGCGGCGGTGGAGTCACCGGCGAGGTAGAGGGTGCGATTGCGGCGTTCATGGGTCTGCCCTGTACCGGCGGCGCCGAGGACCAACGGAACAGCGGCAACCCCGGAGAAAGCAACCTGCCTGCGAGTAAGAGACACTTACGTCCACCTCTCTAACAGGGAGTGGGGGCCGCGCCCCCAAAGGGGCGCGGGGAACTGCGCGACCGACCACATCCGGCCCGCAGCCAACGCACAAACCGAACCACCCACCCCCTTAGTGATTCTCCTTCCAGTCCCCCTGAGCGGCATTCAGCTGCTCAGCCAACGTATCGAGGAACGACTTCGCCGACGTCTTCCCCAAAAGAACCTTCTGGAAGTTCGCCTCATTGTCGGACTTGGAAATCGTGTTCCAGTCCGGCAGGTAATAAGGAAGCTGCACGATCTTCGTGTTGCCCCCGAGTGCCTCCGCCGCCAGCTTCGTCGGCTCGGACTTCTGGACCCACGCGTCCTGCGCCGCCTCCTTGTTGGCCGGCACCTGCCCCGCCGACTCGTTCCACTTGCTGTTGGACTCGTGGGACGCGGCGAATTCGATGAACTTCCAGGCCGCCGCCTTGTTCGTGCCGGACTTGAACATGGCGAGTCCGTCGACGGGGTTGGAGACCTGCACCCGCGAGCCGTCGTCGAGCGTCGGGTTGGGGATGCCCTTGAACTTGCCCTCGCCCAGCGCCTTCAGGTGGTCCTGGTAGGAGCCGAGGTTGTGGCTCAGCATCCCGATCGTGCCGTTGTCCCACTGGGCGACCATCTTGGTGAAGTCGTTGTTGACGTCGGCGGACGGCGTGTCCTTCTTGTACAGATCGGTGTACTTCTTCAGCGCCGCGACGTTCTTCGGGTCGTTGACGGTGGTCTTGTCGCCGTTCCAGAAGCTGGTGATGCCGCTCTGCCCGTACATGGCGTCCAGCGCCTGGGCGATCGAGCCCTCGCCGCCGCGGATCGTGTAGCCGAACTTGTTCTTGTCCGTGTCGGTGAGCTTGTCGGCGGCCTTGTAGAAGTTGGTCCAGGTGGACGGCTCGTCGAGGCCGGCCGCCTTGAACAGGTCGGTCCGGTACCACAGGGTGCCGTTGTTCGCGGAGGTCGGCACCGTGTACGTCTTGCCGTCGGTGCCGGCGGCCTTGACGCCCTGGAGGAAGTTGTCGTTGAGCTTGCCGTTGAGGGAGCTCTTGGAGAGCCGGCCGTCCAGCGGTTCGAGGGCGCCCTGCGCGGCGACCTCGGCCAGCATCGAGGTGGCCAGACCGCCGACGTCCGGCAGGCCGCCGCCCTGGATGGCGGTGTCGTACTTGGACTGGATGCCGGCGGCCGGGACGCCGACGTACTTGACCTCGATGTCGGGGTACTTCTTCTCGAAGTCGGCGATGATCTGCTTCCAGACGTCGGTCCGGACGCCGCCGTTGTTGTCCCAGAAGGTGATGCTGCCCTTGCCGGAGCCCTCGTCTCCCTTGTCCCCCGCGCCGCCGCTGCCGTCGTCGCCGCAGGCGGTGGCGGTCAGCGCGAGGACGGAGCCCAGGGCGACGGCCGTGGCGGCGCGCCGGCTTCTGTGATTGCTGCTCTTCATTGAACGGCTCTCTTCTGCTGGATCTGGAATATCGGGTTTCGCGGTTCTCTGGTCAGGGGTTGGTGATGCGGAACCGGGTGAACGTCGCCGCCCCGGCGTGCCCCTGGCCCTCGGGGGCCAGGGCGAACAGCCCGAGCAGCGCGCCGACCCAGCGCCAGGGGGTGGCGGCGAAGACGGGGCCGGACGGCCGGGGTCCCGTGCCGAGGTCGTAGGAGAAGCGGCAGCGCGCCCCGGCGCCGATCTCGACGCGCAGCCGGACCCGGGCACCGGGCACCGGCACCGGGTGCGCGGCGTCCCGTTCGCGCTCGGCGACGGGTTCGGCGAACCGGTGCACCAGGCGGGCGGTCCCGTCGGCGCCCCGCTCCAGGCCGATCCAGCCGTACGCGTCGCCGAGGACGGCGAGTCCGGCCCGTGCCCCGGGTTCCTCGCTGTGCAGCCGCAGGTCGACCTCGACGGTGCGGGGTTCACCCGGCAGCCGCTGGGTCAACAGGTGCGGCACGGTGCGCAGGTCGTGCGCGCCGGCGGTGCGGACGCAGGCCGTGCGCAGTCCGTCGGCGGAGTGCTGGGTGGCCCAGCCGGCCTGCGGGTTGGCGGCCCACTGCCACTGGCGGCCGTACCGTCCGCCGGGGAAGTCGTCGTCGGTGGCGGGCGCGGCGGCCGGCTGCGGCGGCAGCGCGGGCCGCCGGTGGACGGCGACGGGGGCGCCGTCGTCCCCGAGCACCGGCCAGCCCTCGTCGTCCCAGCGCATCGGCTGGAGGTGGACGACCCTGCCGTAGGGGCCGCGCTGCTGGAAGTGCAGGAACCAGTCCTCGCCGGCCGGGGTGCGCACCCAGCCGCCCTGGTGGGGGCCGTTGACGTCGGTGTCCTTCTGCTCCAGGACGATCCGTTCCTCGTACGGGCCGAAGAAGCCGCGCGAGCGGAAGGCGCCCTGCCAGCCGGTCTCCACGCTCCCGGCGGGCGCGAGGATCCAGAACCAGCCGTCGTGCCGGTAGGCCTTGGGGCCCTCCAGGGTGAACCAGCCGGGGATGCGGTCGCCGTCGACGATCACCTTGCCCTCGTCGAGGAGTTCGGTGCCGTCGGGGTGCATACGGTGGCCGGTGAGGCGGTTCTTGATGCCGGAGCGGGACTTGGACCAGGCGTGCACGAGGTATGCCTCGCCGGTCTCCTCGTCCCACAGCGGGCAGGGGTCGATCAGGCCCTTGCCCTCCTTGAGCAGGTGCGGGCGGGTCCAGGGGCCGCGGATCGCGGGGGCGTTGACCTGGTAGATGCCGTGGTCGGGGTCGCCCCAGAAGATCCAGAACCGGTCGTCGTGGTGGCGCAGGGAGGGCGCCCAGACGCCGCGGTCGTGCCGGGGGACGGCGAACTCCTCCTCGGGTTCGAGGCGTTCGAGGGCGTGGCCGACCAGGGTCCAGTTGACGAGGTCGCGGGAGTGCAGCAGCGGCAGTCCGGGGGCACGGCCGAAGCTGGAGGCGGTGAGGTAGAAGTCGTCGCCGACGCGGACGACGTCCGGGTCGGACCAGTCGGCGTTGAGGACCGGGTTGCGGTAGGTGCCCGGGGCGGGCTCGGGGGCGGGCACGGCGGTCATGGGCTCACCGCCCGGCGGACGAGGGCGGCGGCCTCGGTCCGGGAGAGCCGGCCGTCGGCGACGACGGTGACGATCCGCCGTACGACGGTGTCCGTGGCGGGAAGTGGGAGCCGTGCGGCGTGCGCGAGGGAGGAGCCGACGCCGGGGTATTCCTCGGCGCGCACGAACCAGGGGTCGCGGCGGGTGTCGGCGGTGGCCCCGGCGAAGACCAGCGTCCAGTCCGCGCCGGCCAGCGCGAGCCAGTCGGCGCACCGGCCATGCACCTGTGTCTCGCCCTCGGCCTCCGCGGTGAAGGCGTGCGGGGCGGCGGCCTCCTTGCGGGCCCGCCAGAAGAAGCCGCCGTAGGCCGCGCCGGGGCGGCCGTTGGTCGCGGGGCTGCCGAACGACAGGGGTCCGGGGGTGGTGTTGGTGAGCGAGAAGGTGAAGTCCAGTGCCCAGGCGGTGTCGGTGAGCGCGGTGGCGGCCACGGTCCGGCGTTCGTGCAGGAGTTCGCGTCCTTCGGCGGTCCAGCTCAGTTCCTCGACGAAGCCGTCGGGGTCGCGGAGCTGGAAGGCGCGGTGGTGCTGGACGCCGTGGTTGTCGAGCTCGGTGGAGCCCCGGTCGCGGACGAAGGTGCGGCCGCCCCAGAAGTTGTGCCCCTCGACGTCGGGAACGGCGACACCGACGCCGAGGTGGTGGAGGTGGTCGGCGGGGCGCAGCTCGGTGACCGCCGTGCCGGCCAGGGTGGTGACGGGGTGGAGGTAGGGGCGCGGGGAGAGCCGGCCGGGGAGTTCGGGACGGGTGACGTAGCGGCCGACGGGGCGGCCCGCCACGCGCAGCACCGGGGTGTCGTGCGGGGTGCCCGGTGCGCCGGTCCTGCTCGGCGTGGTCATCAGGTGCTCGCCTGCCTTTCGGGAGCCGCGGCGGACGCGGGGGCACCGGTGGACGCGCGGGTCCCGGTGGACGCGGGGACCCCGGTGGACGCGGGTGTCCCGGTGGACGCGTGGGCGGGGGCCGCCCAGGGGGCGCCCAGTTCGGAGTAGAGCGCGAGGGTGTCGGCGGCGGCCGCGACCAGCCCGTCGATCCCGGGCACGACCCGGCGGTCCTCGCCGGGCGGCCGGTGCCAGGCGTCGGCGGGCAGCGGGGCCGGGTCGGGGGCGCTGCGGATCGCCTCGACGACCCGCATGAACGCGCCGGTCGCCTCCGGCGCCACCAGCAGCCGGGCGCCCTCGGTGAGGTGGGCGACGAGGTTCTCCAGCAGGTCGGTGCGGCCGTAGCTCAGTTCCTCGGGGCCGCGCCCCGCACGCTGGAGCAGGACGCGGTCCTGCTTGTACCAGAAGGTGATCCGGCCCCGGTCGCCGTGGACCAGGACGTACGGTTCGTCGGCGCGTTCGGCGCAGAGCGTGGCGGCGACGGTGACCCGGCGGCCCGTCGCGGTGGTGACGCGGACGCAGGAGGTGTCGTCGGACTCGATGGCGTTGGCGCGCAGCAGTTCGGTCTCGATGCCGGTGACGTCCTCGGCGCGGTCGGTGCCGCCCAGTGCGAGGGCGGTGGCGACGGCGTGCGCGAGGGGGTTGGTGAGCGCCCCGTCGACGACGTCGGCGCCGTGGAGCCGCCGTCTGCCCGCCCAGGGCGCCCGCCGGTAGTAGGCCTCGTCGCGCACCCAGGCACCGGCGCCGCCGACGCCCCGGATCTCGCCGATCAGCCCCTCGCCGGCCATCCGGCGGATCGCGGGCACGGCGTGCGAGCCCAGCGACTGGAAGCCGATCTGGCAGGCCACCCCGGCCGCCGCGACCCCGTCGGCCATGCGCCGGAACTCCGCGTACGAGGGGGCCGGCGGCTTCTCCAGGAGCAGATGCGTCCCGCGCACGGCGGCGGCCAGGGCGAGGTCGGTGTGGGTGGGGATCGGGGTGCAGATCACCGCGATCCGGGCGCCGGTGGCGTCGAGCAGCGCGCCGAAGTCGGAGGACTGCGCGGGGGTGCCGAGGCCGTCGGGGATCTCGTCGGGGGTGAGGGGCTCGAGTTCGCAGATCCCGGCGAGCCGGACGAGGCCCTTGTCCTGGAGGCGGCCGATGTTGGCGAGGTGCCACCCGCCGTGGCCGCGGGCCCCGGCGAGCACGACGGGGATCGGGGTGGGGAGCGCGGCGGCAACCGAAGTGGTGCCCGCGATGAGGGGGTCGGCGGCGGTCATGTCAGCCCTTCACCGCCCCCGCGCTGAAGCCGGTGATCAGCCACTTCTGGATGAACGCGAAGACGATCACCACGGGCACGGCGGCGATGATGCCGCCCGCGGCGAGCGCGCCGAGGTCGACGCTGTCCGCGTTCATCAGGGTGTTGAGACCGACGGGGATGGTCTGCTTGCTCTGGTCGGAGAGGAACATCAGCGCGAACAGGAAGTGGTTCCAGGCGTGCACGAAGGCGAAGGAACCGACCGCTATCAGTCCGGGACGCAGGAGCGGCAGCACGACGATGCGGAACGCGGTGAGCCGGTCGCAGCCGTCGACCCAGGCGGCCTCCTCCAGGGAGTAGGGCACGTTCCGGATGAACCCGCTGATCAGGATCATGGACAGCGGCAACTGGAAGACGGTCTCGGCGATGATGACGCTGCCCAGCGAGTTGATCATCTGCAGCTTGGCGAAGATCTGGAACAGCGGCACGAGCAGCAGCGCCCCGGGCACGAACTGCGAGCAGAGCAGGGCGAGCATGAAGCCGCGCTTGACCTTGAAGTCGAACCGGGCGAGCGCGTAGCCGCCGGCGAGCGCGACCAGGGTGGTCATCACCAGGGTGGCGACGCCGATGAGGACGCTGTTCTGGAAGTAGGTGCCGAACGCCCGCTCGGTCCACACCTTCTCGAAGTGCTCGGTGGTCATCGGCCAGGGCACCAGCGAGGTGGAGCCGGCCGGGCGGACCGCGAAGAGCAGGATCCAGTAGAAGGGGACGAGGGTGAAGACCAGGTAGAGCGAGAGCGGGACGTAGATCTGCCAGCGGGGCACCTCGTCCCAGGCGCGCCGGCGACCGCGGCGGGGCGGCGCGGGCCGCTCGGGGCCGGGGGCGGGCGCGACGACGGCGTCGATGTCCGTGCCGCGCACGTCGTCCTGCGTACCGTTCTTGGTGATCACTTGCCCTCCCCTCCGAACTTGCTCAGCCGCAGATAGACGATCGAGCAGAAGAGCAGGATCACGAAGGCGACGGTGGTCAGGGCCGAGGCGTAACCGAAGTTGTGCGCGTCGACGCTGGTGTTGGCGATGTACAGCGGGAGCGTGGTGGTCTCGCCGGCGGGGCCGCCGCCGGTGAGGGTGTAGAGCAGGTCGACGTTGTTGAACTCCCACACCGCGCGCAGCAGCGTGGAGAGCACGATGGCGTCCTTCAGGTGCGGCAGCGTGATGTGCCAGAACTGCTTGAGCCTGCTCGCCCCGTCGACCTCGGCGGCCTCGTACAGATCGCGGGAGACGGACTGGAGGTCGGCGAGGATGAGGATGGCGAAGAAGGGCACCCCGCGCCACAGGTCGGCGACGACGGCCGCCGGGAAGACGGTGGAGGTGTCGGAGAGCCAGCTGGTGCCGTACTCGCCCACGCCCATGTCCGCGAGGTAACGGCTGATGCCGGTCTGGGAGTTGTAGAGCAGCACCCAGATCGCGGAGGTCAGCACGCCGGAGACGGCCCAGGGGGAGAAGACCAGCGCGCGGCCGAAGGCCCGGCCGACGAAGGTCTGGTTGACGATCAGGGCGAGCGCGAGGCCGAAGAGGAGCTGGAGCCCGACCTCCACCACGACCCACTTGGCGCTGAAGGTGAGCGTGTCCCAGAACTGCGGGTCGTCGGTGAAGGCGTGGACGAAGTTGTCGAAGCCCGCGAAGCCGTTCCGCCACGGCTTGGTGGGGTTGTAGTTCTGCAGGCTGTAGTAGAAGACGCTGAGCACCGGGTAGGCGATGAAGCCCAGCATGAGCAGGGCGGCCGGGGCGATCAGCAGATACGGCAGCCTGCGCGGCGTCGCGGAGGCACGGCGCCGCCGGGGTGGCGCGGGGGGCTTCGCCACGGCTGCGGCTTGGGCCATGACTCTTCTCCGTTCGCTTGCGGTGGGTCGTGTACGGACGGTGCAGGAAGCGCTTGCTACACGCGCATGAGTGAAGCGACGTGGGTGAAGCGCTTCGATGATCTTTTTCGGGGGTGGGCGTCAGCCCGCGTACGGGTCCGGCACGCTGCCCTCGCGGGCCAGGAAGGTGAAGTCGCAGCCGGTGTCGGCCTGGGTGATCTGTTCGGAGTAGAGCGCGCCGTAGCCCCGCTCGTACCGCACGGGCGGCGGCGTCCACCGGGCCCGCCGACGCGCCAGTTCCTCGTCGTCCACGTTGAGTTGAAGGGTCCGCGCCTCGACGTCGAGGGTGATCGAGTCGCCGGTGCGCACCAGGGCGAGCGGGCCGCCGATGTACGACTCGGGCGCCACGTGCAGCACGCAGGCGCCGTAACTGGTGCCGCTCATCCGGGCGTCGGAGATCCGCACCATGTCCCGCACGCCCTGCTTGAGCAGGTGGTCCGGGATCGGCAGCATGCCGTACTCGGGCATCCCGGGGCCGCCCTTGGGGCCCGCGCCCCGCAGCACGAGGACGCTGTCGGCGGTGATGCCGAGCGAGGGGTCGTTGATGGTGCGCTGGAGCTGCTTGTAGTCGTCGAAGACGACGGCGGGTCCGGTGTGCTTGAGCAGGTGGGGTTCGGCGGCGATGTGCTTGATGACGGCGCCGTCCGGGCAGAGGTTGCCGCGCAGGACGGCGACCCCGCCCTCGTCCGCTACCGGGTTGTCACGGGGGCGGATGACGTCGTCGTGGTGCACCTGGGCGCCGGCGAGCTGCTCGCGCAGGGTGTCGTGACAGACGGTGGGGCGGTCCAGGTGGAGCAGGTCGGGGATGCGGGAGAGGAAGCCGGGCAGTCCGCCGGCGAAGTGGAAGTCCTCCATCAGATGGGTCTGTCCGCCGGGGCGGACGTTGGCGAGGACCGGGACCGTGCGGGCGATGCGGTCGAAGTCGTCGAGCGTGAGGGTGACGCCCGCGCGGCCCGCCATGGCGATCAGATGGATCACCGCGTTGGTGGAGCCGCCGAGGCCGAGCACGGTGGTGACGGCGTCCTCGAAGGCGTCGGCGGTGAGGAGGTCGCTCAGCTTCCGGTCCCGGTGGATCAGGTCCACGATCGTCATGCCCGCGCGGGCCGCCATGCGGTCGTGCCCGGAGTCGACGGCCGGAATGCTGGAGGCGCCGGGGACCGTGACGCCGAGCGCCTCGGCGGCGGCGGTCAGGGTGGAGGCGGTGCCCATCGTCATGCAGTGGCCGGGCGAGCGGGCCAGGCCGCTCTCCAGTTCCTGCATCTCGCAGTCGCCGATGAGGCCGGCCCGCTTGTCGTCCCAGTACTTCCACATGTCGGTGCCGGAGCCGAGGGTCTCACCCTGCCAGTGGCCCGGCAGCATCGGCCCGGCGGGCACGAACACGGCCGGCAGGTCGACGCTGGCGGCGCCCATCAGCAGCGCGGGGGTGGACTTGTCGCAGCCGCCCATCAGCACCGCCCCGTCGACCGGGTAGGAGCGCAGCAGCTCCTCGGTCTCCATGGCGAGCATGTTGCGGTAGAGCATGGGGGTCGGCTTCTGGAAGGTCTCGCTGAGGGTGGCGACCGGGAATTCGAGGGGGAAGCCGCCCGCCTGCCACACCCCGCGCTTCACGGCCTGGGCGCGGTCGCGGAGATGGACGTGGCAGGGGTTGATGTCGGACCAGGTGTTGAGGATGGCGACGACCGGCTTGCCCAGGTGCTCCTCGGGGAGGTAGCCGAGCTGGCGGGTGCGGGCGCGGTGGCTGAAGGAACGCAGCCCGTCCGTGCCGTACCACTGGTGGCTGCGCAGCTCCTCGGGGCGCTTGGGGTCGGGGGCGTTCATATCGACCACCCCGCGGCGATCGCGGCGACCTCGGCGCGCTCGTCCTCGGGCAGCGGCTTGCTCGGCGGGCGGACGTCGCGCCGGCACAGGCCGAGTGAGGCGAGGGCCTCCTTGACGACGGTGACGTTGTTGGCGGAGCCGTTGGCCGCGCGCAGTTCCTCGAAGCGGCGGATCTGCTCCCAGATCTTCATGGCCGCCGGATAGTCGCCGGATCGAAGCGCTTCGATCATGTTCAGCGAGACGGCCGGGGCGACGTTGACGAGCCCGGAGGTGAAGCCGGTGGCGCCCGCGGAGAAGTACGAGGGGGCGTACGGCTCGGCGAGCCCCGCGACCCACACGAACCGTTCGAGCCCCGCGTCACGCGCGAAGCCCGCGAAGCGGGCGGCGTCCGGGACGGCGTACTTCACGCCGATCACGTTGGGGCAGGCGTCCGCGAGTTCGGCGAGCCGGGCGCCGGGCAGCAGCGCGTTGCGGATGTAGGGGACGACACCCAGTTCGGGCACGGCCTCGGCGACCGCCCGGTGGTAGTCGACCCAGCCGCCCTGGGAGACGTAGGGGTGCACGGGCTGGTGCACCATCACCATCTGGGCGCCGAGTTCGCGGGCGTGCCGGGCGGAGGCGACGGCGGTCGGCACGTCGTGGCCGACGCCGACGAGGATGCTCGCCCGGTCGCCCGCCTCGTCGATCGTCAACTCGGTGACCAGGCGCCGCTCGTCGGGGGTGAGGGCGTAGAACTCGCCGGTGTTGCCGTTGGGGGTGAGGATGCCGACGCCGCCGTCGAGCAGCCGGCGCAGCAGTGCCCGGTGGGTGTCCCGGTCGATGGTGCCGTCCTCGGCGAACGGGGTCACCGGGATCGCCACCACGTCGGCCAGGGCGGTCCGTTGTGTCTCGAACGCCACACTGCTGCCGCTCATCGCCGGCCTTCCTCCTCACGGGGTTGGGGCACCTGGGGAAGGGTGCCCTCGGAGATCTCGTCCTCCGCGTCCGGGAAGGCCCGCGTGACGAAGTCCGCGATGTGGGCGTGCAGGGCGCGTGCCGCGCCGTCCGCGTCGCCGGCCAGGGCGAGCCGCAGGATCTCCCGGTGCTCGGCGGCCTCCTGCTCCCAGGAGGGATGGGTGGACCAGACGACGGCGGAGACGAGGGCGGCCTGGTCGCGCACCTCGTCGAGCATCCGGCCGAGCAGGGGGTTGCCGCAGCTGACGTAGAGGGCGCGGTGGAACTCCCGGTTGGCCAGGGAGCGTTCGGCGGTGTCGGCGGCCTGGTCGGCGCGGGCGAGGGCGTCGCGGGCGGCGTCCAGGGCGGAGCCGCGCCGGACGGAGCGGCGCAGGGCCTCCGGTTCCAGCAGGAGGCGTACGTCGTAGACCTCGCGCGCCATGTCCGCGTCCACCGTGCGCACCGTGACGCCCTTGTACTGGCTCATCACGACGAGCCCGGTGCCGGCCAGCGTCTTGAGGGCCTCGCGGACCGGGGTCTTGGAGACCCCGAACTGTGCGGCGAGTTCTGTCTCGACGAGGGGATGGCCGGGGCTGAGCTGTCCGGTGAGGATGCGGTGTTTGATCCCTTCCAGCACGAATTGCGTGCGGGAGGGGATCGGCGTGGGCACAGAGGTCATGCGCGCCTCTCGGATATCGCGTCTCATATATGACGTACGAAGTACGACGCGATGAAGGTAGGCGCGCGGTGACTGGGCGTCAATGGTTCCGACGGGATTGTTTTCGTGCCGGGGGCGCTGCGGTGGGATCGAGGGCTGCGGGACGGGCCCGTGGCTACGGGCGGCGCCAGGACGGGTCGCGGCCGCTGAGGCCGAGCGCCCGGTCGAGCAGCGGCGCGTCCTCCCGGACGGGGACGACGGGCCCGAAGATGCCCTCGCCGCGTTCCTTGTCCTCCGCCGCCGCCAGGAAGCCGTGTGCCATCCGCAGGGCGCCCTCGTCCGGTGCGTACTCCTGCCCCGTCGCCCGCGCCAGGTCCCAGCCGTGGATCACCAGCTCGTCCGCCGCGACCGCCCCGGCGACCGCGCCCGGCAGGTCCACCCCGCCCGCCCGGGTCGTGCCGCTCCACGACTCCGGCTCGCGCCACACCGCCGCGAGTTCCTCCAGCGCCTTCGGCAGTTCCGTCCGCCAGCCGGGCGGGAGGGCCGTGCCGGCGACGTCCGGGGCCGTGTCCGTCGTGGCGCCGAGCTGTTTGCGGCCGGCGTCGCGGAAGGCGACGGACAGCCCGAGGAGATGGCCGATCATGCTTCCCACGGAGCAGCCGGGGCAGGGGGTGGGGTCGGTGAGCTGTGCGTCCCGGACGGTGTCCGCGAGGCGGGCGATGACGAGGGTTTGCGGGTTCAGGTCGATGGTGGTGGCGTCCATGCGTGTCTCCTCGCTCGGGGGGCGGGATACGAGGTGCGCCCCTCGAAGTGTGGACCCCCCGGACCCCCGGAACTCATTGCCACCGGCCAAGCGTGTTTCGCCCCCGCCGCCCCTACCCTTCCCATCCCTCCAAGGGGCTCCGCCCCTTGGACCCCGGGGTGCGTCGTCGGGTGCGGGTGGGCGGGGACTTCCCGCGCCCGCGCGGCGGTAGCCGCAGATCGACACAGCCCCGTGGCTTTCAAGGGGCGCGGGGAACTGCGCGACCAGCCACGACGAACCCGCACCCGCCAACGCACCCACCCACCCGAGCTCTCCCGCGTATCCCCGCCCGTCCCCAACTCCTGCCGGGGTGCCTGGGGGCGGAGCCCCCAGGTTGCGGATGGGACGGGTAGGGGCGGCGGGGGCGAGGAACTAGTGGTTCAGCTCCGCGAGGGCGGTCCGTACCGACGTCAGGTTGGCGTCCGACGCCAGCCCGGCGTGGTACAGACGCAACTCCGTCGCACCCCGCTCAGCCGCCCCCCGGGCATCCGCCGCCAGCGTGTCGGGGCTGCCGCCCATCCCGGAGACCACCGTGAGGTTCGCGGCGAGCACGGCGCTGTCACCCCCCGCCCGCTCCGCGAACGGCACCAGCGCCCCCGCACCGCCCGTGCACGGCACGACCACCCCGTCCGCCGTCCCCAGCACACCCCCGGGGTCGACGCCCGCGTTGGCCCCGACGTGGTACCAGACCGGATCCGCGTGCAGCAGCACCTGAAACCCCTCCGGCGCCGCCCCTCGCACCGCCGCGACCGCCTCCTCCTGCAACGACCGCGCCACCGGCTCCCGCCACGCCCGCGTGACCGCCGCCCGCTCCGCACCGAGCAGCTTCTCCACCGCGGGCCACCCCCCACCGGAGGGCGCCCCCCGCCACACCGGCTCCAGCGCGTCCCGTACCGCCGCCGCCAGCTCGTCCGCGTCGGTGCCGGTGCCGTACCCCGCCCGGCACGTCCCGCAGAAGCACAGCGACATCAGGTACTGCCCGGCGTCGCCGAGCCCCACCCCGCCGGTCTTGTCGTGGGCGTGCAGATGCGCGAACCCGTACCAGCCGAGCGACTCCAGCTCCGTACCGGCCGCGCCCGGCCGCACGGCCGCCTCCGCCGCGAGGTCCACGAGGTACGTCCGCGTGGCGGGCTGCGCGATGCAGGGCGCCCACGGGTAGCGGTCCCCGTACGCGTTGACGACGGAGGTCTCCGGATGCTCGGCGCCCAGCCGGGAGTTGTGCGCGAGCACGACCCAGGTGTGCACCTCGAGACCGGCGTCCGCGAGCGCGGCGGCGGCCTCGCCGAAGGCGTCCCCCGGCGCCCAGTCTCCGGCGGCGTACGGCCGCAGCGCGCGCCCCTGCCACCGCTCCCCCGCCGGGTACAGCACGGCGGCGTGCTCGGCGGTCACGATCCGGTGCCGGGGGTGGCGCGGGGTCAGCGCGCGCGTGGAGTGGTACGCGGAGGCCAGGGTCGCCTGGCGCACCCCGAGCCCGGCGATGCGCCCGGGCGCCTCCGGGTCCCCGTTGACGTCCCAGGGGTAGACGAACGCCGACGCCTTCACCGGTCCTCCTCCAGCAGTGCGCAGCCGCGGTCGACGAGCGCCGCAAGCTGCTTGACGTGGTCCTCGGACGGTTCGTGCAGCGGCGGCCGCACCTCGCCCACATCGAGCCCGCGCAGCCGTACGCCCGCCTTGACCAGGGAGACAGCGTAGCCGCGGCCCCGGTCGCGCAGTTCGACGAAGGGCCGGTAGAAGCCGTCGAGCAGGCGCCGCACGGTGGCGTCGTCGCCGTCGCGCAGCGCGTGGTGGAAGGCGACGGCGATCTCGGGGACGAAGCAGAACACGGCCGAGGAGTACAGGGAGACGCCGAGCGCCCGGTAGGCGAGCTGGGTCTGCTCGGCGGTGGGCAGGCCGTTGAAGTAGAGGAAGTCGCCGGGCACCTCGCCGCGCACGGCGCTGATCGTGCGCTGCATCAGGTCGAGGTCGCCGTAGCCGTCCTTGAGGCCGACGATGCCCTCGGTGCGGGCCAGTCCGACGACGGTCTCCGGGGTGAAGACGGCGTTGTCGCGCTGGTAGACGACGACCGGGAGGGCGGTGGCGGCGGCCAGTTCGCGGTAGTGCCGCAGCAGGCCCTCCTGGCCGGCCTTCACCAGGTAGGGCGGCATGGCGAGCAGCCCGTCGGCGCCCGCGGCCTCCGCGCGGCGCGCGTAGTGCGTGGCGAGCGCGGTGCCGTAGCCCGCGCCCGCGACGACGGGTACGCGTCCGGCGGTCTCGGCCACGGCCGCCCGTACGCACTCCTCGTACTCCTCCGGCGTCAGCGCGTGGAACTCGCCGGTGCCGCAGCAGGCGAAGACGGCGGCGGCCCCGGCCTCGACGCCCCGGCGCACATGGGCGCGGTAGGCGGTGAGGTCCACGGCGCCGTCGGGGCCGTACGCGGTGACGGGGAAGAACAGCGGCCCGCTGGGCACACTGAGACGAGCGGCGAGAGGGGACGAGGTCACGGGCTCTCCCTGGGCAGGGGCGCGCGGGTGGTCGCGCCCCCGACACGCCTTCCATGTTTCTGATTTGTGTACACACTCATGAACGACGTCACGCTAGGCCGCCGTCCTGGCACCGGTCAAGCGTGCACGATGGCGGGACGGGGTTGGGACGAGGGGTACTTGACGCGGGAGAACGTCCTTCGTAGCGTGTCCACGCATGTGAATGGAAGAGGTGCGCGTTTCTGGTGCCCCCACATGCTCGACCCGGCCAACTCAAGGAGACCGCGGATGCCCGCTCCCCGCACCGTTCTGCTCACCGGCGCCGCCGGCGGACTCGGCACGCTGATGCGGGAGTTGCTGCCGTCGTACGGCTACGAGCTGCGGCTGTTCGACGTCCGCCCGATCGAGGGCGAGCCGGACGCGATCGTCGGCGATCTCGCCGACCGGGGGGCCGTGCGGGAGGCGGTGCGCGGGGTCGACGCGGTGCTGCACCTCGCGGGGATCTCCCTGGAGTCCACGTTCGAGAAGATCCTCGCGGCCAACATCGAGGGGACGTACCACCTGTACGAGGCGGTGCGGGAGGAGGGCGTGGGGCGGGTCGTCTTCGCCTCCTCCAACCACGCGGTGGGTTACACGCCGGCGCCGAAGGAGGGGGAGCCGCTGGTTCCCGTCCACACTCCGCGCCGGCCCGACACGTTCTACGGCCTCTCCAAGTCCTTCGGCGAGGATCTCGCGCAGCTGTACTGGGACAAACACGGCGTGGAGACGGTGTCCGTGCGGATCGGCTCCTGTTTCCCGGAGCCGGCGGACGTGCGGATGCTGTCGCTCTGGATGAGCCCGGAGGACGGTGCGCGGCTCTTCCATGCGGCGCTGACGGCGCCGGACGTCGGCCACACGGTGGTCTACGGCTCCTCGGCGAACACGCGGCTGTGGTGGGACCTCGGCAGTGCGCGAGCCCTGGGGTACGAACCACAGGACGACTCCGAGAAGTTCGCCCCCGCGCTGCTCGCCGCGCAGGGCGAACTCTCCCCCGACAACCCCGCCCACACCCACATCGGCGGCCGCTTCCTCACCAACCCCCCAACCTGGCCCCACTAGCCCCCAAGACCGCCCTCACCGCGCGGCTCCGCCGCGGGGGGGGCGACCAGCCATGCGCCCAGTAAGGGGCGCGGGGAACTGCGCGCCCAGCCCCCTCACACCCGCACCCGCCCCACAACCCCTCGCCACCCGAGCTCTTGGGCGCTCCGGGCCCCCGGGGTTGAAGGGGCGGAGCCCCTGGGGGACGGGAATGGGTAGGGGCGGCGGGGGCGAGACAACTGTGACCGTCAGCCGACAACGCACCGCACCCCGGGGTGACCGTCACGGGAGCTTCGCGAACCGGCGCTTGCCGGGTGCCGCTGCGCCCACCCTCCCCCAAGCTCTCGGCTTCGCTCGAGCAGGGGGGACCCCCATCGCCCCAGCGGCACGACTGCCCGCAGCTAAGTGTGCCCGCAGCGAGGCGCGGAGCGGCTGCCCGCAGCGGGGTCGGGCGAACCGCCCGCAGCGAGCCCTTGGCCGGGCGCACCAGGCGAGCCGTAGGTGCCTTCGGCGGCATGGCGGGCGGGAAACGGGCCCCCGAGGGGCATTCCCCGGGCACGGCCGCTGCCCGTTCCCACTCGCCGTACCCCCATCCCGCAGGTCGTCGCCCACCCCCCACCCCCCGAAGCGGGCACAAACGGGCCCACTCGGACCGGCAACAGACCTGGTCAGCACCGCGCCCCCGCTGTAGAACTCTCCCCAAGGCCCGACAGGGCCCGAACGGGCACAGCGATGCCACAGCAACACCCCGCGGCCACGAGCCGTACCGAGCCGCACCGAGCGGCGGCATCCCGCGGCAGCGAAAGGGCAGGTACCAGCCATGACGACACGATCGGCCGAGGAACGGCAGCGCGAGATCGTCACGGCCGCCCGCCGCACCGGCTCCGTCGACGTCGCCGCCCTCGCCACCCAGCTCGGCGTCGCCAAGGAGACCGTCCGCCGCGACCTGCGCGCACTGGAGGACCACGGCCTGGTCCGCCGCACCCACGGCGGCGCCTACCCCGTGGAGAGCGCCGGCTTCGAGACGACCCTCGCCTTCCGCGCCACCAGCCACGTCCCCGAGAAACGCCGGATCGCGGCCGCCGCCGCGGAACTCCTCGGCGACGCGGAGACCGTCTTCGTCGACGAGGGCTTCACCCCGCAGCTCATCGCCGAGGCACTCCCCCGCGACCGCCCGCTCACCGTGGTAACCGCCTCCCTGGCCACGGCCGGCGCGCTCGCGGAGGCGGGCAACATCAGCGTCCTCCTCCTCGGCGGCCGGGTACGCCCCGGCACCCTCGCCACCGTCGACCACTGGACGACGAAGATGCTGGCCGGATTCGTCATCGACCTGGCCTACATCGGCGCCAACGGCATCTCCCGCGAATACGGACTGACCACGCCCGACCCGGCCGTCAGCGAGGTCAAGACCCAGGCGATCCGCGCCTCCCGGCGCACGGTGTTCACCGGGGTGCACACCAAGTTCGGCGCAGTGAGCTTCTGCCGGTTCGCGGAGGTCGGCGCGCTGGAGGCGATCGTCACCAGCACCCTGCTGCCCGCCTCCGAGGCCCACCGGTATTCCCTGCTGGGCCCGCAGGTCATCCGAGTCTGAGCCCGCACCCGCACCCGCACCCGCACCCGCACCCACGTAAGCCCCAGCCCCGCCCATCCCCATACACCCCCTACACACCTCCCATATGCCCCATATGCGTCCTATGCCCCCACGCACCCGTTCACCCATCCCCCTCCTCCAGGAGCGATCCATGCGCACCCAGAGCCGACGGAGGCCGCGAGTCACACTCGCCATGGCCGCCGCGGGAACGCTGCTCGCACCGCTGCTCTCCGGCTGCTGGGTCGGAGCGGGCGGATCCGGTTCCGGCGGTGACTCCGTCAACGTCCTGATGGTCAACAATCCCCAGATGGTGGAGCTCCAGAAGCTCACCGCCGCCCACTTCACCAAGGAGACCGGCATCAAGGTGAACTTCACCGTGCTGCCGGAGAACGACGTCCGCGACAAGATCAGCCAGGACTTCGCCAACCAGGCCGGCCAGTACGACGTGGCGACGCTGTCCAACTACGAGATCCCCATCTACGCCCGCAACGGCTGGCTGCACGAGATGAACAGCTATGTCGCCAAGGACCCGTCGTACGACGAGAAGGACGTCCTCAAGCCGATGCGCCAGTCGCTCACCGGCGACGACGGCAAGCTCTACGGCCAGCCCTTCTACGGCGAGTCGTCCTTCCTGATGTACCGCAAGGACGTGTTCGAGGCGAAGGGGCTGAAGATGCCCGCGCACCCCACCTGGGACCAGGTGGCGGACCTGGCCGCGAAGGCGGACGGCGCCAAGTCCGGGATGAAGGGCATCTGTCTGCGCGGACTGCCCGGCTGGGGCGAGATCATGGCGCCGCTGACCACGGTGGTGAACACCTTCGGCGGCACCTGGTTCGACAAGGACTGGAAGGCCCGGCTCACCGACCCCGCGTTCGAGAAGGCGACCAAGTTCTACGTCGACCTGGTACGTGCGCACGGCGAGTCCGGCGCCCCGCAGTCCGGCTTCGCGGAGTGCCTGAACAACCTCACCCAGGGCAAGGTCGCCATGTGGTACGACGCCACTTCCGCGGCCGGTTCCCTGGAGGCGGACAAGTCCCCGGTCAAGGGCAAGATCGGCTACGCCCCGGCGCCGGTGGAGAAGACCGAGTCCTCCGGCTGGCTCTACACCTGGGCGTGGGGCATACAGAAGGCCTCCCGCAACACCGACAAGGCGTGGAAGTTCGTCTCGTGGGCCTCCAGCAAGGAGTACGAGCAGCTGGTCGGCGACACCATCGGCTGGTCCAACGTGCCCGCCGGCAAGCGGGCGTCGACGTACGAGAACCCCGACTACCGCGAGGAGGCGGGCGCCTTCCAGGAGATGACCCGAGAGGCCATCGAGAACGCCCGCCCCAACGACCCCGGCGTGCAGCCGCGGCCCGCGCCCGGCATCCAGTTCGTCGGCATCCCCGAGTTCACCGATCTCGGCACCAAGGTCTCCCAGGAGATCAGCGCGGCCATCGCCGGACGCCAGTCCGTCGAGTCGGCCCTGAAGAAGTCCCAGAAGCTCGCCGAGCAGATCTCCGAGGAGTACGAGGGACGATGACCGCCACCACCGCGGCCCCCGTGGCCGCCCCTCCCGAGCAGCACGTGAAGCAGCCCTCCGCGCGACTGCGCGCCTGGGCCACCCGGGCACCCCTGCTGCCCGCCCTGATCTTCATGATCGCCGTGACCCAGCTCCCCTTCGTGGCCACGCTGGTGATCTCCTTCTTCGACTGGAACGCGCTCTATCCCAAGGCCCGCAGGTTCACCGGCGTCGACAACTACCAGGAGGTGCTCACCGACTCCGCCCTGCGGCACTCGGTGTGGACGACGATCCTGCTGACCGTCGCCGTCGTCCTGGTCAGCCTCGTCCTGGGCCTCGCCCTCGCCCTCCTCCTGGACCGGAAGTTCCCGGGCCGGGGCGCGGTACGCACGCTGCTGATCGCCCCCTTCCTGGTGGTCCCGGTGGCGGCGGCGCTGCTGTGGAAGCACGTGCTCTACAACCCGGAGTACGGCCTGCTCAACGGGTTGCTCCACTACGTGGGCGGCCCCCAGCCGGACTGGATCTCCAACACCCCGCTGCTCGCCGTCGAGGCCTCCCTGGTGTGGCAGTGGACGCCCTTCATGATGCTGATCCTGCTGGCCGGGCTGCAGAGCCGCGACCACCAGCAGATCGAGGCCGCCCGGGTGGACGGCGCGAGCGACTGGCAGATCTTCGTCCATCTGACGCTGCCGCATCTGCGCCGCTACCTCGAACTGGGCGCGCTGCTCGGCTCGATCTACATCGTGCAGAACTTCGACGCGGTCTTCACGATCACGTCCGGCGGCCTGGGCACCGCCAACCTGCCCTACACCGTCTACCAGAGCTTCTACCAGGCCCATGAGAACGGCCTCGCCTCGGCGGCCGGCGTCCTGGTGGTCATCGGCTCCCTGATCATCGCCACCTTCGCGCTGCGCGTGGTGTCGTCCCTGTTCCGCGAGGAGGTGTCCCGCGCATGAGCGCCACCGCAGTACGCGTACGACCGTCCCGGACCGCCGGCGAGACCGGCGGCGCCAAGCGCCCCGGGCGGACCCGGGGGGCGGGCCTGGGCCTGCTGGCCTGGGTGCTGGGAGTGCTGTTCTTCCTGCCCATCGCCTGGATGGCGCTGACCTCCTTCCACTCGGAGGCCGACGCGGCGACCAACCCGCCGTCCTTCGCGGCCGCCCTCACCCTCGACGGCTACCGGGACTTCTTCGGCGTCGGCGGCGGGGCCAGCCCCTGGCCCGCGCTGATCAACTCGGCGGTGGCCTCGATCGCCTCCACGCTCTTCGTCCTCCTGCTCTCCTTCCCGGCCGCGTACGCGCTCTCCATCAACCGGGTGCGCAAGTGGACCGACGTGCTGTTCTTCTTCCTGTCGACGAAGATGCTGCCGGCGGTGGCGGGCCTGTTGCCGATCTACCTCTTCGCCAAGAACGCGGACATGCTCGACAACATCTGGCTGCTCGTCATCCTCTACACCTCCATGAACCTGCCGATCGCGGTGTGGATGATGCAGTCCTTCCTCGCCGAGGTGCCGGTCGCGGTCATCGAGGCGGCCCGGGTGGACGGGGCGCGGCTGCCTACGGTCCTGGCCCGTGTGGTGGCCCCGATCGCCCTGCCGGGCATCGCCGCCACCTCCCTGATCTGCTTCATCTTCAGCTGGAACGAACTGCTGTTCGCCCGGGTGCTGACGGGTGTGGCCGCCGAGACCGCCCCCGTCTTCCTGACCGGCTTCATCACCAGCCAGGGCCTGTTCCTGGCCAAGGTGTGCGCCGCGTCGCTCGTCGTCTCCCTGCCGGTGCTCGCCGCGGGGTTCGCCGCCCAGGACAAGCTGGTCCAGGGCCTGTCGTTGGGAGCCGTGAAATGAAGGCCGCCGTCATCGAGTCCGTGGGCCGCGCCGTCGTCACCGAGGTCCCGGACCCGACGCCGGGTCCCCGCGAGGTCGTCGTCGAGGTCGCCGCGTGCGGGCTGTGCGGCACCGATCTGCACATACTCCAGGGCGAGTTCGCGCCCAAGCTGCCGATCGTGCCCGGGCACGAGTTCGCCGGCGAGGTGGTCGGGGTCGGCGCACAGGTCACCGAGGTCGCGGTCGGCGACCGGGTGGCGGTGGACCCGTCCCTGTACTGCTACGAGTGCCACTACTGCCGCAGCGGGCACAACAACATGTGCGAGCGGTGGGCGGCGATCGGTGTGACGACGGCGGGCGGCGCCGCGCAGTACGCGGTGGCGCCGGTGGCCAACTGCGTGAAGCTCCCCGAGCACGTCCGCACCCAGGACGCGGCCCTCATCGAGCCGCTGTCCTGCGCGGTGCGCGGCTACGACGTCCTGAAGTCGCAGCTCGGCGCGCACGTCCTGATCTACGGGTCGGGGACGATGGGCCTGATGATGCTGGAGCTGGCCAAGCGGACGGGCGCGGCGAGCGTGGACGTCGTCGACATCAACCCGGCCCGGCTGGAGACGGCGCGGCGGCTCGGGGTGTCGGGGACGGCCGGCAACGCGGACGAGCTGGACCGGCCGCGGGGCTGGGAGCTGGTGGTCGACGCGACGGGGAACGCGGCGGCCATCCAGGACGGACTCGGACGGGTCGCCAAGGCGGGCACGTTCCTCCAGTTCGGGGTCGCGGACTACGCGACCCGGGTGGAGATCGACCCGTACCGGATCTACAACCAGGAGATCACCATCACCGGCTCGATGGCGGTGCTGCACAGCTACGAGCGGGCGGCGGAGCTGTTCGCCGGGGGCGTCCTGAACCCGGAGATCTTCATCAGCGACCGCCTCCCCCTGACGGAGTACCCGAAGGCGCTCGAACAGTTCGCGGCGGGCGTAGGTCGCAAGATCGTGGTGGTCCCGTAGGGCCCACCGGGAGAAGTCGCTTTCATTGGGCCACCGCCGCGGCGACACACCGGGTGCGCGAGCACCGGACCGCCGCGGCGGCCAGGGCCCCTGACCATGCGTGATCCCAACAAGGCTTCCTCCGTTGGTAGTTGACGACGCCGGACCGATTGACGAATCCGTGCCGCGCCCCCACAATCTCCCGATGTGGGAGCGCTCCCACACCAGTCGACGAGCCGCACTCGGGCAGCCCTTCGCACACACATTCCACCGGGCGCCCGGGCATCTGTCCCACGGGACCGTGATCGTGGCGCACGCCTGGCAGCTCGTCGGGTGCGCCGTCCTGGCGGGGGTGGGCCAGAACCTCTACTGGACGGCGAGCGGCCCGGCGGTCCTGTCGATCGCGGCGCCGGGCGAGCAGGACCGGTGGTTCAGCCTGGTGCGGGCGCTGCGCAACATCGGCATGGGCGCGGGGACGGTCCTCTTCGCCGCGGCGGAGGCGGCCGGCGGCGCGGCGGTCGGGCGCACGATGGTCCTGGCCGACGCCGTCAGCTTCGTCGTCGCGGGCGCGCTCGCCGTCTCCTCGCTCCCGGCGCCCCCGGCGTACGGCGGGAAGCCGGACGCGGGAAAGGTACGGAAGGAGACGTGGCGCGGCTACGGGCGCGTCCTGCGGGACGCCCCCTTTCACGGTGAACACCGTGCTCGTCGCGGGCACGCAGACCGTGTTCTCCCGGCTCCTGGACCGGGTGCCCGCCCCGACCACCCTGCGGCTGTCCGCACTGCCCTGGGCGCTGTGCTTCGTCGGACTGTGGGCGGCGCCCGTGTCCGCGCCGGCCGTCGCCATGGCCGTCGTCGGCGCGGCGACCGTCTGCTTCACCGCGGCGGAGATGGCGCACGCGCCGGTCATGAGCGCCCTCGTCGGCCGGCTCGCGCCGCGGGCCGCGCGCGGCCGCTACTTCGCGCTCCACCAGCTCTCGTGGAGCGTCGCCACCGCCCTGGCCCCCACCGTCTTCACCTGGCTCCTGCGGCTCGGGGCCGGATGGCTCTGGACGGCCCTGCTGGCCGCGTGCCTGGCGAGCACCGTCCTCCTGCGGCCACCACGCGGCCGTACGGCCGAAGGGGACGCGCGGGCCGGCGTCCTGCCGGGCGATCCTGTCCAGGTAAGGGAACGGTAAAGCGCCCCCGCTCGTTACACCCCACATGACAGCTATGACCCCCGGCTCGAACATCCCTCTCCCCGTCACACACGTGACGGTGGACGTCGCCGCCCCCGTGCGACTCGACGTATCGGGCCTGCTGCTCACCCCCGACGGCAAGGTCCGCACGGACGACGACTTCATCTTCTACAACCAGCCCACCGGCCCCGGTGTCACCTACCGCTCCGGCGGCGGCACGACGCCCGACGCCATCGGCATCGACACCACCGCCGTCCCGCCGGGCATCGAGAAGATCGTCGTCACCGCCAGCCCCGACGCCGCCGGCCAGACCTTCCAGGGCATCGAGCCCACCGCCACCCTCCGCAACGCGGCCGACGGCTCGGTGCTCGCCACGTTCACGCCCCCGCGGCTCGGCACGGAGACCGCGCTCGTGGTCATGGAGATCTATCTGCGCAACGGCGCGTGGAAGGCCCGCGCCGTCGGCCAGGGGTACGCCGACGGCCTCGCCGGGATCGCCACGGACTTCGGCGTCTCGGTGGAGGAACCGGCCCCCGCCGCCCCGCCGCAGCCGGTCGCCCCGCCGCAGCCGACGGCCCCGCCGCAGCCCACCGCGCCCCCGCCGGCCCCTGCGGCCGCCGCGCAGCCCCCCGCCCCCGGTGCCGGTGCCGGTGCCGGCAAGGTCAACCTGGACAAGGGCCGCGTCAGCCTCCAGAAGAACCAGACGGTGTCCCTGGTCAAGGGCGGCCGCCCGCTGCTCGCCCAGGTCAAGATGGGCCTCGGCTGGGAGCCGGCGTACCGCGGCAAGGACATCGACCTGGACGCCTCGGTCATCGCCTACGGCCCCCAGCGCGACCACGTCGACAGCTGCTACTTCGGCAAGCTGTCGATCCTGAACGGCGCGATCAAGCACTCCGGCGACAACCTCACCGGCGAGGGCGGCGGTGACGACGAGGTGATCGTGGTCGACCTCGGCCGCATCCCGCAGGAGGTCTCGGGCCTGGTCTTCACGGTGAACTCGTTCTCGGGCCAGAAGTTCACGGAGGTCGCCAAGGCGTACTGCCGCCTGATCGACGCCGCGACGGGCGAGGAACTGGTCCGCTTCGACCTCACCAACGCCGAGGCGCAGACCGGCGTGATGATGGCCAAGCTGGTCCGCCAGTTCTCCGGCGAGTGGGACATGACGGCCATGGGCGAGTTCGTGAAGTCCCGCACGGTACGGGGGATGGTGAAGCCGGCCGCCAAGGCGCTGTGACGCACGCACGGCCGGCCCGCGCGGCCGCCGGCTCCGGGGCGCCGCCCACCGGGCGCCCCGGGCCGTCGGCCCTCGCCTACCGCTGCTGGCGCTTCCAGGGGCCGGTGATGGCGAGCATGATGCCGGGGGTCTGGATGTTGGCGTAGAGGGTGCGGCCGTCGGGCGAGAAGGTGACGCCGGTGAACTCGCTGTACTCCGGCTCCTCTTCGGTGCCGATGTTCAGTTCGTTGCGGGCGATGGGGTACGTCCGCCCGCTGTCCGTCGCGCCGAACAGGTGCTGCACGCCCTCGCCGTCCTCGGCGATGACGAGGCCGCCGTAGGGGGAGACGGTGATGTTGTCGGGGCCGTCGAAGGCGCCGTCGGCGGCGGGGTCGGGGTTGACGCCGATGAGCACCTTCAGGGTGAGGGTGCGACGCCGGGGGTCGTAGAACCAGACCTGGCCGTCGTGCTGGACGGGGCTCTCGTCGCGGGCGTAGGAGGAGACGACGTAGGCGCCGCCGTCCGCCCACCACATGCCCTCCAGCTTGCGGGCGCGGGTGACCTGGCCGTCGGTGAACTGCTTGCGGACGGGGGTGGACGTGGCGTCGCGGTCGGGAACGTCGACCCAGTCGACGCCGTACACCGTGCCGGTCCGCGTGGCGCGGGAGAGGTCGTCGACGAATCTGCCGCCGGAGTCGAAGCACTTGAAGGCCTGGAGCACCCCGGCGTCGTCGGCGAGGGTGCGCAGCCGGCCGCGGCCGTGGCGGAAGCCGTGGGGCGGGGTCCAGCGGTAGAACAGGCCGTTGGGTCCGGAGGCGTCCTCGGTGAGGTAGAGCTGCCCGCGCCGGGGGTCGACGACGACGGCCTCGTGCGCGTACCGGCCCAGCGCCTTGACCGGCCGGGGGTCGCGGTTGGCCCGGCGGTCGGCGGGATCGACCTCGAAGACGTAGCCGTGGTCCTTGGTCATGCCGTTCTGGCCGGCCCGGTCCTCGGTCTCCTCACAGGTGAGCCAGGTGTCCCAAGGGGTGTGGCCGCCCGCGCAGTTGGTGGAGGTCCCGGCGATGCCCACCCACTCGGCGACGTGGTCGTGGCGCACCTCGACGACGGTGCAGCCGCCGGCCGCGGCCGGGTCGTACACCAATCCCTCGGTCAGCGGCACGGGGTACGGCCAGTCGGCGCGCGGGCCCTTCAGCTCGTGGTTGTTGACGAGGAGGGTGGCGCCGCGGGGACCGTCGAAGGTGGCGGTGCCGTCGTGGTTGGACGGCGTGTACTCGCCCGACTCGAGCCTGGTGCGGCCGCTGTGGGTGAGGACGCGATAGGAGAACCCGGCGGGCAGCGCGAGGACGCCCTTGGGGTCGGCGATCAGCGGACCGTAGCCGACGCCGCCGTGGTGGTGGTCCTCCGCGCTGTGGTGGTCGGTGGAGGCGAGCGCGTGCGGAGCGGTGGCGAGCGCACCGACACTGCCGGCCAGGGCGACCCCGACCCCGGTGAGCGCGGTTCGTCCGGTGAAGTCCCTGCGGGTGAGCGACATGCTGACTCCTGTGACGGGAAAGGCGACCGTGGAGGGTGGCGCACCGCGATTGCGGCGCCACGATGCCGCGCTCGCATGAACGCCAACCCAACGGGGCATGGCGCCCAGTGAGGGGCGCGGGGCCGTGTCCGCTGCGGCTCCGCCGCGTGGGCACGAAACGGGGCGGAACCGGCGCCCCCCGCTCACTCCCCCCGCTGCGACCGCGCCTTGAACGCCGCCTTCCGTGCCTCCTTCGCCACCCTCTTGTCCGGATGCAGGCGCCCCATCGCCTCCAGCACCTCCGCCGTCGCCGGATGCTCCACCCGCCACGCCGCCGCGAAGAACCCGCTGTGCCCCGCCGCCAACCCCTCCACCAGCTCCCGCAACTCCGCCGAGTTCCCCTCGGCGGCGAGCTGCGCCGCGACCGTGTCGATGGTCAGCCAGAACACCATCGACTCCGGCGGCGCCGGCACATCCACCGCCCCCCGCTCCGCGAGCCACACCCGCGCCAGCCCGCCCAGCTCCGCGTCGTCGAGCACCTCACGCAGCGCCGGCTCCGCCGCCCCGCCCACCAGGGCCAGCGCCTGCTGACAGCACAGCCGCCGCAACGGCGCCCCCGCGTCCACGCCCCGGGCCGCGCTCAGCAACTCCCGTGCCGCCGCGAGCGGTTCACGCCGGGCGAGCCACTGCTCGGTCTCGGCCCGGGCGGCGCCCGGCGGGAAGCCGGCGGTGCCGTCGAGGAGCACGTCGGCACCCTTGTCGGCCAGTTCGCCCACCGCGGGTGCCTCGAACCCCGCTTCGAGGAGCCGGACCCGCAGCCCGTACAGACCGAGCGGCGTCAGCCGCACCATGCCGTACCGGCTGACGTCGGCCTCGTCGACCGCGGACCCCTCGCCGGCCCCGCCGGCCTCGCCCTCGTCCGCCGCCTCGGCCAGCACGTCCTCGTCGACCGGCTGGAACTCGACGAGCCCCACCGGTTCGAGCAGCCGGAACTGGTCGTCGAGCCGCATCAGCGCGTCGGAGACCTGTTCGAGCACATCGTTCGTGGGCTCGCCCATGTCGTCCGGGACGATCATCGACGCGGCGAGCGCGGGCAGCGGCACCGGCCCTTCGCCGGGCCCGTCCTCGTCCACCGTCAGCAGATACAGATTGCCGAGCACCCCGTCGAGGAACGCGGCCTCCGCCTCCGGGTCCCAGTCGAGCGAGGACAGATCGACCTCGCCGTCCTCGCCCGCCTCCTCCAGCAGGGCGTCCACGTCGCCCAGGTCCGGCACGCTCGCGTCGGCGATCACGGTCTCCAGGGCGCCGAGCCACACGTCCAGCACGTCCTGCGGCGACCCGGAGGTGAGCAGCCGCAGGCTCTCCCCCGCCTCGACGGTGCCCCGCTCCTCGTCCGTGACGGTGACGAGCCCGGTGTTGACGGCAACCTGCCAGGCCTCGTCGGCGAGCCCCTCGGCGTGCTCGGCGGCCTCGGCGTCCTTCGGGTCGAGCCCGAGCGCCTCGGCCGCCGCCGGCAGCTGCTCCTCGACCAGTTCGCCACCGGCGTCGACACGGGTCTCGGGCCCGGCCCAGCGGGCCAGCCGGACGGCGCGCGTGAGCAGCGGTGTGGCGAGCGCGTCCCGCGCGAGCTCCGCTTCGGGGCGCAGCCGCACCGGCGGCAGGGGGGAGCTGTCTGACATCGGCTGGTTCTCCTCGTACGCCATGCGCCTGTGAGCGGTCCCGCGAGCAGCCGTACGACGGGGTGAACGTCGTACGACTCAACCGCTCAGCCTAGACGGATTTGGCCCCATGCCACCCGGTTCACGTTCCCGATGCCGGGCGTACATGGCCGAAACCTTGACAACTGGCCGACCCTGGCAGGAGATTGACGCGCGTAGAAACCGACGGACAGTGGTCCACCGGACACTCGTCGTCAATCGCGTCCTCGCCGTTCGGCCGAACCCCCGCGTTCGCGCCGAGTGCTTCCCAGTCAAGCGGTACCCGGAGGGATCCCCTTGCCGAGCAAGTCATCCGCGCGTCTCGCCGCGCTCACCGTCGCCGCCGTCTGCTCCACGGTGTCCGGCGTGGTCCTCACCTCGCCGGCGCACGCCGACGGTGTGCGCATCCATGACATCCAGGGCACGACCCGCATCTCCCCGTACGCCGGCCGGCAGGTCACCGACGTGGCCGGAATCGTCACCGGCGTGCGCGGCTACGGCTCGTCGAAGGGCTTCTGGATCCAGGACCCGGCGCCGGACGCCGACCCGGCCACCAGCGAGGGCGTGTTCGTCTTCACCAGCTCGGCGCCGAAGGTCGCGGCCGGCGACGCGGTGACGGTGTCGGGCACGGTCTCGGAGTACGTGCCCGGCGGTACCTCCAGCGGCAACCAGTCGGTCACCGAGATCACCAGGCCGGTGATCACCACCGTCTCCACCGGCAACGCGCTCCCGGCGCCGACGACGGTCGACGCCCGCTCGGTGCCGGACGCGTACACCCCGGCGGGCGACCCCGCCGCGAAGAACTCGGTCAACGGGCTGACGCTGCGGCCGAAGAAGTACGCCCTGGACTACTACGAGTCCCTGGAGGGCATGAACGTACGGGTCGCCGACACCCGTGTGGTGACGGCGACGGATCCGTACACCGAGCTGTGGGTCACCGTGAAGCCGCACGAGAACCCGACCCGGCGCGGCGGCACGGTCTACGGCTCCTACGCCTCCCAGAACACCGGCCGGCTGCAGATCCAGTCCCTCGGCTCCACCGCCGACTTCCCCGCGGCGACCGTCGGGGACACCCTCGCCGGGACCACCGCCGGGCCGCTGGACTACAACCAGTACGGCGGCTACACGCTGGTCGCGAGCGAGCTGGGCACGCTGAGGAAGGGCGGCCTGGAGCGGGAGTCGACGCACCGGCAGAGCGACCGCGAACTCGCGGTGGCCACGTACAACGTCGAGAACCTCGACCCGTCCGACGACACGTTCGCCGACCACGCCGCCGCGATCGTGCACCACCTGAAGTCGCCCGACATCGTGTCCCTGGAGGAGATCCAGGACAACAACGGCGCCACGGACGACGGCACGGTCGCCGCCGACCAGACGCTCGGCAAGCTGATCGACGCCATCGTCTCGGCGGGCGGCCCGCGTTACGAGTGGCGGGGCATCGACCCGGTCAACGACCAGGACGGCGGCGAGCCCGGCGGCAACATCCGCCAGGCGTTCCTGTTCAACCCCGAGCGGGTGTCGTTCACCGACCGTGCCGGGGGGACGTCCACGACGGCCGTGGGCGTGGAGAAGGTGCGCGGCAAGGCCCGGCTGACGGCCTCCCCGGGCCGCATCGACCCGGCGAGCTCGGCGTGGGAGGACAGCCGCAAGCCGCTGGCCGGGGAGTTCGTCTTCCGCGGCAGGACGGTCTTCGTGATCGCCAACCACTTCGCCTCCAAGGGCGGCGACCAGGGCCTGACGGCCCAGTACCAGCCGCCGGTACGCGGCTCGGAGACCCAGCGGCACGCCCAGGCGACGGAGGTCAACGGATTCGTCAAGGACATCCTCAAGGCCCAGAAGAACGCGCGGGTGATCGCCCTGGGCGACATCAACGACTTCGAGTTCTCGGGCACGGCCCGGCTCCTCGAGGACGACGGCGCCCTGTGGTCGGCGATCAAGTCACTGCCGAAGAGCGAGCGCTACACGTACGACTACCAGGGCAACAGCCAGGTCCTGGACCAGATCCTGCTCAGCCCGTCCCTCCGCCACCCCGGCAGGTACGCCTACGACAGCGTCCACATCAACGCGGAATTCCCCACCCAGATCAGCGACCACGACCCCCAGGTGGTCCGCGTCCACCTCTGAGCAGAGAGTTCCCCGCGCCTCCCCGAGGGGCGCGGGGCTGTCTCCGATCTGCGGCTCCGCCGCGGGGCGCGACAAGGACGGGAAGGGTGGAGGCGGCGGGGGCGCAAAAATCCGCCCCACCCCCGGAGGGGCCCTACCGCCGCCGCCCCCACCACACGCCCGCGGCGACAACCGCCCCCGCCCCCACCCCCGCGACAACCAACGGCACCCTCTGCCGCTCCGACACCCGCACCGCCGTACTCCGCAACTGCACGGACACCGCCCCCGCCCGATCCCGCAGATCCTCCGCCCGCGCCCGCGCCCGCCCCTTCACATCGGCCTTCCCGGCCAACTCCTCCACCGTGTCGCCGAGCGCCCCCCGCGTCTCCTCGATCTGCCGCCGCAACTCGTCCGGCCCCTTCGCCCCCGTCGCGTTCCGCCCGGAGGCCGGCACGGACCCGGCCAACTGCCCGGCGTCCCCCCGCTCCCGCGCTCCACCGTCGCCCGTCACCGGTGCACCCTCCCCTTGATCTCGTCGACATCGGCCTTGACGCTGTCCAGCGTCTCCTCCGGCTTCGGCGGCGTCGCCCGCCGCAACTGCGCCCGCCCCATCAGCCCGAGCACACCCGCCACCAGGAACAGCCCGGCCGTCACGATCAGCGCGGCGGCCCACACGGGCAACGCCACCGCGATCGCGGCGATGGCCGTGGCCGCCAGCGCCATCAGCCCGACGTAGGCGACGGCGCCCGCCCCACCCAGCAGCCCGCCGCCGCGCCCGGCCCGGCGCCCCTTCTCGGCGAGTTCCTCCTTGGCGAGGCTCACTTCCTGACGTACGAGCCGGGAGAGCTGTTCGGTCGCCTGACCGACGAGTTCCCCCACCGAATGGTGGTCCGGACGGTCCGGGTAGTGGACGGTGCGCACGGGCTTGGCCTCGGTCGTGGTCACGGTCCGCCTCCTCTCGTGTCGGAAGACCCCCGAGTACCCCTGCCCGCCGCCCCCTACCCCCTGCGGACCACCACCGATTAGCGAACGAGCCCCGCACCTCGTAGCAAATTTAAGTAGTGCTGCACAAAGAACCGCCCGACACTCCCCGTATGACACCCACACCACCCCGCCCCGCACCCTTCGGCCGCGTCCTGTGCGCGATGGTCACCCCCTTCACCGACGACGGCGCCCTCGACCTGGACGGCGCCCAACGGCTGGCCGCCCGCCTGATCGACGAGGGCTGCGACGGACTCGTCCTGTCCGGCACGACGGGCGAGTCCCCGACCACCACGGACGCGGAGAAGGCGGCGCTGGTACGGGCGGTACGGGAAGCCGTCGGTGGACGCGCGACGATCGTGGCGGGGGTCGGCACGGCCGACACCGCGCACACCACGGAGCTGGCCCGCGCGGCGGAGAAGGCGGGCGCCGACGGCCTCCTGGTCGTCGCCCCGTACTACAGCCGCCCCCCGCAGGACGCCGTCGAGGCCCATCTGCGCGAGGTCGCCGACGCGACCGGACTGCCCCTGATGCTCTACGACATCCCCGCCCGCACGGGCACCCGCATCGAACCGGAGACGATGCTCCGCCTCGCCGGACACCCCCGGATCGTGGCGGTGAAGGACTGCGCCCACGACCTCCTGGGCACCCAGAAGGTGCTGCACCGCACGGAGTTGGCGTACTACGCGGGCTGCGACGAACAGACCCTGGCCCTGTACGCGGTCGGCGGCGCCGGCTGCGTGAGCACCGTCGCGAACGTCGTACCGCGCCACTTCCGCGCGATCCTCGACACGTTCGACACCGGCGACACCACAGCCGCCGCCCGCCGCCAGCACGCGGCGAACGACCTGATCGAGGCCATGATGGCAACCCCCCTCCCCGGCACGGTCACCACCAAGGCCCTCCTCACCCGCCTGAACCTCCCCGCCGGCCCCGTCCGCCCACCCCTGCGCCCCGCCGACCGAAACACGGCCGACGGGCTGCTGGCGCTGTACGAGCGCCTGGCGGGCGGGGCCTGAACCCAGCCCGCCGGGCGCTGCCGAGGTTCTTCCGGCCCGTCAGTTGTGGGCGTGCAGGATGTCGTTCAGGCCGCCCCAGACCGCGTTGTTGGGGCGGGCCTCGACCGTGCCGGTGACCGAGTTGCGGCGGAAGAGGATGTTCGAGGCGCCGGAGAGTTCGCGGGCCTTGACGATCTGGCCGTCGGGCATGGTGACCCGGGTGCCCGCGGTGAGGTACAGGCCGGCCTCGACCACGCACTCGTCGCCGAGCGCGATGCCGACGCCCGCCTCGGCGCCGACCAGGCAGCGCTCGCCGAGGGAGATGATCACGTTGCCGCCGCCGGACAGGGTGCCCATCGTGGAGGCGCCGCCGCCGATGTCCGAGCCGTCGCCGACCACGACGCCGGCGGAGATCCGGCCCTCGACCATGGACGTGCCGAGCGTGCCGGCGTTGAAGTTCACGAAGCCCTCGTGCATGACCGTGGTGCCCGCGGAGAGGTGCGCACCGAGGCGGACCCGGTCCGCGTCGGCGATGCGGACGCCCTTCGGCACGACGTAGTCCGTCATGCGCGGGAACTTGTCGACCGAGGTCACCTGGAGGTGCAGGCCCTCGGCGCGGGCGTTGAGCCGCACCTTCTCGACGTCGTCGACGGCGACCGGGCCGAGCGAGGTCCAGGCGACGTTGGCGAGGAAGCCGAACTGGCCCTCCAGGCTCAGTCCGTGCGGCTTGACCAGACGGTGCGAGAGCAGGTGCAGGCGCAGGTAGACGTCGTGCGCGTCGAGCGGCTTGTCGTCCAGGGAGGCGATGACCGTGCGGACCGCGACGACCTCGACGCCGCGGCGGGTGTCCGGGCCGATCGCCTTGGCGGCGCCCTCGCCGAGCAGCTCCACGGCACGCTCGGCGGACAGCCGCTCGGTGCCGGCCGGGCCGGGGTTCCCGGTGAGCTCGGGGGCGGGGAACCAGGTGTCGAGAACGGTGCCGTCGGAGGTGAGGGTGGCGAGGCCGGTGGCGGCGGCGCCGGTGGTGCGGGTGGTCGTCATGTCGGTCATGACGGCAACCTAACCGGCGGGGATGGCCGGGGGCCAACCGGCGGGGCAGGGGGCGCCCTGCTCCCGGCGCGCTAATGGCCTCCGCCCATGTTCAGGACCACCACCCCCGCCACGATCAGTGCCAGGCCGGCCAGTTTCGCCGCGGTGAGGGTTTCACCGAAGGCCAGGAGGCCGATGGTGGCGATGGCGGCCGTGCCCACGCCGGACCAGATGGCGTAGGCCGTGCCGATCGAGACCGTCTTGAGGGTCTGGGCCAGCAGCGCGAAGGACAGCAGGTAGCCGACGGCGGTGATCAGGGAGGGCCAGAGCCGGGTGAAGCCCTCGCTGTACTTCATCGCGGTCGTGGCCGCCACCTCCGCCGCGATGGCCCCGCCGAGCAGCACGTATCCCATTCCCATGCGGGCGACTGTACGGCGCCCGGGCTACACCCCCGGCCGGAAGGCCACCGGTCCCGGCTCGCGCAGCCGGAGGACCCCGTCCCGCAGCCGGCGCTTGGCGCGGGCGGCCCGGCGCAGCGCCTCCACCCGCCGGTAACGCAGCAGTTCGCCCGCGCCGGGGCGGGCGTCACCGCCGGGCGCGTACCCGCGGGCGGCCAGCCGCTCGCCCAGTACCGCGTCCGCGAGCCGGATCTGTTCCGCGCTCAGCCGCCGCTCCCAGCTGCCCGCGCGGGAGGCGTCCAGCGCCCCGTGCGTACGCCGGTGCCAGGTCTTACGCGCGGGCACCGCACCGTGCGCGACCCGGTGCGGCTCGGTCATCTCCGGGGCGTACTCCTCGCCCAGGTACGCGCACAGCGCCCGCAGTTGCCCCTCGGGATCGGCGAGCAGGTCCTCGTAGCGCAGCTCGTACCAGCTCCCCGGGCCGAGCCGGCGCGCGAACCCCGCCGTCACGTCCATCACCTGCGCCCAGGTGGCGACCGCCTCGTGGAAGCCGCGGTGCCACCACGGCATCCCGAGCAGCGAGGCCGCGCAGTCGCGGCCGTCCCGTACGAGGTGCACGAACTGCGCCTCGGGGAAGAGCCGCAGGATCTCCGCCACGTGCAGCGCGTAGGCGGGCCGTTTGTCGCCCCAGCGGGCCTTGCCGTGCCGTTCGGCGTAGGCGTGCAGGGCGATGCCGAGGGCGGAGCCGAGCGTCGGGGGGCCGGTGGCGATCCGCCCGGCCACGGCACCGGCGTCGAGGCCGAGTTCGTGGAAGCGGGTCTCCTTGCGGCGGGTGATCCAGTCGGCGAGCGCGGCCCGGTTGTCCGGCCGGGTCAGGTCGCCGAAGCGGAGCCGTTCCGCGTAGGCAGGCAGTACGAACCTGGTCTCGGGCGGCAGCGCGATCCTGGGGTGCGCGTGCAGCATGAGCTGCAGCAGTGTCGTCCCGGAACGGGGACAGCCGAGCACGAACAGGGGCCGGACGGGCGGTGGAGACATGGCCATCATGCCACCGTGGCGCGCGGTGATGAGAGGAGGCTGGGAACGGGCTGAGAACCGCGTGGGAAGCGGATCGCGACGGCCCCCGGCACACCTCGGTGCCGGGGGCCGTCGCGACGTCGAGCGGGGATCAGACGTTGAAGCCCAGCGCCCGCAGCTGCTCACGGCCGTCGTCCGTGATCTTGTCGGGGCCCCACGGCGGCATCCAGACCCAGTTGATGCGCAGCTCGTTGACGAGGCCGTCCGTGGCGGACTTGGCCTGGTCCTCGATGACATCGGTCAGCGGACAGGCCGCGGACGTCAGGGTCATGTCGACGGTGGCGATGTTCGCCTCGTCGACGTGGATGCCGTAGATGAGGCCGAGGTTGACGACGTCGATGCCCAGTTCGGGGTCGACGACGTCCATCAGGGCCTCGCGGAGCTCCTCCTCCGAGGCCGGCTTCATCTCCACGGTGTCGGTCATGCCGTTGTCCTTTCGGGGTCGGCGCCGGCGTCCTGGAGGGCCTGGGCCGTCGCGTCCTTCCACGCCATCCAGCTCAGCAGCGCGCACTTGACCCGCGCCGGGTACTTGGAGACCCCGGCGAACGCGACCGCGTCCTCCAGGACCTCCTCCATCGCGTCGTCGGGCTCGACCTTGCCCTTGGACTGCATCAGCTCCAGGAAGGTCTCCTGGATCCGCTGCGCCTCGGCGACGTCCTTGCCGACGAGGAGGTCGTTCAGCACGGAGGCGGAGGCCTGGCTGATCGAACAGCCCTGGCCCTCGTAGCTGACGTCGCTGATGGTGGTGCCGTCGTACTTCACACGCAGCGTGATCTCGTCACCGCACGTCGGATTGACGTGGTGCACCTCGGCGTCGCCGTCCCGCAAGCCCCGTCCGTGCGGGTTCTTGTAGTGGTCGAGGATGACTTCCTGGTACATCGAGTCCAGCTTCACGCCTCAGCCCTTCATCCGAAGAAGTTCCGTACGTGCTCCAGACCGTCGATCAGCGCGTCGACCTCGCCCGGTGTGGAGTACAGATAGAACGACGCTCGCGTGGTCGCGGGAATTCCGTACCGCAGGCAGACGGGGCGGGCGCAGTGGTGGCCGACCCGTACCGCGATGCCCTGCTCGTCGAGGACCTGGCCCACGTCGTGCGGGTGGATGTCACCCAGGGTGAACGAGATCGCGGCGCCGCGGTCCTCGGCCGTGGTGGGGCCGATGAGCCGCAGGTCGGGGACCTCGAGCAGCCGCTTGACCGCGTACTCGGTGAGCGCGTGCTCGTGCGCGAGGACCTTGTCCATGCCGATCGAGTTCAGGTAGTCGATCGCCGCGCCGAGACCGACCGCCTGGGCGATCGGCGGGGTGCCCGCCTCGAACTTGTGCGGGGCCGGGGCGTAGGTCGAGGAGTGCATCGACACCGTCTCGATCATCTCGCCGCCGCCGAGGAACGGGGGCAGGTCCTCCAGGAGTTCCTGGCGGCCCCACAGCACGCCGATGCCGGTCGGGCCGCACATCTTGTGACCGGTGAAGGCCACGAAGTCGGCCTGGAGGGCCTGTACGTCCACGGGCATGTGCGGCGCGGCCTGGGAGGCGTCGACGCAGACCAGCGCGCCGACCTCCTGGGCGCGGCGGACTATCGCCTCGACCGGGTTGAGGGTGCCGAGGATGTTGGAGACCAGCACGAAGGAGACGATCTTCGTCTTCTCGGTGATGATCTCGTCGATGCGGGAGAGGTCGAGCCGGCCGTCGTCGGTCAGCCCGAACCACTTCAGCTTCGCGCCCGTGCGCTGTGCGAGCAGCTGCCAGGGCACGATGTTGGAGTGGTGCTCCATCTCCGTGATGACGATCTCGGTGTCGTGGTCGACCCGGTACGGCTCGTCGGCCCAGCCGAGCATGTTGGCCACGAGGTTGAGCGACTCGGAGGCGTTCTTGGTGAAGATCACCTCGTCGCGGCTCGGAGCGTTGATGAACGCGGCGACCTTGTCGCGCGCGCCCTCGTACAGCGCCGTGGCCTCCTCGGCGAGCACGTGCACGCCCCGGTGGACGTTGGCGTTGTGCTGCTCGTAGTACTCGTCCAGGACGTCGATCACCTGGCGCGGGGTCTGCGAGGTCGCCGCGTTGTCGAGATAGACGAGCCTGCGCCCGTCGTGGACCTGGCGGTCCAGGATCGGGAAGTCCTTGCGGATCGCCTCGGTGTCGAGGAGGCCCGGCAGCTGTGTCACTCGGATGCGCCGCCCTTCGTGTATGCCTCGTAGCCCTCTTCCTCGAGCTTGTCGGCGAGCTCGGCGCCGCCGGACTCGACGATGCGGCCCGCGGAGAAGACGTGGACGTAGTCGGGCTTGATGTAGCGCAGGATGCGCGTGTAGTGCGTGATCAGCAGCGTGCCGACCTCGCCGGTCTCGCGGACGCGGTTGACGCCCTCGGAGACGATGCGCAGGGCGTCGACGTCGAGACCGGAGTCGGTCTCGTCGAGGATGGCGACCTTCGGCTTGAGCAGTTCGAGCTGGAGGATCTCGTGGCGCTTCTTCTCACCGCCGGAGAAGCCCTCGTTGACGTTGCGCTCGGCGAAGGAGGAGTCCATGTGGAGGCGCTCCATGGCCTCCTTGACCTCCTTGACCCAGGTGCGCAGCTTGGGGGCCTCGCCGCGGACGGCGGTGGCGGAGGTGCGCAGGAAGTTGCTCACCGACACGCCAGGGACCTCGACCGGGTACTGCATGGCGAGGAAGAGGCCGGCGCGGGCGCGCTCGTCGACGGACATCTCCAGGACGTCCTCGCCGTCGAGGGTGACGGTGCCGCCGGTGATCGTGTACTTGGGGTGACCCGCCAGCGAGTAGGCGAGGGTCGACTTGCCGGAGCCGTTGGGGCCCATGATGGCGTGCGTCTCGCCCTGCTTCACGGTGAGGTCGACGCCCTTGAGGATCTCCTTCGTGGCGTTGTCGGCCTCGACGGTGACGTGCAGGTCTCGGATTTCAAGCGTTGCCATGGGTGCCTCAGGACTCCTGGGTGAGGGAGACGAGCACGTCGTCCCCTTCGATCTTTACGGGGTATACGGGGACGGGACGCGTCGCCGGGGGGCTGTCGGGCTTTCCGGAACGGAGGTCGAAGCGCGAGCCGTGCAGCCAGCACTCGATGTGGCAGTCGTCGACCTCCCCCTCGGAGAGGGAGACGTTGGCGTGCGAGCAGATGTCGTGAATGGCGAACACCTCGCCCTCGGTGTGCACGAGGGAGACGGGCGTGCCGTCGAGTTCCACCCGCTTGGGGGTGTCCTCCTCCAGCTCGCTCAGCCCGCAGGCGCGTACGAAGGTCATGCGACCGACGCCTCCAGCTCCTCCTCGATCTTGGCGAGCAGGCGCTCCTCGATGTCGGCGACACCGATCCGCTGCACGAGCTCGGCGAAGAAGCCGCGCACGACCAGGCGGCGGGCGTCGATCTCGGGGATGCCGCGGGCCATCAGGTAGAAGAGCTGCTCGTCGTCGAAGCGGCCGGTGGCGGAGGCGTGGCCGGCGCCGACGATCTCGCCGGTCTCGATCTCCAGGTTCGGCACCGAGTCGACGCGGGCGCCGTCGGTGAGGACCAGGTTCCGGTTCATCTCGTAGGTGTCGGTGCCCTCGGCCTTGGCCTCGATGAGCACGTCACCGATCCACACGGCGTGCGCGGAGTCGCCCTGGAGGGCGCCCTTGTAGACGACGTTGGACGTGCAGTGGGGGGTGTTGTGGTCGACCAGGAGGCGGTGCTCGTGGTGCTGGCCCTTGTCGGTGAAGTAGAGGCCGATCAGCTCGGCCTCGCCGCCGGTGCCGGCGTAGGAGACGCGCGGGTGGATGCGCACCAGGTCGCCGCCGAAGGTGACGACGATGTGCCGGAAGGTGGCGTCCCGGCCGACGAGGGCGCTCTGCTGGGAGGCGTGGACGGCGGTGTCGTCCCAGTCCATGACGGTGACGACGGTGAGCTTGGCGCCGTCCCCGAGGACGTACTCGACGTTGGCCGCGCGCACGGTGTCGCCGGTGTGGTCGATGACGACGGTGGCCTCGGCGAAGGCGCCGAGCTCGAAGACGGTGTGCCCGTAGGTCACGCCGCCCTCGCCGTGCAGGGCCAGGCGGATCGGCTCGGTGAGCGCGGTCTCCTTGGGCACGGTGACGATCGTCGCCTTCTCGAAGGCGGAGTAGGCCTGGGCCGCGACCCGGTCCACGGGGGCGCCGGTCCGGCCGAGCCGGGCGTCGTCCCGGGCGACGGACTCGACACTCACGCCGTCGGGGGCGGAGATCTCGGCCTTCATCGAGCCGTCGGCGACGGCGGTGCCGTCGTGCAGCCCGCGCAGGCGTTCGAGGGGGGTGAAGCGCCACTCCTCCTCACGGCCGTGCGGAACCGGGAAGTCCGCCACGTCGAAGGACGGCGGCGCGCTCATGCGCGTGGCGACGGTCGACTCGGCGGCCACCGCGATCGAGCCGGCGGTGGTGGATCCCACCGATGGGGGTCCCCCCGCCCGAGTCGATTCGAGGGTGGGGGAGGTGTGGGCCTCGGCCATGGCTGTCGTCGTGCTCTCTTCCTGCGTGTTGTGGTGTTCCGCGGCCCGCCCGGGCGGGCGGGCCGTCGGCTGTGCGCGGGGGCGGCGGGTCAGCCGACCGCGCCCTCCATCTGCAGCTCGATCAGCCGGTTGAGCTCCAGCGCGTACTCCATCGGCAGTTCCTTGGCGATCGGCTCGACGAAGCCGCGCACGATCATCGCCATCGCCTCGTCCTCGCTCAGACCGCGGCTCATCAGGTAGAAGAGCTGGTCCTCGGAGACCTTGGAGACGGTCGCCTCGTGGCCCATGGACACGTCGTCCTCGCGGACGTCGACGTACGGGTACGTGTCCGAGCGGGAGATGGTGTCGACGAGCAGGGCGTCGCAGAGCACGTTCGACTTGGCGCCGGGGGCGCCCTCGCCGATCTCGATGAGGCCGCGGTAGGAGGTGCGGCCGCCGCCGCGGGCCACGGACTTCGAGACGATGTTGGACGACGTGTTCGGCGCCATGTGGACCATCTTGGCGCCCGCGTCCTGGTGCTGGCCCTCGCCCGCGAAGGCGATGGAGAGCGTCTCGCCCTTGGCGTGCTCGCCCATCAGGTAGACGGCGGGGTACTTCATCGTCACCTTGGAGCCGATGTTGCCGTCGATCCACTCCATGGTGGCACCCTCGTAGGCGACGGCACGCTTGGTGACCAGGTTGTAGACGTTGTTCGACCAGTTCTGGATGGTCGTGTAGCGGCAGCGGGCGTTCTTCTTGACGATGATCTCGACGACCGCGGAGTGCAGCGAGTCCGACTTGTAGATCGGCGCCGTGCAGCCCTCGACGTAGTGCACGTAGGCACCCTCGTCGACGATGATCAGGGTCCGCTCGAACTGGCCCATGTTCTCCGTGTTGATGCGGAAGTAGGCCTGGAGCGGGATCTCGACGTGCACGCCCTTCGGCACGTAGATGAAGGAGCCGCCGGACCACACGGCCGTGTTCAGCGCGGCGAACTTGTTGTCACCGGCCGGGATGACCGTGCCGAAGTACTCCTTGAAGAGCTCGGGGTGCTCCTTCAGGGCGGTGTCGGTGTCCAGGAAGATGACGCCCTGCTCCTCCAGGTCCTCGCGGATCTGGTGGTAGACGACCTCCGACTCGTACTGCGCGGCGACACCGGCGACCAGGCGCTGCTTCTCCGCCTCCGGGATGCCGAGCTTGTCGTAGGTGTTCTTGATGTCCTCGGGCAGGTCCTCCCAGGACTCCGCCTGCTTCTCCGTGGAGCGCACGAAGTACTTGATGTTGTCGAAGTCGATCCCCGACAGGTCCGAGCCCCAGTTCGGCATCGGCTTCTTCTCGAAGAGCCGCAGGCCCTTCAGCCGCAGCTTCGTCATCCACTCCGGCTCGGACTTCTTGCCCGAGATGTCGCGGACGACGTCCTCGTTGATGCCGCGCTTGGCGGAGGCACCGGCCGTGTCGGAGTCGGCCCAGCCGTATTCGTACTTGCCCAGGCCCTCGAGTTCGGGGTGGGCAGTCTCCGTGGGGAGAGTCATGCGGGGTTCCTCCCGGCCGTGCGTGCAGATGCTTCGTGGGAAATCTTGGGGATGAACGTCGTGCAGACGCCGTCGCCGTGCGCGATGGTCGCCAGTCGCTGCACGTGTGTACCCAACAGTTGGGAGAACACTTCTGTTTCCGCCTCGCAGAGCTGCGGGAACTGTTCCGCGACGTGGGCGACCGGGCAGTGGTGCTGGCAGAGCTGCTCGCCGTGGTGCGGGAGGGGCGCGCTGCGTGCCGTGGCAGCGTACCCGTCCGCGCTCAGCGCCCTGGCCAGGGCCTCGGTGCGCTCCTCGGGGTCGGCGGCGTCGATCGCCGCACGGTAGGCGGCGGCCTGCTCGGCGATCCGGGCGCGGGCGAAGGCGACGACCGCCTCGTCGCCGCCGAAGCGCTCCCGGATGAAGCGGAGCGCGTCCGCGGCGAGCTGGTCGTAGGACTGGTCGAAGGCGTCCCGGCCGCAGTCGGTCAGCGCGAACACCTTGGCGGGACGGCCGCGGGTGCGGGCGCCGTAGACCCGGCGCTCACGGGCCTCCACGACGTTGTCCGCGAGCAGCGCGTCCAAATGCCGGCGTACGGCGGCCTGGGTGAGGCCGAGGCGGCCGGCGAGCTCGGCGACGGTCGAGGGGCCGTGGTCCAGGACGGAGCGCGCGACACGGTTGCGGGTGGACCGCTCACCGGTCGCGAGTTCCTCCTGCGGAGCCTCGCCGACGTTTTTCACAACGCCATTGTTGCGTAATTCGCCGGGCCCCGGCAAGCGAGGGTCCGCCGGGCGGGTGGTGGGCTGGATCACTTAGGCATACCTAAGCTGACCTGCGGAAACGGTTCGGGGGCGCGTGGGGTGCGGGCCGGTGGGGGCCGTCCACGCAGTTCCCCGCGCCCCTACAAGCGGGGGGTGCCACCTGCTCTTTTAGGGGCGCGGGACTCTGTCGATCCGCGGCTCCGCCGCGTGGGCGCGACAAGCCACAACGCGCCCCGCACCCGCCGAACCACAGCACCCCCCGACCCGGAAGGCGCCCGGAAGCCATGCGTCACCCCCTGCCCCCACCCCCGCGCGGAGCGCACCCCAGGCGAACCTAGACTCGGGGCATGCGAAGCGACCCGGTCGTCCACGTGCGCGCCCTGGTGAAGCGGTACGGCGCCAAGACCGCCGTCGACGGTCTCGACCTCGTGGCCCGCCCCGGCGTCACCGCCGTGCTCGGCCCCAACGGTGCGGGCAAGACCACCACCGTGGAGACCTGCGAGGGCTACCGCAGACCGGACTCCGGAACCGTCCGCGTGCTCGGCCTCGACCCCGTGCGCGAGGGCGCCGCCCTGCGCCCCCGCATCGGCGTGATGCTCCAGTCCGGCGGCGTCTACTCCGGCGCCCGCGCCGAGGAGATGCTGCGCCACGTGGCGAAGCTGCACGCCCACCCGCTGGACGTCGACGCGCTGATCGAGCGGCTCGGCCTCGACTCGTGCGGCCGTACGAGCTACCGCCGGCTCTCCGGCGGCCAGCAGCAGCGCCTCGCGCTCGCCATGGCCGTCGTCGGCCGCCCGGAGCTGGTCTTCCTCGACGAGCCCACCGCCGGCCTGGACCCGCAGGCCCGCCGCGCCACCTGGGACCTCGTCCGGGACCTGCGCGCCGACGGCGTCTCCGTCATCCTCACCACGCACCACATGGACGAGGCCGAGCAGCTCTCCGACGACGTGGCCATCATCGACGGCGGCCGGGTCATCGCCCAGGGCTCTCCCGAGGAGCTGTGCCGCGGCGGCGCCGAGAACACCCTGCGCTTCACCGGCCGCCCCGGCCTCGACGTGGGCTCGCTGCTCAAGGCGCTGCCCGCCGACTGCACGGCCGCGGAGCTGACGCCGGGCTCGTACCGGGTCGCCGGCAAGATCGATCCCCAGCTGCTGGCCACCGTCACCTCCTGGTGCGCGCAAGCCGGGGTGATGCCGGACCGCATCTCGGTCGAACGGCACACCCTCGAAGACGTCTTCCTGGAGCTCACCGGCAAGGAGCTGCGCTCGTGACCACCGCCACCGGTACCGGCACCTACGCCCCCAAGCCCGGCGCGGCCCCGCTGCCGCGCATGATCGGGGCGCAGGCCGTGCTCGAGACGAAGATGCTGCTGCGCAACGGCGAACAGCTGCTGCTGACCGCCGTCATCCCCACACTGCTGCTCGTCCTCTTCGCTTCCGTCGACATCGTCGACACGGGCGCGGGCAAGGCCGTCGACTTCCTGGCCCCCGGCATCCTGGCGCTCGCCGTGATGTCGACGGCGTTCACCGGGCAGGCGATCGCCACCGGCTTCGAACGGCGCTACGGCGTCCTGAAGCGGCTCGCCACCTCCCCGCTGCCCCGCTGGGCCCTGATGACCGCCAAGACGCTGTCCGTGCTGGTGACCGAGGCGCTCCAGGTGGCCCTGCTGACCGCGATCGCCTTCGCGCTCGGCTGGTCCCCGCACGGCAACCCGGGCGCGGTGCTGCTCCTGCTGGTGCTCGGCACCGCCGCGTTCTCCGGGCTCGGCCTGCTGATGGCGGGCACGCTGAAGGCGGAGGCCACACTGGCCGCCGCCAACCTGGTCTTCCTGCTGCTGCTGGTCGGCGGCGGCGTGATCGTGCCGCTGGACAAGTTCCCGGGCGCCGCCCAGGACGTCCTGGGGCTGCTGCCCATCTCCGCGCTCTCGGACGGGCTGCGGGACGTGCTGCGCGACGGCACCGGGATGCCGTGGGGCGACCTCGGGATCCTGGCCGTCTGGGCGGTCGTGGGGCTCGCGGCGGCGGGGCGGTTCTTCCGCTGGGAGTGAGCGGAGGCACACCTGTGGAGGGCGCCCCTCGTGAAACCGTGCACAAGCAGCCGCCTACGATGGTGCCCGTGCCCAAGCTGACCCGCGCCGAGGCCGTACAGGCCGTGCGCAACCCGCTCGCCTTCATCGCCGCACGCTGGACGCCGACACCGCGGACCGTCCAGTGGGCGGCCTTCCTCGCGCTCGCCATGGCGGTCGTCCTGGTCGTCACCGGTGGCGCGGTACGGCTCACCGGCTCCGGGCTCGGCTGCCCGACCTGGCCCAAGTGCACCGGCGACTCGCTCACCACCACCAGTGCGATGGGCTTCCACGGGGTGATCGAGTTCGGCAACCGGATGCTGACGTACGTGCTGTGCGCGGCGGTCGGCTGGGCGATCATCACGGCGCGGGCCGAGAAGCCGTGGCGGCGGAGCGTGACGCGGCTGGGGTGGGCGCAGTTCTGGATCGTCATGGGCAACGCGGTGCTCGGCGGCATCGTGGTGCTGGTCGGGCTCAACCCGTACACGGTCGCGGCGCACTTCCTGCTGACCTCGGCGCTCATCGGGGTGGCCACCGTGATGTGGCAACGCACCCGGGAGGGCGACGGTGAGCCGCGGCCGCTGGTCGGCGCCGCGGTGCGGCAGCTGGTGTGGTTCCTGGTCGTCGCGTCCGTGGTACTGCTCGCGGTGGGCACGGTGGTGACCGGGGCGGGGCCGCACGCGGGGGACTCCAGCGAGGTGGAGCGGATGCCGCTGGACTGGGAGACGGTGAGCAAGCTGCACGCGGTGCTGGCGTGGATCGTGGTGACGCTGACGTTCGCGTTGTGGTTCGTGCTGAAGGCGGTCGACGCGCCGAGGGGGCCGCTGGCGCGGACCCGGGAGCTGTTCGTCATTCTGCTGGCGCAGGGTGTGATCGGTTACGTGCAGTACTTCACGAATCTGCCGGAGGCGCTGGTGGGGGCGCACATGCTGGGCTCCGCGGTGATGTGGGTGGGCGTACTGCGCGTCCACCTGTCGCTCCGCGAACGCCCGGCGGTCGCTTCCGGCCTGCCGGCCGACCCGGCCCCGACGCTCACCAGCGCGTAACCCGACCCGTTTCCCTCGCCCCCGCCGCCCCTGATAGGGGCGCGGGGAACTGCGCGAAACGGGGCGAAGCCCCGTGCCGGGGTCCAAGGGGCGGAGCCCCTTGAAAGGGTGGGAAGGGTAGGGGCGGCGGGGGCGAAACCCCTCCGGTCACCCCACGCCGTACAGTCGCCCCGCGTTGCCCGCCGCGATCAACCCCGCCACCCGCTCCGCATCCGCCCGCGCCCACGCCCCCTCCCCCACCCACGCCCCCAGTACCCTCCCGAGCGCCTCCCGGAACAACCGCGCCCCCACCACATGCAGCTCCGGCAACCCCCTCCCCCCGCTGGAGAACAGCAGCTTCCCGAACGGGGCCAGCTCCAGCGCCTCCGCGAGGACCTCCGCCGCCCGCGCCCCCGTCCGGACGAGCGCCGCCCCCAGGTCGGCGTACACGTGCGGGAACACCCCCGCGAGCTGGGCCGCCTGCCGGTGGTAGGGATAGCCGTGCAGCAGCACCAGGTCCGTACCGCACCCCGCCGTCGCCCGCGCGAACTCCGCGAGCACCCCGGGATCCACGCCCCGCGCGGCCGTCCCCACCCCGCCCAGCCCCGCATGCAGTTGCAACGGCCGTCCCGCGGCCACCGCCACCCACAGCAGATGCCGCAACAGCACGGGATCGGTCGGCGCGTCCCCCGCCCCGCGCCGGCTCAGCCACCGCGCGGCGGCCCCGCGCACCTCCCCCGGCCCCGGCGGCTCCGGCGCGAGCACCGCCCCGTGCCGCAGCCCCGCGACCGACGTGAACGCCACCGCGTGCACGGCCGCGGAGTGGACGGCCCCGGCGAGATTGGCGAGGAAGGACTCCACCGTCCCGGAGGTGTCGGCGACCTGCTCCGCGAGCGGTTCGAGCCGTACGATCTCGTGCGCCTCGGCGTCCCCGGCGAGCGCCATCTCGCCGGGCCCGGTGAGATCACCGGGCGGCCCGGTGTCGACGAGGTACGTGGTGATGCCGCTGCCCCGCAACAGCCGCCGCCCGGCCTCCAGGGCGCCCAGTTCGCGCCGCCGGGCGAGATAGCGGGCCGGCGGGCAGTGCGGCTCCAGGCCGAGCAGGGGCGGGCACCAGCGGCGTACGGCGAAGCCCGTCTGGGTGTCGAAGAGGGTGGTGCCGGCGGCGGGCGGGCCCTCGGTACGGGCGAGCTGGGCCTCGAACGTGCCGAGGCCCAGCTCGGTGCGGAGGACGCCGTGGCAGTACTGGTCCACCAGTGACGGCGTGTCGATCATTCGGGCTCCCCCGCGGCTGGACCGTTCCTCTCGGAAGGCCTAACGCCCGAAGGGCCCCGACGGGTGCGCCCGGCACCGGCCGTTACGGGGCCGCCCGCCCGCATCAGCCGTTACGGGGCGCCACCCGCCCGCGTCAGCCGTTGCCCGGGCCGCCCACCTGGATCCCGGCCATGCGCGACCACTCGTAGGGTCCGGTGCGCACCCGGCCGGCGAACTCGCCGTCGAACGCCTCGTGCATCGTGAGGTCCGCCGCCGCCACCGCCCGCTCCGCGATCGCGTGGGTCGGTGCCACCAGGTCGCCCCAGCCGCCGTCCGCGCCCACGAGGACGATGCGCGCGCCGCGCTGTCCGAGGTACGCGATCTGCCCCTCGGCACCGCCGTGCGCCTTGGCGAAGGAGCGGATCTCCTTGGCCAGCCGGGTCGCCCTGCGGGCGTCCCGGGCGGCACGCCGGGCGTCGGCGGAGCTGCCGTCCTGCTGGGTGTCGTCTGCCGTGTCGTCTGCCATGGCCAGGATGCTACCGGCGGGTAGGAAGAACGGCGACGGGCGGGCGCGTGGTCTTGCCCACGCGCCCGCCCGTCGAGGCCGGAGGGCGAATGCCTACCGCAGGAAGGGGTCCACCGCGACCGCCACGAAGACGATCGACACATAGGTGATGCTCCAGTGGAACAGGCGCATCTCCTTCAGCTTCGCGCCCGTCACCTCCGCCTTCGCGCGGTTCATCAGCGCGTGTGCCTCCCACAGCCACATGCCGCCGGCGGCCAGCGCGACCGCGAAGTAGAACCAGCCGGTGTAGCCGAGCGGGGTGAGCAGCAGGGAGGCGCCGACCATCACCCAGCTGTAGAGGACGATCTGCCGGGCGACCACCTTGTTGGAGGCGATCACCGGGAGCATGGGCACGCCCACGCGCGCATAGTCGTCCTTGACCTTCATGGAGAGCGGCCAGTAGTGCGGCGGCGTCCAGAAGAACATCACCAGGAAGAGGATGATCGGCGCGTAGGAGACCGAGTTGGTGACCGAGGACCAGCCGATCAGCACCGGCATGCAGCCCGCGATGCCGCCCCACACGATGTTCTGCGAGGTGCGCCGCTTGAGGATCATCGTGTAGACGACGACGTAGAAGAGGAGCGCGCCGAGCGCCAGCCAGGCGGAGAGCCAGTTGACGGTGAGGCCGAACAGCAGCGTCGAGACGACCGCGAGGCCGATGCCGAACGCGAGGCACTCCCGGGGGCTGACCATGCCGGTGACCAGCGGACGCTGCGAGGTGCGCTCCATGAGCGCGTCGATGTCGCGGTCGATGTACATGTTGAGCGCGTTGGCGCCGCCCGCGGAGAGGTAACCGCCGAGGCAGGTGAGCAGGACCAGCTTGAGGTCCGGCACGCCCTGCTGGGCGAGGAACATCACCGGAACGGTGGTGATCAGGAGCAGCTCGATGATCCGCGGCTTGGTCAGCGCCACGAACGCCTTCACACGGGCCCCGAACGGCCGCCGGCCGCGGTTGCTGCCCGCCCCCAGTACTCCCGCTGGTCGGGATTCGACGGCCGTCACGCACACCCCTGACATGGACATCAAAGCGAGCCATACCCGCACCAATGGCGGGTAAAGGACTCGCGCGTACCACGCCACTTTAGACGTTGCCCCTCCTTCGCTCTTCGCGGGGGTGGCCGTGTGGGGCACCCCGCCCGACCTCCTCATTGAGCACTCGGGTGACGGGCCGCGTATTGAGGGGTCCGCGGCCGGGCGGGACCCGGCCGGCAGGGGTGCCGGGGACAGGTCCGGCATCCGGGACGAGTCGAAAGAACGCACTACCTCCAGGGGTAGGCTCATCACGGCCGGTACGCGCCGCGTGACCGGCATTCGACATGTGGAGAGGAGCCCTGACCCAGGGTGAGCACCAAGCCGACCACCACAGACCTCGAGTGGACCGAACTGGACCAGCGGGCCGTGGACACCGCCCGTGTCCTGGCCGCCGATGCCGTACAGAAGGTCGGAAACGGCCATCCGGGTACGGCGATGAGCCTGGCACCGGCCGCCTACACCCTCTTCCAGAAGGTGATGCGCCACGACCCGGCGGACGCCGACTGGGTGGGCCGCGACCGTTTCGTGCTGTCCGCCGGCCACTCGTCCCTGACCCTCTACATCCAGCTCTACCTCGCCGGCTTCGGCCTGGAGCTGGAGGACCTGCAGTCCTTCCGTACCTGGGGCTCCAGGACCCCCGGTCACCCGGAGTACGGCCACACGGTGGGCGTGGAGACCACGACCGGCCCGCTGGGCCAGGGTGTCGCCAACGCCGTCGGCATGGCGATGGCCGCCCGCTACGAGCGCGGTCTGTTCGACCCGGAGGCCGCCCAGGGCGACTCCCCCTTCGACCACTTCATCTACTGCGTCGCCGGTGACGGCTGCCTCCAGGAGGGCATCTCCGCCGAGGCGTCCTCGCTGGCCGGGCACCAGAAGCTGGGCAATCTGATCCTGCTGTGGGACGACAACCACATCTCGATCGAGGGCGACACGGAGACCGCCGTCTCCGAGGACACCGCCAAGCGGTACGAGGCCTACGGCTGGCACGTGCAGCGGGTGGAGCCGAAGGAGAACGGCGACCTGGACCCGCAGGCGCTCTACGCGGCGATCCAGCGGGCCAGGGCCGTCACCGACCGGCCGTCCTTCATCGCGATGCGCTCGATCATCGCCTGGCCGGCCCCGCACGCCCAGAACACCGAGGCCGCGCACGGCTCGGCGCTCGGCGCGGACGAGGTCGCGGCCACCAAGCGCGTCCTGGGCTTCGACCCGGAGAAGAGCTTCGAGGTCGCCGACGAGGTCCTCGCGCACACCCGCAAGGCGCTCGACCGGGGCACCGAGGCCAAGGCCGAGTGGGACAAGGGCTACCAGTCCTGGCGCGGCGCCAACCCGGAGCGGGCCGCCGACTACGACCGGATCGCCAAGGGCGAGCTGCCGGCCGGCTGGGAGGCCAAGCTGCCGGTGTTCGAGCCGGGTACGGGTGTCGCCACGCGTGCCGCCTCCGGCAAGGTGCTCCAGGCGCTCGGCGCGGTGATCCCGGAGCTGTGGGGCGGCTCCGCCGACCTCGCGGGTTCGAACAACACCACGATCGACAAGACCAGCTCCTTCCTCCCCAAGGGCAACCACCTGCCGGAGGCCGACCCGTACGGCCGCACGATCCACTTCGGCATCCGCGAGCACTCCATGGCCGCGGAGATGAACGGCATCACGCTGCACGGCAACACGCGCGTCTACGGCGGCACGTTCCTCGTGTTCTCCGACTACATGCGCAACGCCGTGCGCCTCTCGGCGCTGATGCACCTGCCGGTGACGTACGTGTGGACGCACGACTCCATCGGTCTGGGCGAGGACGGCCCCACCCACCAGCCGGTCGAGCACCTGGCCTCGCTGCGCGCCATCCCGGGCCTGAACGTGGTCCGCCCGGCCGACGCCAACGAGACGGCGATCGCCTGGCGGGAGATCCTGCGCCGCTGGACGAAGGAGTTCGGCAAGGGCGCCCCGCACGGTCTGGCGCTGACCCGGCAGGGCGTGCCGACGTACGAGGCCAACGAGGACACCGTGAAGGGCGGCTACGTCCTGTTCGAGGCCGAGGGCGGCGACGCGGAGGTCATCCTCATCGCGACCGGCTCCGAGGTGCATGTCGCGGTGGAGGCGCGGGAACGGCTTCAGTCGGAAGGTGTTCCGACCCGGGTGGTGTCCATGCCGTCGGTGGAGTGGTTCGAGGAGCAGGACCAGGGGTACCGGGACTCGGTGCTGCCCCCGTCCGTGAAGGCGCGGGTCGCCGTCGAGGCGGGGATCGGACTGACCTGGCACAAGTACGTCGGGGACGCCGGCCGCATCGTTTCGCTGGAGCACTTCGGCGCGTCCGCGGACGGCAAGGTGCTCTTCCGCGAGTTCGGCTTCACCGCCGAGAACGTGGCCGACCAGGCCCGGGAATCCCTCGCCGCCGTCCGGCGCTGACGCTCATATACGACACGTAGGAGATGCATTTTCCATGACAGACGCACTCAAGCGCCTCTCCGAGGAAGGCGTGGCGATCTGGCTGGACGACCTGTCGCGCAAGCGGATCACGTCCGGCAACCTCGCCGAGCTGATCGACCAGCAGCACGTCGTGGGCGTCACCACCAACCCGTCGATCTTCCAGAAGGCGATCTCGCAGGGCGACGGCTACGACCAGCAGCTCTCCGACCTCGCGTTCCGCAAGGTCACGGTCGAAGAGGCCATCCGCATGATCACGACGGCGGACGTCCGGGACGCCGCCGACATCCTGCGCCCGGTCTTCGACGCCACCGACGGCCAGGACGGCCGGGTCTCCATCGAGGTGGACCCGCGCCTGGCGCACAACACCAAGGCGACGGTCGCCGAGGCCAAGCAGCTGGCCTGGCTGGTGGACCGCCCCAACACGCTCATCAAGATCCCGGCCACCCGGGCGGGCATCCCGGCGATCACCGAGACGCTCGGCCTCGGCATCAGCGTCAACGTCACGCTGATCTTCTCGCTGGAGCGCTACCGCGAGGTGATGGACGCCTACCTGGCCGGTCTGGAGAAGGCCAAGGAGCGCGGCCTGGACCTGTCGCAGATCCGTTCCGTGGCGTCCTTCTTCGTCTCCCGCGTGGACACCGAGATCGACAAGCGGATCGACGCGCAGGGCACCGACGAGGCCAAGGCGCTGCGCGGCAAGGCCGGCCTGGCCAACGCCCGGCTCGCCTACCAGGCGTACGAGGAGGTGTTCGGCTCCGCCGACAATGGGACACCGCCCTCGGACCGCTGGGCGGCCCTGGAGAAGGCGGGCGCCCGCAAGCAGCGTCCGCTGTGGGCCTCCACCGGCGTCAAGGACAAGGCGTACAAGCAGACCCTGTACGTCGACGAGCTGGTCGCGCCCAACACGGTGAACACCATGCCGGAGGCCACGCTGCAGGCCACCGAGGAGAGCGGCGAGATCCGCGGCGACGCGGTGTCCGGCACCTACGAGCAGGCCCGTGCCGACATCGACGCGCTCGCGAAGATCGGCATCTCCTACGACGAGGTCGTCGAACTCCTGGAGAAGGAGGGCGTCGACAAGTTCGAGGGCGCCTGGAACGACCTGCTCAAGTCGACCGAGGCGGAGCTCAAGCGCCTCGCCCCTTCGGAGGGCTGACCCCTTGACCGCACACGGAGCCAACCCGCTCCGTGACGCCGCGGACCGACGGCTCCCGCGTATCGCGGGGCCGTCGGGCCTTGTCATTTTCGGCGTCACGGGGGATCTGTCGCGCAAGAAGCTGATGCCCGCCGTCTACGATCTGGCCAACCGCGGCCTGCTGCCGCCGGGCTTCTCCCTGGTCGGCTTCGCCCGCCGCGAGTGGGAGCACGAGGACTTCGCGCAGGTCGTGCACGACGCGGTGAAGGAGCACGCGCGCACGCCCTTCCGCGAGGAGGTCTGGCAGCAGCTCGTCCAGGGCATGCGGTTCGTCCAGGGCACGTTCGACGACGACGAGGCGTTCGAGCGGCTGCGCGGCACGATCGAGGAACTGGACAAGGCGCAGGGCACGGGCGGCAACTTCGCCTTCTACCTGTCGGTGCCGCCGAAGTCGTTCCCGGTCGTCATCCAGCAGCTGAAGAAGCACGGCCTGGCCGACCAGTCGGGCGGCTCCTGGCGCCGCGCGGTGATCGAGAAGCCGTTCGGGCACGACCTCGCCTCCGCCGAGGAGCTCAACGGGATCGTGCACGAGGTGTTCGGTTCGGACCAGGTGTTCCGGATCGACCACTACCTGGGCAAGGAGACCGTCCAGAACATCCTGGCGCTGCGCTTCGCCAACCAGATGTTCGAACCGATCTGGAACCGGTCCTTCGTGGACCATGTGCAGATCACGATGGCCGAGGACATCGGCATCGGCGGCCGGGCCGGGTACTACGACGGCATCGGCGCCGCCCGTGACGTCATCCAGAACCATCTGCTGCAGCTGATGGCGCTGACCGCGATGGAGGAGCCCGCCTCCTTCGGCGCGGACGCGCTGGCGGCGGAGAAGACCAAGGTGCTCGGCGCCGTCCGGCTGCCCAAGGACCTCGGTCTGGACACCGTGCGCGGGCAGTACGCGGCCGGCTGGCAGGGCGGCGAGAAGGCGGTCGGCTACCTCCAGGAGGAGGGCATCGACCCCAACTCCAAGACCGACACCTACGCGGCGATAAAGCTCGGCATCGACAACCGCCGCTGGGCCGGGGTGCCGTTCTATCTGCGCACCGGCAAGCGGCTCGGCCGCCGGGTCACCGAGATCGCGGTGGTCTTCCAGCGGGCCCCGCACTCCCCGTTCGACACCACCGCCACCGAGGAGCTCGGCTCGAACGCCATCGTCATCCGGGTCCAGCCCGACGAGGGCGTCACGGTCCGCTTCGGCTCCAAGGTGCCGGGCACGTCGATGGAGATCCGGGACGTGTCCATGGACTTCGCCTACGGCGAGTCCTTCACCGAGTCCAGCCCGGAGGCCTACGAGCGGCTCATCCTGGACGTCCTGCTCGGCGACGCCAACCTCTTCCCGCGCACGGAGGAGGTGGAGCTGTCCTGGAAGATCCTCGACCCGATCGAGCGGTACTGGGACACCCACGGCACGCCCGCGCAGTACGCCTCGGGCACCTGGGGCCCCGCCGAGGCCGACGAGATGCTGGAGCGAGACGGACGGAGCTGGCGCCGGCCATGAAGATCGATCTCACCGACACCACGGCCAGCAAGATCAACAAGGCGCTGGTGCAGGGCCGCCGCGCGATCGGCACCCCGGCCGTCGGACTGGTGCTCACCCTCGTCATCGTCACCGACGAGGAGAACGCCTACGACGCGCTGAAGGCCGCCGGCGAGGCCGCGCACGAGCACCCCTCGCGCACGCTGGTCGTCATCAAGCGCGTCTCGCGCACCCCCCGGGACCGCACCACGTCCCGGCTGGACGCGGAGGTCCGGCTCGGCGCGGAGGCGGGCACCGGCGAGACGGTGGTGCTGCGGCTGTACGGCGAGGTGGCCGACCACGCCCAGTCCGTGGTGCTGCCGCTGCTGCTGCCGGACGCGCCCGTCGTCGTCTGGTGGCCGGTCAACGCGCCGCTCGATCCGGCCGGCGACCCGCTGGGCGCGCTCGCCCAGCGCCGGGTCACCGACACCTACGCCGCCGAGGAGCCGGTCCGCGAGCTGACCGCCCGCGCCGACGCCTACACGCCCGGCGACACCGACCTGTCCTGGACCCGGATCACGCCCTGGCGCTCCATGCTGGCGGCCGCCCTGGACCAGGTCGCCTGCGAGGTGCAGGCGGTCGAGGTGGAGGGCGAGGAGTCCAACCCGAGCTGCGAGCTGCTGGCCATGTGGCTCGCGGACCGGCTGGCCGTGCCGGTGCGGCGCTCCTCGTCCGGCGGCCCCGGGCTCACGGCGGTCCGGATGTCCACCGACTGCGGCCCGATCACCCTGGACCGCGCCGACGGCCGGCTGGCCACCCTCACCATCGAGGGCCAGCCGGAGCGGGCGGTGGCGCTCAAGCGCCGTGACACCGCCGAGCTGATCGCGGAGGAGCTGCGCCGGCTCGACCCGGACGACACGTACGCGTCCGCGCTGCGGTTCGGCGTGGAGCGGCTGCACGCGGGGAACGCGGGGGCGGCGGACGCGGCGTGGGCGGCGGCGGAGAAGGCCGCGGGGGGTGCGCCTTCCGAGGAAGGTGCGCCTGCCGAGGGGGCCGCCGACTCCACCGAGTCCGCGGAGAAGGAGGCGGCCGCCAAGTGAGTACGCCCCAGCTCGTCGTCCACCGCGACAAGGAACTGATGGCCCAGGCCGCCGCCGCTCGGCTGATCACCAAGATCGTCGACGCCCAGGCCTCCACAGGCCACGCCTCCGTCGTGCTGACCGGCGGACGCAACGGCAACGGCCTGCTGGCCGCGCTCGCCGCCGCGCCCGCACGGGACGCGATCGACTGGGGGCGCCTGGACCTGTGGTGGGGCGACGAGCGGTTCCTGCCCGAGGGCGACCCCGAGCGCAACGTCACCCAGGCGCGCGAGGCGCTCCTCGACGCGGTGCCGCTGGATCCGGAGCGGGTGCACGCCATGCCCGCCTCCGACGGACCGTACGGCTCGGACGTGGAGGCGGCGGCCGAGGGGTACGCGGCGGAGCTGGCCCGGGCCGCCGGGCCGGGTGACCACGGTGGGGTGCCGGCGTTCGACGTGCTGATGCTGGGCGTCGGGCCCGACACGCATGTCGCCTCGCTGTTCCCGGAGCTGCCGGCGGTGCGGGAGACGTCGCGGACGGTGGTGGGGGTGCATGGTGCGCCGAAGCCGCCGCCGGTGCGGGTGTCGCTGACGTTGCCGGCGATCCGTGCGGCGCGTGAGGTGTGGTTGCTGGCGGCGGGGGAGGACAAGGCGGGGGCGGTGAAGATCGCGCTGTCCGGCGCGGGCGAGATCCAGGCGCCGGCGGCGGGCGCGTACGGGCGCGCCAGGACCCTGTGGCTCCTGGACGCGGCAGCGGCATCCCAGCTCCCCCACGCCCTGTACCCCCCGGCGTCGGCGTAGGGAGGGGCAGTTCCCCGCGCCCCTATATAGGGGCGCGGGGAACTGCGCGAAAACGGGGCGAAGCCCCGTGCCGGGGTCCAAGGGGCGGAGCCCCTTGAAGGGACGGGAAGGGTAGGGGCGGCGGGGGCGAAAAACTGCCTACCGCCCGCGCAGCGCCCGGTACTTGGCGACCAGCGCGCGGCTGGACGCGTCCAGGCCCGCCACCTCCGCCCCCTCCGTCAGTGCCGGCTCCACCCGCTTCGCCAGCACCTTCCCCAACTCGACCCCCCACTGGTCGAACGAGTCGATGTTCCACACCGCCCCCTGCACGAACACCTTGTGTTCGTACAGCGCGATGAGCTGCCCCAGCACGGACGGCGTCAACTCCCGCGCGAGGATCGTCGTCGTCGGGTGATTGCCCCGGAACGTCCGCGGCGCGACCTGCTCCTCCGGCACGCCCTCCCCCCGCACCTCCTCCGCCGTCTTCCCGAACGCCAACGCCTGCGTCTGCGCGAAGAAGTTCGCCATCAGCAGGTCGTGCTGCGCCTTCAGCTCCTCGCTCAGCTCCGCCACCGGCTCGGCGAAGCCGATGAAGTCGGCGGGGATGAGCTTCGTCCCCTGGTGGATCAACTGGTAGTAGGCGTGCTGCCCGTTCGTGCCGGGCGTCCCCCACACCACGGGCCCCGTCTCCCACTCCACCGGCCGCCCGTCCCGGTCCACGGACTTGCCGTTGGACTCCATGTCGAGCTGCTGGAGGTAAGCCGTGAACCGCGAGAGATAGTGCGAGTAGGGCAGCACCGCGTGCGACTGCGCGCCATGGAAGTTGCCGTACCAGACCCCCAACAGCCCAAGAAGCAACGGCACATTGGACTCGGCCGGAGCCGTACGGAAGTGCTCGTCGACCAGCCGGAAACCGTCCAGCATCTCGCGGAACCGGTCGGGACCGATCGCGATCATCAAGGACAGGCCGATCGCCGAGTCGTACGAGTACCGCCCGCCGACCCAGTCCCAGAACTCGAACATGTTGGCGGTGTCGATGCCGAAGTCGGCGACCTTCTCCGCGTTCGTCGACAGCGCCACGAAGTGCTTGGCGACGGCGTCCTGACCGGCCTTCAGCTCGCCCAGCAGCCAGTTGCGGGCGGAGGTGGCGTTGGTGATCGTCTCGATGGTGGTGAACGTCTTGGAGGCGATGATGAACAGCGTCTCGGCGGCGTCCAGGTCGCGGGTGGCCTCGTGCAGGTCCGCGCCGTCGACGTTCGACACGAACCGGACGGTGAGCCCCCGGTCGGTGAACGCGCGCAGCGCCTCGTACGCCATCGCCGGGCCCAGGTCGGAGCCGCCGATGCCGATGTTGACGACGTTCCGGATGCGCCGACCGGTGTGCCCGGTCCACTCCCCCGAGCGGACCCGCCCGGCGAAGTCGGCCATCTTGTCGAGGACGGCGTGCACGGCCGGGACGACGTTCTCGCCGTCGACCTCGATCACCGCGTCGCGCGGGGCGCGCAGCGCGGTGTGCAGGACGGCCCGGTTCTCCGTGGTGTTGATGCGCTCGCCGCGGAACATGGCGTCCCGCAGCCCGAACACGTCGGTGGCGGCGGCCAGCTCGCGCAGCAGCCGCAGGGTGTCGTCGGTGACGAGCTGCTTGGAGTAGTCGACGTAGAGGTCGCCGACCTGGAGGGTGTAGCCGGTACCGCGCGCGGGGTCGGCCTCGAACAGCTCCCGCAGGTGGGTGCCGGCCAGTTCCTCGCGGTGCGCGGCCAGCGCGGACCACTCGGGCGTGCGGTCGGGCCGGGTACGGCTGTCTGCGTTCATCTCGGACTTCCGCCTTCTTCCTTGCCTTGCCTGTGCGTGCTGTGCCCCGCTGCCGGTCCCAACCTAATTGATCAGGGCATGCGAACGGGCCACGACGCCGTCACCGACGGGCGTGCGGCTCGTGAGAAGACTGCGGCCAGACACCTTCGCAGGTGTCTGGCCGTGTCGTCGCCCTAGATCTCGCCCCGCAGCTTCGCGAGCGCCTCCGCGAGGATCGCCTCGCCGTCCGCGTCGCTGCGCCGCTCCCGTACGTAGGCGAGGTGCGTCTTGTACGGTTCCGTGCGCGGGGGGTCCGGCGGGTTGTCCCGGTCCTGTCCGGCGGGGAAGCCGCAGCGCGGGCAGTCCCAGGTGTCGGGGACCTGCGCGTCGCTGGCGAAGCTCGGCTGCGTCTCGTGCCCGTTGGAGCACCAGAAGGAGATGCGCAGACGCGGCGCGGATTCGCCGCGCTCGGCCTCGCCCATCGGGCCGGCCCCGACCCGGCTTCCTCGGATCGCGTTGCCACTTGCCACGGTCGTAACTCCCTGCGTGATGGTGCCGCGAAGCGAGTCGGCGTTCCGCTTCGCTGCGAGCGCCTCAGTCTACGTAAGGCCCAACGCGCGTCCAGTGAGGGGAGTTACCCCCGGCCCCGGACGCAACCCCATGATAGGCCGCGTCCCAAGGGCTGGTCGTGGGCTCCGGACTAGTGATTGCCCTTCATCACCAGACCGAGGACGACAATGCACGCGAACCACAGCAGACCGACCACGACGGTGATGCGGTCCAGGTTGCGCTCGGCGACCGAGGAGCCGCCGACGGACGACTGCATGCCGCCACCGAACATGTCGGAGAGACCGCCGCCCTTCCCCTTGTGCATCAGCACCAGCAGCATCAGCAGCAGGCTGAACACGATCAGGGCGATTGAGAACCCCAGAACCACGGCTGGACCAACTTCCTCGGATGCGGATGAACGACGGGGGCCGGTGGCCGTGCGGCACGGCGCACGGTGGCCACTGGCCCCCGCAAGGGTACGACGGATCGCCGCTAGGGCGTACTCACTGGTCGCGGAAGCGCACGATCTTGACGAACTCGTCGGCGTCCAGGGAGGCCCCGCCGACCAGAGCGCCGTCGATGTCGGGCTTCGCCATGATCTCGGCGACGTTGCCCGACTTCACCGAGCCGCCGTACTGGATGCGCACCTGGTCGGCCAGCTCCTGCGAGTACAGCTCGGCCAGCTTGCCCCGGATCGCGGCGCAGACCTCCTGGGCGTCGTCGGCGCCGCAGACCTTGCCGGTGCCGATGGCCCAGACGGGCTCGTAGGCGATGACGATCGTGCCGGCCTGCTCGGCGGGGACGTCCTTGAGACCGCCCTCGACCTGAGCGAGCGTGTGCGTGACGTGGTTGCCCGCCTCCCGCACGTCGAGCTCCTCGCCGACGCACAGGATCGGGGTGAGGCCGTGCTTGAAGGCCGCCTTCACCTTGGCGTTGACGATCTCGTCGGTCTCGGCGTGGTACTGCCGGCGCTCGGAGTGGCCGACGGCCACGTAGGTGCACTTCAGCTTGGCGAGCAGCGGGCCGGAGATCTCGCCGGTGTAGGCGCCGGAGTCGTGCGCGGAGATGTCCTGGGCGCCGTACTTGATCTTGAGGTTGTCGCCCTCGACCATGGTCTGCACCGAGCGCAGGTCGGTGAAGGGGGGCAGGACGGCGACCTCGACGGCGTCGTAGTCCTTGTCGGCCAGGGCGAAGACGAGCTTCTGGACGTGCGCGATGGCCTCGAGGTGGTTGAGGTTCATCTTCCAGTTGCCCGCCATCAGCGGCGTGCGAGTGGTCATACGGGGTCAGTCCTCCAGTGCGGCGAGGCCGGGGAGCGTCTTGCCCTCGAGGTATTCGAGGGAGGCGCCGCCGCCGGTCGAGATGTGGCCGAATGCGGTCTCGTCGAAGCCGAGCGTACGCACGGCCGCGGCGGAGTCTCCGCCGCCGACGACGGTGAAACCGTCCGAGTCGACGAGAGCCTGGGCGACCGCCTTGGTGCCCTCGGCGTAGTCGGGGTGCTCGAAGACGCCCATGGGGCCGTTCCAGAAGACGGTCGCGGCGTCGGCGAGCTTGCTCGCGTACAGTGCGCCGGTCTTCGGGCCGATGTCCAGGCCCAGCTGTCCCTCGGGCATCTTGTCGGCGTCGACGGCGGAGTGCTCGGTGGACGCCTTGGCCTTCAGGTCCGGGAAGCCCGGGGAGACCACGACGTCGATCGGGAGCACCAGCTCGACGCCCTGCTTCTCGGCGCGCTCCAGGTACTCGGTCACGGCCGGGATCTGGTCCTCCTGCAGGAGGGAGGCGCCGACCTCGTGGCCCTGGGCCTTGAGGAAGGTGAAGGCCATGCCGCCGCCGATGAGGATGCGGTCGGCCTTGCCGAGCAGCTGGTCGATGACGGCGAGCTTGTCGGAGACCTTGGAGCCGCCGAGCGCCACGACGTAGGGGCGCTCGACGTCCTCGGTGAGCTTCTTGAGGACGCCGACCTCGGTGGCGATCAGGTAGCCGGCGTAGTGCGGCAGCCGCTTGGGCAGGTCGAACACGGAGGCGTGCTTCCGGTGCACCGCGCCGAAGCCGTCACCGACGTAGACGTCGGCGAGGCCGGCCAGCTTGTCGGCGAAGGCGGCGCGCTCGGCGTCGTCCTTGGCGGTCTCCCCGGCGTTGAAGCGCAGGTTCTCCAGGACGGCGACCTGTCCGTCGGCGAGGCCGGAGACGGTGGACTCGGCGGACTCGCCGACCGTGTCCGCCGCGAAGGCGACGTCGGTGCCGAGGAGTTCGCCGAGGCGGGCGGCGGCCGGGGCGAGGGAGAAGGCGGCGTCCGGGGCGCCCTTGGGGCGGCCCAGGTGCGAGGCGACGATCACGCGGGCGCCTGCCTGGGTCAGGGCCTTGACCGTGGGCAGGACGGCGCGGATGCGGCCGTCGTCGGTGATCGTGGTGCCGGCCAGCGGCACGTTGAGGTCGGCGCGGACGAAGACGCGCTTGCCCGCGACACCGTCCGAGAGGAGTTCGTCGATCGTCTTCATGCAGGGGCTCCCTGGTGCTGTGGGTCGCTCCGATCGTCGCGATCGCTCGTGATCGCTGGTGACCGTGCGAGGGCCGGTCGTTTCTGGACGCGCGTCAGGGCTCGGACGGCGCGACCTTGCGCCGTCCGAGCCCTGCTGCGCATCGAGCTGTCTGCTCCGGTCGATCAGAGCTGGTTGCCGACGAAGACCGTGAGGTCGACGAGGCGGTTGGAGTAGCCCCACTCGTTGTCGTACCAGCCGAGGATCTTCACCGTCTTGCCCTCCTGGACCATGGTCAGGGAGGAGTCGAAGGTGCAGGAGGCCGGGTCGCCCACGATGTCCGAGGAGACGATCGCGTCCTCGGTGTAGAACAGGAAGCCCTTGAGGTCGCCGTCGTCGGCGGCCTTCTTGAACGCGGCGTTGACCTCGTCCTTGGTGACCTCGCGCTGGAGCTCCACGACCAGGTCGGTGGCCGAGCCGGTGGGGACCGGGACGCGCATCGCGATGCCGTCGAGCTTGCCCTTGAGCTGCGGCAGGACCAGGGCGGTGGCCTTGGCGGCACCCGTGGTGGTCGGGATGATGTTCTCCGCGGCGGCACGGGCGCGGCGCAGGTCCTTGTGCGGGAAGTCCAGGATGCGCTGGTCGTTCGTGTACGCGTGCACCGTCGTCATCAGACCCTTGACGATGCCGAAGTTCTCGTCGAGGACCTTGGCCATCGGCGCCACACAGTTGGTGGTGCAGGAGGCGTTGGAGATGACGTGGTGGTTGGCGGCGTCGTACTTGTCCTGGTTGACGCCCATCACGATGGTGATGTCCTCGTCCTTGGCCGGAGCCGAGATGAGGACCTTCTTGGCGCCGCCGGCGATGTGCTTCTCGGCGTCCGCCTTCTTGGTGAAGATGCCGGTCGACTCGATCACGATGTCGACGCCCAGCTCGCCCCACGGGATGTCGGCGGGGTTGCGCTCGGAGAGGACCTTGATGGTCTTCCCGTCGACGGTGATGGTGTCCTCGGTGTGCGACACCTCGGCCTTGAGGCGGCCCAGGATGGTGTCGTACTTCAGCAGGTGAGCGGTGGTCGCGGTGTCACCCAGGTCGTTGACAGCCACGATCTCGATGTCTGCACCCTGCTCCAGCAGCGCGCGGAAGTAGTTACGACCGATGCGGCCAAAGCCGTTGATGCCTACGCGGATCGTCACGAACCGATCTCCTCGTTGGTACGCCGGGTTCGACGCCGGCGAGCTGTATGGGATGTCCCCGACCGCCTACGACCCTACCTCCCCAGGGGCCCCCGGGTGACATTGAGACGCCCCGTATGCGGCGGGGCGGCGCGTACCGGTCAGTAGGGGGGCGGATCACCCGGAACCGTCGACAGTTCAGCCTTTCGAGCGGGCCTTCGGGCGGGCGTTCGGACGGACTTCCGGGTGAGCTTCCGGGCGGGCTTCCGGGGGAGACGGATCAACCGGCGGTTGACGGCGGGGCGGTCGCCGCGGCCGGCCGCCGGTCAGCCCGCGAGGTTGTCCGCCATCTCCTCCGTCAGATTGGACTCCGTGCCCGGGATGCCGAGGTCGGAGGCGCGCTTGTCGGCCATGGCGAGCAGCCGGCGGATCCGGCCGGCCACCGCGTCCTTGGTCAGCGGCGGGTCGGCGAGCGCGCCGAGCTCCTCCAGGGAGGCCTGCTTGTGCTCCATGCGCAGCCGGCCGGCGGCGGCGAGGTGCTCGGGGACGTCGTCCGCGAGGATCTCCAGCGCGCGCTGCACCCGGGCGCCGGCCGCGACGGCCGCGCGGGCCGAGCGGCGCAGGTTGGCGTCGTCGAAGTTGGCGAGCCGGTTGGCGGTGGCGCGGACCTCGCGCCGCATCCGGCGCTCCTCCCAGGCCAGCACCGACTCGTGCGCGCCGAGCCGGGTGAGCAGCGCGCCGATCGCGTCGCCGTCACGGACCACGACCCGGTCGACGCCGCGCACCTCGCGGGCCTTGGCGGCGATGGCGAGCCGGCGGGCGGCGCCGACCAGGGCGAGCGCGGCCTCCGGGCCCGGGCAGGTGACCTCCAGGGAGGAGGAGCGGCCGGGCTCGGTGAGCGAGCCGTGGGCGAGGAAGGCGCCGCGCCAGGCGGCCTCGGCGTCGCAGGTGGCCCCCGAGACCACCTGCGGCGGCAGACCGCGGATCGGGCGGCCCCGGCCGTCGACCAGGCCGGTCTGGCGGGCCAGTTGGTCGCCGCCGGCGACCACCCGGACCACGTAGCGCGAGCCGCGGCGCAGCCCGCCGGGGGCCATCACGATCAGTTCGGAGCTGTGGCCGAAGATCTCCAGGATGTCCCGCTTGAGGCGGCGGGCCGCCATCGCGGTGTCCAGCTCCGCCTCGATCACGATGCGGCCGCTGACCAGGTGCAGACCGCCCGCGAATCGCAGGATCGCCGAGACCTCCGCCTTTCTGCAGCAGGTCCGGGTGACGGGTAGCCGGGAGATCTCGTCCTTCACCGCTGCCGTCATCGCCATGGGCCGATCCTTCCATGCATCCGAAAAATACGGTCGTACGCGGCGGCCAACAGCTCCGGGTCGTGCCGCGGAGTGCCGTCGGTCCGGGCCACCGGCGCCAGCTCGACCGCGGCACCGAACCGCTGGGCGGCAGCGTTCAGCACCTCGCGGTCGGGCACGGCGGCCTCGTCGGCCAGCACCACGTCCAGGGCGAGTTTAGGGGCGTGTCGTGCCAAAACCTCCAAATGACGCTGCGGGGAGAAGCCTTCGGTTTCTCCGGGCTGCGGGACGAGGTTCAGCGAGAGGACCCGGCGGGCCTTGGTCGCGGTCAGCGCGTCCAGCAGTTGGGGCACCAGCAGGTGCGGGATGACGGAGGAGAACCAGGAGCCGGGGCCGAGCACCACCCAGTCGGCGTCCAGCACCGCCTCGACCGCCTCGGGGACGGCCGGCGGGTCGTTCGGCACGAGGTGCACGGACTGCACCTCGCCGGGGGTGAGCGCGACGGTGGCCTGGCCGCGGACGGTGTCCACGTCGTCGGGCCGCTCCGGGTCGTGGCCCCTGACCAGGGCCTGGAGCTCCAGCGGTACGGCGGACATGGGCAGCACCCTGCCGTGCGCGCCGAGCAGCCGGCCGACCAGGTCGAGGGCCTGGACGTGGTCGCCGAGCTGTTCCCACAGGGCGACGATCAGCAGATTGCCGACCGCATGTTCGTGCAGGTCGCCCTGGGACTGGAAGCGGTGCTGGATGACCCGGGCCCAGGTCTGGCCCCAGTCGTCGTCCCCGCACAGCGCGGCCAGCGCCTTGCGCAGATCGCCGGGCGGCAGGACGCCCAGCTCGTCGCGGAGCCGGCCGCTGGAGCCGCCGTCGTCGGCGACGGTGACGACGGCGGTGAGGTCGCCGGTGATCCGGCGCAGCGCGGCGAGCGAGGCGGACAGCCCCATGCCGCCGCCGAGGGCGACCACCTTGGGCTGGGTGCCCCGGCGGCGCGGCTTGCCGCCGCGCGCCTCGACTGGCCGGGCGGGGCGGCCCTCGGCCGGGCGGCCGCCGCGGCTCTCGGGCACCACCCGGCGCAGCCTGCTCAGCCGCGGAGTACGTCCGGTCACTCGCGCCCCATGTCCCGGTGGACGACGACCGTCTCCACGCCCTCGGCCGCGAGGCGGGCGGCGAGCTTCTCCGACATGGCGACCGAGCGGTGCTTGCCCCCGGTGCAGCCGACCGCGATGGTCACATAGCGCTTGCCCTCGCGCCGGTAGCCGGCGGCGACCAGGCGGAGCAGCTCGGCGTAGCGGTCGAGGAACTCCTTGGCGCCGGGCTGGTTGAAGACGTACGCGGCGACCTCCTCGTTGAGGCCGGTGAAGGGGCGCAGCTCCGGGACCCAGTGCGGGTTGGGCAGGAACCGCATGTCCACGACCAGGTCGGCGTCGACGGGGAGGCCGTACTTGAAGCCGAACGACATGACCGTGGCCCGCAGCTCGGGCTCCTCCTCCCCGGCGAACTGGGCGTCCATCTTGGCGCGCAGTTCGTGCACGTTGAGGCTGGAGGTGTCGATCACCAGGTCGGCGTCGCCGCGCAGTTCGCGCAGCAGTTCGCGTTCGGCGGCGATGCCGTCGACGATGCGGCCGTCGCCCTGGAGGGGGTGCGGGCGGCGGACCGACTCGAAGCGGCGCACCAGGGCCTCGTCGGAGGACTCCAGGAAGACGATGCGCCGGGTGACGTGCCGGGCCTCCAGGTCGGCGAGGGATTCGCGCAGATTGTCGAAGAAGCGGCGGCCGCGCACGTCGACGACGACGGCGATGCGCGCCACGTTGCCCTGGGAGCGGGCGCCCAGCTCCACCATGGTGGGGATGAGCGCGGGCGGCAGGTTGTCGACGACGAACCAGCCGAGGTCCTCCAGACACTTGGCCGCGGTGGAGCGGCCGGCTCCGGACATGCCGGAGATGATCACCAGCTCGGGGATGGCCGGCTCGGACGCCCCGGGCGCCCCGGCCGTTTCGCTGCCCGTACTCACCTGTGCTCCGTTGTCGTGGCGTGTGCCGCGCCCTGGGGCGCGGTGCGTGGGGGCGCTGTCGCGCGCGTCGCGCGCTTCCTGCGCGTCACGCGTGCTGTGCGCGTCGCGCGCTTCGTGCCCGAGGGCATTGTCCTGCGGTTCGCTGTGGACGCGTCCCGGCGGTGCGGTGCCGCCGGGTTCCGTGCCCGCTTCGTGCTCGGTCATGTCTCCTGCCCCCGTCGTTCCTGCGAGGTGCCCGCGGACACGGGCTCCTGAGAGGGATCCGCCGCCGCCGCGGGCGGGCCGGCGGGTTCCTCCTCTTCAATGATCTCTCCCGTCGCGGTGTTCACGGCGGGCCCGGCCGGGGCCGAGCGGGCGAGGGCGACGGCGATGGTCTCGGCGGTCTTGCGGCCGATGCCCGGGACCTCCTGGATCTGGTCCGGCGTGGCGGCGCGCAGCCGCTTCACCGAGCCGAAGTGCTTGATCAGCGCCTGCTTGCGCGTCTCGCCGAGGCCCGGCACGTCGTCCAGCGGGCCGGAGCGCAGCCGCTTGGCGCGCTTGGTGCGCTGGTAGGTGAGGGCGAAGCGGTGGGCCTCGTCGCGCACCCGCTGGAGCAGATACAGGCCCTCGCTGGTGCGCGGCAGCACCACCGGGTCGTCCTCGCCGGGCAGCCAGACCTCCTCCAGCCGCTTGGCCAGGCCGCAGACGGCGATGTCGTCGATGCCGAGGTCGTCCAGCGCCCGCTGGGCCGCGGCGACCTGGGGCTGCCCGCCGTCGACCACGACGAGCTGCGGCGGGTACGCGAACCGCTTGGGCCGGCCGTCCTCCTCGGTGAGCGCGGCCTCGCCGTCGGACCACTCCCCCGTCTTCTCCTTGTCGGAGAGGTAGCGCCGGAAGCGGCGGGTGAGCACCTCGTGCATCGACCGGACGTCGTCCTGGCCCTCGAAGCCGCGGATCTGGAAGCGGCGGTACTCGCCCTTGCGCTGCAGCCCGTCCTCGAAGACGACCATGGAGGCCACCACGTCCTCGCCCTGGAGGTGCGAGATGTCGTAGCACTCGATCCGCAAGGGGGCGCTGTCCAGGCCGAGGGCCTCGGCGATCTCCTCCAGGGCGCGCGAGCGGGTGGTCAGGTCGGAGGCGCGCTTGGTCTTGTGCAGCACGAGCGCCTGCTGGGCGTTGCGCCGCACCGTCTCCATCAGCGCCTTCTTGTCGCCGCGCTGCGGGATGCGCAGCGAGACGTTGGAGCCCCGGCGGGTGGTGAGCCAGTCCTGGACGGGCTCTATGGGGTCCGGCAGCGCGGGGACGAGGACCTCCTTGGGCACCGAGTCGCCCGTCTCCTCGCCGTAGAGCTGCTGCAACGCGTGTTCGACGAGGGCGCCGGTGGTGACGTCCTCCACCTTGTCGGTGACCCAGCCGCGCTGGCCGCGGACCCGGCCGCCGCGGACGTGGAAGATCTGTACGGCGGCCTCCAGCTCGTCCTCCGCGACCGCGATCAGATCCGCGTCGGTCGCGTCGGCGAGGACGACCGCGTTCTTCTCCATGGCCTTCTTCAGGGCCTCGATGTCGTCTCGCAGCCGGGCGGCCCGCTCGTACTCCATCTCCTCGGCCGCCTGCGCCATCCGCTTCTCCAGACGGCGGATGTAGGTGCCCGTGCGCCCCGCCATGAAGTCGGAGAACTCCTCGGCCAGTTCCCGGTGGTCCTCGGCGGAGATGCGCTCCACGCAGGGCGCCGAGCACTTGCCGATGTAGCCGAGGAGACAGGGGCGGCCGGTGCGGGCGGCGTTCTTGAACACCCCGGCGGAGCAGGTGCGCACGGGGAAGACGCGCAGCAGCAGGTCGACGGTGTCACGGATCGCCCACGCGTGCGCGTACGGGCCGAAGTAGCGCACGCCCTTCTTCTTGTGACCGCGCATCACCTGCACGCGCGGGAACTCCTCGTTCATCGTCACCGCGAGGTAGGGGTAGCTCTTGTCGTCGCGGTACTTGACGTTGAACCGGGGGTCGTACTCCTTGATCCAGGAGTACTCCAGCTGCAGTGCCTCGACCTCCGTGGACACCACCGTCCACTCCACGGACGCCGCGGTGGTGACCATGGAGCGGGTGCGCGGGTGGAGGCCCGCCAGGTCCTGGAAGTAGTTGGCCAGGCGCTGGCGCAGGCTTTTGGCCTTCCCGACGTAGATCACCCGGCGGTGCTCGTCGCGGAAGCGGTACACCCCCGGGGAGTCCGGGATCTGGCCCGGCCTGGGGCGGTAGCTGGAGGGATCGGCCATGTCACACACCCTACTGGCGGCCACTGACAGGCGGCCGTGGTGTGCCCGGCCGCCCCCGGCCGTGGGGCGGGCCCCGGCCAGGTTCCCCCATCTTGTTGTCCTTACATGGTCAACACGCTTCAATGCGGGGGAACCCACGGGTCCCGGAAGACGGCGTTCCCCCTCGGGGCGCCCCGCGCCCCGCGCGCCCGTCCTGCCCGGTCCCCGCGCGCGGTCCGACCAGCCGTCGCGCACCCGACAGAAAGGCCCCTGCATGCGGCATGGCACACAGCACGCGGATCCCGCCGCCGCGGAGTTGGAGACGGCACTGCGCCGCGGCCCCTTCCATGTCGCCCTGCGCGCCGCGATCACCGCGCGCGGGCTGCCGCTGCAGCGCGTCCAGCACCATCTGTCGCGCTACGGGGTCAAGGTCGGGGTGACGAGTCTCAGCTACTGGCAGCAGGGCGCCCGCCGCCCCCAGCGCCCCGAGTCGCTGCGGGCCGTGCGCGCGCTGGAGGAGATACTCCACCTCCCCGACGAGTCCCTGATCCGCCTGCTCGCCTCCGCCGAGGAGGAGCCGGGCCGCGCCGCCGGGCGCTCCTACCGCTCGCTGATGGAGGCGTCGGGGGTCCTGGAGGGGCTGCTCGCCGAGCTGGAGGCGCCGCTTGACGGCGGGCTGCACAGCATCGGCCACCACGAGTACGTGCGGATCGGCGCGCGCCGTGAGCTGCTGGGCCGCGAGTCGCAGCACATCGTGCGCGCCCACCGGGACGGGGTGGACCGCTTCCTCGCCGTCCACCACGGCGACCCGGGGTGCGTCCCGGAGCGCGTCATGGTGCGGGCGCTGGAGAACTGCCGCACCGGACGCGTGCGCCGGCACGGCGAGACGGGGATGCTGGTGGCCGAACTCCTCTTCGACATGCGGCTGCGGGCCGGGGACACGTTTCTGTTCCGCTACGGGTTCGAGGACGGCACGGCGGGCCCGAGCCGCGAGTACGTGCGGGGGTTCCGCGGCGCGGGCGGGCAGTACGCGCTCCAGGTGCGGTTCGACGACACGGCGCTGCCGGTGCGCTGCCACCGGTTCGCCCAGCACTCGACGGCGGCGCCGCGCGGTTCCCGCCAGGAGCTCCGGCTGAGCCGGGAGCACCGGTCGGTGCATCTCGTGGAGCAGCGGGTGCGGTCGGGGATCGTGGGGATCGCGTGGGACTGGGAGTGAGGAATCCCGTTGTCCCGGTGTCTCTCAGGCCTTCGGGCCCGCGACGATCCTGCCGTCCTTCGCCTCGACGGACAGGGTGTGCAGCGGCTCGGTGGCCGGGGCCTGGAGCACCTTGCCGGTCCGGGCGTCGAACTCGCTGCCGTGGCAGGGGCAGGTGAGGGTGGTGCCGGACAGCTTGTTGAGGGCGCACCCCGCGTGCGTGCAGATCGTGCTGAACGCCTTCAGGGCCCCGTCCTCGGACCGGCTGACCACTACGTTCGCGTCCCGGTAGAGCTTCGCGCCGCCCTTGGGGACCTCGGTTTCGGCGCCGAGGTCGACCGGCGCGGTCGGGGTGGCGGGCGTCTTGCCGCCGTCGCCGTCGGTGGAGCAGGCCGCGAGCCCGGTCCCGGCCACGGAGGCGAGCGCCGCTCCGCGCAGCACGGTGCGGCGCCGGGCGGTCGGGCTGCCGGTCGGGACGGTCTCCACAGGGGGCTCCTCTCATCGGTCGGCGTACGTCGTCCGCGTACAGCCCGACCATACCGGTATGGATCATTCCGCCTCGCTCGGCCGGCAGTGGCCGACCCTGACCACGGCTGTTCGTTTCATGCCGGTCACCGCCCGTTTCGGTTCGGCCGACAGCCCGTTTGACCGGCGCCGTGACCGTGCAGGGCCGGGGCGCCGTACCGGTGTTTACGTGCGGCGTCCGCATCGGATAGCTTCGCGCCCCGTATCCCCAGCCGGCCCGAGAAGGGACCCGTTTCGTGATCGTCGTCGCCGGTGAGGCCCTGATTGATCTGGTACCGCGGGGCGCGGGGGCGCTCGCGGCGCTCACGCCCGCGCGCGGCGGCGGACCGTACAACACCGCCGTGGCGCTCGGCCGCCTCGGCTCCCCCACCGCCTTCTGCTCCCGCGTCTCGCGGGACCCCTTCGGCGAGGCGCTGCTCGACCGGCTGCGCGAGTCCGGGGTGGACGTCTCGCCGGTGCAGCGCGGGCCCGAGCCGACCACGCTGGCGGTCGCCACGCTCGACGACGGCGGCTCGGCGGCCTATTCGTTCTACGTCGAGGGCACCGCCGACCGGCTGTTCACGGTGCCGGAGCGGCTTCCCGAGGGCACCCGGGCCGTGTCGTTCGGCACCTGTTCGCTGGTCCTGGAGCCGGGCGCGAGCGCGTACGAGGAGCTGCTGCGGGAGGCGCACGGGCGCGGGCTGTTCACCGCACTCGACCCGAACATCCGGGCGGGGCTCATCGCAAACGCGGACGCCTACCGGGCCCGGTTCCGCGGCTGGCTGCCGTCGGTGACGCTGCTGAAGCTGTCCGCCGAGGACGCCGAGTGGCTGGGCGGCACGCCCCGCGAGTGGCTGGACGCCGGTCCGGCCGCCGTCGTGGTCACCCACGGCGGGGACGGGCTGACCGCCTTCGTGCGCGAGGCCGGCGGCGTGGACGCCGTGTACGTGGCCCCGGGCGAGAAGGTGGACGTGGTGGACACGATCGGGGCGGGTGACACGGTCAACGCGGCACTGCTGCACGGCCTCGCGGCCCGCGAGGCGCTGTCCGCCGCCGCCGTGGCGGACCTGGGCCCGGACGGCTGGCGGCACCTGCTCGGCTTCGCGGCTCGCGCGGCGGCACTCACCTGCTCCCGCGCAGGCGCGGAACCCCCGTGGTCGGCGGAGCTGACCGGCGCGTGACAGCGGGCGTCCCGCGCCCCATCAGGGGCGCGGGACTGTATCGATCTGCGGCTCCGCCGCGCGGACGCGAACGAGCCCACGCACCGAGTTCTCCCGCGCCCCGGCAGACGCGCAACGAAGGGCTAACCCTTCGCCGCCGTCTTCCGGCGCGCGGCCGTCTTCTTCGCCGCCTTCTTCACCGGCGGCTTCGCCGCCGGCAGCGCCGCGTCGCTGATCCGCTCCGCCGAGAGGATCTCCCGCAGGAACTTGCCGGTGTGGCTCGCCGGCACGCCCGCGACCTGCTCCGGCGTGCCCTCGGCGACGACGAGGCCGCCCCCCGCACCGCCCTCGGGGCCCATGTCGACGAGCCAGTCCGCGGTCTTGATGACGTCGAGGTTGTGCTCGATGACGATGACCGTGTTGCCCTTCTCGACGAGTCCGTCGAGCACCTTGAGGAGCTTGCTGATGTCCTCGAAGTGCAGACCGGTGGTCGGCTCGTCCAGGACGTACACCGTCCGTCCGGTGGACCGGCGCTGCAGCTCGCTGGCGAGCTTGACCCGCTGGGCCTCGCCGCCGGACAGCGTCGTGGCGGCCTGGCCGAGCCGGACGTAGCCGAGGCCGACCTCGGTCAGCGTCTTGAGGTAGCGGGAGATCGCCGGGACCGCCTCGAAGAAGTGGCGGGCCTCCTCGATCGGCATGTTCAGGACGTCGGCGATGGACTTGCCCTTGTAGTGGACCTCCAGGGTCTCCCGGTTGTACCGGGCACCGTGGCAGACCTCGCACGGGACGTAGACGTCCGGGAGGAAGTTCATCTCGATCTTGATCGTGCCGTCGCCCGAGCAGTTCTCGCAGCGGCCGCCCTTGACGTTGAAGGAGAAGCGGCCCGGCAGATAGCCGCGCACCTTCGCCTCGGTGGTCTCAGCGAACAGCTTGCGCACATGGTCGAAGACGCCGGTGTACGTGGCCGGGTTGGAGCGCGGGGTGCGGCCGATGGGCGACTGGTCGACGTGCACCACCTTGTCGACGAGGTCGTCGCCGTCCACGCGCGTGTGCCGCCCGGGGACGTTGCGCGCACCGTTGAGCTCGCGCGCCAGGTGGGTGTACAGGATGTCGTTGACCAGCGTGGACTTGCCGGAGCCCGAGACCCCGGTGACGGCGGTGAAGACGCCGAGCGGGAACGAGACGTCGATGTCCTGGAGGTTGTTCTCCCGGGCGCCGTGCACCGTGAGCTGCCGTGAGGTGTCGCGCGGGCGGCGGACCTCCGGCACCGGTATGGCCTTGCGGCCCGAGAGGTACTGCCCGGTCTGCGACTCCTCGTTGGCGAGGAGTTCCTTCACGGAGCCGCTGTGCACGACCTTGCCGCCGTGCTCACCGGCGCCGGGGCCGATGTCGACGATCCAGTCGGCGACCTTGATGGTGTCCTCGTCGTGCTCGACGACGATGAGCGTGTTGCCCATGTCGCGCAGCCGGACGAGGGTCTCGATCAGCCGGTGGTTGTCGCGCTGGTGCAGGCCGATGGACGGCTCGTCCAGGACGTAGAGCACGCCGACGAGTCCGGAGCCGATCTGGGTGGCCAGCCGGATGCGCTGGGCCTCGCCGCCGGAGAGCGTGCCGGCCGCACGGTTGAGCGAGAGGTAGTCCAGGCCCACGTCGACCAGGAAGCGCAGCCGTTCGTTGACCTCCTTGAGGACGCGCTCGGCGATCTTCTTGTCGCGGGCCTCCAGCGTGAGCTCGCCGAGGAAGTCGGCGCAGTCGCTGATCGACATGGCGGAGACCTCGGCGATGGACCGGCCCATGACCGTGACCGCGAGGACGACCGGCTTCAGCCGTGTCCCCTCACAGCTCGGGCAGGGCACCTCGCGCATGTAGCCCTCGAAGCGCTCGCGGCTGGCGTCGCTCTCGGCCTCGCCGTGCCGCCGCTTGACGAAGTTGACCGCGCCCTCGAACGAGGCCATGTAGACGCGCTCGCGGCCGTACCTGTTGCGGTAGCGGATCTCGATCTGGGTCTTGTGGCCGTACAGCAGGGCCTTGCGGGCGCGCTGCGGCAGACCCGCGAAGGGGATGTCCGTACGGAAGCCGAGTGCGTCCGCGAGGGCGTGGATCTGGCGGTCGAAGTAGTCCTTGGTGTGTCCGTGCGACCAGGGGTGGATGGCCCCCTCGTCGAGGGACTTGTCCGGGTCGGGGACGATCAGCTCGGGATCGACCTCCATGCGCGTGCCGATGCCGGTGCACTCGGGGCAGGCGCCGAAAGGCGAGTTGAAGGAGAACGAGCGGGGCTCGAGCTCCTCGAACGACAGGTCGTCGTACGGGCAGTACAGGTGTTCGGAGTACATGCGCTCGCGCTCGGGGTCGTCCTCGGGGAGGTCGACGAAGTCGAGCACGACCATGCCGCCCGACAGGCCGAGGGCGGTCTCGACGGAGTCGGTGAGGCGGCGCTTGGCGCTGTCCTTGACGGTGAGGCGGTCGACGACCACCTCGATGGTGTGCTTCTCCTGCTTCTTCAGCGTGGGCGGGCTGGAGAGCTGGATCGTCTCGCCGTCCACGCGCGCGCGGGAGTAGCCCTTGGTCTGCAGGTCGGCGAAGAGGTCGACGAACTCGCCCTTGCGCTCGCGCACCAGCGGGGAGAGCACCTGGAAGCGGCTGCCCTCGGGCAGTTCCAGGACCCGGTCGACGATCGCCTGCGGCGACTGGCGGGAGATGGGGCGGCCGCACTCGGGGCAGTGCGGCTTGCCGATGCGCGCGAAGAGCAGCCGGAGGTAGTCGTAGACCTCGGTGATGGTGCCGACCGTGGAGCGCGGGTTGCGGGAGGTCGACTTCTGGTCGATGGAGACCGCCGGGGAGAGGCCCTCGATGAAGTCGACGTCCGGCTTGTCCATCTGGCCGAGGAACTGCCGCGCGTAGGAGGACAGCGACTCGACGTAGCGGCGCTGCCCCTCGGCGAAGATGGTGTCGAAGGCCAGCGAGGACTTGCCCGAACCCGACAGGCCCGTGAAGACGATGAGCGAGTCCCGGGGCAGGTCGAGCGAGACGTTCTTCAGGTTGTGCTCGCGCGCGCCACGGACGATGAGACGGTCGGCCACGCCGGTCCGCACCTTTCTTGAGAGAAGTGACAGGGGCGGGGCCCCGGTCACTTTCAGACTAGGGGGAGCCACTGACAACGCCGGTCGGATTCTGTGCTCCGTAACAATCCCGGACCCTCCAGCATGCCCGACGCCGCAGTCGACCTTATAGCAAGCACGTTCGATTTCCGGTCGGAGTGAGCCGTCTTCACCCGAAGGAGTGGCGGGGCTAGGGTCGGCCGCATGATGGATCACGCCCGCGACCTGGCCTCTCTCCGTGACGCGACCGACCGGCTGCTCAGCGCGGCCGCCGCACTGGACAACGCCGCTGTGACGCAACCGTCACGGCTGCCGGGCTGGACCCGCGGCCATGTCCTCGCCCACCTCGCCCGCAACGCCGACGCTCTCGTCAACGTCCTCGAGGGGCGTCCGATGTACGTCTCGGCCGAGGCCCGCGACGCCGACATCGAGAAGGGCGCCCCGCGCCCGCTGGAGGAGCAGCTCGCCGACCTGCGCGAGAGCGCGGACCGTTTCGCGCGCGCGGCGGACGCCCCCGCGGACTGGTCGCGCACGGTGGAGCTGCGCAACGGGGTCACCGACGCGGCGGCCCGGGTGCCGTTCCGGCGCTGGGCCGAGGTCGCGCTGCACCACGTCGACCTCGGGATCGGCCACGAGCTGGAGGACCTGCCGCGGGAGTTCACCGAGCGCGAGACCGGCTTCCTCGCCGACCGTTTCACCGGCCGCCCCGACGTCCCGGCCACGCGTCTGACCAACGGCACGCGCGCGTGGAGCACGGGACGGGCGGCGGACGCCCCGGAGGTCGCCGTGGCGGGCCGCCAGGCGGATCTGCTCGGCTGGCTGGCCGGACGCCGCGACGGGGCCGCGCTGACCGTGCAGGGGGGCGCCCTGCCCGCCCTGCCCCCGCTGTGACCCCCGGAACGCCGCTATAGGCTGACGGCCATGACGTACAGCGGAGCGGTGAGGGTCGGCGGTCCGGCCGATGTGCACGAGCTGCAGAACCTGATGATCACCAAGATCGCGGTCGGCCCCATGGACAACAACGCCTATCTGCTGCGCTGCCGGGCCACCGACGAGCAGCTCCTGATCGACGCCGCCAACGACGCCCACACGCTGCTCGGCACGATCGGTGACGACGGCATCGCGTCCGTCGTCACCACCCACCGGCACGGCGACCACTGGCAGGCGCTCGCCGAGGTCGTGGCCGCCACGGGCGCCCGCACCTACGCCGGCCGGGACGACGCCGAGGGCATCCCGGTCCCCACGGACGTGCCGGTCGACGACGGCGACACGATCCGGGTGGGGCACGTGACGCTCACCGCGCGCCACCTGGTCGGCCACACGCCGGGCTCGATCGCCCTCGTCTACGACGACCCGCACGGGCATCCCCATGTCTTCACGGGGGACTGCCTCTTCCCGGGCGGGGTGGGCAACACCTTCAAGGACGCGAAGGCGTTCGCCAGCCTGATCCACGACGTCGAGACCAGGATCTTCGACGTGCTCCCGGACGAGACGTGGGTCTACCCCGGCCACGGCGACGACACCACGCTGGGCGCGGAGCGCCCCCACCTGCCGGAGTGGCGCGCGCGGGGCTGGTAGCCCCGACGCCCGCCGGTACGGCTCAGGTGGCCGCGCGGCCGTCCGCCGCGAGCGTCGCGACCCGCTCCACCCCGAACGCGTACCCCTGCACCCCGCACCCGGCGATGACCCCGTCGGCGCGCAGCGAGACGTACGAGTGGTGCCGGAACTCCTCGCGCTTGTGGATGTTGGAGATGTGCACCTCCACCACCGGCAGTCCGTCGCAGGTGTTCAGGGCGTCGAGGATCGCCACCGACGTGTGCGAGTAGGCCGCGGGGTTGATCACGATCCCGGCGTGGTGCAGCCGCGCCTCGTGGATCCAGTCCACCAGCTCGCCCTCGTGGTTGGACTGCCGGAAGTCGACCGTCCCCCCGTGCGCGGCCGCGGCCTTGACGCACAGCGCCTCGATGTCGGCGAGCGTGTCCCGCCCGTAGATCTCCGGCTGCCGCTGCCCCAGCAGATTGAGATTGGGCCCGTTGAGAATCATGATCGGGGCGCTGGCAAGAGTGCGCGACACGCTACCTCCGGTCCGAACGACTCCACCGGCCCGTCCGGACCGCTGCTGTCCCCCGGTCTATCACGGTGCACCGGCGCCGCGACGGCCCGTGGGCCCTCCCCGCGTCCGGGCTCAGGGGTTGACCGCCAGTTCCAGGTAGGCGGCGAAGAGGACCAGGTGGACGCCGCCCTGGAGGGGGGTGGCACGGCCCGGGACCACGGTCAGGGAGCTCACCACGACCGTGAGCAGGAGCAGCACCATGTGCAGCGGGGCCAGGCCCAGGACCAGGGGGCCGGGGAGCCAGACGGAGGCGGCGGCCACGGCGGGGATGGTCAGGCCGATGCTGGCCATGGCCGAGCCGAGGGCCAGGTTGAGGCTGGTCTGCACACGGTCGCGGCGGGCCGAGCGGAGCGCGGCGATGGTTTCGGGCAGCAGCACGAGCAGGGCGATGATCACACCGACGACGGCATGCGGCAGTCCGGCCGCCGCCACCCCGGACTCCAGGGTGGGCGACACCCCTTTGGCCAGCCCGACCACCCCGATCAGCGCGGCGCCGAGCAGCCCCAGGCTGATTCCGGCCTCCCGCGCGGACGGCCTGCCGGCGTGGTCCTCGGCCCGGATCACCTCTCCCTGCCGGGTGATCGGGAGGAAGTAGTCCCGGTGGCGCACGGTCTGGGTGGCGACGAACAGGCTGTAGAGGACGAGGGAGGAGACCGCGGCGAAGGCCAGTTGGGGGGTGGAGAACTCGGGGCCCTGCTTGCTCGTGGTGAAGGTCGGCAGCACCAGGCTGAGCGTGGCCAGCGTCGCCACGGTGGCGAGTGCGGCGCCGGTGCCCTCCGGGTTGAAGACCGCCGTGCCGTGCCGCAGCGAGCCCACGAGCAGGCTCAGGCCGACCACTCCGTTGCAGGTGATCATCACCGCCGCGAAGACCGTGTCGCGGGCGAGCGTCGCGCTCTTGTCGCCGCCGTCCGCCATCAGGGTGACGATGAGGGCGACCTCGATGACCGTGACGGCGATGGCGAGCACCAGGGAACCGAAAGGCTCGCCCACCCGGTGCGCGACCACCTCGGCGTGATGGACCGCCGCCAGGACCGCTCCGGCGAGCACGACGGTCACCAGCGCCACGGCCGGGCCGGGCAGGTCGCGCCCCCAGGTGAGGGCCAGCAGGACGACCGCCAGCAGGGGCACGACGGTCGTCCACCGCGTGGCGAGCGCCCGGGACCGAACGATCATGACGCGATCGTCGCAGAGACGGGATAAGCCCGCATGTCCGGCCGCGGGGCCGGCTGCCGGCCCGGCTGCCGGTCGGGCTGCCGGCCCGGACGCCTGGCCGCTGCCGGCACCCTCACGCGTCCACGCTGTTCTTGGCGGCGCCTTCCGTCTCGGCCTTCGCCGCCCCGGCGGCCTCCTGCTTCCGCGAGGCCATGAGGCTGGTGATCGTGGTGACGATCAGGACCACGCAGATCACGCCGAGCGAGACCGGTATGGAGATCTCGGGCACGTGCACCCCGGACTCGTGCAGCGCGTGCAGCACCAGCTTCACCCCGATGAAGCCCAGGATGACGGAGAGACCGTAGGAGAGGTGCACCAGCTTCTTCAGCAGTCCGCCGATGAGGAAGTACAGCTGCCGGAGCCCCATCAGTGCGAACGCGTTGGCCGTGAACACGATGTACGGGTCCTGGGTCAGGCCGAAGATCGCGGGGATCGAGTCGAGCGCGAACAGCACGTCCGTGGTGCCGATCGCCAGCATCACGACGAGCATCGGGGTCATGACCCGCTTGCCGTTCTGCCGGATCCACAGCTTGGTGCCGTGGTAGCGGTCGGCGACACCGAACCTGCGCTCGGCGGCCTTGAGCAGCTTGTTCTCCTCGAACTCCTCGTCCTCCTCGTCGGCGCGCGCCTCCTGGATGAGCTTCCAGGCCGTCCAGATGAGGAAGGCCCCGAAGAGGTAGAAGACCCAGGAGAAGCTGGCGAGGATGGCGGCGCCCGCGGCGATGAAGATCGCGCGCAGCACCAGGGCTATGAGGACGCCGACCAGCAGCACCCGCTGCTGGTACTTCGAGGGCACCGAGAACTTCGCCATGATCAGGACGAAGACGAAGAGGTTGTCGACGCTGAGCGACTTCTCGGTGATGAAGCCGGCGAAGAACTCCCCGGACGGCCGGCCGCCGCCGAAGACCAGCAGGCCGAGGCCGAACAGCCCGGCCAGGGCGATCCACACGACCGTCCAGATCCCGGCTTCCTTGACGGACACGTCGTGCGGTTTGCGGCCGATGAAGAAGTCGACGGCGATCAGGGCGGCCAGCCCCACGATGGTCAGAACCCACAGGTTCACGGATACATCCACTGCGCCTCCGGTAGTACGTCACGGCAGTCTCGGTCGTGTCACCGGAGGTCTCTTCCACCCGTGCCGCCGGGACGCGGGGTGCGTCCGGTACTCGGGCCGACGCCCCGGGATCCGATGTCGGTCCGTACTGACGGGCACGTCGCGCAGATAGGGAGTACTCCCCTCCGTACGGACGAGAGTACCCGAATCACCAAGGAAAGGTAAAGTGAATGGCAAAGGAAAGATCAAAAAGCCAGTTCAGAGCGCCTTTACTCGCACTTGGTGAACGTCTCGGAGGCGAGCGGGGCAGCCACGGCCAAGGGGCGGCCCCGCCACCTCAGCGGTTCCACTCCCGGCGGGCCTTCGCCACGTGCTCCAGCACCTGCCCGAGCACCGGGCTGCCGGCCGGGATCTGCGGCGGCTCGTACGTCCAGGCGTGCCCGACCCACGGGTCCGCGAGGTGGTCGTCGGAGACCGGGGTGAGCCGCAGCAGGGCCCGCCAGAGCGGATCCAGGAGCGGTCCGTACCCGGCGGCGTCCCGGTCGGCCACCAGCATCAGATGGACGCCCACCGCCGGTCCCTCGTCCGCGAGATAGCGCAACTGGGTCACGGCACGGTCGTCGAAGCCGTGCGGGAAGTCGTTGACGATCAGCAGCTGCTCGGCCGTGTCGACGTCCGGGGGCAGCGCGTCGGCCGCGCCGCCGCGGAACGCCATCTGCAGCAGGTCCACCCGCTGGGTGAGCGCTCCCAGCACCGACGCGACCCCGGCCGGTCCCGCACCCGGCGGAGCGGCGAGCACGCCGGACCGGACCAGGGGCGCGAACGCCTCCGTCCCGGAGCCCGCCGGGTCGATGACGTGCACGGCGAACTCGCCCGCCGGATAGGCCGCGAGCAGCCGTGCGGCGTGGGCCACCGCCGCGCCGAGGGCGAGCCGGCGCACCTCGCCGGAGTCGGTGAGAGTCCCCTCGGCGGACGCAACGCGCCCGCTGTCGATCCATATGCCGCGCTCCAGCGGCAGCCGCACCAGCATCGGTATCCGGACGTCCTCGCACTCGGGCAGATGGAGATCGCCCAGGCGCAGCGCCATCGGCGTCTCCATCGGGACCCGGTAGCCCTGCCAGACGGGGCTGTCCCAGCGGGCGAACGCCGGGGGCAGCGCGGGTTCGACGACGCGGGACTCGGCCCGGAGTTGGGCGAGGTCCCGGTCGAGCACCGTCCTGGCCTGGTCCACGAGGTCCGCGTACCGTGCGCGGGCCGCCTCCCGGGCCGCGTCGCCCTGGCCGCCGAGACGGCCGCGGGGATCGGCGAGGGCCGCGTCCAGCTCCCGTTCCCGGCGCTGGTCGGCGAAGTCGACGGCACTGCGGTACGCGGCCGCCGTCCGTGCCAGGTCTTCGAACATGCCCCACACCTGGTTGTAGAGCCGCTCCTCCAGGGACCAGCCGGTCGCGTCGCCCGCGACCGGCACCGCCGGCTCGCCGGGCGGGGCCGCGGGGGCGGCCGGCGGGGGCGGCGGGGGTGCGGTGCGCTGCCGGGCGGGGTGCGTGTAGTCGACGGGGCCGCCGCCCGCGTCCGGCAGGCCGTACGGTTCGCCCGTTCCGGCGCCGTCGGTGGCGTCGGCGGACGGCGGGGAGGGCAGGGGCCGGCTCTGGTGGGCGCCGGGCGCTGCCTGGGCGGCGGAGCCGCCGGAGGGGACGCGCGGCGGCGCCACGGAGCGGGCCGTTCCCTCCGCCACGGCGTCGGCCACCTCGTCCGCGAGCCGCCGCGCCTCGGCCGCGTCCCGCCCGGCGAGGAGGTCGGCGAAGAGCGCGGCGAGACCGCCCGCGTAGCCCTGTCCGACCGCGCGCACCTTCCAGGCGCCCTGTCTGCGGTACAGCTCCAGGGCGACGACCGCGGACTCGCTGTCCAGTCCGGTGACCGTATAACCGGCGATCTCCGCGCCGTCCGGTGCGGTGACCGCCACGAAGGGTGCCGGGAGGGCGCCGAACCGGGCCGGGCCGCCGGTGCCCGGCGGCAGCGCGAGCAGCACCGTGACCCGGTGCGCCTCCTCGGGCAGCGCCGCCAGGTCGACGGCGAGCCGGTGGTCGGCCGCGACCTGCCGGGAGACCTCGACGCCGGGCAGCGCGGGCGTGCCCGGGTGGGCCACCCAGGCGGGCCCGGGCGTGCCGCCCTGGCCGTCGCCCAGTGCCGCGCCCGCCACGATCGGCTTGCCGGCCGAGATCCGGATCTCCAGACGGGTCCCGGGCAGTGGAAGGTTCTGTCCCCGGACCAGCTCGGCCGTCATCGCCTTCGCCCCCCTGTGCGCTGTCCTGTCGTGCTGTCGTGCGTGGTGCGGCTCTACAGGTGCGGCAGGATCGCCGGCATCAGGTCCTGGAAGGTCCGTCCGTTGGCCGGGGTGCCGAGGGCGGTCATCGTCCAGCCGGCGCCGGAACGGTGCACCTTGGCCATGATCTGCGCCGTGTAGGCCCCGCCGCCCGCGAGCGTGTAGCGGGCGAGTTCCTGCCCGTTGGTCTCGTCGACCAGACGGCAGAAGGCGTTCTGCACCTCCTGGAACGTCTGGCCCGTGAAGGAGTTGACGGTGAAGACGATCTGGTCGATGTGGACCGGCACGCGCTGCAGGTCGACCAGGACCGCCTCGTCGTCGCCGCCCTGCCCCGCGCCGCCGACGAGGTTGTCACCGGTGTGCCGGACGGAGCCGTCGTCGCTGACGAGGTGGCGGAAGAAGACCACGTCGACCGGCTGCTTGTCCGCGAAGAGCACCGCGGAGGCGTCGAGGTCGATCTCGCGGGTGCGCGTGCCGAACAGTCCGCGCCGGGGTGCCGCCTGCCAGCCGAGCCCCATGCGCACCGCGGTCAGCGTGGCTCCGTCGCTCTTCTGCAGACTGATGGCCTGACCCTTGGTCATGTTGACGGTCACGCGCTGTTCCCCTCTCGCAATGTCCCCTGTTGCCGTGGAAGTCCACGGATGACCAGCACTTTACGCAGCGGCACCGACAGTGCCGAGTCCCGGCGGAGGCTTTGTGTCGGTCTTGCAACACAGTGCGTGCACACCCGCCGGGCGGGTCGGCCCGGCCGCCCCGCACGGCCCGGCCCGCTCCGGCTCCCTCCCCGTCCGCCCCGTCTCCTCGGGCCCACGAGCCGTCATGCCTTCGTGGCCCCGCGGCCTCATGGCCTCAGGCCAGGCCGGCCTCCTTCATCTGCCGCAGTTCCTTCTTCATCTCCGAGACCTCGTCACGCAGCCGGGCGGCGATCTCGAACTGCAGGTCGGCCGCGGCCGCTCGCATCCGCTGGGTCATGTCCTCGATCTGCTCCGCCAGTTCGGCGGCCGGCCGGTCGGTGGGGACCGTCGCGGCGGCCTTGCCCCTGGCCGCCTTGCCCTTCGCGGCCGGGGCGTTCCCGACCTGGTGGTTGGCCAGCGCGGGCACCGGCGCCTTGGCGTCCTTCCCTTTGCGGTAGCCCGTGCCGAGCAGCTGCTCGGTGTCGACGTCCTCGCGGGCGATCTGCGCCACGATGTCGTTGATCTTCTTGCGCAGCGGCTGGGGGTCGATGCCGTGCGCGGTGTTGTAGGCGATCTGCTTCTCGCGGCGGCGGTTGGTCTCGTCGATCGCCCGTTCCATCGCCGGGGTGATCTTGTCGGCGTACATGTGGACCTGGCCGGAGACATTGCGCGCGGCACGGCCGATCGTCTGGATCAGGGACGTCCCGGAGCGCAGGAAGCCCTCCTTGTCGGCGTCGAGGATCGCCACCAGGGAGACCTCGGGCAGGTCGAGGCCCTCCCGCAGGAGGTTGATGCCGACCAGGACGTCGTACTCACCGGCGCGCAGCTCGCGCAGCAGTTCGACGCGGCGCAGAGTGTCGACGTCGCTGTGCAGGTAGCGCACCTGGATGCCGAGTTCCACGAAGTAGTCGGTGAGGTCCTCGGCCATTTTCTTGGTCAGCGTGGTGACCAGGACCCGCTCGTCCTTCTCCGTGCGGGTGCGGATCTCGTGCACCAGGTCGTCGATCTGGCCCTCGGTGGGCTTGACGACGACCTCGGGGTCGACGAGACCGGTGGGGCGGATGATCTGTTCGACGTGACCGTCGGCACGGGAGAGCTCGTAGGCGCCCGGTGTCGCCGACAGGTAGACGGTCTGGCCGATGCGCTGCTGGAACTCCTCCCACTTCAGCGGGCGGTTGTCCAGGGCGGAGGGCAGCCGGAAGCCGTGGTCGACGAGGGTGCGCTTGCGGGAGGCGTCACCCTCGTACATGGCGCCGATCTGCGGCACGGTCACGTGCGACTCGTCGATGACGAGAAGGAAGTCCTCGGGGAAGTAGTCGAGGAGGGTGTTCGGCGCGGTGCCCGGCGCGCGGTCGTCGAAGTGCATCGAGTAGTTCTCCACGCCGGAGCAGGTGCCGATCTGGCGGAGCATCTCGATGTCGTACGTCGTCCGCATGCGCAGGCGCTGGGACTCCAGGAGCTTGCCCTGCTGGTCCAGGGCGGCCAGACGCTCCTCCAGCTCCTTCTCGATGCCGTTGACCGCCCGCTCCATGCGCTCGGGGCCGGCGATGTAGTGGGAGGCGGGGAAGACGTAGAGCTGCTGGTCGTCGCTGATGATCTCGCCGGTGAGCGGGTGGAGGGTGGACAGCGCCTCGATCTCGTCGCCGAACATCTCGATCCGGACGGCCAGCTCCTCGTAGACCGGGAAGATCTCGATGGTGTCGCCGCGGACCCGGAAGGTGCCGCGGGCGAAGGCCAGGTCGTTGCGCGTGTACTGGATGTCGACGAAGCGGCGCAGCAGCTGGTCGCGGTCGATCTCGTCGCCGACCCGGAGCGGGACCATGCGGTCCACGTACTCCTGCGGGGTGCCCAGGCCGTAGATGCAGGAGACGGAGGCGACCACGATGACGTCACGGCGGGTGAGCAGGGAGTTGGTGGCGGAGTGGCGCAGCCGCTCCACCTCCTCGTTGATCGAGGAGTCCTTCTCGATGTAGGTGTCCGACTGGGGGACGTAGGCCTCGGGCTGGTAGTAGTCGTAGTACGAGACGAAGTACTCGACCGCGTTGTTGGGCAGCAGTTCGCGGAACTCGTTGGCGAGCTGGGCCGCGAGGGTCTTGTTGGGTGCCATCACCAGGGTGGGGCGTTGCAGCTTCTCGATCATCCACGCGGTGGTGGCGGACTTGCCGGTGCCGGTCGCGCCCAGCAGGACGACGTCCTTCTCACCCGCGCGGATGCGCTGCTCCAGCTCGGCGATGGCCGTGGGCTGGTCGCCGCTGGGCCGATAGGGGCTGACGACCTCGAAAGGCGCCACCGTACGTTCGATCGTGGAAACGGGCCGCATGTCATCCACCGTACGACCCGCCACTGACAACGGGGTCCGGTCAGCGGTTCTGCGGGGTCCGGTGGTCCCGTGGCACCGTGCGCTGCCCGGGGCGGGCGAGGGTGCGGCGCAGTCCGGCGTCGACGGCGTCGACGGCCGGGGGGTGGGCGGGGACGCCGGGGCGGCGCTGTTCCACCGGGGGCCGGCCGGATCCGCCCGCGATGATCAGCGGGTCGAACATGACGACGACGCCGGCCAGGCAGAGGAAGACCAGCGGGCCGATCATCAGAGGCGCGAGGAGGGAGGCCGGGGAGTCGCCGGCCGGGCTGCCCGACCCGCCGTGCAGATGGACGCTGAGGGCGGCCATGCCGGTGTAGTGCATGCCGCTGACGGCGAGCCCCATGACGAGGCTGGCGCCGACGCTCCACAGGAAGCCGCGGACCTGTCCGGCCGCCCAGAGCGCGGCGGTCGCGGCGGCCATGGCGATGATCACGGACGCGGCGACGGTGAGGGTGTTGTACTGCAGCGTCCCGTTGAGCCGCATGCCGGCCATGCCCAGGTAGTGCATCGTGGCGATGCCCAGACCCGTGATGGTGCCGCCGGTGAACAGCGGCACCCCCGTGGCACCGCGGTAGCCGACGATGAACACGCCGATGCCGACCATGAGGACGCCCACCCCGAGGCTGGCGAAGGTGATCGCCTGGTCGTAGTGCACGGGCGTCTCCGCGACGGTGAACCCCATCATGGCGATGAAGTGCATCGTCCAGATGCCGGAGCCGATGGCGGCCGAGCCCAGGGCGAGCCAGCCGGCCCGCCAGGACTGGGCGACGAGCATCGATCTGGTGGTGCAGCGCAGCCCCAGCGCCGCGCCCAGGAAGGCCATGAAGAACGCCACCAGTGGGGTGACGATCCCGTAGCTGAAGCCGTCGACGGTGCCCTGCATGCGCGGCTGCCCTTTCCGACGTACTGCGTTTTTGCCAGGCAGAGAGTATGACCCGGACCTGAATGGTCGAACGATTTTCCGGCAAACAATCACGGGCCGCCCCCACTTGTGCATCCTGTGTGACCACAGTTGGACAACTCCTGGTAATCGACGCCCGCTCTGCGACTTGCCCAGTGACGCTGTGCTGTCAGTCTTGTGCTGTTCGTGTTCGCCGACGCGAGGAGTACGCATGCACGCGCGCGTAGCCGCCGCCACGACCACCGCGCTCCTGGGGACGAGCATCGCCATACTGCCCCCGTCCCACGCGGGGGCCACGGTGCACGACGCCCCCGTGATCGTGGCCCACCGGGGCGCCTCCGGATACGCGCCGGAGAACACCCTGCCCGCCGTCGACAAGGCCGCCGACATGGGCTTCGACTGGGTGGAGAACGACGTCCAGCGCACCAGGGACGGCCGGCTCGTCGTCCTGCACGACGACACACTGGCGCGTACGACCGACGTCGAGCAGGTGTATCCCGACCGGGCGCCGTGGAAGGTCGGCGACTTCACCGAACGGGAGATCGCCCGGCTGGACGCGGGCAGCTGGTTCGGCCGCGAGTACGCCGGCACCCGGGTGCCCACGCTGCGCCAGTACCTGGACCGGGTCACGCTGCGCCACGAGAAGCTGGTCCTGGAGATCAAGAACCCGGAGCTGTACCCCGGCCTCGCCCGGCAGACCCTGAACACCCTCGCCGACCGGGGCTGGCTCGACGCCGACCACGTCCGGCGGCGGCTGGTGGTGCAGAGCTTCGACGCGGACACCGTACGGACCGTGCACGAACTGCGGCCGACGGTGCGGACCGCCTACCTGGGCACCCCGCGCGTCGCCGACCTGCCCCGGTACGCCGAGTTCACCGACGGCGTCAACGGCGCCCATCCCACGCTGTCGGCCGGGTACGTGTCCGCCGCCCACGCGGTCGAGGGCCCGCACGGCCGTCCGCTGCGGGTGATGGCGTGGACGGTGAACAGCGCCGAGGTGGCTCGCCGCGTCGCCGGGTACGACGTCGACGGCATCATCACCAATGTGCCGGACGTGGTGCGGCGGGCGGTGGAGGAGGACTGAGCCGCCCGGCGGTCCTCCCGTGCCGGGGCGTTGTCAGTGGTGCGCCGTACCGTGGGCCCATGAACGGTGAGAACGGTGCGGGCAGCGCCGTACGGCGGGCCGTCTGGACGGTGCTCCCCACGGACATCGGTCCGCTGCTGCTGGCCGCGACGCGGGACGGCCTGGTGAACGTCGTCTTCCACGCCACGGACCCGGTGCGCGGCAAGGCGCTGGAGCGGCTCACGGCCCGGCTGGGCGGCGAGCCGCTGCACGATGCCGCCTCCCCGCTGCTGTCCGAGGCGATATCCCAGGTGGAGGGGTACTTCGCGGGCCGGCGGCGGGAGTTCGCGCTGCCGCTGGACTGGTCGCTGATCTCCGGCTTCCACCGCCAGGTGCTGCGCGAGCTGGCCTCCGGGGTGCCCTACGGCTCGGTGGTGGGGTACGGCGATCTGGCCCGGCGGGTGGGCCAGCCGGGGGCGGCGCAGGCCGTGGGGCTGGCGATGGGCGCCAATCCGCTGCCGGTGGTGGTGCCCTGCCACCGGGTGGTGGAGAGCGACGGCGGCATCGGCGGCTTCGGGGGCGGTCTGGAGACCAAGCGCAGGCTGCTGGCACTGGAGGGGGTGCTTCCGGAACCGCTCTTCTGACCCGCCTCGGCAACCGCTCGTCCGGCCCGCCTCGGCTCCGCACGTTTGGCGGGGTGCGGCACCCGCCAGAGATGAGGCAGGAGCCGAAGACGGGAGGCAATGCGTGTTAGTGGTGTCCGAAGAGGTGCGGGAAGCGCTCGTCGCGGGCCGGCCGGTGGTCGCGCTGGAATCCACGATCATCGCCCACGGGCTGCCGCGCCCGCGCAACCTGCGGGTCGCGCACGAGCTGGAGGAGCTGGTGCGCGAGGGCGGGGCGACCCCGGCCACGATCGCCGTGCTCGACGGGCAGCCGCATGTGGGGCTCGACAAGGACCAGCTGGAACGGATCGCCCAGGAGGACGGGATCCGCAAGCTGGGCCACCGTGACCTGCCGCTCGCGGTGGCCACCGGGGCGAGCGGCGCGACGACGGTGTCCGCGACGGCCCTCCTCGCCTCGCTCGCGGGCGTACGGGTGTTCGCGACCGGGGGCCTGGGCGGGGTGCACCGGGAGTGGACGGTGACCCAGGACGAGTCCGCGGACCTGGGACTGCTCGCGCGCACCAGGATCACCGTGGTGTGCGCGGGCGTGAAGTCGATCCTGGACGTCCCCGCGACCCTCCAGCGGCTGGAGACGCTGGGGGTCTCCGTGGCCGGGTACGGCACGGACCGGTTCCCCGGCTTCTACCTGTCCGACTCGGGCCATCCCGTCGACTGGCGGCTGGACACCCCGGAGCAGGTCGCGGCGGTGATGCGGGCGCAGACCTCGCTGCGCGGACCCGCGTCGGCGCTGATCGTGGCCAATCCGCTCCCCGAGGAGGAGCAACTCGATCCCGCGCTGCACGCGCGCGTGCTGGCCGACGCGCTGCGGGCGTGCGAGGAGCGGGGCGTGACGGGGCAGGCGGTCACCCCGTTCCTCCTGGACCACCTGGTGCGGCACACCGACGGCGCCTCGCTCGCCGCCAACCTGGCGGCGGTACGGGGCAACGTACGGCTCGCGGCGCGGATCGCGGCGGTCTGGGCCGGCGCGTGACCGGTCCCGCTGGGCCCGGAGGCACGGGCGGGGCGCTGCTCGTGGTCGGTGACGTGGTGACGGACGTCGTGGCCCGGCACCGGGGGCTGCCGGTGCCGGGTACCGACACGGCCGCCGCGATCCGGACCGTGCCGGGCGGGGCGGGCGCCAACGTGGCGTGCTGGGCCGCCCACTGGGGCCTGGAGGACGTGCGGCTGCTGGGCAGGGTCGGGGCCGAGTCGGCCGCCTGGCACGAGCGCGAGCTGACGGCGTGCGGGGTGCGTGCGCGGCTCGTGGTCGACCCGGACGCGCCGACGGGAACCGTGATCTGTCTGGTGGACACGGACGCCTCGGGGGAACGCACGTTCCTCACGGACAGCGGGGCCTCACTGCGACTGGGGCCCGGCGACTGGTCACCGGCGCTGCTCGACGGTGTGGCGCGGCTGCATCTGTCGGGTTATCTGCTGTTCTCCGCCACGGGCAGGGCACTGGTGTCGGTCGCCGTCGCGGCGGCACGCGCGCGGGCAGTGCCCGTCAGCCTCGATCCCGCGTCGGCCGGTTTCCTCAGCGTGCTGGGGACGGAGCGCTTCCTGACGCTGGCCGAGGGCGTCGACGTCCTCCTGCCCAGCCGGGACGAGGCGTGTCTGCTGACCGGGCTGTCCGAGCCGGAGGAGGCCGCGGCCGCGCTGAGCCGCCGGGTGCCCCTGGTCGTGGCCACGCAGGGGGCGCGCGGTGCCCTGGTGGCCGTGTCCGGAGCCGTACGGGGCCGGGTTCCGGCGCTGCCCGCGGCCCTACGGGACACCACGGGGGCAGGGGACGCCTTCACCGGGGCGTTCCTCGCCGCCCTGCTGTCCGGCGCGGGCGCGGGCGCGGATCCGGTGGCGGCGGCGCGGGAGGGCTGCCGGGCCGGCGCGCTGGCCGTGGGCGAGGTGGGCGGGCGGCCACCGGGCAGCGCCCGCGCGGGTTGAGCCGTTAGTCCTTGCGTCCCCAGGCCGAGATCATCGGGGACGTGGCCAGGTCCATCGTCCCGGAGGCCAGGTTGGCGAGGTGCCGGTCGATCTCCTCGTCGGTGGCCAGTCCCGCGGCGACGAGGCGGTCGCGGACCTGACGGACCGTGGCCGCCTCGAGGTCGGTGCAGGCGGGCGAGGTGATCGGGAAGTACGCGTCCGCCCGGACGTCCTTCAGCCCGGCCTCCCGCAGCAGCCGCGGCAGCCCGCGCCCGTACGACAGATCGGCGCCGCGCTCGGCGAGGAGGGAGCGGAACCCCCTGCGCAGCCGGTTGGCGAGCTCCTGCGCGGGGCCGTACTCGTCGGGGCAGAGCAGCGGCTGCAGCGCGGGGTCGGCGTCCTCGATCAGCAGGTGGCCGCCGGGGCGCAGGGAGTCGATCATCGAGCGCAGGGCGCGGTCCCGGTCGGGCACGTGGACCAGGACGAGCCGGGCGTGCACCAGGTCGAAGCCGTCGCCCGGCGGTTTCTCGGCGCCGACGTCGTGGGTGCGCACCTCGATCGGGGGCCGCGCGGCCGCGGTGGCCCAGGAGGTGTCGATGTCGGTCGCGAGGACCTGGCCGGACGGGCCGGTCCGCCCGGCCAGCCAGGAGATCACCGAGGTGCCGCCGGCGCCGACCTCCCAGCAGCGCCAGCCGGGTGCGATGCCGAGGTTCTCGAGGTGACGGAAGGTGCCGGGGTCGAACAGGGTGGCGAGTGCGGCGAAGCGCCGGCCCGCCTCCGTCTGCCGGTTGTCGAGGAGGTATCCGTCGGATCGCGTCATGCCGGCGATGATCTCAGACTTATCCACAGGCTCCTCCGGCGATCCGGCGGTTCCGGCAGACTGGCCTGCGGCGACACGGTGTGCAGGACGGCGCAGGAGAGGCGTGCTACGCCGGGCGGTCCCCGCCGTTCCATGCCGGGTGCCGGGGGTCGTCCGCGCGGACCAGGACGTCGACGGTGCCTGCGGGGTCCGTCTCGGCCTCGTAGCGCGCGTGGGCGGGCAGGGTCCAGTGCTCGGCCTCGGGGGTGCGGCGGCGCAGGGCGCCGGCGGAGAGGAGGACATGGACGGTCAGATCGAACGGGAACCAGTGGTGCAGCAGGAAGGAGCCGTGCAGCAGGAGCACCCCGCCGGGTGGGAGCGGGACATAGGGGCTGCGGGTGGCCCGGTCGGTGGCCGGATCCCGCAGGTCCGGCAGGACGTGTCCGTCGGCGCCGGGTTCGAGGCGCCCGAACACCTCGCGCCACAGGGCGCCGGTGTCCAGCCAGCCGTCGTAGTAGGAGTCGGGGTCGTGGTGTCCGTGCTCGAGCCGGAGTGACGCGGGGCGCCAGAAGCCCTCCGCGGCGACGACGAGGGACGGACGGCCGCGCGCCCGGAGCGCCTCGCCGACGCGCTCGGCGAGCGCGCCGGGCCGGGCGGCCGGGGCTCCGTCCACCGCGACGCGCGGCCAGGAGCCGCCGTCCTCCGGCTTCAGGTCGAGCAGACGGTCGGCGAGCGCCTCGGCGAGGCGCTCCCAGGTGATCGCTTCGAGTCGCACACGGCCCATGATGCCGCGCCGGCACGGCGCCCCCGTGCGCACCCCGAAAGGCGGCGCCGTTCGGGGACGGGGGCGGCCGGACCGGTCGTGCACGCGGTGTTCCGGCGGGTCAACTCAACATCATTGAGAAGAAGATGATTAGTCAAAGCGGCGATCGAAGCGATCGGGCTGGTGCTGCGGGTCGGTGATCAGCGTGAGAGGGCCGATCGGAAGGGACAGGGTGAGCAAGCAGGGTCCGGTGGCAACGTCCGGGCCGGTGTCCGTCGGGAAGGCCGTCGGCGGGGCCTTCGGGACGCACGTCAGGAGAGCAGGAAGTCGGCCTCACCCGCCTTCGCTCCCTCGATGAACGCGGTCATCTCGGCGGAGGTGTAGATCAGCGCGGGTCCGTCGGGGTCGGTGGACTGGCGGACGGCTATGCGGCCGTCGGAGAGCTTCATGGCCTCCAGGCAGTTGCCCCCGTTGCCGCCGCTCCACGGCTTGTGCCAGCCCTCGCTGCCCAGTTCCCGCGCGGGCATGCCGTTGTAGACGCGGTTGCGGGTCAGCGAGCCGGCCGCGGCGCGGCGGTCCTGCTTGATGTTGATGCGGTCGTGTGCGATGCGGTCCATTCACAGCTCCTTGCGAAGATCCTCGAGGATCTCCTTCGTGCGTTGTGCCGTGGCGGCCTGGGCCGCCATGCGGTCCATGACCTCGAGGTGGGTCGCCACCTCGGAGCGCGAGTCGAGGTAGACCGCGCCGGTCAGGTACTCGCTGTAGACCATGTCCGGGAGCTCCGGCATGGCGAACCGGAAGAGGACGAACGGCCCGTAGGTGCCCGGGTGGGGTCCCGAGGAGAACGGGATCACCTGGAGCGTCACGTTGGACAGCTCGCCGAGCTCGAGCAGCTTGTCGATCTGGGCGCGCATCACCTCCGGGGCGCCGACGGGGCGGCGCAGTACGGTCTCGTCCATCACGGCCCAGAAGTGGGGCGCGTCCTCGCGGGTGAGCAGCTGCTGGCGGCGCATGCGCACATCCACGTGCCGCGAGATCTCGTCCGGGCTGGTCTGCCCGACGGCGCCCGACTTCAGGACGCCGTGGGCGTAGTCCTCGGTCTGCATGAGTCCGGGGACGAAATGGGGTTCGTACGAGCGGATGAGGGCCGCGGCTCCCTCCAGGCTGACGTACATCGAGAACCAGCCCGGGAGGATGTCGTGGTAGCGCTGCCACCAGCCGGGCTTGTTGGCGTCCTCGGCCAGCCGGACGAACGCCTCGGCCTCCTCCTCGTCGACCCCGTACGCCTGCAGCAGCAGCTGAAGGTACGGAATCTTGAGGGCGACCTCGGCGGTCTCCATCCGGCGCACGGTGGCGGGCGCGACGCGCAGGATGCGCGCGGCCTCCTCACGCTTGAGCTGCGCGCGTTCACGCAGGTCGAGCAGGCGCCGACCGAGAACGACCTGTCCGACCGTCGGCGCGGACCGCGGTTCGCTCATCTCGCCCCTCCTCCTGGTCCGGACAGGCCGGGCGGCGCCGTTCGGAAGCCTCCCCGCTCTTGTTCGAACGGTTCGTCCGCAACGGGCGTCCGGGTGGGAAAACGACGTTCCACACCCGTATGACCACGTTCCGTACAGAGGTTCCAACTGGCGCCGCTCGGCGTGCTGTTGCGAGCAGTGTGCCACGCCCTCTTTCGAGCGCACACCGCACTCTGCAATTTTCAGAGTGACTCTTGCCAAGTGTTCCCGACGGGGAGATAGTGGCAAGCGTGACTCCGCCCGCGCGTTTAGAAACAGACGCCGAGGACCGGTCGGGTCTGCATGCCGCCCCCGGGGTACGCCCCGAGGCGGCCGCAGAACACCGGTTCCGCTTCCAGCTGTCCGCCCATCCGGGTTCCGTGGCACGGGCCCGGCGGCTGACACGGCAGCGGTTGAGTGACTGGGGGGCCTGCGGGGACACCTGCGACTCGGCCGCCCTGATCGTCTCCGAACTCGTCACCAACGCGATCGTGCACACCGCCAGCGAGAGCGTCGTCTGCGAGCTGCGCGACGACGACGAGCTGGTGCGCATAGCCGTGCGTGACGAGGGCTGTGCCCCGGGCGAACCGCATCCCTCCCCGCGCCGACCGGAGGAGGAGCACGGCCGGGGTCTGCTCCTGGTCGAGGCACTGTGCCGGGCCTGGGGCGCCCAGGAGACCGGGCCGGGGCTGCTGGTCTGGGCGGAGCTTCCGCGCCGGGCCGAGGTTCCGACCCCCCGGGACCTGTCGTGTTCCGGCGACAGGTCCCGCCCCGACTCCCCCGAGGGCCACGACTCCCCGCAGGACGTCCGGCCCGCCGAGCCCCATGGCTCCCCGGAGGCCGCCGACGCCCCGGAAGCCGACGCCCCGGACACCGGTGCCGGCCCGGAGCCGCACCCCGCTCCCGGGCACCGCACCACTCCGCCCCCCGTCCCGCGCTCCGATCTCGGCTGGAGCGCGAAGAAGCCCCCGGCCGAGGGCGGACGCGGCGACGAGACGGAAGCGCTCGACGAGGCCGAAGCCCTCTGGGACATGAGGTCCGTATGGATGTGACGGGCGCCCCGGCAGGCGGCCCCCACGGCGCCCGGGTCCTGACCCTGGCCACTCTGGCCGGCCTCGGACGCGCCCGGCGCACGCCCGCCGCGTCCGACCGGCTCCCCATCCCCGCCGACATGCACCTGCCGCTCGGCTGCGACGCGGTGGCGGTGCCCGCCGCCCTCGGGGCCCAGCTGATGCCCCGGCTCCCCCGCGTCGGCTGCGTCTACGCGGACCGCGCGCACTGGTGGTGGATCGTTCCCTCCGACTCCGACGTGGCCCTGGAGTGGCCGACGCCCGCGCGCTACACGGCGGGCGCGGTGGTCACCCGCCGGACGCACGGCCCCGGCGCCGGCCACGGCCCCGTGGAGCTGATCCACCGGCCGCACGGCACTCTCCCGTACACCCCGCCGATCCCCCTCTACCTGGCGCTGTGCCGGGTCACGGGCGCGACCCCGGCGTGGTCGCGGCCCCTCAGCGCCTGAAGCCCCCTGCGACAACCGGCGGCACGATCAGTCGGCCACGACCTCCGCCGCGCGCACGATCACGAGGAAGGTGTCCGTGGCGAGGTCCATGACGACCTCGGCGGGGGTCCCCTCCTGACGGCGCGCCTGCGCGAACTCCTCCGCGGGCCACGAGCCGCGGGGGCCACCGGCGGGGAACCGCTCGAGCACCGTTCTCCCGTTCACCTGTACACCTCCGTGTCACGCGCCGTACTCCCCGGAACCTCTCCCGGAACGGTTGTGGTCCGTAGAGTTAAACGCCTGAGACAGGGTATAGGTCTCCGGACGTGACGGTACTGAGATGTTGTTGACACTCGTTCACCGTATTTGTGTGACGCCCGTCTCCTTTTCGACGCTTTTCTCCGCGGTGCCGAGCCCCGCCCGCCGACGGCGTGCGGCGAGTTCGGCGAGCAGTTGGTCGAGCCGCTCCCGGTGGCGGGGGTCGAGGCTCCCGGCGTCGTCGAGGTGCACGGCGCAGGCCGTGGTGGTGTCCACCAGCCGCTCCAGCGTGGCGGCCACCTCGGCGGTGCCCTCCGTGTGCCGTGCGAGGGCCGGCAGTTCGGCCGCGGCCCTCCCGATGGCGGCCTGGGCCTCGGCCAGCGCGTGGTAGGCGTCACGCCGCAGCGTCCACCGGCGGGCCCGGTCCCCGGGCTCGTGCAGGACGTGCGCGAGATAGGCGTACGCCGCGTCGGCCGCCGCCGTCAGCCGGGCCCTGACGCCCCCGGCGCGCTCCCCCGGCACCGGGAGATGGCCGACGAGCAGGACGATGGCGCAGGCCAACAGGGTCTCGCCGATCCGGTTCCAGGAGGCTCCCGGCTCCCCGCCGACCATGAGCAGGGCCAGAACGAGCACCGTGATGACGGCGGTCTGGGCGGCGAAATGCCGTGCGGCGACCGGGATGAGCGCCCCGCACAGCGCGACCACCGCGATCAGCCCGCCCGGCCGGGGCACGAGGGCGGCGACCCCGGCGAAGACGACGGCCCCCAGCACCGTCCCGGCCGCCCGGGAGAGCACACGCGAGACCAGCGGGCCGAGATCGGGCTTGACGAGGAAGACGGCGGTGGCCGGGAGCCAGTACCAGTGGGGGTGGCTGCCGTACCAGCCCGTCCGGTGCAGGGCCTGTGCGACGGCGGCACTCGCCCCGAAACTCAGTGCGACCCGGAAGCCGTACTCGCGTCCGCCGGGACCGAGCGCGGTCCGCAGCAGCGAGCGGGCGCCGCGCCGGCGGGTGTGCAGCCGGCCGCCGTCGCCGCGGTCGAAGGCCTCGGCGGCCCTGAGCAGGGCGTCGTCGAGTGCGCGCAGCGCGGCGGCGGTGCGGGTGGGCGCGGGCAGCGGGCCGGTGGGCGTGTGGGCGCGGACGGCGGCGGCGAGCCGGCGCGGCCCCTCCGCGGCCCGGACCGGGACCGGACGCCCGGCCCAGGCCAGCGCGGTCGCGGCCTCGGCCAGTGGCAGGGCGGCGGCGTACTGCGCGTGCAGCCGCCGCTCGGCCGCGGAACCGGCGTGCCGCCGCAACCGGGGGCCGGCGAGGGCGTCCTGGGCCTGGTCGAGGGCGGCGGTCAGGGCGGCCCGGTGGGCGGTGGCTTCCGGGGTGCCGGTGGCGTCGAGGAGCGCGGCGACGGCCTCGTACACGTCGGCGACCGCCGCCCGCTCCCCGTCGAACCGGAAGTCGAGCCGCGCGCCGCCTGTCGCGGTGGTGCCGGGGGTGGGCAGCACCAGGCGCAGGCCGAGCAGCCAGCCGGCGCCCACGAGATAGATCAGCGCGCTCTCCCAGCCCGGCTCCGGCAGCATCATCCCGGCGCCGACGGCGGAGGTGACCAGGAGCTGGGTGCCGGAGGCGGAGGCGACGGGCCCGACGGCACTGACCGCACCGGCCAGCAGCCCGAGGAAGGTGAGCAGCAGCGTCAGGGCCACCGCGCCGGTGTGCCGCCCGGCATACGTGCCGACGAGCAGCCCGGCGGCGCCGGCGAGCGCCGGCAGGCCCAGCCGGCCGACCGAGGCGCGCCGGCTGCCGGGCCGGTCGTTGACCCCGGCGAGCATGGCGCCGAGCGCGGCGACGACCCCCACGGAGGTGCGTCCGGCGAGCACGCCCGCGAGCAGCAGCGGCCCGGCGGCCAGCGCTCCGCGCACCACCGCGTTCCAGGGCACCGGGCCGCGCTGGGCGCGCAGCGCGTGGGCGAGCCAGGGCGGCAGACGGAAGGGGGCGCGGGTCACGGGGCTCCTGTCGGACGAGGGCGGGGCGGGGCCTTCGGGCGACGGTGGCCGGGCTCTTCGGTGTCTCTACGGTACGGCGGAGACGGGCGGGACGGGGAACGCCGGTGTTTCACCGGGGTGACGGCGGACGGGCCGGCGGGGTGCGAGGGGGGCGGACGGCGGCATCGGCCCGGGGCCGGCCCTACGGAGAGGGCTCCGTGGTCGGCAGTCCCGCGGCCGTGGCCGCCGTGCGCAGCACCTCGCGGAGCATCTCGGGCGTGAGCCGCCCGGTGAACGTATTGCGCTGGCTGACGTGGAAGCACCCGAAGAGCTCCAGGACACCGTCGTCGCCTGTGCCGCTGGCGCCGACGGTTCCCTCGGCCCGGTCCAGCCGAACGCGGGCGCCGTGGCCGAAGGCCGGCCGGGGGCGGGGCACCGTCCAGCCGGCTTCGGCGAAGGCCGGCAGTGCGGCCTGCCAGCCGAACGCGCCCAGCACCACCACCGCCCGGAGCGTCGGCCGGAGCAGCGCCAGTTCCCGCACGAGCCAGGGCCGGCAGGTGTCCCGCTCCCGCGGGGTGGGCTTGTTGGCGGGCGGGGCGCAGTGCACGGGCGAGGTGATCCGCACGCCGTACAACTCCAGCCCGTCGTCCAGCCGTTCGGACGTCGGCTGCGAGGCCAGCCCGACCTCGTGCAGCGCCGCGTACAGCACGTCCCCGGAGCGGTCGCCGGTGAACATCCGTCCGGTGCGGTTCCCGCCGTGGGCCGCCGGGGCGAGTCCGACGATCAGCAGCGCGGCGTCGGGCGGGCCGAAGCCCGGCACCGGCCGTCCCCAGTACGTCCAGTCGGCGAAGGCGGCCCGCCGGGTGCGGGCCACCTCCTCGCGCCAGGCCACCAGCCGCGGGCACGCCCGGCACCCGGCGATCCGCCCGTCGAGCTCCTCCAGCGCGCTGCCGTCCATACCACCACCGTAGATCCCCGGGAGGGCTGCGCGAGTTCCGGTCCCGGGCGGGTCCGGTCCGCCCCTGGCTGCGGCTAAGGTCGGAGCATGGCTTCTGAGGTCAGAGACGGAGACACCGGCGCCGCGCCCGGCACCGGAACCCACCCCGACGCCGTCGCCGCCGCGGTCGCCGCGCGGCCCGCCGGGGGCGAGAGCGTGCGCGTCGACAGCTGGATCTGGTCCGTGCGCCTGGTGAAGACCCGCTCGATGGGCGCGACCGCCTGCCGGGGCGGCCATGTCCGCGTGAACGGCGAGCGCGTGAAGCCCGCGTACGCCGTCCGCGTCGGCGACGAGGTACGGCTGCGGCACGCCGGCCGCGAGCGGGTCGTCGTCGTGAAGCGTCTGATCCGCAAGCGGGTCGGCGCCCCTGTCGCGGCCGAGTGCTACGTCGACAACAGCCCGCCCCCGCCGCCCCGCGAGGCCGGCGCCCCGATCGCCGTCCGCGACCGGGGCGCCGGTCGGCCCACCAAGCGCGACCGCCGCGAACTGGACCGGCTGCGCGGCCTGGCCCCGGGGGACGGCGACACCGACATCCCCTGAGCCCGCTTCCGGTGGGGCACCGCGCTCCCTAAGCCGACTCCTGCACCGGCGCCGCCCGTACCCACACCCGGTCCTCGGTCAGGTAGCGGTCCACGCGCAGGCCGGCCTCCGCGAGTGCCTCCTCGAACTGCTCCCTGGTCAGGGGCCGCGCCAGGAACGTCTGTGTCCATGTGGCGTCCGGGAACTCGTACTCCGCGCGCACCTCGTGCACGCCGTCGCCGACGGGCTCCGCCGAGCGTATGCGCACGGTGAACCCGCTCGGGTCGACCCGTTCCCGCGGCAGGTCGGTGTGGTAGTCCTCGCCCTCGCGCTGGATCAGCACGCAGCCGTCCGCCGCCACGTGCCGCGCGCAGGTCCGCAGCAGGCCCCGCCGCACCTCGACGTCCCCGGCGTGGACGAGGAAGGAGGCGAGCAGCACCACGTCGAACGTCTCGTCCAGCCGCAGGTCCTCGATCGGGGCGCATATCGTGCGGGCCCCGCGGACCCGTTCCAGCATCGCCGCGGACTCGTCCACCGCCGTGACCCGGAAGCCGCGCTCCCGCAGTGGATGCGTCATCCGCCCCGCCCCGCTGCCCAGTTCCAGGATGCGCGCCCCCGGTGGCACCGCCGCGGCGATGATCTCGGGCTCCTCCCCCACGGGCAGCCGGGCGTAGAGCTCGACCGCGCAGCCGTCCGGGGTGATCGCTCCGGGCCCCGTTCCCTCGTGTCCCGCTCGCATGTCCTGCCTCATGCCGGGAGAACGGACGGCCGGTCCGCCGCCGTTCCCCCGCACCCGTCACTCGTTGGAGTGAACGTTCGACGGGGGAACAGGAAACCGGCGCGCGACAATGGGAAGGGGTGAGGCCTATGCGTACCGGCAGTGAACCGACGACGGCACGCAGTCCGCTGCGGCTGCGCTTCTGGCTGAGTCTCTGGGGCGAGGTCTGGACGATCGGCGGCACGGTGGCGCTCGCGCTGGCGGGCCGGACGGGCTGGGCGGCCCTCTGCGGGGTGCTGTGGCTGATCGTGACCGTCGATCTGTTCATGGTGCTGCGGCACATCCGGCAAGGCCCGCACTGGCAGCCGGGCCGCGACATCCCGCCCTATGCGCCACCGGAGCAGCGGCGTCGCTGAGCCGGGGACCCGCCAATGATCCCTCCGGCTCACGCGTCGAAGCGGGCGGCGTCCAGGTAGCGCGGGTTGGGGTCGAGCGCGGCAGCGAGTCGGAAGTGCCGCTTGGCCTGTTCGGGGCGCAGCTGGCGCTCGTAGGTCCGTCCGAGCGCGAAGTGGGCGAAGGCGTTGTCCGGTTCGCGTTCCAGGACGATGCTGAACTCCAGCTCGGCGGGGCGCAGCTGGGCGGCGGCGAAGAAGGCCCGGGCGCGCAGCAGCCGGGCCGCGGTGTTCTCCGGGTGCGCGGCTATGAGTCCGTCGAGCAGCTTGACCGCGCCCCGCGGGTCGCGTGCGGCGAGCAGTTGCTCGGCGGCGCGGAAGTCGATCACGTTCGTTTCCGGAGTCCGTCCACGGGAACCGCTGATGTCGGGCACGACGAAGTCCTTCCCTCACTCGGCCGCTTCAACGCCCCCGGCAAAACCGCTATTCCTGGGGCGGCCGTGCCGTGGTCCGTCGGCGTGCGCGGCGGACGAGGTCGTCCCACAGCTCCCGTACCTGCCGCTCCAGTTCGGGCAGGGGCACGTCGTTGTCGATGACGACGTCCGCGATCGCGCGCCGTTCCTCGCGGGACGCCTGGGCCGCCATGCGGGCGCGCGCGTCCTTTTCGCTCATGCCGCGCAGCCGTACCAGCCGGTCGAGCTGGGTGGCGGGGTCCGTGTCGACGACCACGACCACGTCGTACAGGGGTGCGAGGCCGTTCTCGGTGAGGAGCGGCACGTCGTGGACGACGACGGCGTCCTCGGCCGCGGCGGACTCCAGCTCGCGGGAGCGGGCGCCGACCAGGGGGTGCACGATCGAGTTGAGCACGGCGAGCCGGTCGGGGTCGGCGAAGACGACGGCGCCGAGGCGGGGGCGGTCGAGGCTGCCGTCCTCGGCGAGGATCTCCTCGCCGAAGGCCTCGACGACGGCCGCGAGTCCCGGCGTGCCGGGGGCGACGACCTCGCGGGCGATGCGGTCGGCGTCGATCAGCACGGCGCCGTGCGCGACGAGCAGCCGGGACACCTCGCTCTTGCCGGCGCCGATGCCGCCGGTCAGGCCCACGGACAGCATGAGCGCGCCTTCACCTCACTCAACTCCCGCACCGGCGGGGACGACGTCACGACTGACGGCGGGTACCGCCTGTCCGGCCCGCCGGATCGTCCGCGTCGCGGCGGGGACGGGCAGGTCGTGGCCGTCCGGCAGACTATCGGATCAGCCGTCGCCCTCTCGCTCCGCGAGGAAGCGCTCGAACTCCTGGCCGATCTCGTCGGCGGACGGGATCTCCACCGGCTCGGCCAGCATGTTGCCCCGCGTCTCGGCGCCCGCCGCGGCGTCGTACTGGTGCTCGAGGCCCTGGACCAGGGCGACCAGTTCCTCGTCGCCCTCCTGGATCTGCCGGTCGATCTCGGTCTGGGTGCGGTGGGCGTCGGTGCGCAGGGAGTGCGCGACGCCGGGCAGGACCAGTCCGGTCGCGGCCGTGACGGCCTCGAGGACCGTCAGCGCGGCGTCCGGGTAGGGGGAGCGGGCGATGTAGTGCGGGACGTGCGCGGCGACGCCCAGCACGTCGTGCCCGGCCTGCGCCAGGCGGTACTCGACGAGCGCCTCCGCGCTGCCGGGCACCTGCGCCTCCTCGAAGGGGCTGCGGTGGCCCGGCACCAGGTCGGTGCGGTTGCCGTGCGGGGTCAGGCCGACGGGGCGGGTGTGCGGGACGCCCATCGGGATGCCGTGGAAGTTCACCGCCAGGCGGACGCCGAGCCGCTCCACGATCTGTCCGACGGCCGCGGCGAAGCGCTCCCACTCGACGTCCGGTTCGGGACCGGACAGCAGCAGGAAGGGCGCCCCGGTGGCGTCCTGGACGAGGCGCACGTCGATCGTGGGCTCGTCGTAGTCGGTCCAGGTGTTGCGCTTGAAGGTCAGCAGCGGCCGACGGGCGCGGTAGTCGACGAGCCGGTCGTGGTCGAAGCGGGCGACGACCTGGTGGGGCAGCGAGTCGAGCAGCCGGTCGACGATCTGGTCACCGGTCTCGCCGGCGTCGATGTAGCCGTCGAAGTGGTAGAGCATGACAAGTCCGGCCGACTCCTGCGCGAGCGCCATGTCGACGACGGCCAGGCCCTTCGGCTCCCATGCGTACAAACTCTGCGGATCAAGCACTGTGACCGCTCCTCCTCGTGTCCAACTGGAGACAACGTGGCGCGGGACACGCGCATTCCCGCACGGCCGGGCCGGGTGGGGAAAACCGGGCATCCGGCCGGGCACCCGACCGCGCGTCCGGCGGTGGCGGCACAACGCGGAAGGCCCGCACCCCGAGGGGGTGCGGGCCTTCCGTTCGGCTCGGTGGTCCGGTCTCAGCGACGGGCGCTCAGGCCGGGGTCCGACGCGTGGCCGGGGTTCAGCTCTGGCCGCCGGCCAGCTTCTCCCGCAGCGCCGCGAGCGCCTCGTCCGAGGCGAGCGCGCCGGAGGTGTCGCCACCCTCGGAGGAGTACGAACCGCCGCCGGACGCGACCGGAGCGGCGGCCTCGCCACCCTCGGCAGCGGCCTTCTCGTCCGCCTCGCGGGACTTGATGACCTGCGCCTGGTGCTGCTCGAAGCGCTGCTGCGCCTCGGCGTACTGGGTCTCCCACGCCTCGCGCTGGGTCTCGTAGCCCTCGAGCCAGTCGTTGGTCTCGGGGTCGAAGCCCTCGGGGTAGATGTAGTTGCCCTGGTCGTCGTAGGACGCGGCCATGCCGTACAGGGTCGGGTCGAACTCGACCGTCGACGGGTCGGCGCCGAAGGCCTCGTTGGCCTGCTTCAGCGAGAGGCTGATGCGACGGCGCTCGAGGTCGATGTCGATGACCTTGACGAAGATCTCGTCGTTGACCTGGACGACCTGCTCCGGGATCTCCACGTGGCGCTCGGCCAGCTCGGAGATGTGGACCAGACCCTCGATGCCCTCGTCCACGCGGACGAACGCACCGAACGGAACCAGCTTGGTGACCTTGCCGGGCACGACCTGGCCGATCTGGTGCGTGCGGGCGAACTGCTGCCACGGGTCTTCCTGGGTCGCCTTCAGCGACAGGGAGACGCGCTCGCGGTCCATGTCGACGTCCAGGACCTCGACCGTGACCTCCTGGCCGACCTCGACGACCTCGGAGGGGTGGTCGATGTGCTTCCAGGACAGCTCGGAGACGTGCACCAGGCCGTCGACGCCACCCAGGTCCACGAAGGCACCGAAGTTGACGATCGAGGAGACCACACCGGAGCGGACCTGACCCTTCTGGAGGGTCGTGAGGAACGTCTGGCGGACCTCGGACTGGGTCTGCTCCAGCCAGGCACGGCGGGACAGGACCACGTTGTTGCGGTTCTTGTCCAGCTCGATGATCTTCGCCTCGAGCTCCTTGCCCACGTAGGGCTGGAGGTCGCGGACGCGGCGCATCTCGACCAGGGAGGCCGGGAGGAAGCCGCGGAGGCCGATGTCGAGGATGAGACCACCCTTGACGACCTCGATGACGGTACCGGTGACGATGCCGTCCTCTTCCTTGATCTTCTCGATGGTGCCCCAGGCACGCTCGTACTGGGCGCGCTTCTTCGAGAGGATCAGGCGGCCTTCCTTGTCCTCCTTCTGGAGAACAAGGGCCTCGATCTCGTCACCGACGGCGACGACCTCGTTGGGGTCGACGTCGTGCTTGATCGAGAGCTCGCGGCTCGGGATGACACCTTCGGTCTTGTAACCGATGTCGAGCAGGACCTCGTCCCGGTCGACCTTCACGATGACGCCGTCGACGATGTCGCCGTCGTTGAAGTACTTGATCGTCTCGTCGATCGCGGCGAGGAAGGCTTCCTCGTTACCGATGTCGTTGACCGCAACCTGCGGGGTGGTGGCGGTGGTCTCGGTGCTGCTCGTCATGTGGGAAAGGGCTCCGGTACGGACATTGAAGTCGTAGGTACTGCTTGCGCCGGGAGCCCGTTTCGCTCTGCAGAAGCCGGACAGCTTAGGAAGCACCCCGCGACAACGCGGTGGCGCCTCGACAACCGAGGGGACATACAACAGATGCGAGCGCAGCCTGCTACGTCTGAGGAGCGCAGGCCCGCAGCGCAACTTGTAGCATACGGGGGCAGCCGGACAGGGTCAATGCGCGAAGGCGCACACCCGGGGCGGATCCCCGCATACCCGGCACAATCACCGTCCGCGGAGGCCACGCGGCGTCCCACGGCACCCTCGAGCGGCACCGCCGCGACGGCGGCGCCGAGATGTGACGGAAGAGTACGACGAGGGAGCCGATCATCCAAGAGTCCGAACCGCTCGAACCCGAGGCCACGCGGCGTGTCGCCGGAGTGACGGAGAGCGCCCGCGCCAACCGGGGCTGGTGGGACCGCAACGCGGACGAGTACCAGGTCGAACACGGCACGTTCCTCGGTGACGACCGCTTCGTCTGGTGCCCGGAGGGCCTCGACGAGGTCGAGGCCGAACTGCTCGGCCCGCCGGAGACGCTGGCAGGCCGGGACGTCCTGGAGATCGGCGCCGGCGCGGCCCAGTGCTCGCGCTGGCTGGCCGCGCAGGGTGCCCGCCCGGTCGCGCTGGACCTCTCCCACCGCCAGCTCCAGCACGCGCTGCGGATCGGCGGACCGTTCCCCCTGGTGTGCGCCGACGCCGCCGTCCTGCCCTTCGCCGACGCCTCGTTCGACCTGGCCTGCTCGGCGTACGGGGCGCTGCCCTTCGTGGCCGATCCGCGGCTGGTGCTGCGGGAGGTGCGCCGGGTGCTGCGGCCGCGCGGCCGTTTCGTGTTCTCGGTGACACATCCGGTCCGCTGGGCCTTCCCGGACGAGCCGGGCCCCGAGGGGCTGAGCGTGTCCGCGTCCTACTTCGACCGCACGCCCTACGTGGAACAGGACGAGGACGGCCGCGCGGTGTACGTCGAGCACCACAGGACGCTCGGCGACCGCGTCCGCGACATCGTGGCCTCCGGTTTCCGGCTGGTGGACCTGGTGGAGCCGGAGTGGCCCTCCTGGAACACCTCGGAGTGGGGCGGCTGGTCCCCGCTGCGCGGCGGGCTGATCCCGGGTACGGCGATCTTCGTGTGTGAGAGGGACTGAGCGATGACGGCGTAATCGCTGCTTCACGCGCGCGTGGAGGGCGATCACGCCGGCGTACGACACTGGGGGGCGTGATCCGTGACGACGCCCTGGAGGCGCTGCCCGTACGCGGGGCCCTGCCCGCTCTGAACGACGCCCTGGAGGGCCACGGGACCGCCGTGCTGGTGGCGCCGCCCGGCACCGGCAAGACGACCCTGGTGCCGCTGGTGCTGGCGGGGCTGGTGGGCGGGGGTCCCGCGCGCCGGGTCCTGGTGGCCGAGCCGCGGCGGATCGCGGCGCGGGCGGCGGCACGGCGGATGGCGTGGCTGCTGGGCCAGGAGGTGGGCGGCGACATCGGGTTCACCGTGCGCGGGGAGCGCGTCGTCGGACGCCACGCGCGCGTGGAGGTCGTCACCACCGGTGTGCTGCTGCAGCGGCTCCAGCGCGACCAGGAGCTGCCCGGGGTCGACGTGGTGGTCCTGGACGAGTGCCACGAGCGGCATCTGGACGCCGACACGGCCGCCGCCTTCCTGCTCGACGTGCGCGGGACGCTGCGGCCCGGACTGCGGCTGGTCGCGGCCTCGGCGACGACCGACGCGCAGGGGTGGGCGCGCCTGCTGGGCGGGGCCCCGGTGGTCGAGGCCGCAGGGGTGTCCCATCCGGTGGAGGTGGTGTGGGCGCCGCCGGCCCGGCCCGTGCGGCCGCCGCACGGGATGCGGGTGGACCCGGCGCTGCTGTCCCACACGGAGTCGGTGGTACGGCGGGCGCTGGCCGAGCGGCCCGGCGACGTGCTCTGCTTCCTGCCCGGCGTCGGGGAGATCGCCCGGGTGGCCGGGCTGCTGGGGGACCTGGGCGCGGTGGACGTGCTCCAGGTGCACGGGCGGGCGCCGGCGGCCGTGCAGGAGGCGGTGCTGTCCCCCGGGGTGCGGCGCCGGGTGGTGCTCGCCACCTCGGTGGCCGAGTCGTCGCTGACGGTGCCCGGGGTGCGGGTGGTGGTGGACGCGGGGCTGGCGCGGGAGCCGCGCGTGGACCATGCGCGCGGGCTGAGCGGTCTGACGACCGTACGGTCCTCCCGGGCGGCCGGACGGCAGCGGGCCGGACGGGCCGGACGGGAGGCGCCCGGAGTGGTGTACCGGTGCTGGGCGGAGGCCGAGGACGGCCGTCTGCCGCCGTTCCCGGCGCCGGAGATCAAGGTGGCCGACCTGACCGCGTTCGCGCTCCAGGCGGCCTGCTGGGGCGATCCCGACGCCTCCGGGCTGGCGCTGCTCGATCCGCCGCCGGGCGGGGCGATGGCGGCGGCCCGGGAGACCCTGACCGCCGTCGGCGCGGTGGACCCCCGGGGGCGGGCCACGGACCGGGGGGCACGGCTGGTGCGGTGGGGGCTGCACCCGCGACTGGGCCGGGCCCTGCTGGACACCTCCGGCGCGGCGGCCGAGGTGGTGGCGCTGCTGTCCGAGGAGGCCCCGCGGGCGTACGGCGACGACCTGGCCGGGGCACTGCGCACCGCACGGCGCGGGGGCGACGCGTACGCGGCCCGCTGGCGGAGCGAGGTACGGCGGCTGCGTGCCGTGGTGACGGAGCCGGGCGGGCGGTCCCGCGGCCGGGGAGCCGCGGGGACCGACGGCCGGCCCTCCGGCCACGACGACCGGCCCTCCGGCCCCGGCGGGCGGTCGCCCGGCGCCGACGTGGCCGGTGCGGGGGACGACGGGCTCGTCGGGCGGGCCGTCGCGCTGGCCTTTCCCGAGCGGGTGGCGCGGCTCGACGGCGGGTCGTATCTCATGGCCTCGGGGACGCGGGCCGAGCTGGGTGAGGGGTCGGCGTTGCGGGGGGCGCCGTGGATCGTCGTCGCCGTGGCCGACCGGCCGGCGGCCGGCGGGCACGCGCGCGTGCGGCTCGCCGCGCCCGTCCCGGAGGACGTGGCCCGGGAGGCGGCCGCGGCGCTGCGGACCGATCAGGAGGAGGTGCGCTGGGCCCACGGCGACGTCGTGGCGCAGCGGGTGGAGCGGCTGGGGGCGATCGAGCTGTCGGTGCGGCCGCTGCCGGACGCCGCGCCCGGGCTCGTCCGCGACGCGCTCCTGGAGGGGCTGCGGCGGGAGGGGTTCGGCCTGCTGCGGTGGTCGCCGGAGGCGGTGGCGCTGCGGCAGCGGCTGGCGTTCGTGCGGCTGCGGCTCGGCCCGCCGTGGCCGGACGTCTCGGACGACGCGCTGCACGCGCGCGTGGCGGAGTGGCTGGAGCCCGAGCTGGGCCGCGCCCGGCGGCGGGCGGACCTCGGGCGGATCGACGCCGGTCAGGCGCTGGGCCGGCTGCTGCCGTGGGCCTCGGGCGAGGCGGCCCGTCTGGACGAGCTGGCCCCGGAGCGGCTCACCGTGCCCAGCGGGTCGCGGATCCGCGTCGACTACGCCGATCCGGAACGGCCGGTGCTCGCCGTGAAGGTGCAGGAGATGTTCGGTCTGGACAGCTCGCCCGTCCTGGCCGGGGTGCCGGTCCTCGTGCACCTGCTCTCCCCCGCCGGACGGCCCGCCGCCGTCACCGCGGACCTCGCCTCGTTCTGGCGGGACGGCTACCGGGCCGTACGGGCGGAGCTGCGCGGCCGGTACCCGAAGCACCCGTGGCCGGAGGACCCGGCGGCCGCGGAGCCGACCCGGCACACCAACGCGCGGCCGCGTCGCTGAGGCGCGGGCCGGTCACGGTGGACCGGCCCGCGGGGACGGGGGCTACGACGCCGCCTCGGCGACCTTCAGTTCGAGCGTGACGGTCGCGCCGCCCGCCGTGGTGACGCGGAGCAGGAACGTGCCCGTGGTGTCGTCCGCGTACAGCTTCGGCAGCTTCAGCACGCCGTCGGGGTCGGTCGTCAGCCCCGTGAGGGTGCGTACGGGCTTCTTGTCGGCGTCGTCGGCCGTGCCGGCGGGGTCCTGGAAGTAGGGGCCCTTGTCGTTCTCGGTCGCGTCGTCCGCGGACTTGATGAGCGTGGCGGTCGCGGCGACCTTGCCGGGGGCGGCGCCCTTGTAGGTGGCCTTCAGCTGGATCTGCTCGGCGAACTCGCCGCCGGGGGTGCAGGTCAGCGGGGTGTCGCCGACCCGGACCAGGGCGTCGGCCGTGCGTGCGGTGACGGTGGCGGTGTGGTCGAGGGCGGCCACGGTGCGGCCCACGACCACGGCGCGGACCGTGAATTCGCCGGTCTTCTCGCCGGCCACGAGGGCGGGCGCGGTGGCGGTGCCGGTGCCGCCGGTGCGGACGGTGGCGGTCTTCTCGCCGCCGGTGAAGGTGGCGTCCGTGTCGCCGACGATGGTGAAGCGGATGCGGACCTTGGCCACGGCCGTGCCCGCCTTGGTCTCCGGGCGGACCACGATCTTCTCGCCGAACGTGTCACCCGCCCGCGCGGTCAGCCTGCCGGTGCCGGCGTCGTCGAGGTGGTCGACGGTGTCGGTCGGCGTGGGGGTGGGTGTCGTCGAGGGGGGTGTGCTCGGCTTCGTCGGCTCGGTGGACGGCTTGCCGCCCGCGTCGGAGCCGGAGTCGGAGCCGGAACCGGAATGCGAGCCGGTGTTGCCGGGCTCGGTGGTGTGGGACGCCGGCGGTGTGGTGGTCGTCGCGGGGGTCGAACCGGTGCCCGAGCCGCTGCTCTCGTCGCTGCGGTGGCGGGGCAGGGTGCCCGTGCCGTCCGGCACCGAGTGGGTGCCCTTGCGGTAGAACTCCAGCCACGACAGGACGGTGTTGAGGTAGTCCTGCGAGTGGTTGTAGCTGAGGATCGCGGCGTTCAGGTTCGACTGGACGGACAGGTCGCGGTCGGCGCGGCACAGGTAGTGGCCGGCGGCGAGAGCGGCGTCGTAGACGTTGTTGGGGTCCTTGACGCCGTCGTCGTTGCCGTCGCGGCCGGCCCAGGCCCAGGTCGACGGGATGAACTGCATGGGGCCGACGGCGCGGTCGTAGGTGCTGTCGCCGTCGTAGGCGCCGTTGTCGGTGTCCGGGATGTGGGCGAAGCCGCTGCCGTTGAGGACGGGGCCGAGGATCTTGGAGTACGTCGTGCCCTCGGCGTCGACGCGGCCGCCGCGGGCCTGGCCGGACTCCACCTTGCCGATGGCGGCGAGGAGTTGCCAGGGGAGGTTGCAGCCGGGCTTGGACTCGCGGAGTTCGGCCTCGGCCTTCTTGTAGGCGTCGAGGACGGTGGCGGGGATGCCGGAGTCGTCGCCGGTGCCGCCGGAGCCGGAGTTCGCGTTGTCGTCGGGGGCCGGGGTGGGGCTGTCGAGCGTGGGGAGGTCGGTGTAGTAGTGGCCGTCGCCGGTCGCCGAGTCGTCGCCGGTGGCGTCGGGGGTGTTCTGGGCGGAGCCGGTGGTCTGTCTGCCGTGGTCGTCGGCGGTGACTCCGGGGGCCTGGGACGCGGAGAGTGCCGCGACTGCTGCGGCTGCGAGGGCGGTGGTTGCCGCGCCCTTGCGGAGCCGCCTGCCGAAATGCGCCGCCATAGAGTACGCCCCTCCCGTGGACGAACGTCCGTGCTCTTCTGCTCTCGACGGTGCGTTGGGCGGGCGTGTGCCGCCCTGGCACCGTGACGGTGGTGACCCTACGGCAACGTGCGGCTGGGTGGCACCCGTTGATGGCGGGTCTTCACCGGTTGGCCATGTGCGCGTGGGGGTGTCGCGTGTGCGTCACCCTTACTTGACGGTTGTGGGCGTTGGACGGTTGTGGTGCGGGTGAGGGTTTTTCGCCCCCGCCGCCCCTACCCTTCCCGTCCCTTCAAGGGGCGCTGCCCCTTGGACCCCGGGGGTGGGTAGGAGTCGGGGGTGGGTGGGGAGTTGGGTGCGGGTGGGAGGTCGGGGTGGGTGGGTGTGGGGGTTGGTGGGGAATTGGGGGTGGGTGGGGGTGGAGCGCCTGGGAGTTCGGGTGGGTGGGGTGGGGCGCCTGAGAGCTCGGGTGGGTGGGTTCGTGGGCGGGTGCGGGTGCGTTGTGGCTTGTCGCGCAGTTCCCCGCGCCCCTTCAACGCGCCCCCGCGGCGAAGCCGCGCAAAGACACAGCCCCGCGCCCCTTCAACGCGCACCCGCGGCGAAGCCGCGCAAAAACACAGCCCCGCGCCCCTTCCAAGCAGTGGGGCGCCCCCTGCTGGAAGCAGGTAGGACGCCTCCTGCGGTGGAGCCGCGTGGCAACGCTGCCCCGCGCCCCTGCGGGGTGCGGGGCAGGGTGGTCAGTGGGCCGCTGATTCCCAGTTGGGGCCGGAGCCCACCGAGACGTCCAGGGGGGCCTTGAGGTGGACCGCTGTGGTCATTTCCTGGCGGATCAGGGATTCGACCCGGTCGCGTTCGCCGGGGGCGATGTCGAGGACGATTTCGTCGTGGACCTGGAGCAGCATGCGGGAGGTCAGGCCGGCCGCGCGCAGCGCCTTGTCGACCTTGAGCATGGCGATCTTGACGATGTCCGCCGCCGTGCCCTGGATGGGGGCGTTGAGCGCCATGCGCTCGGCGGCCTCGCGGCGCTGGCGGTTGTCGCTGTTGAGGTCGGGCAGATAGCGGCGGCGGCCGAAGAGCGTCGCCGTGTAGCCCGTCGCCCGGGCCTCGTCCACCACGCGGCGCAGATAGTCCCGTACGCCGCCGAACCGCTCGAAGTAGGCCTCCATCAGGGCGCGTGCCTCGCCGGCGTCGATGTTGAGCTGCTGGGAGAGGCCGAAGGCCGACAGCCCGTACGCCAGGCCGTACGACATCGCCTTGATCTTGCGACGCATCTCCGCGTCCACCGCGGAGCGTTCCACGCCGAAGACCTGGGAGGCGGCGGTGGTGTGCAGGTCCTCGCCGGAGGTGAACGCCTCGATGAGGCCGGCGTCCTCGGAGAGGTGGGCCATCACGCGCAGTTCGATCTGGCTGTAGTCGGCCGTCATCAGCGACTCGTAGCCCTCACCGACGACGAAGCCGCGGCGGATGGCGCGGCCCTCGTCCGTGCGGACGGGGATGTTCTGGAGGTTGGGGTCGGTGGAGGAGAGCCGTCCGGTGGCGGCGACGGTCTGGTTGAACGTGGTGTGGATGCGGCCGTCCGCGGCGATCGTCTTGATCAGGCCCTCGACGGTGACGCGGAGCTTGGCCTGCTCGCGGTGACGGAGCATGATCACCGGGAGTTCGTTCTCGGTCTGGGCGGCGAGCCAGGCCAGGGCGTCGGCGTCCGTGGTGTAGCCGGTCTTGGTCTTCTTCGTCTTCGGCAGGCCCAGTTCGCCGAAGAGGACCTCCTGGAGCTGCTTGGGCGAGCCGAGGTTGAACTCGTGGCCCGCCGCCGCGTGCGCCTCCTTCACCGCCTGCTGGACGGCGCCCGCGAACATCTGCTCCATGGACTCCAGATGGGCCCGGTCGGCGGCGATGCCGTGCCGCTCCATGCGGGCGAGCAGCGCGGAGGTCGGCAGTTCCATGTCGCGCAGCAGATCGGCCGCGCCGACCTCCTCCAGTCTGCCGGTGAACGCCTCGCCGAGGTCGAGGATGGCGCGGGCCTGCACCATCAGCGCGTCCGCCTCGGCCTCCTCGTCGGCGCCGAAGGCGAGCTGGCCGTCGGCGGCGGCCGGGGGCGCCAGTTCGCGGCCGAGGTACTCCAGGGTCAGCGCGTCCAGATCGAAGGAGCGGCGGCCGGGCTTGACCAGGTAGGCGGCGAGGGCGGTGTCCATCGTGACGCCCTCGATCGTCCAGCCGTGCTCGGCGAAGACGCGCATCGCGCCCTTGGCGTTGTGCAGCACCTTGGGGCGCTCGGCGTCGGCGAGCCAGGCCGCGAACGCCTGCTCGTCGGCCTCGTCGATCGCGGTCGGGTCGAACCAGGCGGCGGCACCGGTGGCCGTGGCGAGTGCCACCTCGGCGACCGAGCCGGTGCCCAGCGCCCAGGTGTCGACCGTGGCCAGGCCGAGCGGAACCGTGCCGTGCTCGGCGAGCCAGGGCGTCAGCTCGCCCGCGCCGAGCACCGCGCCGTCCACCGCGACACCGGCGGCGACCGGTGTGGCCTCGGCCTGCTCGGCGCCGGGGTCGACGGCGAACAGCCGTTCACGCAGGGAGGGATTGCGGATCTCCAGGGTGTCCAGGAGCATCGTGACGGCCTTGCGGTCATAGGCGACGCGCTCCAGGTCGGCGACCGTCTTCTCCAGCTCGACCTGCCGCTCCAGCTCGGTGAGCCGGCGGTTGAGCTTCACCGACTCCAGGTGGTCGCGCAGGTTCTGCCCGGCCTTGCCCTTGACCTCCTCGACGCGCTCGACGAGTTCCGCGAACGAGCCGAACTGGTTGATCCACTTCGCGGCCGTCTTCTCGCCGACGCCCGGGATGCCGGGCAGGTTGTCGGACGGATCGCCGCGCAGGGCCGCGAAGTCGGGGTACTGGGCGGGCGTCAGCCCGTACTTCTCGACGACCTTCTCGGGGGTGAACCGGGTCAGCTCCGAGACCCCCTTGGTGGGGTACAGCACCGTGATGTGGTCGCTGACGAGCTGGAAGGAGTCGCGGTCGCCGGTGACGATCAGGACGTCGAAACCGGCGGCCTCGGCCTGGGTGGCGAGGGTGGCGATGATGTCGTCGGCCTCGAACCCCTCGACGGCGAAGCGGTTCGCGTGCATCGCGTCCAGCAGTTCGCCGATGAGCTGGACCTGGCCCTTGAACTCGTCGGGCGTCTTGGAGCGGTTCGCCTTGTACTCGGTGAACTCCTCCGAGCGCCAGGTCTTGCGGGAGACGTCGAACGCCACCGCGAAGTGTGTGGGCGCCTCGTCGCGCAGCGTGTTCGCCAGCATCGACGCGAAGCCGTAGATGGCGTTCGTCGGCTGGCCCGTCGCGGTCGTGAAGTTCTCCGCGGGCAGCGCGAAGAACGCGCGGTAGGCCAGCGAGTGCCCGTCCATGAGCATCAGCCGCGGACGGTCGCCGCCGGGGGTCGTGTCGGTCTTCTTCGATGCTGTCTCTGCCACGTCCCCGATCCTGCCACGCCCCACTGACAGCCGGGCCCCACCGGCCCCCGCGCCGCCCGGCCGCCACCCGGCAACCATTGCTCCCGCCCACCGGGGGCATCGTTGTCGGTGCCCCGTGCGAGGATCGGAGACGGCAGGTCACACCCGCGGGCGCAAGGGAGAGCGTGCGATGGCAACGAAGCCGCCGAAGGCCGATCCGGTGCAGGACGCCCCGCAGGTCACCGGGGCGCAGCACGCGGCGGCCGGCCTCCCGGCCGTCCGGCACAGCCTCGTCATGGCCCAGCAGCAGATGGGCGTGCGGCGCACCGCGCTGACGCTGCTGCGCGTCAACCAGAAGGACGGCTTCGACTGCCCCGGCTGCGCCTGGCCCGAGGGCGATCACCGGCACACCGCCGAGTTCTGCGAGAACGGCGCCAAGGCGGTCGCCGAGGAGGCCACCCTGCGCCGGGTCACCCCGGAGTTCTTCCGTGAGCACTCCGTCGCCGATCTGGCCGGGCGCAGCGGCTACTGGCTGGGCCAGCAGGGCCGGCTCACCCATCCCATGTATCTGCCGGAGGGCGCCGACCACTACGAGCCGATCGGCTGGGACCGCGCCTTCGACATCGTCGCCGAGGAACTGACCGCGCTCTCCTCCCCCGACGAGGCGGTCTTCTACACCTCGGGCCGCACCAGCAACGAGGCGGCGTTCCTCTACCAGCTCTTCGCCCGCGAGCTGGGCACCAACAACCTGCCCGACTGCTCCAACATGTGCCACGAGTCCTCGGGCTCGGCCCTGTCGGAGACGATCGGCGTCGGCAAGGGCAGCGTCCTCCTGGAGGACCTGCACCAGGCCGATCTGATCATCGTGGCGGGGCAGAACCCGGGCACCAACCATCCGCGGATGCTCTCCGCGCTGGAGAGGGCGAAGGCGGGCGGCGCGCGGATCATCAGCGTCAACCCGCTGCCCGAGGCGGGCCTGGAGCGGTTCAAGAACCCCCAGACGCCGCAGGGCATGGTCAGGGGCGCCGCGCTCACGGATCTGTTCCTGCAGATCCGGCTCGGCGGCGACCAGGCCCTGTTCCGGCTCCTCAACAAGCTGATCCTCGAGACGGAGGGCGCGGTCGACGAGGAGTTCGTCGCCGCCCACACGCACGGCTTCGAGGAGTTCGCCGAGGCGGCCCGGGCCGCCGACTGGGCACAGACGCTGACGGCGACCGGTCTCACCCGGGAGGACATCGACCGCGCGCTCCGGATGGTGCTCGCCTCCAAGCGCACCATCGTGTGCTGGGCGATGGGCCTGACCCAGCACAAGCACTCGGTGCCCACGATCCGCGAGGTCGTCAACTTCCTGCTGCTGCGCGGCAACATCGGCCGTCCCGGCGCGGGCGTGTGCCCGGTGCGCGGCCACTCCAACGTGCAGGGCGACCGCACGATGGGCATCTTCGAGCGGCCCGCCCCCGCGTTCCTGGACGCCCTGGAGAAGGAGTTCGGCTTCGCCCCGCCCCGGGAGCACGGCTACGACGTCGTCCGGGCCATCCGCGCCCTGCGCGACGGCGAGGCGAAGGTCTTCTTCGCCATGGGCGGCAACTTCGTCTCCGCCTCGCCCGACACCGAGGTCACCGAGGCCGCCATGCGCCGCGCCCGGCTCACGGTGCACGTGTCGACGAAGCTCAACCGCTCCCACACGGTGACCGGCGCCCGCGCGCTGATCCTGCCCACCCTCGGCCGCACGGAGCGGGACGTGCAGGGCGGTGGCGAGCAGTTCGTGACCGTGGAGGACTCCATGGGCATGGTGCACGCCTCCCGCGGCCGGCTGAAGCCCGCCGGTCCGCAGCTGCTGTCCGAGCCGGCCATCGTGTGCCGGCTGGCACGGCGGGTGCTCGGCCAGGACAGCAGGGTGCCGTGGGAGGAGTTCGCGCGGGACTACGCCACGATCCGTGACCGCATCGCCCGGGTCGTCCCCGGCTTCGAGGACTTCAACGCGCGCGTGGCCCGCCCCGGCGGCTTCGCCCTCCCGCACGCCCCGCGCGACGAGCGGCGCTTCCCCACCGCCACCGGCAAGGCCAACTTCACCGCGGCCCCGGTGGAGTACCCGGAGCTGCCCGAGGGCCGGCTGCTGCTGCAGACGCTGCGCTCGCACGACCAGTACAACACCACCATCTACGGCCTGGACGACCGTTACCGGGGCATCCGGAACGGCCGCCGGGTGGTGCTGGTCAACGCGGAGGACGCGCGCGCCCTGGGGGTGGCCGACGGCGCCTACGTCGATCTGGTGAGCGAGTGGCGGGACGGCGTGGAGCGGCGGGCCCCCGGTTTCCGCGTCGTGCACTACCCGACCGCCCGGGGCTGCGCGGCGGCGTACTACCCGGAGACCAATGTGCTGGTCCCGCTGGACGCCACCGCCGACACCAGCAACACCCCCGCCAGCAAGTCCGTCGTGGTCCGCCTGGAACAATCGGCGACCGACTGAGCGTTCGCTCAGCGAAGCCGGCGGCGGCACGCGTCGCCGGTGGCCGGTCACGGACGGGGACCGTCCACGACGAACGAACGGAGCCAGGGCCCATGGGTGAACAGCGGAACGTGACCTTCCCGCAGGAGGTCGTCGACGAGTACGCCGCGCTCGGTGTTGATCTGGTGGCGCTGTTCTCGGCGGGGCACCTGGGCACCCGGATGGGCGTGCAGATCACCGAGGCGTCCGCGGAGCGGGTCGTCGGCACGATGCCGGTCGAGGGCAACACCCAGCCGTACGGGCTGCTGCACGGCGGTGCCTCCGCCGTCCTGGCCGAGACGCTCGGCTCGGTGGGCGCGATGCTGCACGGCGGCAGCAAGAAGCTCGCGGTCGGCGTCGACCTCAACTGCACCCACCACCGCGGCGCCCGGTCGGGCCTGGTCACCGGCGTGGCGACCCCGCTGCACCGGGGCCGCTCCACGGCGACGTACGACGTGGTGATCAGCGACGAGGAGGGCCGGCGGGTGTGCAGCGCCCGGCTGACCTGCATGCTGCGCGACGTCACCCCCGGCACCGCACCGGACGTCCCGGCCAAGGCCTGAAGCACCGGGAGGACCCGGCGAACGCCCGAGGCGCCAGGGCACCCCGGCGAACACCCGAAGCACCAGCCCGGAACCCCCCTTGCGCCGGAGCGCATGGCACCGTGCTCCGGCACAGGCATGTCCGCGGGCCCTCCTCCCGCTCCCCCCGCTCACCCCGCATCCGCGTATGGGACGACATACGCGATGTGCCGAAGAATGCCGGATTCCCTTTCCCGGGCGTAACGCTGCGTAATACGCGGGTAATAAACACCCCCATATTCCCCCGGGGCAGCACGGCGCGCACCCCTTGCCGGAAACACCATGAGTAACCTCTGGCAACGTTTCCCCGTCATCAGCAAAACCGCCGAGACTCCTGAACGAATCCGCCTCGTGCTGCGGGTTCTCAGCATGCGGACCGGACGAATGGGTCAGAATTCCGCCGTTCCACCCAGTCGGTACCGCTCTGCATTACCTCGTGTCATAACAAGAGCGTCACAGCCTTGGCCAAGTCCTCCTCTGCCTTCCTCGCACGCGCTTAGAGTCACCGCCAGTCACCGCGCAGCCGAAAAGCCACAACCGGCCGCCGTACGACTCGGCTGCTTCCACGGGGAAACAGCTGCGCCAGTGAAAGGACTTACGATCGTGCGCCCACGTTCGCTCATCGCCATCACCGCCGCCCTGGCGGCGGGAGCACTCACCCTCACCGCCTGCGGCTCTCGGGACGACAGCGGCGGCAGCGACGACAAGGGCGGCACCACCGTCGTCATCGGCGTCGACGCCCCGCTGACCGGCCAGAACTCCGCGACCGGCCTCGGCATCCAGTACGGCGTGCAGATCGCCGTCGACGACGCCAACAAGAACAAGACCGTCCCCGGCGTCACCTTCAAGGTGAAGGCCCTGGACGACAAGGCCGTTCCCGCCACCGGCCAGCAGAACGCCACCGCGCTCGTCGCCGACGACGACGTCCTCGGTGTCGTCGGTCCCCTCAACTCCGGCGTGGCCACCCAGATGCAGCAGGTCTTCGCCACCGCCAACCTGGTGGAGGTCTCCCCCTCCAACACCGCGCCCGAGCTGACCCAGGGCAAGGACTGGCAGACCAAGAAGACGCGCCCGTACAAGACGTACTTCCGCACCGCGACCACCGACGCCCTCCAGGGCGGGTTCGCCGCGCAGTACGCGCACGACACGCTGAAGAAGAAGAAGGTCTACGTCGTCGACGACAAGCAGACCTACGGCGCCGGTCTCGCCAAGCTGTTCACCTCCAGCTTCACCAAGCTGGGCGGCAAGATCGCCGGCACCGACCACGTCAACACCGGTGACAAGGACTTCTCCACCCTCGTCACCAAGGTGAAGAACTCCAAGGCCGACATGCTGTACTACGGCGGCCAGTACGACGAGTCGCAGATCCTGACCAAGCAGCTCAAGGACGCCGGCGCCGACATCCCGCTGTTCGGCGGCGACGGCATGTTCTCCGACACGTACATCAAGACCGCGGGCAAGACCTCCGAGGGTGACCTCGCCACCTCCGTCGGCGTCCCCGTCGACACCCTGCCCGCCGCCAAGGAGTTCATCGCCGCCTACAAGGCCAAGAAGTACCCCGGTGACTACGGCACCTACGGCGGCTACTCCTACGACGCCGCCACGGCGATCATCAAGGCCGTCGGCGAGGTCGTGAAGGACGGCAAGGTTCCGGACGACGCCCGCCAGCAGATCGTCGACCAGGTCCAGAAGGTCAAGTTCGACGGCATCGCCGGTCCGGTCGCCTTCGACGAGTACGGCGACACCACCAACAAGCAGCTGACCGTGTACCAGGTCAAGGACGGCAAGTGGAAGGCCGTCAAGAGCGGCACCTACGACGCCGGCTGACCGCACCGCACCACCCCGGGCCGCGCGGCAGACCACCCGTCACCGCGCGGCCCCTTCCCTATGCCGGCCCGGCCGTCCCACCGGACCGGTCCACTCCCTCACTTCACACACGGAGGCCGCGCGGTGAACACACTGCCGCAGCAGCTGGCCAACGGGCTGTTCCTCGGCTCGATGTACGGGCTGATCGCCATCGGCTACACGATGGTGTACGGCATCGTCCAGCTCATCAACTTCGCCCACGGCGAGATCTTCATGACCGGGGGCTTCGGCGCCCTCTCGGTCTACCTCTGGCTCCCCGGCAACACCAGCATGTGGCTGGCCCTCCCCCTCATGCTGGCCGGTGGAGCGGTCGTCGCCGTCCTCGTCGCCGTCGGAGCCGAACGGTTCGCCTACCGCCCGTTGCGCGGCGCACCACGCCTGGCCCCCCTGATCACCGCGATCGGCCTCTCGCTCGCCCTGCAGCAGGCCGTCTTCAACTGGTACCCCGGCGCCAAGACCGACCGCGTCTTCCCGCAGCTGCCCTTCGGGCCGTACCACGTCGGTTCCGTGCGCATCCAGAGCGGCGACATCTTCCTCGTCCTCGCCGCCGTGCTGTGCATGACCGCCCTCGCCTTCTTCGTCCGTCTCTCCCGCACCGGCCGCGCCATGCAGGCCACCGCCCAGGACCCGGACACCGCCCAGCTCATGGGCATCGACACCAACCGCATCATCGTGATCGCCTTCGCCATCGGCGGCCTCTTCGCCGCGGTCGCGGGCGTCGCGTACGGCCTCAAGTACGGCTCCGTCAAGTACGAGATGGGCTTCCAGGCCGGTCTCAAGGCCTTCACCGCCGCCGTCCTCGGCGGCATCGGCAACATCTACGGCGCCATGCTCGGCGGTCTCGTCCTCGGTGTCGCCGAGGCCATGGCCACCGCCTACATCGCGGACATCCCCGGCATGGAGCAGCTCGGCGGCCAGGGCTGGGCCTCCGTGTGGGCCTTCGTCCTCCTCATCCTCGTCCTCCTGCTGAGGCCACAGGGCCTCCTCGGGGAACGTGTCGCGGACAGGGCGTGATCGCATGACCCACACGACGACCCCGGAACCCACGACACCGGAACCCACCGTGTCGCCCGCGCCGCCCGCTCCCCGCGGGCTGATACCCCTCGCCCCCGGCGCCGGTCTCGCCCTCGTCCTGCTCGGCGGCGTCGGCACCATCGCCTCCGCCTTCCTGTCCTGGACCTGGACCAGCGAGTTCCCCGGCGACCTGACGGTCTACGGCTACCCCGCCGGTCTGCAGATCCTCGCCATCGTCGCCGGCGTGTTCACGCTCTTCTTCGGCGCCGCCCGGCTCGGTCTGCTCCGGCTCCCCGGCGCGGAGCGGATCGCCACGCCCTCGGCCCTCTTCTACGCCGCCCTGTCCGCATTCGCCGTCTGCTGGTTCGCGGTCATCGCCATCGCGGTCGACCTCGGCGGTCTCGCCAACCTCGACCCCGGCGGCTACGTCGCGGCCGTCGCCAGTGCCCTCGCCGTCGTCGGCGCGCTCACCGCGCCGGCCGGGCCCGGCGGCATCCGCGCCTATCTGACCTCGCCCGACCCGGGCCGCATCACCGTTCCGGCCAGCCCCTGGGTGCGCCGGCTGGTGATCACCCTGGGTACCGCCGTGGCGCTGCTCGCCTTCACCTACGGCATCGGCATCGACAGCGACGACAGCGAGACCTTCGTCGGCTTCGTGCTGCTCCTCGTCTTCGCCCTCCTCGCGTTCAACCGTTCGGGGCTGCTCGCCCGGTACACCGAGATCAGCAGCCGGCACAAGGGCTTCGCGGTCGCGCTGGCCTTCCTGGCCGCGGTGATCTTCCCCTTCACCCAGAGCGACGACCACAACGCCAACCTCGGCGTCAACATCCTCACCTTCGGCACCGTCGCCCTCGGTCTCAACATCGTCGTCGGCCTCACCGGCCTCCTCGACCTCGGTTACGTCGCCTTCCTCGGCGTCGGCTCGTACACCGCGGCCCTGGTCTCCGGCAGTGAGTACAGCCGGTTCTCCGGCACCCAGTTCCCGTTCTGGGCCGCCGCCCTGACCGGCATGGCCGTCACGCTCGTCTTCGGCGTCCTCATCGGCGCCCCGACACTCCGGCTGCGCGGCGACTACCTCGCCATCGTCACCCTGGGCTTCGGAGAGATCTTCCGTATCGCCGTCAACAACCTGGACGGCAGCTCCGGACCCAACATCACCAACGGTCCCAACGGCATCAGCCGCATCCCCGACCTGGAGATCTTCGGGTTCAACCTCGGGGACAGCCACGACGTCGCCGGGTTCACCCTCGGCCGGTTCTCCAACTACTTCTTCCTGATGCTGCTGGTGACGGCCATCGTCGTCCTGGTCTTCACCCGGGCCGCCGACAGCCGGATCGGCCGCTCCTGGATCGCGATTCGCGAGGACGAGACCGCCGCGACCGCCATGGGCATCAACGGCTTCCGCGTCAAGCTCGTCGCCTTCGCCCTCGGCGCCTCGCTGGCCGGCCTGGCCGGCACGGTCGGCGCGCACGTCTCGTACAGCGTCAACCCGGCGCCGTACCAGTTCGCGGGCGCGGCGCCGCCCAACAGCGCGTTCCTGCTCGCCGCCGTCGTCCTCGGCGGCATGGGCACCGTCAACGGCCCGCTGCTCGGTGCCGCGCTGCTCTATCTGATCCCCGAGAAGCTCGGCTTCCTGCAGAACTACGAGCTCTTCGCGTTCGGCATCGCGCTCGTGCTGCTGATGCGCTTCCGTCCCGAGGGCGTCATCGCCAACCGGCGGCGCCAGCTCGAATTCCACGAGATCGACCAGCTCGACGTCCCCGAGAAGGGCCTTCCCGACTCCACCCTCGGCGTCACCAAGGCAGGGGCGTGACCACCATGACCACTCCCGCACTCAAGGCCCGCGACGTCACCATGCGGTTCGGCGGCCTCACCGCCGTACGGTCCGTCGACCTCACCGTCAACACGGGCGAGATCGTCGGCCTGATCGGGCCCAACGGAGCCGGAAAGACCACCTTCTTCAACTGCCTGACCGGTCTTTACGTGCCCACCGAAGGGACCGTCAGCTACCACGACAAGATCCTTCCGCCCAAACCCCATCTCGTCACCAAGGCCGGAATCGCCCGGACCTTCCAGAACATCCGGCTCTTCGCCAACATGACCGTCCTGGAAAACGTCCTCGTCGGCCGCCACACGCGCACCAAGGAAGGGCTCTGGTCCGCCCTGTTGCGCGGCCCCGGATTCCGGAAGGCCGAGAAGGCGAGCGAGGAACGGGCGCTGGAACTGCTCGAATTCATCGGACTCGCCCACAAACGCGATCACCTCGCCCGCAACCTTCCCTACGGCGAACAGCGCAAGCTCGAAATCGCCCGCGCCCTCGCCAGCGAGCCCGGTCTGCTCCTCCTGGACGAGCCCACGGCCGGAATGAACCCGCAGGAGACGCGGGCGACCGAGGAACTCGTCTTCGCCATCCGCGACAAGGGCATCGCCGTGCTCGTCATCGAGCACGACATGCGCTTCATCTTCAACCTCTGCGACCGCGTCGCCGTCCTCGTCCAGGGCGAGAAACTCGTCGAGGGCACGTCCGACGTCGTCCAGGCCGACGAGCGCGTCGTCGCCGCCTACCTCGGCGAGCCCTTCGAGGGCGCCCCGGGGGACGCCGAGGCGGCGGAGGTCCGAGCGGCCGAGGCCGAGGCCGAGGCCCAGGCAGACGCCACCCCGGCCGACGCCACCCCGGCCGACGCGGCCGAGGTCCAGGCCGATGCCCCGGGCAGCACCGCCGAGGCCGACGCCGCGGAGAGCACCGGCACCACCAAGGGAGAAGCCCAGTGACCGCACTCCTGGAGGTCGAGGACCTCAAGGTCGCCTACGGCAAGATCGAAGCCGTCAAGGGCATCTCGTTCAGCGTCGAGGCCGGCCAGGTCGTCACCCTCATCGGCACCAACGGCGCCGGCAAGACGACCACCCTGCGCACCCTCTCCGGACTGCTCAAGCCCAGCTCCGGACGGATCATGTTCGACGGCAAGCCGCTCACCGGCGTCCCCGCGCACAGGATCGTCGCGCTCGGGCTCGCCCACTCCCCCGAGGGCCGGCACATCTTCCCGCGCCTCTCCATCGCCGAGAACCTCCAGCTCGGCGCCTTCCTCCGCAAGGACAAGGAGGGCATCGAGAAGGACATCCAGCGCGCCTACGACCTCTTCCCCATCCTCGGGGAGCGGCGGAAGCAGGCCGCGGGCACCCTCTCCGGCGGTGAACAGCAGATGCTCGCCATGGGCCGGGCCCTGATGTCCCAGCCCAAGCTGCTCATGCTCGACGAGCCCTCCATGGGCCTCTCGCCGATCATGATGCAGAAGATCATGGCGACCATCGCGGAGCTCAAGGCCCAGGGCACGACGATCCTCCTCGTCGAGCAGAACGCCCAGGCGGCGCTCTCGCTGGCCGACCAGGGGCATGTCATGGAGATCGGCAACATCGTCCTCTCCGGCTCCGGGCAGGACCTGCTGCACGACGAGTCGGTCCGCAAGGCGTACCTCGGCGAGGACTGAGCCACCGAGGCCGCCCACGACAAGGCCCGCACCCTCCGGGGGTGCGGGCCTTGTCGTGCGGTGGGAGCGGGGCTCAGCCCTTCGCCGCCTTCTTCTCCTCGGCGTCCTGGATGACGGCCTCCGCGACCTGCTGCATGGACATGCGCCGGTCCATCGACGTCTTCTGGATCCACCGGAAGGCGGCCGGCTCCGTCAGCCCGTACTCGGTCTGGAGCACGGACTTCGCCCTGTCCACCAGCTTGCGCGTCTCCAGGCGCTGCGAGAGGTCGGCGACCTCCTTCTCCAGCTCCTTCAGCTCCGTGAACCGCGAGACGGCCATCTCGATCGCCGGGACGACGTCGCTCTTGCTGAACGGCTTCACCAGGTACGCCATCGCCCCCGCGTCGCGTGCCCGCTCCACGAGGTCGCGCTGCGAGAACGCGGTGAGCATCAGCACCGGGGCGATGCGCTCCTCGGCGATCTGCTCGGCCGCCGAGATGCCGTCGAGCTTCGGCATCTTCACATCGAGGATGACGAGGTCGGGCCGGTGCTCCCGGGCCAGTTCGACGGCCCGCTCGCCGTCCCCGGCCTCGCCGACGACGCTGTAGCCCTCCTCCTCCAGCATCTCCTTGAGGTCGAGCCGGATGAGCGCCTCGTCCTCGGCGATGACCACGCGCGTCGTCAAGGGAGGCACGTGCGACTTGTCGTCATCGGCTGTGTCAGCGGACTGGGGCGACTCGGGCACGGTCACGGGGGCTCCTCGGGGCCTGGCAGGTAGTGCTGCCTACGCAGCCTACCCAGGAGCACGGAGCGATGATGACCGGGTAGACTCACCGTGCGCCGGCCGGGTTGGTGGAACGGTATACACGGAGGTCTCAAACACCTCTGCCCGAGAGGGCTTGCGGGTTCGAGTCCCGCACCCGGTACATAGCGAGGCGGAGGCTCACGGGAACGTGGGCCTCCGCTTTTTTGCGCCGCCTTTCGCGCCGCCTTTCGCGCCGCCTTTCGCGCCGCCGGGGCGCCGATCCTCCGCCGCCCTCGTTGTCGCACATCATCTTTGCTGTGCACCGTCACCTTCCGTCACGCTCGGTGCCCGTTCCGGCCCCGTTTCCCCACCCTGCGTGGTGTCGTTGGGGGGTGCGGTGCGCGGGTTTTCCGGCTCCGCGTGCCCGGAGGATGTCGTATGTGCACGTCAGCCCTGGCTTCCGGTCCGTGGGGCGCGGCCGTGGTGCGGTCGTTGGTCGACCGCGTGCTCGGTGCGCTTCAGGAGGGCGGCCGGGAGCGCGGCGGCCCGTTGCCCGCCGGCGGTCCGGGGGCGGTGGCGGCCCTGGTGCGGGACGTCGTCGGCGAGGTGCTGCCCGAGGAGGGCGACCCGGAGGCGCTGGACGACCTCGTGCGGGTGCTCGCCGCGGGGGCCGCCGACCCGGCGGATCCGTTGTGCGCGGCGCATCTGCACTGTCCGCCGCTGGCCGTGGCCGTCGCCGCGGACCTCGCCGTGAGCGTGCTGAACCCCTCGCTCGACTCCTGGGACCAGGCCCCGTCCGCCTCGGCCCTGGAGGCGCTGGTGACACGGGCGTTGGCGCGGGCGGCCGGGATGGCGGACGCGCTGGTGACGTCGGGCGGCACGGAGGCCAATCAGCTCGCCGTGCTGCTGGCCCGGGAGGCGTGCGGCCCGGGGGTGCGGCTGGTGTGCGGGGCCAACGCGCACCATTCGCTCACCCGGGCGGCGTGGCTGTTCGGGCTCCCCGACCCGGTGGTGGTGCCCGCGCCGGACGGCGTGCTCGACCCCCCGGCGCTGGACACGGTGCTGGCGCGGACGTCGGGCCCGCTCCTCGTCGCCGCGACGGCGGGGACGACGGACGCCGGGCTGATCGACCCGCTCCCGCGGGTCGCCGCGCTGTGCGCCCGGTACGGCGCACGACTGCACGTGGACGCCGCGTACGGCGGCGGGCTGCTGTTCAGCGACCGTCACCGGGGGCTGCTCGCGGGGCTCGACGCCGCCGACAGCGTGGCGCTTGACCTGCACAAGCTGGGCTGGCAGCCGGTGGCGGCGGGGCTGTTCGCGGTACGGGACGGCGGGGATCTGGCGGTGCTGGGGCAGCGGGCCGACTATCTGAGCGCCGCCGACGACGTCGAGGCGGGGCTGCCGGATCTGCTGGGGCGTTCGCTGCGCACGACCCGCCGTCCCGATGTGTTCAAGGTGGCGGTGACGCTGCGCGCGCTGGGGCGTACGGGGCTGGGGGCGCTGGTCGACCGGGTGTGCGCGGGGGCGCGGGAGTTCGCCGGGCTGGTGGCCGAGCATCCCGGGTTCGAGCTGTACGGCCGGCCGGTGATCAGCACGGTGGTGTTCCGTCCGGCGGGGGCGGACGACGATCTCGTCGCCGAGGTGCGGCGGCGGCTGCTGCTCCAGGGGCGGGCGGTGCTGGGCCGGGCGCGGCTCGGCGGCCGGCTGTGGTTCAAGGTCACTCTTCTCAATCCCCGGGCCCGCACGGACGAGTGGGCGGGTCTGCTGCGCCTGGTGGAAGGACACCTCCGTTGATGACGTCCACGTCCCCCCGTGATCTCGTCGGTGTCGGCATCGGGCCGGCCAATCTGTCGCTGGCGGCGCTCGCCCAGCCGCTGCCCGGCCTGGACGCGGTCTTCCTCGAACAGCGGCCGGGGTTCGACTGGCATCCGGGGCTGCTGATCGAGGGCGCCCGGTTGCAGGTGCCGTTCCTGGCCGACCTGGTGTCCCTCGTCGACCCGACGAGCCCGTGGTCCTTCCTCAATCATCTGCGGGCGCGCGAGCGGCTGTTCCCGTTCTACTTCTCGGAGCGGCCGCACATCCTGCGGGCGGAGTACGAGGGGTACTGCCGCTGGGTCGCCGAGCGGCTGCCGGCGCTGCGCTTCGGGCACCAGGTGGACGCGGTGCGGTGGAATCCGCGCAGCGAGCTGTTCGAGGTGGACTACGGCCAGGTGGACGCGGAGGGCGGGGTCGAGGCACTGGGCCGCGCCCACACCCGCAACGTGGTCCTCGGGGTGGGCACGGAGCCGTACGTGCCGGAGGCGCTGCGGCCGCTGGTGGGGGCGCCGGAGGTGGCGGTGTGCCACGCGGCGGACTACCTGGCGCACCGGGAGCGGGTGCTGGCGGCGGGTCATGTGACCGTGGTGGGGGCGGGGCAGTCGGGGGCGGAGGTCTTCCTCGACCTGCTGCGGCACCGTCCGGCGGGCCGGGAGCGGCTGCACTGGCTGGCCCGGACGGAGGCGTTCGCGCCGATGGAGTACTCGAAGCTGGGTCTTGAGCACTTCACCCCGGACTACGCGGACTACTTCCACGCCCTGGACGAGCCCGTACGGGACCGGCTGCTGCCCGCGCAGTGGCAGTTGTACAAGGGCATCGACGCCGGAACGATCGCGGCGGTGCAGGAGGAGCTGTACCGCCGTACGCTGCCGGGCGGCTGGCCGGACGTCGTGCTGACCCCCGGGGTTCGGGTGCGGACCGCCGGGTGGCTGTCGGGTTCCCGGGTCGAACTGCACCTGGAACACGCCCGGCAGGGGCTGCGGACGTGTCTGGCGACGGACGCGGTGGTGCTGGCGACGGGTTTCCGCGAACGTCCGGTGGAGTCGCTGCTGCGGTCGCTGGACCCCTACATCTGCCGTGACGCCGCCGGGCGTCCCCGTATCGACGAGAAGTACCGGCTGGTGCTCGCACGGGAGATCGCCGCGACGGGCCGCGCGGTGTACGTGCAGAACGCGGAGTCGCACACCCACGGGGTGAGCGCGCCGGACCTGGGCATGACGGCGTGGCGCAGTGCGACGATCCTGAACGCGGTGACGGGTACGGAGCCGTATCCGCTGCCGCGGCGGACGGCGTTCACGTCGTTCGGACTGCGGGAGCGGGCGGCGTCCCGGGTCCCGTCCACGCGGGGCGGCGGCGCGGTGGCGCTGACGCCCCTCGTGGACGGGGTGTGACGTGTGACCGGGATCAGAACACCGGGGTGCCGTCGCGGGTCAGCCTCCAGTCGACGGAGGCGAAGTCCTTGGGATCGAGGACGCCCTTGGCGGTGACCCATTCGGCGATGCGGGTGCGGATCTCGGTGGACTCCGACCACAGTTCCCTGGCGTTCGCCACGTGCGGGAAGGCGCCGCCGCCGTTGGCGCGGTAGTTGTTGACGGCGAGGACGAACTGCGCCGAGTCGTCGAGCGGGCTGCCGTCGCGGGCCAGGTTCTTGATGCGGCTGCCGGCGGGCTGCGCGATGTCGATGTCGTAGGTGAGTCCGGAGACGTAGTCGTAGTTGTAGTCGGGGCGGTCGCCCGCGTTGGTGAGCGCGTCGACGTCGACGGGGGCCCCGGCCGCGGTCCGTACGTAGTACTCGGCGGAGTATTCGAGGTAGGCGCGGATCTGGGCGCCGGTCAGGAGCTTGGCGACGAGCGTGTTGTCGTAGACGTACAGGCTCGACAGAGCGCGGATGGTGACGTCGCCGGCGGGGATCTCGGAGGTGCGCGAGAACGGAGACGCCTGGGCCAGGACGGGGAGTCCGGCGTACTCGGTGCCGGCGAGCGCGTCCTTGACGACGTCCTCCTGGACCTTGGTGATCAGGTCGATGATCGGGGCGTCCTTGTAGCGGGCGTCGACGGTGGTCAGGGTCTCGGTGGCGGTGCCGACGACCTGGTTGACGTAGGTGACGACGGCGGCGTGCTCGTCGGTGAGCAGCCTGGTGATGCGCGGGTCGTCCTCGACCTCGTTGGTGTTGCGCAGCGAGGCGCTCACCGATTCGACCTCCCAGCGGCCCTTGTGCAGGGTCAGCTCGATGTCGAAGACGGTGAGGCGTTCGGCGAAGCAGAGGGGTTCGGAGAGGACGACGGTCTTCCCGGTCGTGTCGTTGGTGACCTTCAGCTCGGGGATCTCGACGTGGGCGTGGCCGACGAGGATGGCGTCGATCCCCGGAACCTTCTTCGCGACGTTGGCCGCCGCGTTCTCCACGTAGGGCAGTTGGTCGCCCCAGGAGGACGTGCCGGAGGCGCCGGAGTGGGCGGAGACGATGACGACGTCGGCGCCCATGGAACGCAGCTTGGGCACCCAGGTGGCGGCCTGCTCCTCCAGGCCGGGGAAGGCGAGCTTGCCCTGGACGTAGGCCTTGTCCCAGATGGCGATGCCGGGGTTGGTGAGGCCGAGGACGGCCACCTTCAGGGGCGGGCCGCCGTGGACGCGGAACGTCTTGATGAGGTACGGCGGGAAGGCGGGCTTGAGGGTGGTGGCGTCGACGGCGTTGGCGCCGAGGAGGGGGAAGTCGAGCTGTGCCTCGAACTTGCGGAGGGTTTCGATGCCGTAGTTGAACTCGTGGTTGCCGAGGGCCGCGGCGTCGTAGCCGATGGTGTTCATGGCCCGGGCCATGGGGTGGACGGGGCCGCCCTTGGCGGTGATGGGGTCGACCTTGGCGTAGTAGTAGGTGAGCGGGGTGCCCTGGATGGTGTCGCCGGCGTCGATGAGGAGGGTGTTCTGACGGCCCCTCTCCTTGCGGATCCGGTTGACGAGGGTGGAGATGCGGGCCAGGCCCTGGGAGTTGCCGGCGGTGTCGGTGTACGTGGCGTCCTTGTAGTAGTCCCAGTTGAAGAGGTGGCCGTGGAGGTCGGTGGTGCCCATGACGGTGAGGGTGTGGCGGCGCTCGGGCTTCTTGTGGGAGCCGGCGGCGTGGGCGGTGGTGGTGGCTGCCGTGGTGGTGAGGGTGGCGGCGGTGGTGGTGAGCGCGGCGTTCTCCAGGAACCGGCGGCGGTTCAGGGGCATGTGAGGGGGGCTCCTTGGGTGGGGCGGGTCTGTTGGTGTGGTGACGCGCGTAGATTGTGGCCCGGGGGTGCGGGGGTGCGACAGGGGGTGGGGGTTGCGAGTTGGTGACCGGGGGTTGCCGCGGGGATTTTTTCGCCCCCGCCGCCCCTGCCCTTCCCGTCCCTTCAAGGGGTTTCGCCCCTTGGACCCCGGCACGGGGCTCCGCCCCGTTTCGCGCAGTTCCCCGCGCCCCTGTCAGGCAGGCTGTCATAAAGTCGGATATATGCGTCGAGCTAAGATCGTTTGCACCTTGGGGCCCGCTACCGACTCGTATGAGCAGATCAAGGCGTTGGTCGATGCCGGGATGGACGTGGCCCGGTTCGCTCTCGGGTACGAAGGGCGCGGGGAGCACGAGGAGCGGTACCGGTGGGTGCGGAAGGCCGCCGATGAGACCGGGCGCAGTGTGGGGGTGCTCGCCGATCTGCGGGGGCCGGTCAGCGGGCCCGGGCCCGTGTTGTCGCCCGCGGACGAGGCCGATCTGCGGTGGGCGGTGCGCACCGGCTTCGACGTGGTCGCCCTGTCGTTCGTCCGGAGCGGCCGTGACATCGAGGCCGTGCACCGCGTCATGGACGAGGAGGGCCGCCGGCTCCCCGTCCTCGCCAAGGTGGAGAAGCCGCAGGCGGTCGCGGCGATCGAGGACGTCGTCGCCGCGTTCGACGGGATCATGGTCGCCCGCGGCGACCTGGGCGTCGAGATGCCGCTCGAACACGTGCCGATCGTCCAGAAGCGGGCGGTGCGGCTGGCGAAGCGCAACGCCAAGCCGGTCGTCGTCGCCACGCAGATGCTGGACTCGATGATCGAGCACGCGCGGCCGACGCGCGCGGAGGTCAGTGACGTGGCGAACGCGGTGCTCGACGGCACGGACGCGGTGATGCTGTCGGGCGAGACGAGCGTGGGCAGGCACCCCGTGGAGGCGGTCACGACGATGGCGCGGATCGTCGAGGCGGCGGAGGAGGGCCTCCTCGCCGCGGGGCTCGCGCCGCTGACGGACCGGAACAAGCCGCGCACCCGGGGCGGCGCCGTCGCCCGGGCGGCGGCCGAGATCGGCGACTTCCTCGGGGCGAGGTTCCTGGTGGCGTTCACCCAGAGCGGTGACACGGTGCGCCGCCTCTCCCGCTACCGCTCGCCGATCCCGCTCCTCGCCTTCACCGCCGAGCAGGCGACCCGTTCGCGACTGAGCCTGACGTGGGGGGTGGAGACGTTCCTGGGCCCGGCCGCCGACACGACGGACGCGATGGTCGCGCAGGTCGACGAGCTGCTGCTGCGGTACGGGCGCTGCGCGCGCGGGGACCTCGTGGTCATCACCGCGGGTTCGCCGCCCGGGGTGCCGGGGACGACGAACATGGTGCGGGTGCACCGCGTCGGTGCGGACGACCGTCCCGCGTAGTCCGTGCGGGGGCGTGTGCGCGCACGCCCCCCACACACGTGCCGGTCAGCTCTCGCGCACCCGCAGGGCCCTCGCCAGGTCGTCGAGCTGGTCGGCGAGCCTGCGGCGCAGGGAGGGGGCGGGGTCGTCCTCGCGCAGACACCGCTCGCCCCGTCGCAGGTGGTCCGCGTCGACGGCGTGGGCCGGGAACGCCCAGCGGCCGGCCGCGTCGGCGATGGCGGGGCCGCGGCGGGCGGCCAGGGCGGTGGCGTCCTCGTAGTACCGGTCGACGTACTCCGCGAGGAGTTCGGCCTGTTCGGGCTGCCAGAAGCCGCGGGCGGTGGCGGTGAACAGGTAGTTCGAGAGGTCCGCGGCGGGGTCGTCGGTGAACATCGCGGCCCAGGCCCGGGCCTTGGCCTCGGGGTCGGGCAGTGCGGCGCGGCAGCGGGCGGCGCCCTCCTGGCCGGTGGCGCTGGGGTCGCGGGCGAGTTCGGCGGCGATCGCGGCCTCGTCGGTGGCGCCGAGGACGGCGAGCCGGCCGAGGATGCGCCAGCGCAGCTCGGGGTCGAGTTCGGGGCCGCCGGGGACGGTGCCGTCGGCGAGCCAGGCGGCGATGGTGTCGGGGTGCGCGGCGACGTCGATGCGGTGGCGCACGGCGGCCAGGCGGAGCCCGGGGTGGTCGCCGTCCTCGGTGCGGCGAATGAGGTCGCGGCCGAGGTCGGTGAGGGTGGCCAGGGCGGCCGGCCGCCGCTCGGGGGCGAGGTAGCGGTCGGCGATCTGGCCGCCGGCGAAGGCGAGGACGCCCTGGACGAGGGCCACGTCACTCTCGTGCGGCAGATGCGCGCGGGCGGTCTCCAGGTAGACCTCCGGGGCGAGTTCGCCGTCGCGGACGGCGTCCCGCAGGGAGTTCCAGACGACGGCCCGGGTGAGGGGGTCGGGGAGGCCGGAGAGGGCGGCGCGCACGGTGTCGTACGACTCCGCGTCGAAGCGGACCTTGGCGTAGGTGAGGTCCAAGTCGTTCAGGACGAGCAGGACGGGACGCTTGCCCAGGGGGTGCTCCGTGGTGCCGGGGACGTCGAGTTCGAGGCGGGAGCGCAGGGTGAGGCGGCCCTCGTCGGTGAGGTCGTGGTCGTAGAGGCCGACGGCGATGCGGTGGGGGCGGCTGCCGTCGTGCGTGACGGTGAGGGCGTGGGTGCCGTCGTCGGTGCGGGTGAGCACCGGCGTGAGCGTGTCCACCCCCGTCGTCCGCAGCCACGCGTCCGCCCACGCGTGGACGTCGCGTTCGGTCGCGGAGGCGAGGGAGTCGAGGAAGTCGGCGAGGGTGGCGTTGGCGAACCTGTGGCGGGCGAAGTGCGTGTTGATGCCGGCCAGGAAGTCTTTCTCGCCCAGCCAGGTGACCAGTTGGCGCAGTGCGGAGGCGCCCTTGGCGTAGGAGATGCCGTCGAAGTTGAGCAGCGCGGAGGCGGTGTCGGGAACGGCCTCGGGGGCGACGGGGTGGGTGGAGGGGCGCTGGTCGGCGTCGTAGCCCCAGGCCTTGCGGGAGACGCCGAACTCGGTCCAGGTGTCGGTGAAGCGCGTGGCTTCGGCGGCGGTCTGGTAGCCCATGTACTCGGCGAAGGACTCGTTGAGCCAGATGTCGTCCCACCACTGGAGGGTGACGAGGTCGCCGAACCACATGTGGGCCATCTCGTGGGCGATGACCATGGCACGGGTCTGGCGCTCGGTGTCGGTGACGGCGGAGCGGTAGACGAACTCGTCGCGGAAGGTGACCAGTCCGGGGTTCTCCATGGCGCCGGCGTTGAACTCGGGGACGAACGCCTGGTCGTAGGAGTCGAAGGGGTAGGGCTCCTCGAACTTCTCGTGGTAGCGGTCGTAGCAGGCGCGGGTGATGTCGAGAATCTCCTCGGCGTCCGCGTCGAGGTACGGGGCGAGCGAGCGGCGGCAGTGGATGCCGAAGGGCAGTCCGCGGTGTTCGGTGCGCACCGAGTGCCAGGGGCCGGCGGCGACGGCGACGAGGTAGGTGGAGATCGGCGGCGTGGCGGCGGCCTTCCAGACGCCGTCGCCGGTCTGCTCGGTGACGCCGTTGGCGAGGACGGTCCAGCCCTCGGGGGCCGTGACGGTGAGGTCGAAGACGGCCTTGAGGTCGGGCTGGTCGAAGGCGGCGAAGACGCGCTGGACGTCGTCCATGAACATCTGGGTGTAGACGTACGCCTCGCCGTCGCTGGGGTCGGTGAAGCGGTGCATGCCCTCGCCGGTGCGGGAGTAGCGCATCGAGGCGTCGACGCGCAGCTCGTGCGCGCCGGGGGCGAGGTTCTTCAGGGGCAGCCGGTTGTCGTCCAGGGTGCCCGGGTCCAGGGACCGTCCGTCGAGGGTGACGGAGCGCAGCGCGGCCGGCTTGAGTTCGACGAAGGTGTCCGTGCCGTCCGTGCCGTCCGTGCCGGAGTCGCCGCGCACGGTGAACCGGACGACGGTACGGGAGTCGAAGGTGTCGTCGCCCACGGTGAGGTCGAGGCCGACCGTGTAGTGGTGGACGTCAAGAAGCTGTGCACGGGTCTGCGCTTCGTCGCGCGTCAGTACGGACATGGTGGCCATGCTGCCCGATGCCGTCCGCACGGCACAGGGGGGCCCTGCGGACGGCGGGCGCCGCCCCGGAGCGCGACGGGGCGCGGCGGGCGGCGCGGGCGGCTCAGGAGGGGTTCGCGGGGGTGCCGGAGGCGGGGTCGGCGGCGGTGTCCGCGATGTGCTCGTGGTGGCGGATGACCTCGGCGATGATGAAGTTGAGGAGCTTCTCGGCGAACGCCGGGTCGAGCTTGGCGCTCTCCGCGAGCCGGCGCAGCCGGGTGATCTGGCGGACCTCCCGCTCGGGGTCGGCCGGGGGCAGCCGGTGCGCGGCCTTGAGATGGCCGACCTGCTGGGTGCACTTGAAGCGTTCGGCGAGCATGTGGACGACGGCGGCGTCGATGTTGTCGATGCTGTCGCGCAGCCGTTCGAGCTCCGCGCGGACCGCGGGATCGGTCCCGGCACTGCGGCTGCCGGCACTGTTGCTGGTGGTCATGGGCGCACACCCTACGGGGCGGCGGGGGTACGGCTCCGGCACGTTCCGCAGGCCGGACAGTGCCTACAGTGGAGGGCGCGGCCGGGCGTCGCGCGGCCGGCGTCTTCAGGGGGTGCGGGCGTGGTGAACGGTGGGCCGGTGGAGCACGGGTTCCCCCATCTGGACACGGTGCGGGCGGCCGTCACCGCGCTGTACCGGCGGCTGTCGTACGACACCGTGCGGACGTTCGACACCAGCGTGCTCCCGGTGGACGTGGCCTTCGCCGACGTCGACGATCTGCATCTGGGGGCGCAGCGGGTGGCCCGGGAGATGGTGCGGCACTACCGGCTGCCGGACGCCCGGATGATCGTCGGCTTCCGGGAGATGACGCACGCGGCCCATGTGGAACTGGCCGCGGGCCCCGAGTACTTCATCGAACTGAACGACCGGTTCCGCACCCACCGCCGGGACATCGGCGCCGCCCTCGCGCACGAGGTGATGCACGTCTATCTGCACCGCCTGGACCTGGCGTTCGCCGGCACCCGGGACAACGAGATCCTCACCGACACGGCGGCCGCCTACCTCGGCGCGGGCTGGCTGCTGCTGGACGCCTACCGGGAGGACGGGGCCTCCTCGCAGAAGCTGGGCTACCTCACCCCTGAGGAGTTCGGCTACGTCCTGGCCAAGCGGGCGCTGGCGTTCGGGGAGGACCCGTCGGTGTGGTTCACCAGCCCGCAGGCGTACACGGCGTACACCAAGGGGCTGGCGCGGGCCCGGCAGGACGAGCGGGAGCCGCCGCTGTCGGCCGCGGGCTGGGCGGGCCGCCGGCGCTACGCCCGCGACCGCCGGCACGCGCTGGAGCACGCGGGCGGCGGGGAGCGCGCGGAGGCCGGGACGGCGTACTCCTTCGCGCCGGGCGTGCGGGAGCCACTGCGGGTCGCGTTCCCCTGCCCCGTCTGCTTCCAGCGCATCCGGGTGCCGGTACGGGGGCGGGTGCGGGCGCGGTGCGGACTGTGCCGGACGGTGCTGGAGTGCGACACGTAGGCATGGGGTGACGGGAGGCGGCGAGGGGGACGGCGGGGGCGGGTGGTGCAGAACACGTACCGGATGCCCCTTATTTCCTTTGCCCGCGGGCCCTTCGCGCGCGAGGGTCGAGGGATGGACAGGGAAGGGCCGCCGGGACTGCTCACGGCGGTGTACGAGGGCGACGCGGACGCGGTCGTACGGCTGCTGCGGGACGGTGCGGACCCGGAGGCGGCCGACGAGGACGGGCAGACGGCGCTGTACGTCGCGGCGGTCGGCGACGAGCCCGGCATCGTACGGCTGCTGCTGGCGGCCGGCGCCGATCCGGACCGGCTGAGCGGCGGCACGGACGCGCCGCTGTGCGGGGCGGCGTGCGGCGGGCACGAGCAGGTCGTACGGGCGCTGCTGGCGGCCGGGGCGACGGTGGACCTGGCGGAGGAGTACGGGTTCCGGTCGCTGACCTGGGCGGTGCGGCTCGGGCACGCCGGGGTGGTCGCGGCGCTGCTCGCCGCCGGCGCGGACCCCGACCGCCCTGGCCCGGGCGGGGAGCCACCGCTGGTGGCCGCGGCGCGGCGGGGCTCGCCCGGGTGTGTACGGGCGCTGCTGGCGGCGGGGGCCGGGGCGCGCGACGAGGCGCTGGCGGAGGCGCGGCGCTGGGCGGCGGCGGACGTCGCCGCGGAGCTGCGGGCGGGCCTGGAGGCGGCGTACGGGGCGGGTCCCGGGTACCGGGTGCGGCGGTTCGTGGCGGAGAAGGGGGCGCCGACGGTGGAGGTGACGCTGGTCCGGGACGGCCGGGTGATCGCGGGCGACGACCGGCAGCTGGGGCACGCGGCGATCGTGACGGAGCTGCTGGGGCGGGCGGGGCGCGGCGTCTGACCAGGGGTCCTCGGGCCTCCCCCGGCGGGTGGGCGTGGCCGCGTCGGCGCCCCGGGCAGCGGTGCGGCGACCGTAGGCTGTACGGCATGAAGCGAGTCCGTCACGTGTGGTGGGCGGCCGTGGCCGTGCTGGTCGTGGCCGCGGTGTACGGCCTGGCGCCCGGGTCCGGCGACCGGGCCGTGGACGACGGGGCCGGGCGCAAGGACGGCGGACGCGGGGCGGGGCTGGACTCCTCGGCGAAGAAGGAGATCGCACAGCAGATCGTGGCCAGCGCGGAGAACGGCACGCTGGACTGGCGCAGCGCCTACGGCTACGTCGAGGACATCGGTGACGGGCAGGGGTACACCGCCGGGATCATCGGGTTCTGCACGGGCACGCACGATCTGCTGACGCTGGTGGAGACGTACACCGACGATCACCCCGGCAACCGGCTCGCCCGGTACCTCCCCGCGCTGCGCGCGGTCGACGGCACGGACTCGCACGAGGGGCTCGGGGACGGGTTCACGGCGGCGTGGAAGGCGGAGGCGGAGGTGCCGGCGTTCCGGCGGGCGCAGGACGCGGAGCGGGACCGGGTGTACTTCGATCCGGCGGTCCGGCAGGCGAAGGAGGACGGTCTGGGGGCGCTGGGGCAGTTCGTCTACTACGACGCGATCGTCTTCCACGGCCCGGGGAAGCGGGCGGGGAGCTTCGGGGGGATCCGGGCGGAGGCGCTGCGGCGGGCGGAGAGCCCGGCGGAGGGAGGTTCCGAGGTGGAGTACCTCGGGGCGTTCCTGGACGTGCGGCGGGCCGCGATGCGGGAGCGTGGCGCGGAGGTGGACACGAGCCGGGTGGACACGGCGCAGCGGGTGTTCCTGCGGGAGGGAAATCTGACGTTGGAAACGCCGTTGCGGTGGCGGGTGTACGGGGAGCGGTACGAGATCGGCTGACGTGGGTTTTCTTCGCCCCGTTTCGCGCCCCACAAGGGGCGCGGGGAACTGCGCGAGCAAGCACGACGCACCCGCACCCTCACCCGAAAACCTACAGATCCCCCCATCCCCCTGTTTCACAGCCGTTCGGTAGATTGCCCGCATGCGTGCGGAGTCGAGATCGGGGGCGAAGCCCAGGTCGAGGGCGAAGCCCAGGTCGGGGGCTTGGCGAGGGTGTCTGCTCGTTCTTGCCGTGCCCGTCGTCGTCGGGGTCGTGCATCTGGCCGCGCCCGACGGCGGGGGCGACGCCGTCGGGGAGCCCGCCGCCTCCGCGTCCGCCTCCGCCTCCGTCGCGGACGGGAAGGAGCGGCGCGCGGACGACGCTGTCGTCGCCGACGCTCCGCCGGGGCTCGCCGCACCCGCCAAGAAGGAGCTGGCGCAACGTTTCGTCTCCAGCGTGGAGAACTCCACGCTGAACTGGCGCACGGCGTACGGCTCGATCGAGGACACCGGCGACGGGCACGGCTACACCGCCGGGATCATCGGGTTCTGCACCGGCACCGACGACCTGCTCACCCTCGTCGAGCGGTACACCAAGGCCCACCCGGACAACCGCCTCGCCCCCTACCTCCCCGCGCTGCGCGCGGTGAACGGCACCGACTCGCACAAGGGCCTGGACCCCGGATTCACCGCCGCCTGGCGGGCCGAGGCGCACGTGAAGGCGTTCCGCACCGCGCAGGAGAAGGAGCGCGACCGGGTCTACTTCGACCCGGCGGTCCGGCTGGCCAAGCTGGACGGACTCGGCACGCTCGGCCAGTTGATCTACTACGACGCCATGGTGCTGCACGGCCCGGGCGTCGACGCCGACGGTTTCTACGGGCTGCGGGACGAGGCGCTGCGCCGGGCGAAGCTGCCGTCGGACGGCGGTTCGCGCACGGCGTATCTGAACGCGTTCCTGGACGTCCGCCGTGAGGCGATCAAGAGGGACGACGCCGGGCGCGACCACGGCGACACCTCGCGCATCGACACGGCGCTGCGCCGGTTCCTGGACGACGGCAACGTCGATCTGGACACCCCGCTGGTGTGGCGGGCGTACGGCGAGCGTTACCGCATCGACCAGTAGCCGCTCGGAGCACATGCAACGACGCCCGCCCAGTGTCCGGTCGGGGACTGCGGGGCGGGCGCCGTTCGGGGGGCCTCAAGGGGAATCGCTCCCCCGAAGGTCCCGCCCGTACGCCGTTGTACGGGACGTGTGTGCGACGACCTTACGCCGGGCCGCTCCACGCGGACCCGGCGGGGTCACCGGGCGGGGTCAGACCATCAGCGAGCGGTCCGTCGGCCGGATCGGCGCCGGCAGGTCGCTCGCGCCGGTCAGGAAGCGGTCCGCGCCGCGCGCCGCGGAGCGGCCCTCGGCGATGGCCCACACGATGAGCGACTGGCCGCGCCCGGCGTCACCGGCGACGAACACGCCGGGGACGTTGGTCTGGAAGTCGGCGTCGCGGGCGATGTTGCCGCGCTCGTCGAGGTCCAGGCCGAGCTGCTCGATCAGGCCGTTCTCCTTGTCGGGGCCGGTGAAGCCCATGGCGAGGGTGACCAGCTGGGCCGGGATCTTGCGCTCGGTACCGGGCTTCTGGTTGAGCTTGCCGTCCACGAACTCGACCTCGACCAGGTGCAGCCACTGCACATTGCCGTCCTCGTCGCCCTCGAAGTGGGTGGTGGAGACGGAGTAGAGCCGCTCGCCGCCCTCCTCGTGCGCGGAGGTGACCTTGTACAGCATCGGGAACGTCGGCCAGGGCTGGCTGACCGGGTTCCGCTCGGCGCCGGGCTGGGGCATGATCTCCAGCTGCGTCACCGAGGCCGCGCCCTGGCGGTGGGCGGTGCCCACGCAGTCGGCGCCGGTGTCGCCGCCGCCGATGACGACGACGTGCTTGCCCTCGGCGGAGATCGGGGAGGTGACGTAGTCGCCCTCCTGGACCTTGTTCGACAGCGGCAGGTACTCCATCGCCTGGTGGACGCCCTTGAGTTCCCGGCCCGGGATGGGCAGGTCGCGGGCGGTGGTGGAGCCGGCGGCGATGACGACGGCGTCGTACCGCTTGCGCAGACCGGCCGCGGTGACGTCACGCCCGACCTCGACGCCGGTGCGGAAGCGGGTGCCCTCCGCGCGCATCTGCTCGATGCGGCGGTTGATGTGCCGCTTCTCCATCTTGAACTCGGGGATGCCGTAGCGGAGCAGGCCACCGATGCGGTCGGCGCGCTCGTAGACGGCGACGGTGTGACCGGCCCGGGTGAGCTGCTGGGCGGCGGCGAGGCCGGCCGGCCCGGAGCCGATGACGGCGACGGTCTTGCCGGACAGGCGCTCGGGGATCTGCGGCGTCACGTCACCGGTGTCCCACGCCTTGTCGATGATGGAGACCTCGACGTTCTTGATGGTGACCGGCGCCTGGTTGATGCCGAGCACGCACGCCGACTCGCACGGGGCCGGGCACAGCCGCCCGGTGAACTCCGGGAAGTTGTTGGTGGCGTGCAGCCGCTCGGAGGCGGCCGACCAGTCCTCGCGGTAGGCGAAGTCGTTCCACTCCGGGATCAGGTTCCCCAGCGGGCAGCCGTTGTGACAGAACGGGATGCCGCAGTCCATGCAGCGGCTGGCCTGCTTGGAGATGATCGGCAGCAGCGAGCCGGGAACGTAGACCTCGTTCCAGTCCCGCACCCGCTCCTCGACGGGGCGGGAACGGGCGACCTCGCGGCCGTGGTTGAGAAAGCCCTTGGGATCAGCCATTGGTCGCCGCCTCCATCATCTTCTCGGTGATCTCGGTCTCGGAGAGACCGGCTCGCTCGGCGGCGTCCTTGGCGGCGAGCACAGCCTTGTAGGTGCTGGGGATGATCTTGCTGAAGCGGGTCACCGCGGTGTCCCACTCGGCGAGGAGCTTGGCGGCCACGGTGGAGCCGGTCTCCTCCTGGTGGCGGCGCACGACCTCGTGCAGCCACTGCCGGTCGGCCTCGTCGAGCTCCTGGACGGCGTCGGCGTTGCCCGGGTTGACGTCGGCCGGATCGAGGTCGACGACGTAGGCGATGCCGCCGGACATGCCGGCCGCGAAGTTGCGCCCGATGGGGCCGAGGACGACGGCGTGGCCGCCGGTCATGTACTCGCAGCCGTGGTCGCCGACGCCCTCGGAGACGACGAGCGCGCCGGAGTTGCGGACACAGAACCGCTCACCCGTACGACCGCGCAGGAACAGTTCGCCGCCGGTGGCGCCGTAGGCGAGGGTGTTGCCCGCGATGGTGGAGTACTCGGCGAGGTGATCGGCGCCCCGGTCGGGACGGACGATCACGCGGCCGCCGGACAGGCCCTTGCCGACGTAGTCGTTGGCGTCGCCCTCCAGCCGCAGGGTGATGCCGCGCGGCAGGAAGGCGCCGAAGGACTGGCCCGCGGAGCCGGTGAAGGTGATGTCGACGGTGTCGTCGGGCAGGCCGGCGCCGCCGAACTTCTTCGTCACCTCGTGGCCGAGCATGGTGCCGACCGTGCGGTTGATGTTGCGGATGGCGACCTGGGCGCGCACCGGCGCCGCGTCGGTGGCGGAGTCGGCGGACAGGGCGTCGGCGGCCAGCTTGATCAGCTGGTTGTCGAGCGCCTTCTGCAGCCCGTGGTCCTGGGCGATCACCTGGTGGCGGGCGGCGCCCTCGGGCAGCGCGGGGACGTGGAACAGCGGCTCCAGGTCCAGGCCCTGCGCCTTCCAGTGGTCGACGGCGCGGGTGACGTCGAGCGCCTCGGCGTGGCCGACGGCCTCCTCGATGGAGCGGAAGCCCAGCTCGGCGAGGATCTCGCGGACCTCCTCGGCGATGAACTGGAAGAAGTTCACCACGTACTCGGCCTTGCCGGAGAACCGCTCGCGCAGCACCGGGTTCTGGGTGGCGATGCCGACCGGGCAGGTGTCCAGGTGGCAGACGCGCATCATGACGCAGCCGGAGACGACGAGCGGGGCGGTGGCGAAACCGAACTCCTCGGCGCCGAGCAGCGCGGCGATGACGACGTCACGGCCGGTCTTGAGCTGGCCGTCCGTCTGGACCACGATCCGGTCGCGCAGGCCGTTGAGCAGCAGCGTCTGCTGGGTCTCGGCGAGGCCGAGCTCCCAGGGGCCGCCCGCGTGCTTGAGCGAGGTCAGCGGGGAGGCGCCGGTGCCGCCGTCGTGGCCGGAGATCAGCACGACGTCCGCGTGGGCCTTGGACACACCGGCCGCGACCGTGCCGACGCCGACCTCGGAGACCAGCTTCACATGGATGCGGGCCCTGGGGTTGGCGTTCTTCAGGTCGTGGATCAGCTGCGCCAGGTCCTCGATGGAGTAGATGTCGTGGTGCGGCGGCGGGGAGATGAGCCCCACGCCCGGCGTCGAGTGCCGGGTCTTGGCCACCCACGGGTACACCTTGTGGCCGGGCAGCTGGCCGCCCTCGCCGGGCTTGGCGCCCTGGGCCATCTTGATCTGGATGTCGTCCGCGTTGACCAGGTACTCGCTGGTGACGCCGAAGCGGCCGGAGGCGACCTGCTTGATCGCCGAGCGGCGCGCCGGGTCGTACAGGCGGTCGGGGTCCTCGCCGCCCTCGCCGGTGTTCGACTTGGCGCCGAGCTGGTTCATGGCGATGGCGAGCGTCTCGTGCGCCTCGCGCGAGATGGAGCCGTAGGACATGGCGCCGGTGGAGAACCGCTTGACGATCTCGGAGGCCGGCTCGACCTCCTCGACGGGGATCGGGCCCCGGCCGGACTTGAACTGGAACAGCCCGCGCAGCGTCATCAGGCGCTCGGACTGCTCGTTCACCCGGTCCGTGTACTTCTTGAAGATGTCGTAGCGGCGGGTGCGGGTGGAGTGCTGGAGACGGAAGACCGTCTCCGGGTCGAACAGGTGCGGCTCGCCCTCGCGGCGCCACTGGTACTCGCCGCCGATCTCCAGCGCGCGGTGCGCGGGGGCGATGCCGGTGGCCGGGTAGGCCTTGGCGTGCCGGGCGGCGACCTCCTCGGCGATGACGTCGATGCCGACGCCGCCGATCTTGGTGGTGGTGCCGTTGAAGTACCGGTCCACGAAGGCGTCGTCCAGACCGACGGCCTCGAACACCTGGGCGCCCCGGTAGGAGGCGACGGTGGAGATGCCCATCTTGGACATGACCTTCAGCACGCCCTTGCCGAGGGCGTAGATCAGGTTGCGGATGGCCTGCTCGGTCTCGATGCCCGACAGGAAGGTGCCGGCCCGGACCAGGTCCTCGACGGACTCCATCGCCAGGTACGGGTTGACCGCGGCGGCGCCGAAGCCGATGAGCAGGGCGACGTGGTGCACCTCGCGGACGTCGCCGGCCTCGACCAGCAGGCCCACCTGGGTGCGCTGCTTGGTGCGGATGAGGTGGTGGTGGACGGCCGAGGTGAGCAGCAGCGACGGGATCGGCGCGTGCTCGGCGTCGGAGTGCCGGTCGGAGAGGACGATCAGCCGGGCGCCGTTGCCGATGGCGGCGTCGGCCTCCGCGCAGATCTCCTCGATGCGGGCGGCCAGCGCCTCGCCGCCGCCGGAGACCCGGAACAGGCCGGAGAGGGTGGCGGCCTTCATGCCGGGCATGTCGCCGTCGGCGTTGATGTGGATGAGCTTGGCCAGCTCGTCGTTGTCGATCACCGGGAAGGGCAGCAGCACGCTGCGGCAGGAGGCCGCGGTGGGCTCCAGGAGGTTGCCCGAGGGGCCGAGCGAGGAGCGCAGCGAGGTGACGAGCTCCTCGCGGATGGCGTCCAGCGGCGGGTTGGTGACCTGCGCGAAGAGCTGGGTGAAGTAGTCGAACAGCAGCCGCGGGCGCTCGGAGAGCGCGGCGATCGGGCTGTCGGTGCCCATGGAGCCGATCGGCTCGGCGCCGGCCTTGGCCATCGGCGCGAGGATGACGCGCAGCTCTTCCTCGGTGTAGCCGAAGGTCTGCTGGCGGCGGGTGACCGAGGCGTGGGTGTGCACGATGTGCTCGCGCTCGGGCAGGTCGCTCAGCTCGATCTCGCCGGCTTCCATCCACTCGGCGTACGGCTGCTCGGCGGCGAGCTGGGCCTTGATCTCGTCGTCCTCGATGATGCGGTGCTCGGCGGTGTCGACGAGGAACATCCGGCCCGGCTGGAGGCGGCCCTTGCGGACCACCTTGGCGGGGTCGATGTCGAGGACGCCGACCTCGGAGCCGAGGACGACGAGGCCGTCGTCGGTGACCCAGTAGCGGCCGGGGCGCAGTCCGTTGCGGTCGAGGACCGCGCCGACCTGGGTGCCGTCGGTGAAGGTGACGCAGGCCGGGCCGTCCCAGGGCTCCATCATCGTGGAGTGGTACGCGTAGAAGGCGCGGCGGTCGGCGTCCATGGAGGCGTGGTTCTCCCAGGCCTCCGGGATCATCATGAGCACGGAGTGCGGCAGGGAGCGGCCGCCGAGGTGCAGGAGCTCCAGGACCTCGTCGAAGGAGGCGGAGTCGGACGCCTCCGGGGTGCAGACGGGGAAGAGCCGCTCCAGGTTCTCGGCCTCGGTGTTCCCGTTGCCGAGCAGCTGGGAGGCGAGCTGGGACTCGCGGGCGCGCATCCAGTTGCGGTTGCCCTTGACCGTGTTGATCTCGCCGTTGTGCGCGACGAACCGGTACGGGTGGGCCAGCGGCCAGCTCGGGAAGGTGTTGGTGGAGAACCGGGAGTGCACCAGCGCGATCGCGGAGCCGAAGCGGCGGTCGGACAGGTCCGGGAAGAAGGGCTCGAGCTGGCCGGTGGTCAGCATGCCCTTGTAGACGATGGTCCGCGCGGACAGCGACGGGAAGTAGACGCCGGCCTCGCGCTCGGCGCGCTTGCGCAGGGCGAACGCCTTGCGGTCCAAGGCGATGCCCGTCGAGGCGCCGTCGGTGACGAAGACCTGGCGGAAGGCGGGCATGGTGGCGCGGGCGGTGGCGCCGAGCAGTTGGGGCGCGACCGGCACCTCGCGCCAGCCGAGGACGGTGAGGCCTTCCTCGGCGGCGAGGCCCTCGATACGGGCGGCGGCCTCGTCCGTCCCCGCCTCGGGCAGGAAGGCGATGCCCACGGCGTACGCGCCGGCCTCGGGAAGCTCGAATCCGGCCACCTCGCGGAAGAAGGCGTCCGGGACCTGGGAGAGGATGCCGGCGCCGTCGCCCGAGTCGGGCTCGGAGCCGGTGGCACCGCGGTGCTCCAGGTTGCGCAGGACGGTGAGCGCCTGCTCGACCAGCGTGTGGCTCGCCTCACCGGTGAGCGTGGCCACGAAGCCGACGCCGCAGGCGTCGTGCTCGTTGCGCGGGTCGTACATGCCCTGCGCGGCAGGGCGAGCATCCATGAAGGACCAGTTCTGGCCAGTCGTGGAGTGCTGGGACGGCTGGCGCGTCGTACGCATCGGCTCTCCCGTCGTCGTCATGTGGCTGGGGTGCGCGCGCCTCCCGGCCGTGAGGGCGGCCTGTGCGGGAGGAGCGGGTGCCGAGGGACGACGTTGGCCCTCTGCGAGAAGTGCGCCGCCGTGGCGGTGCGAGTGCGCCGCGGTGAGCGGTGCGGGTGCACCGACGGGCGGTGCGGTGGCGGTGCGGCTCCACCATTGATGCGGTGGTGCGAGTGCACTGCGGCGGTGCGGTGCACCGTGTGGCGGTGCGTTTGCGACATGTGTACGCGGACAAGTGCACATGAGCGCGAAATTTCGAGCAGGTTACATGATGGAGCGAATCCCGGAAACCGGATACTCCGTTCCATCATGCGGACATCGGGGAGGACGTCGCGCGGACATCATGCGGTCACCGGGAGCGCGGCGGGGGTACCGCGCGCGACGGTGGAAGTCGGGGGGACCGTACGGGCAGATCGGTGACCGCCGGTCCGGTGGGAGGGCGGCGCCGCCCGCCCCACGGGGTGCACGGCAGGCCTCATTGCCCACAGCGCTTACGGCTCATGCCCAGTGGCCGAGTCGCCGAAACCACGGAAACCGACCGGGATACCGCCGAGTAGTGTCTACCTATGCGGTTCCCTGCATAAACCTGCGCCCTCTTATCCTACGGCCCCGCCGAACAGGCTGCCCAGGAGGTACGTCACACCGGCCGCCGCTCCGCCCACCGCGAGCTGGCGCAGACCGCTGAACCACCAGCTGCGCGCGGTCACCCGGGCGACCACCGCGCCGCACAGGAACAGCCCGGCGAGCGCCAGCAGCACGGCGGGCCAGATGACCGTGGCGCCCAGCAGGTACGGCAGCACGGGCAGCAGGGCACCGAGCGCGAAGGAACCGAAGGAGGAGACGGCGGCGACCAGCGGGGAGGGCAGGTCGCCGGGGTCGATGCCCAGCTCCTCGCGGGCGTGGATCTCCAGCGCCTGCTCGGGGTCCTTCGAGAGCTGACGGGCCACCTCGCGGGCGAGCGCCGGCTCCACGCCCCGCGTCTCGTACAGCGCGGCGAGCTCGGCCTCCTCGTCCTTGGGGTGCTTGCGCAGCTCGCGCCGCTCGACGTCCAGCTCGGCCTCGACCAGCTCGCGCTGGGAGGCGACGGAGGTGTACTCGCCGGCCGCCATGGAGAAGGCGCCGGCGGCGAGGCCCGCGAGCCCGGTGAGCACGATCGTGGACCGGCTCAGCTCGCCGCCCGCCACGCCGGTCATCAGCGCGAGGTTGGAGACGAGCCCGTCCATCGCGCCGAACACGGCGGGGCGCAGCCAGCCGCCGTTGACGTCGCGGTGGGTGTGGTTGTCGCGGTGCGCCTCGTGCAGTGCGGCGCCGGTCTCGATGACGGCCATGCGGTCCCCCAGGGTGAGTCGTACGGGAAGCCTTCGGGACTCTTTTGGACTGAGTCCATACTTCGACAACACCCAAGGTACGCCGCTGATTCCGCGCCCGCCAGCAAGGAAAGGCAGCCCTTACCTGGGCTTTTGTGGTTCGCGGCGCCGTTTCGATCGTACGCCCGGGCGACGCGCGACCGGGTGACAGTCGGGCACTCCGCGCTCCTGTGAACCGCCGTTCGGGGACGGATCCGGCAGAGGGTCTCCCACGGACCGCGCTCCCATCGCGGGAGCGGCGCGCAGGCCGTGCCCCCGGAAGGAGCGGCGCCATGGCTTCCCCCGCCCGCACTCCCCCGCACCCGTCGTCGGCCCCGCAACCGGCCCCGGCCCCGGCCCCGCAACCGTCCCCGCCTCCGGCTCCGGCTCCGGCTCCGGCTCCGGCTCCGGCTCCGGCTCCGGCTCCGGCTCCGGCTCCGGCTCCGGCGCATCCGTATCCGGACCCCGGTGGGCTGCTCGACCGGGCGCGCGGCGCGCTGCTCGGGCTGGCCGTCGGGGACGCGCTCGGTGCCCCCGCCGAGAACCTGAAACCGTCCGAGATCCGGGCCCGCTGGGGCCGCGTCACGGGGTACGTCGCCGAACACCCGGCCGGCACGGACGACACCGAGTACGCGATGTTCTCGGGGCTGCTGCTGGCCCGGCACGGCTCCGCGCTCACCGTGGCGCACGTCGAGGACGCCTGGCACCACTGGATCGCCGACCGGGACGAGGGTCCCTTCCGCGGCGCCGGCTTCAGCGAGCGCGGCACGCTGGAGAACCTGCGCCGGGGGCTGGCGGCGCCGATCTCCGCGCAGCACCGGCACGCCTGGAGCGACGGGCTCGCCATGCGGGCGGCGCCCTTCGGGGTCTTCGCCGCGGGGCGGCCCGCCGAGGCGGCCCGACTGGTCGCGATCGACGGTTCGGTCAGCCACGAGGGCGAGGGCATCTACGGCGGCCAGGCGGTGGCGGCGGGCGTCGCGGCGGCGATGGCGGGGGCGCCGGTGGGCGCGGTGGTGGCCTCCGCGCTGGCGGTGGTCCCGGACGACTCCTGGACCGCCCGCTCACTGCGCCGCGCCGTGACGGCTGCCCACCGGGGCGAACGCGCGGTCCGCTCCGCGGTGGTCGTCGGCGGCTACCCCTGGACCGACCTCGCCCCCGAGGCGGTCGCCCTCGCCTTCGGCGCGTACGCGGCGGCGGACGGCGACTTCCGCGAGGCGGTGCTGACGGCCGTCAACATGGGCCGCGACGCCGATACGACGGCAGCGGTGGCAGGCGCCCTGTCCGGCGCGACGACCGGCGCGTCGGCGATCCCCCCGGCCTGGTCCGAGGCGATCGGCCCGTCCCGGGGCACATGCCTCCCCTCGATGAAGGGCCACCACGTCCTGGAGGTGGCAGAAGCGTTGGTGAAAGCAGCGACCACCACTCCGCGCGCCACGAAGCCCGAAGCCGCGACCGACACCACCGACACCCTCACCGCGGGCCGTCGCGCCGCTGGGGCGACTGGCGCCCCCGGCACCCCAGCTGCGGGCAGTCGGGCCGCTGGGGCGGCACGGGTGGGCGATGGGGGTCCCCCCTGCTCGAGCGAAGCCGAGAGCTTGGGGGAGGCACCTCGTAGCGCCGAGTTGCGCGATCCGCTCCCGGCCGACACCAACCGACCCGCGCCAGTAACCCCCGGGCTCGACAGCACCCCCCGCACCACCGCACCCGCCCCCGAGGAACCCACCCCATGACCCCACACACCCCGCACACCCCCCACACCCCCGACGCCCCGCGCCGCACCGAAGGCCTCCTGCTCGGCCTCGCCGCAGGCGACGCCGCCGGCTGGCCCGCCGCCCGCCACCGCGCCGCCCGCCTCCCCGACTGGACCCGTCGCCTCACCCGCGAACTCGACACCTTCGCCGAGCAGAACGCCACCACCACCCTCCCCGTCCCCATCGCCCTCAACCAACCCCCCGAACCCCTCCGTCTCGGCCCCTCCGACGACGCCGAGTGGGCGGCCTTCGCCGCCGAGTCGGTGCTCCGCGCCGGCGACGCCGCCACCCTCGGCGACCTCACCCACGACCGCCGCATACGCGCCGCCATCGACCTCTCCTGGAGCGCCGTCGCGGACGAGATCGCCGCCGCCACCGACCGCGCCCCCGAGGTCGAGTCCGCCCTGCTCCCCCTCCGCGCCCGCATCTCCGTCCGGGCCGGTCTCGGCAACCTCGCCGCCGGCCTCCGCCCGCCCGCCACCGGCCACGACAACCCCCACTACTTCGACGACGCCGCCTGCGTACGCGCCTGCGTCCTGGCCGTCGCCCACCCCGGCGAACCCCGCCGCGCCGCCGATCTCGCCGAGTTCGACGCCCGCTACACCCAGGACGGCGACGGCGTGCACGGCGCCCGCGCCATGGCCGCCGCGCTCTCCCTCGCCCTGGCCGGCGAGGACGTCACCGCCTGCGCCGAGGCCGCCCTCGCGGAACTTCCCGCCACCACCGAGATCGGCCGCAACGCCCGCCTGGCCCTCGACCTCGCCGCCACCTGCCCCGACACCTTCACCGTGCTCCCGCTCCTGGAGCACCGGATCGTCGACCACGTCTACAGCTACGGCATCGCCGCCGCCGAGACCGTCCCCGTCGCGCTCGCCCTGGCGACGGCGGCCCGCGGCCGGATCGCCGAGGCGGTGCCGGCCGCCGCCTGCCTCTCCCGGGTCGCGGACTCCGCCCCGGCCCTCGCGGGCGCCCTCACCGGCGCGCTCGGCGGCGCCGACGCGATCCCGGACACCTGGCGGGCGGCCTGCCGCACCCTCTCCGGCTGCGCCCTCCCCCGCCTCACCGGCACCGACCTCGTACACCTCGCCGAACTCCTGACCTCCACGGAACCGGCCTCCACAGGGGGATGATTCGGACATGACGCCCACTCTTGGCGAGACGACGCCCACTCTCGACGAACGGATCACCGGCGCCCTGGTCGGCGCGGCGGTCGGCGACGCCCTCGGCGGGCCGGTCGAGGGCTACAGCCCCGAGCAGATCACCGAGCGGCACGGCGGCCGGATCCACGGCATCGTCGGCCCCTGGAACGGCGGCCACTGGCGCACCGCCCGCCCCCTCGCCCCGTACCACAAGGGCGACGGCCACGTCACCGACGACACCCTGATGACCCACGCGCTGGTACGGGTCTACGCCGCCGTCCGCGACCACCTGGACGCGTACGCGGTCGCCGAGCACCTGGTCCCGGAGCTGATCGAACGCCCGCGCTGGATCCCGGAGCTGGAGGCCGAGGCACTGCCGTTGCAGCGGATCTTCCTCGCCGAGAAGTGGCTCGTGGCCCGGCTGCACTACGGCCACGTCGACCCCCGCGAGGCCGGCACCGGCAACATCGTCAACTGCGGCGCCGCGATGTACATGGCCCCCGTCGGCCTGGTCAACGCGGGCAACCCGGCGGGCGCGTACGCCGAGGCGCTCGACGTGGCGGGCGCGCACCAGTCGTCGTACGGCAGGGAGGCGGCCGGCGTCCTCGCGGCGGCGGTCGCGGCGGCCTGCGCGCCGGGCGCGACCCCCGACACGGTGGTCTCGGCCTGCCTCTCGCTCGCGAAGGACGGCACCCGCGCGGCGATCGAGACGGTGTGCGAAACGGCCGCCCGGTACACGGACTTCGAGTCGGCGCTACGACCGCTGCGACGGGCCGTGGAGCCGTACGACACCGTCGGCCCCGACTACCGCGCCCCCTCGCTCGGCGCCCGCCGCCCCTCCCGGCTGCACGCGATCGAGGAACTGCCGGTCGCGCTGGGGATGCTGGTGGTCGCGGGCGGCGACTACCGGCACGCGGTGCTCGGCTCCGTCAACTACGGCCGGGACTGCGACTCCATCGCCACGATGTCCGGCGCGCTCGCGGGCGCGCTCGGCTCGCCCGTGCCGGACGACTGGGCGAAGACGGTCGCCGAGGCGAGCCGTCTGGACCTGCACGCACCGGCGCGCACGCTCGCGGAGGTCGCGCGCGAGGTGTTCACGCGGGACGTGACCCGCCGCCGGGCGCACGAGGCCGCGTTCGCGGGGCTGCTCGACGGGATCGGGGGCTGACCATGCTGCGCGTCACCTGGGTCCAGCCGGAGGACCTGCTCGGCCACGAACTCCGCCAGGCGGAACAGGACGGCCGCCGCCCGGAGGCGATCGCCCGCCGCTGGGCGGCCGCGGGCGGCCCCGACGCCCCACCGAGAGCGGGCGCCTCCCCCCACCCCACCTCCCGCTACCTCCGCCTCCTCGCCGAAGACCTGCTCGACGAACTCGCCGACCTCCCCAGCCACCTGGCAGACGACGAGCCCACAGACCTGGTCGCCATCGAGGCCACCCGCACCCGGCCGTCTGCGCCGGCAAGCGCAACCTCCGTGACGGCACCCCCACCCCACCTCACGCACCCCACCCCCGCCGCGCTGGAAGCGTCCTGGCTCGGCAGAGCCGCCGGCTGCCTCCTCGGCAAACCCGTGGAGAAACTCCCCCTCACCACACTGCGCGAACTGGCCACCGCCACCGGCAACAACCCCGTCACCGCCTATTTCACCGCCCGGGGCCTGCCCAAGGGGCACACCGCCCCCTGGAACCGCCGCTCCGCCCCCACCTCCCTCGCCGAGAACATCGACGGCATGCCCGAGGACGACGACCTCAACTATCCCGTCCTCAACCTGCTCCTCCTCCGCCGCCACGGCCGCACCTTCACCACGCCCGACGTCGCCCGCCTCTGGCTCGACGAGCTCCCCGCCGGCCGCACCTTCACCGCCGAACGCGTCGCCTACCGCAACCTCCTCTCCGGCATCGAACCCCCGCTCACCGCCCGCCACCGCAACCCGTTCCGCGAGTGGATCGGCGCCCTCATCCGTGCCGACGTCCACGGCTGGACCAACCCGGGCGACCCGGTCGCCGCCGCCGCGCAGGCGCACCGCGACGCCACCCTCACGCACACCGCGAACGGCGTCTACGCGGCCATGTTCACCGCCGCCGTCCTCGCCGAGGCCGCCACCGGCGCCCACGACGTGCACCACTGCCTGGCCACCGGCCTGAGCGTCGTCCCGCCCCGCTCCCGCCTCGCCCGGGCCGTCCGGCAGGCGATCGAACTGGCCCGGGAGCACGCGGACTTCGACACCGTCGTGGACCAACTCCACGACCTTCACCACGGCTACCACTGGGTGCACGCCGTCCCCAACACCGCGCTGATCGCCGCCGCCCTCACCCACGCGGACGGCGACTTCTCCGCCTCCGTCTGCCGGACCGTGTCCGGGGGTTGGGACACCGACTCCAACGGGGCGGCCGCCGGCAGCATCGCCGGTCTGCTCGCGGGCGACCCCGCCGCGCTGCCCGAGCGCTGGACCGCCCCGCTGAAGAACCGGCTCGCCACCTCCGTCGGCGACTTCGACGGCGTCGGCTTCGACACCCTGGCCCAGCTCACCCACCGGGAGATCCACCGCCGATGACCCACCACCAGGAACAGACACCTCCGCTGGCCGGTCTGCGCGTCCTCGATCTGGCGACCCTCTTCGCCGGCCCCCTCGCCGCCACCCTCCTCGGCGACTTCGGCGCCGAGGTCGTCAAGGTCGAGCACCCGGCCAAGCCGGACCCCTCCCGCGGCCACGGTCCCGCCAAGGACGGCGTCGGCCTGTGGTGGAAGCTACTCGGCCGCAACAAGCGGACCCTCACCCTCGACCTGTCCAGGCCCGGTGGCCGCGCCACCCTCCTCCGGCTCGCCGCGACCGCCGACGTGATCGTGGAGAACTTCCGCCCCGGCACGCTGGAGAAGTGGGACCTGGGCTGGGAGGAGCTGTCCGCCGTCAACCCGCGGCTCGTACTGGCCCGGGTCACCGCGTTCGGCCAGTTCGGCCCGTACGCGCACCGGCCGGGCTTCGGCACCCTCGCCGAGGCGATGAGCGGCTTCGCCGCGATCACCGGCGAGCCGGACGCCCCGCCCACGCTGCCGCCGTTCGGCCTCGCCGACTCCATCGCGGGCCTGACCACGGCGTACGCGGTGATGACGGCCCTCGCCGCCCGGGAGCGCACCGGCCAGGGCCAGGTCGTGGACATGGCAATCATCGAGCCGATCCTCACCGTGCTCGGCCCCCAGCCCCTCTGGTACGACCAGCTCGGCTACGTCCAGCCGCGCACCGGCAACCGGTCCACCAACAACGCGCCCCGCAACACCTACCGCACCGCCGACGGCGGCTGGGTCGCCGTCTCCACCTCCGCGCAGTCGGTCGCCGTACGGCTGATGGAGCTGGTCGGCCGCCCCGACCTGGCCGCCCGGCCCTGGTTCGCGACCGGTGCGGGGCGGGCGGAGCACGCGGACGAGCTGGACGCGGCGGTCGGCGCGTGGATCGCCGAACGCACCCGGGAGGAGGTGCTCGCGGAGTTCGAGAAGGCGGAGGCGGCCGTCGCCCCCGTGCAGGACATACGGGAGGTGCTGACCGACCCGCAGTACCAGGCGCTCGGCACCTTCGCCACCGTCCCCGACGACCCCGAGCTGGGCGTGCTGCGCATGCAGAACGTACTGTTCCGGCTCTCCGCGACGCCCGGCGGCATCCGCTGGGCGGGCCGGCCGCACGGCGCCGACACCGAGGCGGTCCTCGGCGAGCTGGGGCTGACGGCCGCCGAGATCGCGGCGCTGCGCGCCGAGGAGGCCGTATGACCGCCGACGTGCTGCCGCTGACCTGGCTGTACGCGCCCGGCGACCGGCCGGACGTGGTCGGCAAGGCGCTGGGCTCGGGGGCGGACGTGGTGCTGATCGACCTGGAGGACGCGGTCGCGCCCGACCGCAAGGAGTACGCCCGTTCGGCGACGGCGGACCGACTGGGCGAGCCGCAGCCCGTGCCGGTGCACGTGCGGGTGAACGCCCTGGACGGCCCCTGGGTGGAGGGCGACCTGAAGGCGCTGTCCGGGCTGCCGGGGGTGTCCGGGCTGCGGCTGCCGAAGGTGACCTCGCCCCGGGAGGTCGTACGGGTCGCGGAGCTGACCGGGCCGGCCCGGGCCGAGGCGGACGGCGGCGGAGTCGCGCTGCACGCCCTCCTGGAGTCGGCGCTCGGGGTGGAACGCGCGTTCGCCATCGCCTGCGCCCACCCCGCGCTGCGCGGGATCGCGCTGGGCGAGGCGGATCTGCGGGCCGATCTGGGCGTACGGGAGGACCGGGGCCTGGACTGGTCGCGCTCCCGGGTGGTGGCGGCCGCGCGGGCGGCGGGGCTGCCGGCGCCGGTGCAGTCGGTGTATCCGGACGTACGGGACCTGGAGGGGCTGGCCGCGTCCTGCACGCACGGCCGGGCCCTGGGGTTCCTGGGGCGCGCGGCGATCCATCCGCGTCAGCTGCCGGTGATCGAGCGGGCGTATCTGCCGACGCCGAAGGAGATCGTGGAGGCGGAACAGATCGCGAAGGCGGCCACGGCCACGGCGGGCGCCCAGGCGCTGCCCGACGGCCGTTTCATCGACGCGGCGGTGGTGGCGGTCGCCCACCGCACCCTGACCCTGGCCCGCCGCCGGCGCTGACCCGCGCCCTGACGTACGGGAGCGGGGGCGCCGCACGTGTGCCGTGCGGCGCCCCCGGTCTCCGTCGCCGGTTCTCGTCGAGTTCCGTGTGCGGTGCGCTCAGCTCTTCTTGGTCGCCGACGCCGGTCCGGAGGGAGCCTCCGCCGACGCCTTGCCGTCCGTCGCGGTGGCCTTCGAGGCGGTGGCCCCCGAAGGGGCGGCCTTGACCCCGGCGGGCTCGGCGACCGCGCCCTTGTCCTTGGAGTCGGCCGCCTTGTCCCCGGCGGGCTTGTCCGCAGCCGCCTTGCCGTCGGTGCCGGTCTTCTTCAACGTCACCGCGTCCGCATCCGCGCCGGCTTCGCCGACACCCTCGGCGTCCTTCGCGCCCGGCTCGCCGGGGGCGTCCGCACCCGGCTGCCCCGGCTCGCCCGGCTCCACCGTCTCCTCGCGGCCCGGCCGCTTCTTCGACGAGACGATGATGTACGCGACGGCCGCCAGGAACACCACCAGCGCGGTCCAGTCGTTGAGCCGCACGCCGAGGAAGTGGTGGGCGTCGTCCACCCGCATGTACTCGATCCAGGCGCGGCCCGCGCAGTACGCGGCGACGTACAGGGCGAACGCCCGGCCGTGGCCCAGCTTGAAGCGCCGGTCGGCCCAGATGACGAGCAGCGCGACGCCTACGCACCACAGCGACTCGTACAGGAACGTCGGGTGGTAGTAGCCCGGTACCCGGCCGCCCTCGGAGGAGGTGATGTGCAGCGCCCAGGGAACGTGCGTCTCCCGGCCGTACAGCTCCTGGTTGAACCAGTTGCCCCAGCGTCCGAGCGCCTGTGCGATCGCGATGCCGGGCGCGATGGCGTCGGCGTACGACGGCAGGGAGATGCCCCGGCGCCGGCAGCCGATCCAGGCGCCGACCGCGCCGAGGGCGATGGCGCCCCAGATGCCGAGGCCGCCCTCCCAGATCTTGAAGGCGTCCACCCAGTCGCGGCCCGCGCTGAAGTACAGCTCGTAGTCGGTGATGACGTGGTAGAGCCGTCCGCCGACGAGGCCGAAGGGCACGGCCCACACCGCGATGTCGGCCACCGTGCCGGCCCGGCCGCCGCGGGCGACCCAGCGCCTGTTGCCGAGCCAGACGGCCACGAAGACGCCGATGATGATGCAGAACGCGTAGCCGCGCAGCGGAATGGGGCCGAGGTGCAGCACTCCGCGCGACGGGCTGGGAATGTAGGCAAGGTACATGGCAGGGTCGACGCTACCCTGCCGACCGTGCGGCACGGCAACCCGCCTGGCTACGGCTCCATAACGTACGCCCCGGTAACCGGGCCCCGGGGGCGGGCCCGGCCGCCGTGCCCCGCCCGGTCACCCCTTGTTCGCCGCCTGGACCATCTGCTTGAGCTTCGCCGGGGTCATGGAGCGGTCCTCGACGAGGTTCTTGCCGTCGAACAGCACGGTGGGCGTGCCACTGAAGTTGCCGGCCTGGAAGGCGGCGTTGGACTTGTCCACCCACGTGTTGTGCGTGCCGTCCTTCACACAGGACCGGAAGGCCGGGGTGTCGAGGCCGTCGACCTTCTTCGCCAGGTCGATCAGCTTGGCGTCGTCCGCGAAGGCGTCGTCCGTCTCCTGCGGCTGGTTGTCGTAGAGCACGTCGTGGTACGCGAGGAACTTGCCCGCGTCCTGCGCGCAGGCCGCCGCGTTGGCCGCGTGGCGGGAGCCGCTGCCGCGGGTGTTGCCGTCGATGAGGGTGACCAGGTGGTATTCGACCTTGAGCTGTCCGGCGTCGACCAGGTCGTGGATCGTCGAGCGGTAGGTCTTCTCGAAGGCCTGGCAGGCCGGGCAGCGGAAGTCCTCCCAGACCGTGAGGCTCGCCCTGGCCGAGTCCTTGCCGACGGGGATGGCCAGGGCGTCCTTGCCGATCGCGCCCGAGGGCGCCACCGCCGGGCCCGCGGTGGCGCTCTTGTCCTCCTTGCCGGAGTTGGCGGCCAGGACGCCGCCGACGGCCGCGAGGCCCAGCACACAGACCACCGAGGCCCCGATGATCAGCGCGCGGCGGCGCTTGTCGGCGGCCTTCTGCTTCTCGCGCTCGTCCGCCAGCCGCTGCCGGGCGGTGCGCTTTCCCTCACGGTTCTTCTCGCTCACATCCGGCAGAACGAACCGGGGAGGCGCAGCGCGCCTCCCCGGCCCCAGGTCCACCCGTTCGAGTGAGCGGGCGTCGTCGTGTTTACCGCCGGCTACGGCCGGCCCGCTTCACCGCCGGCCCTCGCGGACACCGCGCGCCAGCTCGCCCGCCAGCTCCCGTACGGCCGCGAGCCCCGCCGTCTCGTCCGGGGCGTCCAGCATCCGCTTGACGAACGCCGAGCCGACGATCACACCGTCGGCGAACCCGGCCACCTCGGCGGCCTGGGCGGCGTTCGAGACGCCGAGGCCGACGCAGACGGGCAGGTCGGAGCGGGTGGCGCGGGTCCGCTCCACCAGGTCCTGCGCCTGCGCGCCGACCGACTCGCGGGTGCCGGTGACACCCATCAGCGAGGCCGCGTACACGAACCCGCTGCCTACTGCCGTGATCTCGGCGAGCCGGGCGTCCCGGCTGCTGGGCGCCACCACGAAGACGGTCGCGAGACCGTGCTTCTCGGCGTGCTCCCGCCACAGCGCGGACTCCTGCACCGGCAGGTCGGGCAGGATGCAGCCCGCGCCGCCCGCCTCGGCCAGCTCGGCGGTGAACCGCTCGACGCCGTAGCGGTCGATCGGGTTCCAGTAGGTCATGACGAGGACGGGCTTGCCGGTGGCCGCGTGGGCCTCCCTGACCGTCCGCATCACGTCCGCGATCCTCACACCGCCGCGCAGGGCGATGTCGTCGGCGGTCTGGATGACGGGTCCGTCCAGGACGGGGTCGCTGTGCGGGAGGCCGACCTCGACGACGTCGGCGCCGCCGTCGAAGACCTCCTTGATGGCGGCGATGCCGCCGTCCACGGTCGGGAACCCGGCCGGGAGGTAGGCGATGAGCGCGGCCCGGTCCTCCGCCTTCGCGGCGGCGAGGGCGTCGGTCAGGAGTTGGCCCCTGTGGCTGTTCAACGCTGCGCCGCTCACTTGGCGTCCCCCTCGATCTCCGCGGTGTCGGCGGCGTCGGCGGCCACCTCGGCGTCGGTGTCGTACAGCCCGAAGTACCGGGCGGCGGTGTCCATGTCCTTGTCGCCGCGCCCGGAGAGGTTGACCAGGATCAGCCCGTCCGGGCCCAGCTCCCTGCCGACCTCCAGGGCACCGGCCAGCGCGTGGGCGCTCTCGATGGCCGGGATGATGCCCTCGGTGCGCGACAGCAGGCGCAGCGCCTGCATGGCGGCGTCGTCGGTGACCGCGCGGTACTCGCCGCGGCCGCTGTCCTTGAGGTACGCGTGCTCGGGGCCGATGCCGGGGTAGTCCAGGCCGGCCGAGATCGAGTACGGCTCGGTGATCTGCCCCTCGTCGTCCTGGAGCACGTACGAGCGCGAGCCGTGCAGGATGCCGGGCTCACCGGCGGTGAGGGTGGCCGCGTGCTCGCCGGTCTCGACGCCGTGTCCGGCGGGCTCGCAGCCGATCAGGCGTACGTCCTCGTCCGGGATGAACGCGTGGAACAGACCGATGGCGTTGGAGCCGCCGCCGACGCAGGCCACGGCGGCGTCGGGCAGCCGTCCGGCGCGCTCCAGGAGCTGGCGGCGGGCCTCGACGCCGATCACCCGGTGGAAGTCGCGCACCATCGCCGGGAAGGGGTGCGGACCTGCGACGGTGCCGAACAGGTAGTGGGTGCGGTCGACGTTGGCGACCCAGTCGCGGAACGCCTCGTTGATGGCGTCCTTCAGGGTGCGACTGCCGGACTTGACGGCCACGACCTCGGCGCCGAGCATCCGCATCCGGGCCACGTTCAGGGCCTGGCGGCGGGTGTCGATCTCGCCCATGTAGATGGTGCAGTCGAGCCCGAACAGTGCGCAGGCGGTGGCGGTGGCGACGCCGTGCTGGCCGGCGCCGGTCTCGGCGATGACGCGGGTCTTGCCCATGCGCTTGGTGAGCAGGGCCTGGCCGAGCACGTTGTTGATCTTGTGTGAGCCGGTGTGGTTGAGGTCCTCGCGCTTGAGGAAGACGCGGGCGCCCCCGGCGTGCTCGGCGAACCGGGGCACCTCGGTGAGCGCGCTGGGCCGACCGGTGTAGTCGACCATCAGTTCGTTCAGCTCACGCGCGAACTCGGGGTCCGCCTTCGCCTTGTCGTACTCGACGGCGACCTCGTCCACGGCGGCGACGAGCGCCTCCGGGATGAACTTCCCGCCGAACGCGCCGAAGTACCCTTCGGCGCTCGGGACGTGACCCTCCGGGTCGGGAATGAAGAACTCGCTGGACATGGGGATACCTCGTGGGCGAAGCCCTGGGGTTGTTGTACGGACGGGGATGTACGGGTGGGTGCGCGCGGACGCCCAGCGGCTCGGGCTGCGGTGACTGCGGGGCGAGTGCGGATGCGTCGTGGAGTCTCGCGCCCCTCAGGGGCGCGGGGCTGTCTCGACATGCGGCTCCGCCGCGTGGGCCCGAGCAACCACACTCGCCCCGCAGCCGGGCCACAAGGCCCACCGACCCCGACAAACCGTCGCCTACCGCACGGAACCGCAAACGGTCCCGTCGGCCTCGCTCAGCGCACCGCAGGTGACCGGCGCGCCGCCGGCCATCGCATCCCGTTCACCTGTCCCGGCTCCGCCCCGATGACGTACCGCACCCGTCGCCCGTGCACCCGCCGCGCGGGCGCCCGGCAGCCACGCGGCCGGCATCCGCGGGCGAGGCGGGCATAGGGGTCCCTGGTCGCCGAGGGGTACGAGGAAGTCATCGCGGCCAACCCTACCGGCGTACGGCCGCCCGGGTGACCGCCCATGTCGCCCACCCGGTTCACGTCAGCCGCGCCCGTGCCGCAGCGCGGGGTGCGCGCCGGCGGCGACCAGGTCGGAGACGGCCGTCTTCGGGTCGCGCCCGGTGACGAGGGACTCGCCCACCAGCACCGCGTCGGCGCCCGCGTTGGCGTACGCGATCAGGTCGTGCGGGCCGCGCACACCGGACTCGGCCACCTTGACGATGTGCTCGGGGATCTCGGGGACGACCCGGTCGAACGTGCCCCGGTCGACGCTGAGCGTCTTGAGGTTGCGCGCGTTGACGCCGATCACCTGCGCGCCGGCGTCCACCGCCCGCTCGACCTCGTCCTCGTCGTGCACCTCGACGAGCGGGGTGAGGCCGATGGAGTGGGCGCGCTCGATCAGCGACTCCAGGGCCGGCTGCTCCAGGGCGGCCACGATCAGCAGCACCAGGTCGGCGCCGTACGCCCGGGCCTCCCACAGCTGGTACGACGTGACGACGAAGTCCTTGCGCAGGATCGGGATGTCGACGCGCGCGCGGACCGCCTCGAGGTCGGCGAGCGAGCCGCCGAAGCGGCGCTGTTCGGTGAGGACGGAGATGACGGCCGCGCCGCCCGCCTCGTAGTCGGCGGCCAGTCCGGCGGGGTCGGCGATCGCGGCGAGCGCGCCCTTGGAGGGGCTGGACCGCTTGACCTCGCAGATCACCTTGACGCCGTCGCCGCGCAGCGCGGCGAGCCCGTCCTTGGCCGCGGGAGCCTTCGCCGCGCGCTCCTTGAGCTCGTCGAGGCTGACGCGCGCCTGCCGCTCCGCGAGGTCGGCACGGACTCCGTCGATGATCTCGTCGAGCACACTCACGCGAGCGGCCCCCTTCCTGCCGGTTGATGCTGAGCCGATGGCTCTTGCGATGGTATCCGGAGGAACCCGTGGTCCTCGCATCCGGCCCGGGCCGGTCCCACTACCTGGACGTATCCCCGATGATCAAGGGTGGAGCCGGCCACCGAAGGGCAGGTTCCGGACAACCGTGAAGACCAGCAGCAACGCGCCGCCGGTCCACAGCGGGAGGGGGCCGGGTTCGAGGCGGAGGGGGCGGCCGGTGAGGGCGCGGACCACCCAGACGGTCCACAGCACGGCGAAGCCGAGGAAGCCGGCGACGGCGAAGACGTTGTCGGTGAGGGCGGTGGTGAGATCGCCGTGGGCGAAGGCGTGGGCGCTGCGGAGGCCGCCGCAGCCGGGGCAGTACAGGCCGGTGACGCGGAGGAGGGGGCAGGCGGGGTAGTGGCCGGGCTCGTTGGGGTCGACGGCGGCGACGTAGGCGAAGGCGGCGACGGTTGCCGCGAGGGTCGCGGCGGGGGCCGCCACGGCGCGTGGTTCGACGTTCACCCCGGCATTCTGGCGCGCCCAAGCGTTTTTCGCCCCCGCCGCCCCTACCCTTCCCGTCCTCAAGGGGCTCTGCCCCTTGGACCCCGTTGCGCAGTTCCCCGCGCCCCTATCAAGGGGCGCGGGGAACTGCGCAATCTTTCGGGGGTCCGGGGGCTTGCCCCCGGAGGGACGGGAATGGGTAGGGGCGGCGGGGGCGGGAAAAAGAACCGGGGGGTCGGTCAGCCCTGGACCTGGTGGGCCGGGTGGGTGTGCTTCGGCTGGCCGAGGCCCATCATGCGCATGATCCCGCCGACGACCGCGCCCAGCAGGATGAGCCCGATCCCCGCCCAGAAACCCGCCGGCTGGGCCGCGACCATGAACACCCCCGCCACGCAGAAACCGATGAAGGCGATGATGACACCGGTCCAGGCGGCCGGGGTGTGACCGTGGCTGCTGCCCGCCATGACTTGCTCCTCGTTGCTGTGTACGTAGGTGAGCCGGACGCTCTGCGGTCATTCTCCCGCACCGGCGCCCGCGCCGTGAGCGCGGGGGTCACCCGCCCGGCGGCTCCCCTACGCGCCGGTCGGGTCCTCGCCCCGGTCCAGCGCCTTCCACAGGTCCTCGGGACGGTCCGGGTCGACCGGGCGGGCCCGGCGCGGCCGGGGCGTGCCGTCGCGTTCGTAGCGGCCGGACATCGCCGGCCACAGCCGGCCGTAGCGCAGCGCGAGCAGCCCGGCGAGCAGCAGCAGGGCACCGCCGAGGGCCGCGATGTACGGCCAGGCCGTATGGGTGAGCGCCGCGGCGGTGGCGGAGGCGTCGCCGGAGGTCTGGGCGGCCTGCTCGTCCAGCGCCGAGCTGTCGCCGGCCCCGAGCAGGGCCGCGGCGATCGTGCCGGCGCCGGAGAGCGCGAGCAGCGCGGAGACCAGGTAGCGGCCGGTCCGGCGGACGGCGAAGACGGCGACGAGCGCGGCGAGTCCGACCACGGCGAGGGCCGCGGGGACGCCGGTGACGTCGCTGCCCTTGACGTGCAGCGGGAAGTTGCCGCCGGGCACCGCGACGGTGCCGGAGGACCAGCCCTGCCGGGTGGAGAGCAGGGCCACGGCGGCGCCGAGCGCCCCGCTCAGCAGGGCGGTGGCGAGGCTGCGGCGTCCGGACCGGGCGGGCGCGGACTCCTCGGCGGAGGGGTGAGGTAGGGCAGTCACGTACTCCACTATCACCCGAACACCGGGCGAACGGTCACCCGGGGTTCGGGTCGGGTTCCGTGTCCTCGGTCACCGTGTCCGTGTTGTCCTCGGTGTTGTCCCCGGTCACCGTGCTCCCGTGGCGGCTCCTTCCAGGCGGTTCGCCGTGTGGACCGCGCGGAGTACCGCCGCGGCCTTGTTGCGGCACTCGGTGTCCTCGGCGAGCGGGTCCGAGTCCGCGACGATTCCGGCGCCGGCCTGCACGTACGCCGTGCCGTCCCGCAGCAGCGCCGTACGGATCGCGATGGCCGTGTCGGAGTCGCCCGCGAAGTCCAGGTAGCCGACGCAGCCGCCGTACAGGCCGCGCCGGGACGGTTCGAGTTCGTCGATGATCTGCAGGGCGCGGGGCTTGGGCGCGCCGGAGAGGGTGCCCGCGGGGAAGCAGGCGGTCAGCACGTCGAACGCGGTGCGGCCGGCGGCGACGCGACCGGTGACCGTGGACACGATGTGCATGACGTGCGAGTACCGCTCGACGGACATGAAGTCGACCACCTCGACCGAGCCGGGCTCACAGACCCTGCCCAGGTCGTTGCGGCCGAGGTCGACGAGCATGAGGTGCTCGGCGCGCTCCTTGGGGTCGGCGAGCAGTTCGTCGGCGAGTGCCTGGTCCTCCTGCGGGCTCGCCCCGCGCGGCCGGGTGCCGGCGATGGGGTGGACCATGGCGTGTCCGTCCTCCACCTTGACCAGCGCCTCGGGGGACGAGCCGACGACGTCGAAGGCCTCGCCGTCCGCGCAGGGGAAGCGGAACAGATACATGTACGGCGACGGGTTGGTCGCCCGCAGCACCCGGTAGACGTCCAGCGCGCTCGCCGTGCACGGTGTCTCGAACCGCTGCGAGGGGACGACCTGGAAGGCCTCCCCGGCCCGGATGCGCTCCTTGATGTCCTCGACGGCCTTCCGGAAGTCGGGTCCGCCCCACCGCGCGGTGTACTCGGGCAGTTCGGAGGGCGGGAGCGCGGCGGGCGGCTGTGCGACCGGCCGGGCCAGGTCCGCCTCCATCGCGTCCAGCCGGGCCACGGCGTCGGCGTAGGCCTCGTCGACGCCGGTGTCCAGGTCGTTGTGGTTGATCGCGTTGGCGATGAGCAGGACCGTGCCGTCCCAGTGGTCGAGGACGGCGAGGTCGGAGGTGAGCAGCATGGTCAGCTCGGGGAGCCCCAGGTCGTCCCGCTCGCCGGGGCCGACCTTCTCCAGACGGCGCACGATGTCGTAGCCCAGGTAGCCGACCATGCCGCCGGTGAAGGGCGGGAGCCCCAGGTCGTGGGCGAGGTCCCGGGGGGTGTGCAGGGCCTCGACGGTGGCGCGCAGCGCGGCGAGCGGGTCGCCGTCGGCCGGGACGCCGACGGGCGGGGTGCCCAGCCAGTGGGTGCGGCCCTCGCGTTCGGTCAGCGCGGCCTGGCTGCGGACGCCGACGAAGGAGTAGCGGGACCAGGTGAACGCCGCGCGGCCGTTCTCCGCGGACTCCAGCAGGAAGGTGCCGGGGCGTTCGGCGGCGAGCTTGCGGTAGAGCGCGACCGGGGTGTCGCCGTCGGCGAGGAGCTTGCGGCTGACGGGGATGACGCGGCGGTCGGTGGCCAGCTTGCGGAACGTCTCGAGGTCCATGGCGGTCGACCCTACTGAGCGGGGGTGGTGGGCAGGAGGACGTCCGCGTCGAAGCAGGTGCGGGCGCCGGTGTGGCAGGCGGCGCCGACCTGGTCGACCTTGACCAGCACGGTGTCGGCGTCGCAGTCCAGGGCGACGGACTTGACGTGCTGGACGTGGCCGGAGGTGTCGCCCTTGACCCAGTACTCCTGGCGGCTGCGGGACCAGTAGGTGCAGCGGCCGGTGGTGAGGGTGCGGTGGAGGGCCTCGTCGTCCATCCAGCCGAGCATGAGGACTTCGCCGGTGTCGTGTTGCTGGGCGATGGCGGGGAGGAGGCCGTCGGGAGTCCGCTTGAGGCGGGCGGCGAGGTCGGGGGGCAGGGGGCTGTCGGCGGGTGGCGGTGCGGGCGTGCGGCTGGTCATGCGTGTCATTGTGCCGCGCGGGGAGTTGTGGATCTTCCGGTTGTCCACAGGGCGGACCCTGTAGTCGTACTTTTTGGCGGGTGCGGGTGGGGCACTGCCGGCCGCGCCGCCTGTGGCGGAACCGCGCGCGGTACCGTCCCGCGCCCCTTGCGGGGGCGCCGGTCGTAAGCTGAGCGTATGTCGACCCATGCGAAGCGTGAACGACTTCTTCTGGCGGATCTGTTGGAGGCGTCGGGGCCCCATGCGGACACCCTGTGCGAGGGGTGGCGGACACGGGATCTGGCGGCGCACATCGTCCTGCGGGAGCGGCGGCCGGACGCGGCCGGGGGGATCGTGATCAAGCAGCTGGCCCCGCGCCTCGACCGGGTGATGGACGAGTTCCGGGCCAAGCCGTACGAGGAGCTGATCCAGCTCATCCGTACCGGTCCGCCCCGGTTCTCGCCCTTCTCGCTGAAGCAGATCGACGAGGCGTCCAACACCGTCGAGTTCTACGTGCACACCGAGGACGTGCGCCGGGCGCAGCCCGACTGGACGCCCCGTGAGCTGGACGCGGTCTTCCAGGACACCCTGTGGTCGCGACTGGAGCGGATGGCCCGGATGCTGGGCCGCGGCGCCCCGACCGGCCTGGTGCTGCGGCGGCCGGACGGCCAGACGGCCGTCGCCCACCGCGGCACACCGGTGGTCACCGTCACCGGGGAGCCCTCGGAGCTGCTGCTGTTCGCGCACGGCCGGCAGGGCGCGGCCCGGGTGGAGCTGGACGGCGACGTGGACGCGGTCGCCAAGGCGCGGGGCACCAAGCGGCTCGGGAACTGACAGGGCCCCGGGGCGGGCGGGCCTACCGTACGGGGTGGCCCGCCTCCCGCAGTTCCCGCTTGACCTCGCCGATGCGCAGATCGCCGAAGTGGAACACGGAGGCCGCGAGCACCGCGTCCGCGCCGGCCTCCACGGCCGGCGGGAAGTGCGGCAGGGCGCCGGCGCCGCCGGAGGCGATCACCGGGACCGTGACGTGTTTGCGCACGGCCCGGATCATCTCCAGGTCGTAGCCGTCCTTGGTGCCGTCCGCGTCCATCGAGTTGAGCAGGATCTCCCCGGCGCCGAGGTCGGCGGCCCGGTGGGCCCACTCGACGGCGTCGATGCCGGTGCCGCGGCGGCCGCCGTGGGTGGTGACCTCGAAGGAGCCGGTCTCCGTGCGGCGGGCGTCGACGGAGAGGACCAGGACCTGGCGGCCGAACCGTTCGGCGATCTCGCGGATCAGTTCGGGGCGGGCGATCGCCGCCGTGTTGACGCCGACCTTGTCCGCGCCCGCCCGCAGCAGCTTGTCCACGTCCTCGGGCGTACGTACGCCGCCGCCCACGGTGAGCGGGATGAAGACCTGCTCGGCGGTGCGGCGGACGACGTCGTAGGTGGTCTCGCGGTCGCCGGAGGAGGCGGTGATGTCCAGGAACGTCAGCTCGTCGGCGCCCTCGGCGTCGTACACCTTGGCCATCTCGACGGGGTCGCCCGCGTCCCGCAGGTTCTGGAAGTTGACGCCCTTGACGACCCGGCCGTTGTCCACGTCCAGGCAGGGGATGACTCGGACCGCCAGGGTCATGAATCCACGGCTCCTCTGAATGCTTCCAGTTCGACTTCGACCAGCACGCGCGAGTCGAAGAATCCGTCCACGACGAGCAGGCTGGCGACCGGCCGCACCGCGTCGAAGAGTTCCTTGTGCGCCCGGCCCACCTCGTCCACGTCCCGCGGATGGGTGAGGTAGACGCGGGTGCGGACCACCGACTCGGGGCCGAGCCCGAACTCGGCGATCGCCTCCAGGGCGCCGGCGAAGGCCGCCCTGGCCTGCTCGTAGGGGTCGCCCTCGCCCTGCAGGACGCCGTCCCGGAAGGCCGTGGTGCCGCCCACCAGGACACGGTCGCCCGCCGCGACGGCGCGTGCGAAACCGAAGGACTCTTCCCAGGTGCTTCCGCTCTGCACGCGCCGTACGGCGTCGGACGTCATGACGACACAACCTCCAGGGCCTCTTCCAACGTGAACGCCTTCGCGTACAGGGCCTTCCCGACGATGGCGCCCTCGACACCGAGCGGGACGAGGGAGGTCAGGGCGCGCAGGTCGTCCAGGGAGGAGACGCCGCCGGAGGCCACCACCGGGCGGTCGGTGGCGGCGCAGACGTCTCTGAGCAGTTGCAGGTTGGGGCCCTGGAGGGTGCCGTCCTTGGCGATGTCGGTGACGACGTAGCGGGCGCAGCCCTCCTTGTCGAGGCGGGCCAGCGTCTCGTAGAGGTCGCCGCCGTCGCGGGTCCAGCCGCGGCCGCGCAGGGTGGTGCCGCGCACGTCGAGGCCGACGGCGATCCTGTCGCCGTGCTCGGCGATGACCTTGGCGACCCATTCGGGGGTCTCCAGGGCGGCGGTGCCGAGGTTGACGCGGGTGCAGCCGGTGGCGAGGGCGGCGGCGAGGGTGTCGTCGTCGCGGATGCCGCCGGACAGCTCGACCTTGATGTCCATGGCCCCCGCGACCTCGGCGATCAGCGCGCGGTTGTCGCCGGTGCCGAACGCGGCGTCCAGGTCGACCAGGTGCAGCCACTCGGCGCCGGAGCGCTGCCAGGCAAGGGCGGCCTCCAGGGGGGAGCCGTAGGAGGTCTCGGTGCCGGACTCGCCGTGGACCAGGCGGACGGCCTGGCCGTCGCGGACGTCGACGGCGGGGAGGAGTTCGAGCGTGGCCATGGTGTCTACAGGGTTCCGATCCAGTTGGTGAGGAGCTGGGCGCCGGCGTCGCCGGACTTCTCGGGGTGGAACTGGGTGGCCCACAGGGCGCCGTTCTCGACGGCGGCGACGAACCGCTCGCCGTGCGTGGACCAGGTGACCTTCGGGGCGCGCAGGGCCGGGTTCGCGGTCTTGAGGGTCCAGTCGTGGACGGCGTAGGAGTGCACGAAGTAGAAGCGCGCGTCGGCGTCGAGCCCGGCGAAGAGCTGCGAGCCGGCCGGTGCCTCGACGGTGTTCCAGCCCATGTGGGGGACGACGTCGGCCTTGAGGGGTTCGACGGAGCCGGGCCACTCGTCCATGCCCTCGGTTTCGACACCGTGTTCGATGCCGCGGGCGAAGAGGATCTGCATGCCGACGCAGATGCCCATGACCGGGCGGCCGCCGGCCAGCCGGCGGCCGATGATCCAGTCGCCGCGGGCCTCCTGGAGCCCCTTCATACAGGCCGCGAAGGCGCCCACGCCGGGCACGAGCAGGCCGTCGGCGTTCATGGCCCGGTCGTAGTCACGGGTGATCTCGACGTCCGCGCCGGCCCGCGCGAGGGCGCGCTCGGCGGAGCGGACGTTGCCGAAGCCGTAGTCGAAGACGACGACCTTCCGGGTGCTCGGACTGGTCAATTCCACACCTCCAGTCGCATGACGCCCGCGACGAGGCACATGGCCGCGCCGACGGAGAGCAGCACGATGAGGCTCGTGGGCATCTTCTGCCGGACGAAGGAGACGATCCCGCCCGCCAGGAAGAGCCCCAGCACGATGAGCGCCGTCGACCCCCCGTTCACAGCGCGCCCTTGGTGGAGGGGAGGATGCCGGCCGCGCGCGGGTCCCGCTCGGAGGCGTAGCGCAGGGCGCGGGCGAGCGCCTTGAACTGGCATTCGACGATGTGGTGCGCGTTGCGCCCGTAGGGCACGTGCACGTGCAGCGCGATCTGCGCCTGGGCGACGAAGGACTCCAGGATGTGCCGGGTCATCGTGGTGTCGTACGAGCCGATCATCGGCGCCATGGTCTCCGGCTCGGTGTGCACCAGGTAGGGGCGGCCGGAGAGGTCGACGGTGACCTGGGCGAGGGACTCGTCCAGCGGGACCGTGCAGTTGCCGAAGCGGTAGATGCCCACCTTGTCGCCGAGGGCCTGCTTGAAGGCGGCGCCGAGCGCGAGGGCGGTGTCCTCGATGGTGTGGTGGGAGTCGATGTGCAGGTCGCCCTCGGTCTTCACGGTGAGGTCGAACAGACCGTGCCGGCCGAGCTGGTCGAGCATGTGGTCGTAGAAGCCGACGCCCGTCGACACGTCGACCTTGCCGGTGCCGTCGAGGTCGATCTCGACGACGACCGAGGTCTCCTTGGTGGTGCGCTCCACGCGCCCGACGCGGCTCATGCGCTCCGCTCCTGTCCTTGGTCCTTGAGGTCCGTCGCGGTGGCCTTCTCGTGGTCCGCCCCGAGGTCCTTCCTGAGTGCGCGTGTGGCTGACGCCATCACTTCGTTCACCGCTTCGAGGAACGCGTCGTTCTCCGCCGGGGTTCCCGCGGTCACCCGCAGCCACCCCGGTACGCCGTTGTCCCGGACCAGGACGCCCCGGTCGAGGATCTTCCGCCATGCCTCGTGGGAGTCGGCGAACCGCCCGAACTGGACGAAGTTGGCGTCGGACGCCGTCACCTCGTAGCCGATTCCGCGCAGTTCAGCGACCAGCCGGTCCCGTTCGGTCTTCAGCTGTTCGACGTAGCCGAGCAGCGTGTCGGAGAACTCCAGCGCGGCCAGCGCGGTCGCCTGGTTGACGGCCGAGAGGTGGTACGGCAGCCGGACGAGCTGGACGGCGTCGACGACGGCCGGGTGCGCGGCGAGGTAGCCGAGGCGCAGTCCCGCCGCGCCGAACGCCTTCGACATCGTGCGGGAGACGACGAGATGCGGCCGTCCCTCCAGCAGCGGCAGCAGCGAGTCGCCGTGGCTGAACTCGATGTACGCCTCGTCGACGACGACCAGGGAGGGCTTCGCCGCCTGGGCGGCCTCGAACAGGGCGAGGACGGTGGCGGGCGGGACCGCGGTGCCGGTGGGGTTGTTGGGGCTGGTGATGAAGACGACGTCGGGGCGGTGCTCGGCGATGGCCCGCTCGGCGGCGCGCACGTCGATGGTGAAGTCGTCGTTGCGGGGGCCGGAGATCCAGCCGGTGCCGGTGCCGCGCGCGATGAGCGAGTGCATCGAGTACGACGGCTCGAAGCCGATCGCGGTGCGCCCGGGCCCGCCGAAGGTCTGCAGCAGCTGCTGGAGGACCTCGTTGGAGCCGTTGGCGGCCCACACGTTCTCCGGGCCGACGGGGTGGCCGCCGGTCTTCGTCAGATACTCGGCGAGCCGGGTGCGCAGCTCGACCGCGTCCCGGTCCGGGTAGCGGTTGAGGGTGCGGGCGGCCTCGCGCACCCGTTCGGCGATCCGCTCGACGAGCGGTTCGGGCAGCGGGTACGGGTTCTCGTTGGTGTTCAGCCGCACGGGGACGTCGAGCTGCGGTGCGCCGTAGGGGGACTTGCCGCGCAGTTCGTCCCGTACGGGGAGGTCGTCGATGCCGAACGTGCTCACTTGCTTCCGGGTACCTTCCAGTCGAACCTCGCCTTGACCGCCGCGCCGTGCGCCGGCAGGTCCTCCGCCTCCGCGAGCGTCACCACATGGTGGGCGACCTCGGCGAGCGCGTCGCGCGTGTAGTCGACGACGTGGATGCCGCGCAGGAAGGACTGGACGGAGAGCCCCGAGGAGTGGCAGGCGCAGCCGCCGGTCGGGAGGACGTGGTTGGAGCCGGCCGCGTAGTCGCCGAGCGAGACCGGGGCCCAGGGGCCGACGAAGATCGCGCCGGCGTTGCGCACGCGGTCGGCGACGGCCGCGGCGTCGGCGGTCTGGATCTCCAGGTGCTCGGCGCCGTACGCGTCGACCACGCGCAGGCCCTCCTCGACGCCGTCGACCAGGACGATCGCGGACTGGCGGCCCGTGAGGGCGGGCACGATGCGGTCCTCGACGTGCTTGGTGGCGGCGACCTGCGGCTGGAGTTCGCGCTCGACCGCGTCGGCCAGCTCCGGGGAGTCGGTGACGAGGACGGCGGCGGCCAGCGGGTCGTGCTCGGCCTGGCTGATCAGGTCGGAGGCGACGTGCACCGGGTCGGCCGTGGCGTCGGCGAGGATCGCGATCTCGGTCGGGCCCGCCTCGGCGTCGATGCCGATGCGGCCGGTGAAGAAGCGCTTGGCGGCGGCGACCCAGATGTTGCCGGGGCCGGTCACCATGTTCGCGGGCGGGCAGGACTCGGTGCCGTAGGCGAACATCGCGACGGCGGTGGCGCCGCCCGCGGCGTACACCTCGTCGACGCCGAGCAGGGCGCAGGCGGCGAGGATCGTCGGGTGCGGCAGGCCGTCATACTCGGCCTGGGCCGGGGAGGCGAGCGCGATCGACTCGACGCCGGCCTCCTGGGCGGGCACCACGTTCATCACCACGGAGGACGGGTAGACCGAGCGGCCGCCGGGCGCGTACAGCCCGACGCGGTCGACCGGGACCCACTTCTCGGTGACCGTGCCGCCGGGGACGACCTTGGTGGTGTGCGTGGTGCGGCGCTGCGCGCGGTGGACCATGCGGGCGCGGCGGATGGACTCCTCCAGGGCCGCGCGAACCTGCGGGTCGAGCCGCTCCAGCGCCTCTTTCAGGGCCTCGGCGGGTACGCGGACGGATTCCAGCCGGACGCCGTCGAACTTCTCGGCGAAGTCGATCAGCGCCGCGTCGCCCCGATGATGCACGGCCTCGCAGATCGGGCGCACCTTCTCCAGGGCGGCCGCGACGTCGAAGTCGGCTCGGGGCAGCAGGTCGCGCAGGGCGGGTCCCTCGGGAAGGGCGTCGCCGCGCAGATCGATTCGGGAGATCACACGGTCAATTCTCTCAGACCGGCAACGGTGGCCGTCCGTCCGTATCAGTGGCTGATACGTCACGCACGGCTCGCACACGTGGCCGATACGCCACGCATGGACGGGCGGGCGGCGAAGTCGTCGTCACTTTGAGTGTTCAACACCTGACTCAGCGGGCATCACCCGTTGTACCAACCCGCGAGTAGCGCCACCTGTGGGGCAGGAAGGAGGCACCGTGACGGGGAGGACGGGCGCGCCGTGACCGAGAGTGACGGCCTGCGCGCCACGACGACCGATGTTCCCGATGTTCCCGACGGACTGACCACCGTCGAGGCCGGCATGTGGCAGGCGTTCCGTGCCGGCACCGTCTACGACCTGCGCAGCGGCGACGCGCGCGTGGACGATCCACACGGCGGCGCCCCCTGGGGCCCCGAGCGCACGGTCCGCGCCCGCGTGGTGTGCTGGCTGCTGCTCGACGGCCCGCCCGCGCTGGCCGGCCGGGTCGCCTCGCTGAAGCTGACCGGGGTGCGGATCACCGACCCGCTCGATCTGGCGGGCGGCACCGTCGATCCGTACGTCGAGATCAAGGGCTGCCGCTTCGAGCAGGAGGTACGGCTGCCGGAGGCCCGGTTCACCACCGTGCGGCTGCTGGACTGCGCGATGCCCCGGCTGGAGGCGGCCCGGGTGCACACCGAGGGCGATCTGCATCTGCCGCGCTGCCGGGTCCCCGGCGGCATCCGGCTCACCGACGCGCACATAGGCACCGATCTGCTGCTCAACCAGGCGGCCGTGGGCCGGGACCGCACCGGCCGGGCGATCGTCGCGGACGGCATCTCGGTCGGCCAGGACCTCCAGGCCGAGATGCTCCACACGGAGGGCGAGCTGAGCCTGCGCAGCGCCCAGGTCGGCGTGTCGCTGAGCCTGCGGGGCGCCCGGCTGGCCAGTACGGCCACACGGCACGCCCTGAACGCGCCCCAGCTCACCGTCGAACGCACGCTCTACCTGAGCCCCGCCGGACTCGGCAACCCGGTGCTGACCAGCGGCACCACCCCGGCCCGCGGCACGCTCGTACAGCGTTTCGAGGCGCTGGGCGGAATCCGCCTCGACGACGGGCGGTTCGGGGACTCCGTGGACCTGGAGGGCGCCCGGTTCCGCTTCCGGGACGACCAGGAGCTGTCGCTGCGCCGGGTGCAGATGCCCGAGCTGCGCTTCCTCGGGGAGCGGCCGGAGCGCGGCCGGGTGGTGCTGTCGGGCGCCCGGATCGGCAACCTCGTCGACCGTACGACGAGCTGGCCCGGCCCCGGCCGGCTGCACATGGGCGGCTTCACCTACGAGAACCTGGTGCCGCAGGACGCCTTCCCGCTCCAGCGGCGCGTGGAATGGGTCACCGCGGCGACCGCCGAGTACGACCCGGAACCCTACGAACGGCTCGCGGCCGTGCTGCGCGGCTCCGGGGAGGACGAGGACGCCCGCGAGGTGCTGCTCGCCAAGCAGCGCCGCCGTCGGGAGACCCTGCCGCTCGCCGCGAAGCTGTGGGGGTACGCGCAGGACTGGACGGTGGCCTACGGGTACCGGCCGGGGCGGGCCGCGGTGTGGATGGCGGTGCTGTGGGCGGCCGCGTCGCTGGCGTTCGCGGGGAACGACCCGCCGCCGGTCGATCCGCAGAAGCATCCGCACTGGAACGCCTCGCTGTTCGCGCTCGACCTGCTGCTGCCGGTGATCGACCTCGGGCAGGCCGACCAGTGGCGGCTCGCCGGCGGCTGGCAGTGGCTGGCCACGGCGCTGATCCTGCTGGGCTGGGTCCTGGCGACGACGGTGGCCGCGGGTGTGACGCGGGCGCTGCGGCGGAGCTGAGGGAAGTCCCTCGACGGACCGGGGCGCACGGGGCATGCGTACACCCGTGCGACAGATGAGGGTTGCTCACCTTTTACCGCGCCTTGACCCTCCCCCGTACAACCAATTTCCGTTTCGTCCGCACCTCTGGCGCGTGCGCGACCTGGTGTTTTCAATGGTCGACACCATGACCCGCTTGCGCGCCCTGCTCCGTACCGCTCGGCCGTCCCGGAACGCTCCGCGACCCGCCGCCGGGCCCGTCCCCGACGGTCTCTCGCGGGCGGGTGGTCGTGTTCCAGGCGGCCCCGGTTCGGACGGCCCCGGTCCCGGCGATTTTGGTCCGGACGGTCTCGGTCCGGACGGTCTCCTCCCGGGCGGTCTCGTTCCGGATGACGAGGTGCTGCTCGACGCGCCCGACGACCGCCTCTCCCCCGCGCTCGTCGCGGCCGGCCGCGGCGAGTACGGGCCGGCGGCCGCGCTGCTGGCCGCCACCCGCGAGGCCGCCGCGTGGGAGGACCGCGACGGCTACGTCCGGCGGCTCGCGCTGTTCGCGCGCTCGCGCGGCGAGTGGTTCGACGACTGGTGCGCCGCCGACCCGGACTCCCCGGACGCGGCGCTGGTCGGGGCCCAGCTCGCGGTGGACCGCGGCTGGGTCTCCCCGGCCCGCGCCGAACTGCTGCGCCGGGCGAGTCCGCTGGTCACGGCGGTCGCCGAGAGCGGCGGGGGCGACCCGGTGCCCTGGCGGATCGCCCTGGACCACGCCCGGGGCGTCCGTGCGGGACACACCGAGTTCGAGCGGTTGTGGGTGGAGGCCGTGCGCCGCTCCCCGCACCACTACGGGTGCCATGTGGCCGCCCTGCGGTACCTCGCGAGCGCGTGCGACGCCCGGGGCGGCTCCGGCCCGGCGTGCCACCGCGAGTGCTTCGACTTCGCCGAGCGGGCCGCGCAGGACGCGCTCCCGGGGTCGCTGGTGCAGGCGCTGCCCGTCCGGGCGGCCCACGCCTACCTCGCCGCACGGGGCGGCGCGGCCGTCTCGCGGTCCCGGCTGGACGCGGCGGCGGACCGGGCCGTCGCGCTCTCCGCCGGGTACGCGCCGGCCGACCCCTGGCCCGCCGAGGTGCGCAACCTCCTCGCGCACGTGCTGGTCCGCCTGTACCGCTGGGACGACGCGCTGGAGCAGCTGCGCCTGATCGGCCCGTACGCCATCTCGTTCCCCTGGGAACGGGACGGCGACGACCCGCTCGCCCGGTTCCTGCGGGTACGGGACGGCGTCCGGCTCCGGGCGGCGCACGGCCGCGCGCCGCACGCGGGCGGTCCGCGCCCCGCGCGCCCACCCGGCGCCTCCGATCCGTACCCGCCGGGTGACCGCACCGGCCGTTCCCGGCCGTAGGACCATTAGGCTGTCCCGTCGTGACCATCGTCCGGCTTCCGCTCTTCCCGTTGAACTCGGTGCTGTTCCCGGGGCTCGTGCTTCCGCTGAACGTCTTCGAGGAGCGTTATCGCGCCATGATGCGCGAGCTGCTGAAGACCCCCGAGGAGGAACCGCGCCGCTTCGCCGTCGTCGCCATCCGCGACGGCCACGAGGTGGCGCCCAGCGAGCCCGGCATGCCCGATCCGACGGCCGTGCCCGAGCGGGGGCCCGCGGCGGGCTTCGGGGCCGATCCGGCCAAGGCACTGCACGCGGTGGGCTGCGTCGCGGACGCGGCGACCATCCGGGAGCGGCCCGACGGCACGTTCGAGGTGCTGGCCACCGGCACCACCCGGGTCCGGCTGCTCTCGGTGGACGCCTCCGGCGCCTTCCTGACGGCCGAACTGGAGGAGCTGGAGGAGGAGCCGGGCGACGGTGCCGCGACGCTGGCCGAGGGCGTGCTGCGGGCGTTCCGCAAGTACCAGAAGCGGCTGGCCGGGGCGCGGGAGCGGTCGCTGTCGACCAGCGGGGAGCTCCCCGACGAGCCGTCCGTGGTGTCGTACCTGGTCGCCGCGGCGGCGATGCTGGACACCCCGGCGAAGCAGCGGCTGCTCCAGGCGCCGGACACCGCCTCGCGGCTGCGGGACGAGCTGAAGCTGCTGCGCGCGGAGACCGCGATCATCCGCAATCTGCCGTCGCTGCCGGCGGCGGAACTGACGCGGGGCCCGCAGAGCCTCAACTGACCCGGCGCGGGACGGGGTGCGCAGCACGGTACGAAGACGAACGCGAACACGTACGAGGGCCGGGATGGCGAAGAAGACGAAGAAACAGCAGCAGCCGGGCGGGGGCGGGACCCCGGCCACGGTGGCGCTGACGGCGGCGGGGGTGGCGTACACGGTCCACTCCTACGACCACGACCCCTCCCACCCCTCGTACGGCGAGGAGGCGGCCGAGGCGATGGGTGTCTCCCCGGACCGGGTCTTCAAGACGCTGGTGGCCGACGTGGACGGCGCGCTGGTGGTCGGCGTGGTCCCGGTGGCGGGCTCGCTCGACCTGAAGGCGCTCGCGACGGCGGTGGGCGGCAAGCGCGCGGCGATGGCCGACCCGACGCTGGCCGAGCGGACGACGGGGTACGTACGCGGCGGCATCTCCCCCCTGGGCCAGCGCAAACGCCTGCGAACGGTCCTGGACGCGTCCGCCTCCGCGCACGCCACGGTGTGCGTGTCGGCGGGCCGACGGGGCCTGGAGGTGGAGCTCGCCCCGGGTGACCTGGCGACGCTGACGGGGGCGGTCGTCGCGCCGATCGCGCGGGGCTAGCAGGGGCGCGGCTCCCCACTGCGGGCAGTCGTGCCGCTGGGGCGGCACGGGTGGGCGCAGCGGCACCCGGCGAGCGCCGGGTCGCGAAGCCGCCGTGACAGCACCCCCGGCCGACCGTGCCCCTAGGCCGCCGGAGGCAACGGCGCCGGCACGGGTTCCGGGTCCCTCGGGCCGAACAACGCCGTGAGGCCCAGGTGAACGACCAGCGCCGCCAGGGACCACGCCAGCAACGCCCCCTTCGCGCCCAGCTTCAACGGCGCGGAGAACGTCACCCCCTTGCCCACACTCTTCGCGTGCGCGACCACATCCTGCGCGGGCCCCAGCCAGACCCCCACCCGCCACGCGAGCAACGATCCCAGCACGCCGCCCACCGCGAGCGCCACCACCAACGGCACCCCGCCCCGCCGCCGGGCCAGGAACACCACCACCGCGCTCACCGCCCCGAACGCCAGCGCGAGCAGCGTGAACGTCCCGTCGACCCCGATCGCCTGCTCCCCCTCGCTGTCCTTGAGGTAGACGACCCAGTTCTTGCCGACCACGTCCCCGACCAGCGGCACATGCGGCGCCAGCCACCACCACAGCACCCCGAGCAGCACCCCCGTCACCGCCACGCCCAGCGCGACGACGACGCCCTCCCGCACTTCGGTCTTCATACCGGGTCCGTCCTGTGCGTACGACACGCCCGGCCCCTGGCCGAAGGGCCCGGGCACGGCCGCACCGTCGGGCCCCTGCCACCGCTCGTACGCGGGCCCCGGCGCCGCCGGGGCGGACGGGGCGGGGGCCTGCTGTCCGGCCTGGTCGTGGCGGGACGGTTCCTGCGGGGGCGGAGGAGTCAACGGAACGGTCACCCTGTCATCGTCGGTCGAGTCGGTCGGTCGCGTCACCGGACGGCCGCGCGCCGGTACGCCCAGGTCGCCACGGCCAGCGAGGCGAGCCCGACGCCGGCGCACACGGCGAGGTCGCCGAGGACGTACATCCAGTCCGGGTGTTCCCCGAACGTCCGCGCGAACGCCTCCACACCGTACGTGGACGGCAGCAGATCGCGCGCGAGGCGGACCACCTCCGGCAGCCGGCCGGGCGGGAGCACCCCGAGCAGGAGTGCCGCCGACATGCCGAGCTGGCCGAGCAGGGTGGCGAGTTCGGGGCGCGGGGCGAGCAGCCCCAGGGCGGCGCCGAGCCCGGCGAGCGCGGCCCCGGCCAGCGGAATCACCGCGGCCAGGATCCACAGATGGCCGAGCGGCAGTCCGAACAGCAGACAGCCGAAGACGGCGGTGACCACCGTGCCCGGCACGGTGAAGGAGGCGTACGCGCCCGCCGCGCCGAGCACCACGGCGGCCGGCGGCACCGGGAGCGTGGCGTAGTGGTCGAGGCCGCCGTCGGCGCGGAGCTGCCCGAAGTACTGCGCCAGCAGGTTGAGCGCCACGAAGGCCACGACGAGGACGGAGGAGCCGGCGACCACCGCGCGCGCCCCGGCGGCGTCGTCCACGACCCCGCGCATGAGGATCATGATGCCGATCGACTGGAACGTCGCCACGAACAGCAGCGGGATGCGGGCGACCCGGGCGCGGGAGAGCTGCGCCTTGTACACGGCGGCGAGCGCGGGCCACAGCCGGGCCCGCGGTCCGAGGACGGCCGCCTCCGGGGCGGCGTCCGGCACCGCCCCGGGGGCGGCGGGCAGGATCCCGGCGGGTACGACACTCACGACGCGCTGCTCCTTCTCGCTCGGGGTCTTCTCCCTCGGGGTCTTCTCCCTCGGGGTCTTCTCCCTCGGGGCGGTCGTTCCGTTCCCCACGGACCGTACGGACGCGGCGCCCGGCGTGCTCACCGCCGCACCGGCCCGCCTCACGCCTTCACCAGTCCCCGGACGTCCCCGCCGAGCGCGAGGTAGACGTCCTCCAGGCTGGGCGTGGCGAGGGTGAAGTCGTCCAGGGCGGCGAAGGCGGCGCCGCCGGTGACCGTGGCGACGACGGCCCTGGCCTCCTCGGGAGCGAGCCGCAGCGTCCAGCGGCGTCCGGACTCGGCGGCGCGGTCGTGCAGGGCGGCGACCTCGGGCACGTCCAGTGGCGGGCGGTCGCGCCAGACGAGTTCCACGCGGACCTCGCCCGCGACCTCCGCCTTGAGACCCGCGGGCGTGTCGCAGGCGACGACGCGGCCGTGGTGCAGGACGGCGACCCGGTCGAGGACGGTCTCCGCCTCGATGACGTTGTGCGTGACCAGCAGCACGGTGGTGCCGTGTTCCGCGCGGCGGCGGTCGACGGCGGCCCACACCGCGCGGCGGGCGACCGGGTCCATGCCGGTGGTGGGCTCGTCCAGCACCAGCAGGGGGCGCTCGCCGACGAGGGCGGCGGCGAAGCAGGCGAGTCTGCGCTGGCCGCCGGAGAGCTTTTTCAAGGGGCGGGCGGCCAGCGGGGTGAGGCCGAGCTCCTCCAGGACGGCGTCCCGCTCCACGCGGGCCCGGCGCAGGTCGAGGCCGCGCAGTCGACCGGTCGTCTCGGCGGCCAGCGAGACGGTCAGCTCGTCGAGGGCGGTGGACTCCTGGCCGAGGTAGGCGAGGATGCGGGAGGCGCGCTCGGGGTGGCGGACGATGTCGTGGCCGAGGATCTCGACGCTGCCGCGGTCGGGGCGCATCAGGCCGGTGAGCTGGCGGACGAGGGTGGACTTGCCGGCGCCATTGGGGCCGAGCAGGCCGAAGATCTCGCCGCGGCGGACGTCCAGGCGGATGTCGTCGGTGGCGGTGATCTCGGGGATGGCGGGGGTGCCGCGGCGGGCGCGGGCGGCGGGGTAGGTCTTGGTCAGTCCGCGTACGGCGCACACGACGTCGCCCTGTTGTCGGGTCGGTGCGGTGCGCGTACTCACAAAGGACGAGACTACGGGGTATCGCCGACAAACCCTCGCCGGGGTGGCGCCCGGAGGGCTTTTCTCGCCCCCGCCGCCCTTACCCTTCCCATCCCTTCAAGGGGCTCCGCCCCTTGGACCCCGGGGTACGTTGTCGGCTGACCGCCGGTGGGGGCTTGTCGCGCACCCCGCGGCGGAGCCGCGCAGACAACACAGCCCCGCGCCCCGACGGCGCGCCCCCTACTCCCCCGCCGGCACCCGTTCCGTAGCCGTTCGGCCGTCGATTTCGCGCCAGAAGCCCGCGCGGATCGCGTAGCGGTCCTGTTCGTCGATCTGGTCGTCCTTGTGGGCGAGCAGGCCGAAGCGCGCCGCGTACCGCAGCAGCTCGCCGTCGATGCGGTGGGGCACCCGGGGATACATGCCGGAAAGTTTCTGCAGATGGATCTGGTCGGTCAGCCGCTCCGCCCAACGGCGGGCGAACACCTGTCCGACCTCAAGCGGGTCGCCGCCGACCGCCGTGATGTCCTCCTCGCGGTCGGCCCACCGCTGCTCCGCACTGGTGAGCTGCGCGAGCGTCGGCAGCGAGGCGGCCTCGGAGGACTCGCCCCCGGGCCGGTCGACCCAGCCCTTGTCGGAGGACCACCGCAGCGTCGCCGAGGGCGGCGGGGACGCCGGCTGCGGGCCGGGGGCGCGCAGCCCCGCGAGGTCCTTCGGCGTGGGCACACCCTTCGCGGCGGGCAGCCCGCGCTCCCCCGAGCCGTTGCGCGGCTCGGCCGCCGCCGGGTGCCGGGGCTGCTCGGCGGGGCGTTCGGGCGCGGCGGAGAGCGAGGACTCCGGCAGCGGGGCGGAGAGGATCGCGGCGATCTCGGGCCGGGGCACGTGCGGGGGCGCGCAGATACCGCCGTACTCCTTGGCGCGTACCGCCCGGGTGATCCAGGCGCGGTCCAGGACCCGGCGTTCGTCGGCCTCGGCGACCAGGTCCTCGGACTGGTTGTAGTCGCCGTCGGCGGCCTGCACCGCCCAGAGGTGGACGGCGACGCCGTGTTCCTTGGCGGCCATCATGCCCGGCAGCAGATCGCCGTCCCCGGTGACCAGGACCACGTCGGAGCAGGCCCGGTTGCGGGCGAGTTCGGTGAGTTCCGCGTGCATGGCGGCGTCGACGCCCTTCTGCGCCCACCGTCCGTCGCTGCGGGTCAGGGCGCCGAGGCGGACGGTGACCCGGGGCATCACGCGCAGCCTGCGGTGCTCGGGCTGCGGGACGCGGTCGGGGGCGCCGTCGAACCAGTAGATGCGCAGCAGGGGCTGCCGGGTGTCGGACTCGGCGCGGTCGCGCAGGCCCTGGATGAGGGCGGCGTGGTCGACGGTGATGCGGGAGCGGGAGGGTTCACCCGCGAGAAGGCTGGCGGCGGCCCCGAGCAGGTATCCGGCGTCCACCAGGACGATGCAGCGGTCCACGCGGTCCACCCTCTTTCCGGGAGGTTTGCTTCGGGCTTCCTTCGAGTCTGCCCGACGGCACGGGGGTTAACGGTCCGAACTGGATCTTCGGCGTGGCGCACGGGCGCGTATGCCGCCAGCCACCTTGTCACACACGGTAATTGCCCGGAATGCGTTCTTTGTACGGCTGTGTGAGTCTGATCCCGTCCGACCCCCGGACCCCCTTAACAGGAGGCGAATCAGCATGGCCAAGAACAAGAACCAGAACCGCAAGCAGCAGAAGAACAACGGCCCGCAGAACCGCTCCGCCCAGGCGGAACACGCGGCGGAGCAGGCGCACCGGCCCGAGCGGGAGGCGCAGGCCGCCTCCATAGCCCCGGCGGATGCGGGCCCGGCCCAGCCCGGCCGCAAGCAGCGGAAGAGCTTCGGCCACAACTGAGGCCGGGCGTACTACAAGGGGCGCATCCCGTGCGGGATGCGCCCCTTGCGTGCACCTGTGCGCGCCGACCTCGGCCGGAATCCCTGCCGGGATCTCCACCGGGCGTTCACGTCGGCCCCTCAACCCACCGGGCCGGACAGGCCCTCGGCCCGGCGGGCCGGGTGAGCCTGACGGGCCCGGCGGTCCGGGCGGGTCTCAACCCGCCAGGCAGGACGGGCCGAGCAGCACCTTGAGGTCGCCGAAGAGCGCCGGGTCCGGCTTCACCCGGTGCCGGTCGAGCCGGAGGACCGTGGTCTTGCGGGGGCCCTGGAGCTTGATCCGCACCTCGCTGTCGCCCTTGTGGTGACTGAGGATCTCGCCGAGCCGGCTGACCATGGGCGGAGTGACCCTGGTGGCCGGGATGGTGAGCACCACCGGCGCGTTGGTCCCCGCGTTGGACAGGTCGGGCACCTGGAGCTCCATCGCGACCAGCCGCGGCACGTCCTCCCGCTTGTCGAGCCGGCCCTTGACGAACACCACGGCGTCCTCGACCAGTTGCGTCGAGACCAGCTGGTACGTCGCCGGGAAGAACATGCACTCCAGGGAGCCGGCCAGGTCCTCGACGGTGGCGATCGCCCAGGCGTTGCCCTGCTTGGTCATCTTGCGCTGCAACCCGGAGATGATGCCGCCGATGGTGACGACCGCGCCGTCCCCGAAGTCGCCGCCGGTGAGCTGGGCGATGCCCGCGTCGGCCTTGTCGGACAGCACGTGCTCCAGGCCGAAGAGGGGGTGGTCGGAGACGTAGAGGCCGAGCATCTCCCGCTCCTGGGCGAGCAGATACGTCTTGTCCCACTCGTCGGGCGAGAACTCCACGTCGAGCCCGAAGCCCGGCTCGCTGGTGTCGGCGTCGCCCATGCCGCCGAAGAGGTCGAACTGGCCCTCGGCCTCCTTGCGCTTGACCGCGACCACGTTGTCGATCATCGGTTCGTACTGGGCGGTGAGCCCCTTGCGGGTGTGCCCCATGGAGTCGAAGGCGCCCGCCTTGATGAGGGATTCCGTGGTCCGCTTGTTGCAGACGACGGCCTCGACCTTGTCCAGGTAGTCCGGGAAGGAGGCGTACTTCCCCTTCGCCTTGCGGGACTTGATGATCGAGTCGACCACGTTGGTGCCGACGTTGCGCACCGCGGAGAGGCCGAAGAGGATCACGTCGTCGCCCTGGGCGGCGAAGTTGGACTCCGACTCGTTGACGTTGGGCGGGAGCACCTTGATGCCCATGCGCCGGCACTCGTTGAGGTAGACGGCCGACTTGTCCTTGTCGTCCTTGACCGAGGTGAGCAGTCCGGCCATGTACTCGGCCGGGTAGTTGGCCTTCAGGTAGGCCGTCCAGTACGAGACCAGGCCGTACGCGGCGGAGTGCGCCTTGTTGAAGGCGTAGCCGGCGAACGGGACCAGGACGTCCCACAGGGCCTGGATCGCCTCGTCGCTGTAGCCGTTCTTCTTGGCGCCGGCCTGGAAGATGGTGAAGTTCTTCGCCAGCTCGTCGGCCTTCTTCTTGCCCATCACGCGACGGAGGATGTCGGCCTCGCCGAGCGAGTACCCGGCGATGATCTGGGCGGCCTTCTGCACCTGCTCCTGGTAGACGATCAGGCCGTAGGTGACGTCCAGGACCTCCTTGAGCGGGGCCTCCAGCTCGGGGTGGATCGGGGTGATCTCCTGGGCGCCGTTCTTGCGCAGCGCGTAGTTGGTGTGCGAGTCCATGCCCATGGGGCCGGGCCGGTAGAGCGCCGAGACGGCGGAGATGTCCTCGAAGTTGTCGGGCTTCATCAGGCGCAGCAGGGAGCGCATGGGACCGCCGTCGAACTGGAAGACCCCGAGGGTGTCGCCGCGCTGGAGCAGTTCGAAGGTCTTGGGGTCGTCCAGCGGCAGCGACAGCAGGTCGATGTCGAGGCCCTTGTTGGCCTTCACCATCTTGACCGCGTCGTCCATGATCGTCAGGTTGCGCAGGCCGAGGAAGTCCATCTTCAGCAGGCCGAGCGACTCGCAGCTCGGGTAGTCCCACTGCGTGATGGTCACGTTGTCGGTGTGCCGGACCCAGACGGGCACGTGCTCGGTGATGGTCTCGCTGGACATGATCACGCCGGCGGCGTGCACGCCCATCTGCCGGACCAGGCCCTCGACGCCCTTGGCGGTGTCGATGACCTTCTTGACGTCCGGTTCGTTCTCGTACATCCCGCGGACCTCGCCGGCCTCGCTGTAGCGGGGGTGCGAGGGATCGGTGATGCCGTTGAGGTCGATGCCCTTGCCGAGGACGTCGGCGGGCATCGCCTTGGTGATGCGGTCGCCCATCGCGTACGGGTAGCCCAGGACGCGCGCGGAGTCCTTGATGGCGTTCTTGGCCTTGATCTTGCCGTAGGTGCCGATCATGGCGACCTTGTCGGCGCCGTACTTCTCGGTGACGTACCGGATGACCTCGACGCGCCTGCGCTCGTCGAAGTCGATGTCGACGTCGGGCATGGAGACGCGCTCGGGGTTGAGGAACCGCTCGAAGATCAGGCCGTGCGGAATGGGGTCGAGGTCGGTGATGCCCATGGCGTAGGCGACGATCGAGCCGGCCGCGGAGCCCCGCCCGGGGCCGACGGCGATGCCGTTGTTCTTGGCCCACATGATGAAGTCGGCGACGACGAGGAAGTAGCCCGGGAACCCCATCTGGATGATGACGTCCATCTCGTACTCGACCTGCTTCTGGCGGTCCTCGGGGATGCCGCCGGGGAAGCGGCGCTCCATGCCGCGGCGGACCTCCTCCTTGAACCAGGTGACCTCGGTGTAGCCCTCGGGGATGTCGAACTTGGGCATCAGGTCGCGCTTCTCGAACATGCCCGTGGTGTCGACCTGTTCGGCGACCAGGAGGGTGTTGCGGCAGCCCTCCTGCCAGGCGTCCGAGGAGTCGATGGCGTACATCTCGTCCGTGGACTTCAGGTAGTAGCCGGTGCCGTCGAACTTGAAGCGGTCGGGGTCGGAGAGGTTCTTGCCGGTCTGGATGCACAGCAGGGCGTCGTGGGCGCTCGCCTCGTGCGCGTAGGTGTAGTGCGAGTCGTTGGTGACCAGCGGGGGGATGCCGAGCTTCCTGCCGATCTCCAGGAGGCCGTCGCGGACCCGGTGCTCGATGTCGATGCCGTGGTCCATCAGCTCCAGGAAGTAGCGGTCCTTGCCGAAGATGTCCTGGTACTCGGCGGCCGACTTCAGGGCCTCGTCGTACTGGCCGAGGCGCAGCCGGGTCTGCAGTTCGCCCGAGGGGCAGCCGGTGGAGGCGATGAGCCCCTCGGACCACTGGGAGATGGTCTCCTTGTCCATACGGGGCCACTTCTGCAGCCAGCCCTCGGCGTAGGCGTCGGAGGAGAGCCGGAAGAGGTTGTGCAGTCCGGTGGCGTTGGCCGCCCAGATCGTCTTGTGGGTGTAACCACCCGAACCGGACACGTCGTCCCGCTTCTGGTGCGGCTGGCCCCAGCGGATCTTGCGCTTGTTGCGCCGGGACTCGGGGGCGACGTACGCCTCGATGCCGATGATCGGCGTCACGCCCGCCTTCTTCGCGGAGTGGAAGAAGTCGTACGCCCCGTGCAGGTTGCCGTGGTCGGACATGGCGATGTGCGTCATCCCCATCTCGTCGCAGGCCTTGAACATGTCGTTCAGCCGCGCGGCGCCGTCCAGCATCGAGTACTGGGTGTGGACGTGCAGGTGCGTGAACGGCGGCTTCGACACGGTTTCGGCCTCCAACGGAAACGAGGGGCGACGGGCTGGCGGACAGTCCGGGGGTCAGCTCGGAAGTCTATGCCCCGGCACTGACACCGGCGGGCCCCCTCCGCGTACCTTCGTGCGGGGGCCGCGCGTGTCGTCCGGGCGCGCGCGGCGCGGGCACTTCCGGTGGCCGTCGCGCGTTGGAAGGACCGGCGGGGCGACCGCCCGTCGTCCGGCCCGGCGGACGTCGCCCCCGTCACATCTGTCACGCACCACCTGCACCTGGAGGCACCCAGCGATGTCGGTCCCGCAGCTCACCGCCGAGCACCGCGGCGAGGAGATCCTCGCCGTCTTCGACACCGCCTTCGGCCGGCTCCTGGCCGCCGACCCGGCCGCGTTCCGCGTGAAGTTCCGCAAGATGGCGGCCTCCGCGTTCGCCTTCTACCGGGGCACGGCGTGCCTCTTCTACCACGACCTGGACGCGGCGGGCGACGGCGACTTCACGGGCTCCTACCTGGACGAGCGCACCTCCCGGGTGTGGATCCACGGCGACCTGCACGCGGAGAACTTCGGCACGTACATGGACGCCAACGGCCGGCTGATCTTCAACGTGAACGACTTCGACGAGGCGTACGTCGGCCCCTTCACCTGGGACCTGAAGCGGCTGGCCGCCTCGGTCGCCCTGATCGGGTACGCCAAGGCGCTCAGCGACGAGCAGATCTCCGAGCTGGTCGGCGTCTACGCGGGCGCCTACCGGGAGCGCGTCCACGCCCTGGCCACCGGTGCCAAGGACGACGAGGTGCCGCCGTTCACCCTGGACACCGCCCAGGGCCCGCTGCTCGACGCGCTGCGCGACGCCCGCTCGCTGACCCGCTTCGGCCTGCTGGACTCGATGACGGAGATCCGCGACTTCGAGCGCCGCTTCGCGCCCGGCGGCGGCTCCATCGAGCTGGACGCCGCCACCCGCTACAAGGTGCTCGCCGCCTTCGACGGCTATCTGGAGACGCTGCCGGAGTCCTCCCTGACCCGCCCCGACTCCTACCGTGTGAAGGACGTCGTGGGCCGCCGGGGCATCGGCATCGGCTCGGCCGGGCTGCCCTCGTACAACATCCTCCTGGAGGGCAACAGCGACGCCCTGGAGAACGACGTCGTCATCTACATCAAGCAGGCCCAGACCCCGGCCGTCTCCCGGCACATCACGGACCGGGCGATCAGCGACTACTTCCAGCACGAGGGCCACCGCACGGTGATCTCCCAGCGCGCCCTCCAGGCGCACGCCGACCCCTGGCTGGGCTGGACGGAGCTGGACGGCGCCGGGCAACTGGTCGCCGAGGTGTCGCCGTACGCCGTGGACCTGGACTGGGGCGACATCGACGACCCGGAGGAGATCGCCGCCGTCGTCGCCGACCTGGGCCGGGCCACCGCCACGATGCACGCGGCGGCGGACGACCAGTCCGGCGAGTCCCTGGTGCCGTTCTCCACCGAGCGGGCCATTGACGCCGCGATCGCCGCCGACGAGGACGGCTTCGCGGCCCTCCTGGTCGACTTCGCGCACAGCTACGGCGCACGCGCGCGTGCCGATCACCAGATCTTCGTCGACCTGTTCCGCAACGGCCGGATCCCCGGCCTCTGACCCGGCCCGTGACCGCCCGGCCGGGCCCCCTCCCGGCCTCCGCCACCACAACGCTCCGGTAACGCACAGCTCCCCTTTAGGGGGCGCTTACCGGAGCGCATGGGACACTCTCCAGCGCGATGGACATATCAGCGAACCACCTCAGAGCCGTACGCGCGGCGCTGTTCACGGCGATCGTCGTGACACTCGGCACCGCGTCGCACGTGCTGCTGTCCGGGGTCCCGCTGCCGACCGGCACGGTGGCCGCGACCGCTGCCGCCGTGTTCGCCGTCGCCTACGCCCTGGCCGGCCGCGAGCGCGGCTTCGGGCGGATCGCGGCGCTCCTCGTCCCGCTGGAACTGGGCGCCGACACGGTCTTCACCACCGGCCAGCACGCCTGCTACGGCGCCGCGGGCGGCCCCGTCACCGGGCCGCTGCGCTCGGTCGGCTGGGACGTGCTGTGCCGCGGCGGCGGGGTCGGCACCCCGCTCACCCACATGACCGGCTCCGGCACCGCACGGGTCTCCACGCTGCTCGCCGACCCGGCCACCGCCTGGCTGCTGCTGGCCGCCCATGTGACCGTGGGGCTGCTCGCGGCCGCCTGGCTGCGCCGCGGCGAGCGGGCCCTGGCCCAGCTGCTGCGCGCGGCCGCCGCGGTCACCTTCCGGCCGCTGCTGCTCGCGGTCGCCGCGGTCACGGTACGGCGCCGCACGGCGGGCCGCACGGCGCTTCCCGCGCACCCGGCGGCTCCCGCACCGCGCGCCCGGCTGTTCGCGCACTCCCTGGGCCTGCGGGGCCCGCCGTGCCCGGCCCTGCCCGTCCCCTCGCTCGGCTGAGGCGCACGCGCCCCCGGACGGAGCGGGACGGCACCCGAGCACGCCCCCACCCCGACAGGCATTCCGCGTACCCGACCGGTACGCGCGTTCCCACGGAGATCACCCACATGAGCAAGCGAAACAGCGCGGCGGCGAAGACGGCGGCCCGGGAGCGGCTGCGCCAGGAGCGCGAGCGCCAGGCCAAGCGCGACAAGGTCAAGCGGCAGGTCATCGTGGCCGGCTCCATAGTCGCCGTGCTGGCGATAGCCGGCGGCATCAGCTACGCGGTCGTGCAGGGCAACAAGCCCGGCTACTGGGAGGCCGCGAAGGACGACAAGCTCGTCAAGCCGGCCCACACCAGCGGCAAGGACGGCCTGACCGTCGTCATCGGCAAGGACAGCGCCAAGAAGACCCTCGAGATGTACGAGGACCCGCGCTGCCCGATCTGCGCGAGCTTCGAGCAGACCGTCGGCCCGACCGTCCACAAGGGCGTCGAGGACGGCAAGTACAAGATCCAGTACATCGGTGCCACGTTCATCGACACCAACAGCCAGGGCGAGGGCTCCAAGAACGCGCTGAGCGCGATGGGTGCCGCCCTCAACGTCAGCACCGACGCGTTCGCCGACTACAAGACGGCCCTCTACTCCAAGAAGTGGCACCCCGAGGAGACCGAGGACAAGTTCAAGGACGACGCCTACCTGATCAAGGTCGCCAACACCGTGCCCGCGCTGAAGGACAACGCGGCGTTCCAGAAGGCGGTCAAGAACGGCACCTACGACAAGTGGGCGCTGGACATGTCGGCGAAGTTCGACAAGAGCGGCGTGAACGGCACCCCGACGCTCAAGATGGACGGCAAGACGCTGACCGGCTCCGACGGGCAGAACGCACCCATGACGGTGGACGACTTCAACACCGCCATCGACAAGGCGCTGGCGTCCTGACGCCGGACACCCTGAGGCCCTGACGTCGCCGGCCGAACAGCGGGCGGACTTTGACGAGTTCGCCCGCTGGCGGCCGGTTCCGGACACTAGCCTGATCGTCCGTGACCCCCAGCCGACACGGATCGTCCGACAGCACCCCCGCCGCCGCGCCCCTTTCCGCACCGCCTCCGCCGGTGCCCTCCACGCGCGTCCCCTCCATCCCCGCGCCCTCGGCCTCGCCCGAGGAGACCTCCCGGCTCGCGGAGGCGCTCGCGCCGCTGCGCCGGACCGTCGGCAGGGCGGCCGCCGCCACCGCGGGACTCGTCGGCCCGCTCGCCGCCGCGCTGCCCGCCCGGGCCGCGCCCGGCACCACCGCCTTCCTGCACGGCGTGGCCTCCGGCGACCCGCTGCCCGACGGCATCCTGCTGTGGACCCGGGTGACGCCCACCCCCGAGGCGGTGCCCGGCTCCGGACTCGGTCCTGACGTCCGGGTCGGCTGGGTCGTCGCCACCGACCGGGCGTTCACCGAGATCGTCGCCAAGGGGTCCCTCACCGCGACCGCCGCCCGCGACCACACCGTCAAGGCCGACGTCCGCGGGCTGCGGCCGGCCACCGACTACTGGTTCCGCTTCACCGCCGGCCCCGCCGAGTCCCCCGTCGCCCGCACCCGCACCGCCCCGGCCGCCGACGCCCGCCTCACCCACCTGCGCCTCGGCGTCGTCGCCTGCGCCAACTGGGAGGCCGGCCACTTCTCCTCCTACCGTCATCTGGCCGCCCGCGGCGACCTGGACGCCTGGCTGCATCTCGGCGACTACATCTACGAGTTCCCCACCGGCACGTACGCCCACCGGGGCACCGTCGTCCGCCCGCACTCCCCGGCGCACGAGATCGTCACACTCGCCGACTACCGGGTGCGGCACGGCACGTACAAGACCGACCCCGATCTGCAGGCGCTGCACCACACCGCGCCGGTCGTCGCGATCTGGGACGACCACGAGTTCGCCGACAACGCGTGGTCCGGCGGCGCGGGCAACCACACCGAGGGCGAAGAGGGCGCCTGGACGGACCGCCAGGCGGCCGCGAAGCAGGCCTACTTCGAGTGGATGCCGGTCCGGCCCGCGACCGAGGGCACCACCTACCGCCGGCTGCGCTTCGGCACGCTCGCCGATCTGTCCCTGCTCGACCTGCGCACCTTCCGCTCCGAACAGGCGGCCACGGGCAGCGGTTCGGTCGACGACCCGGAGCGCACCCTCACCGGACGGGGCCAGCTCGACTGGCTCAAGGCGGGGCTGAAGGCGTCCGACACCACCTGGCGGCTGGTCGGGAACTCGGTCATGATCGCGCCGTTCGCGGTGGGCTCCCTCTCCGCCGCCCTGCTGCGGCCGCTGGCCCAGTTGCTCGGCAAGCCCAAAGAGGGGCTCGCCCTCAACACCGACCAGTGGGACGGCTACACCCGCGACCGGCGCGAACTCCTCGGCCATCTGCGGGAGCACGGCATCGGCAACACCGTCTTCCTCACCGGCGACATCCACATGGCCTGGGCCAACGACGTGCCGTTCGACGCGGCCACCTATCCGAAGTCCGGTTCCGCGGGCGTCGAGTTCGTGGTCACCTCGATCACGTCCGACAACCTCGACGACTTCGTCAAAGCACCCGAGGGCACCGTCTCGGCGATGGCGGCCCCGCTGATCCGCACCGCCAACCGGCACGTCCAGTGGGTCGACACCGACCGGCACGGCTACGGCGTGCTCGACCTCACCCCCGAGCGGGCGCAGATGGACTACTACGTCGTCTCCGACCGCCGGGACCCGGCCGCGACCTCCTCCTGGGCCCGGTCGTACCGCACCCGGAGCGGCACGCAGCGGGTCGAGCGGGCGCAGGATCCCGTCTGAGGGCTCGTCGGCTCATGAGGACTCAGTCTTCTCCGGCCTCCAGGGTCTCCAGGAAACCGAGCGCCACCCGCCAGGTGGCCTCGGCGGCCTCCTCGTCGTAGTCGGGGAGCCCGCGGTCGGTGTAGAGGTGGCCGGCGCCCGCGTACCTGTAGACCTCCACGTCGGCCCCCGCCCGGCCCATCTGCAGGTACCAGGCGCTCAGCCAGTCGTCCGGCTCGAACGGGTCCGGCTCCGCCACGTGCAGCTGGACCGGCAGGTCGTCCACCGAGGCGTTCGGCGCGAGGTCCGACGTGCCGTGCAGGAGCAGCAGTCCCCGGGCCTTCGCGTCGCCGAGCGCCAGGGTCTGGGCGGTCGCGGCGCCCAGCGAGAAGCCGGCGTACACCAGGCCGCGCTCGGAGTACGGAGCGGCGGCCAGTACCGCCCGCTTGAGCAGCTCCTCCTTGCCGAGCTCGTCCTTGTGGGCCGTGCCCTCCTCGACCGTGTCGAACGTACGGCCGTCGAAGAGGTCCGGGGTCCACACCTCGTGCCCGGCGGCACGCAGCCGGTCGGCGGCCTCGCGGACGGCGGGCCGCAGTCCGTACGTCGAGTGGAAGAGCATGATGTTCATGGACCCCATGGTGCCAGCCGCAGAGGGTGCGTGAGGTCGCTCACGCGGGCGCCCGGGGCTACCCGCGATCGCCGGGACGACACATGTTCATGACCGGCCGTGCCGGTTACGTTCGGAGGCATGGAGAACGTACTCCGCCCCCTGATCGTCGTCGGCGGTTCCGTCCTGCTCACCCTGTTCCTCGGCTGGGCCTCGGACCGTCTGCTGCGCCAAGCGGACCAGCGGCACCACGAGACCCCCCTGTGGGGTCTGCTGCGCCGCGGCCGCATCCCCTACCAGCTCGTGCTGTGCGCGGCCCTGCTGAGAGGCTCCTACGACGAGGCGAAGCTGCTCGACGACCACCACGTCGGCATCGGGCGCGCCCTGACCCTGGTGCTGATCGGCTCCGCCGCCTGGCTGGTGATCCGGATCGCGGCGGCGGTCGTCGAGACGTCGTACAGCCGCTATGCCCGCGCCCACCGCGACGCGGCACGGGTGCGCCGGGTGCGGACCCAGGTGTCGCTGATCATGCGGGTCGTCTCGGCGGTCGTCGGGGTGGTCGCGGTCGCCGCGATGCTGCTGACGTTCCCCGCGATGCGGGCGGCCGGCGCCTCCATCCTGGCCTCGGCGGGCATCGTCGGGATCGTCGCCGGTGTCGCCGCGCAGTCGACGCTGAGCAATCTGTTCGCCGGGCTGCAGATCGCCTTCGGCGACATGGTGCGGATCGGCGACACCGTGGTGGTGGACGGCGAGTGGGGCACCGTCGACGAGATCACGCTGACGTTCCTGACGGTGCGGACCTGGGACGAACGCCGGATCACCATGCCGGTGTCGTACTTCACCTCCAAGCCGTTCGAGAACTGGTCGCGCGGCGGCGCGCAGATGACCGGCACGGTCTACTTCCACGTCGACCACAGCGCGCCCGTGGAGACGATGCGCGAGCGGCTGCGGGACATCCTGCGCCAGTGCCCGGCGTGGGACGGGCGCGCCTACAGCCTCGTCGTCACCGACACCACGCCCAACACCATGGAGGTGCGGGCACTGGTGACGGCGAAGGACGCGGACGACATCTGGACGGTGCGGGTCGCGGTCCGCGAGGAGATGATCCGCTGGCTGAGCGAGCACCATCCGTACGCGCTGCCGCGGGTCAACACGGCGGAGGCGGTACGGCCGCCGCACCATCTCGACGGCCGTTTCGCCGTCCCGGGCGCCCGGCCCGCGCCGCCGGACGAGTCCGGGCCCGGGCGGTCCGACGGGACGCGGTCCCGGCAGTCGGAGGGCGCGAGCTGGGTCACGGCCAACCGGCCGCCCGGCAAGGGCTGAGCCCGGCGCGGGGCCGGGCCCTTCGCAGGGCGCGGGGCCGGGCCCTTCGCAGGGCCCGGGCCGGCGACACCGCGGCTCCCCGCAGGGCACCGCCCCGGCGGTCGTCACCGCAGACTGCGCACGTCCAGGTGGCGCAGGACGCGGTCGACGACCTCCGGGTCCGCGCCCGGCTCGCTGCGGGCGGCCAGGATCTCGTGCCGGGCGGCGCTCAGCATCTCGCCCTGGATGCGCCGGATCCGCTTCAGCCGCCGCGCCCGCTTCTCGTGCGCCTCCCGGCGCTCGTCCTCCGCCATGTCGGGGCTGATCCGCACCCCGATGTCGAAGGCCCGGCGCAGCATCTGCTCGGACAGTTCCTCGGTCAGGTCCTCGTGCTGCTCGATCTCCGCGAGCCGCTTCTTGGCCGCCCGGGCCGCGCGGGTGGCGAGCTCCTTCTCGAACTCCTTCTCCCGCTCGGTGTCGGCCTGCACCCCCAGCCGGCGCACCAGCCAGGGCAGCGTCAGGCCCTGGAGGACGAGCGTGGCCATGATGACCGCGAAGGCGATGAAGACGATCTCGCCCCGGTCCGGGAAGGGCGAACCGTCGTCCATCTCCAGCGGGATGGCGAGCGCCAGCGCGACCGAGGCCACTCCGCGCATCCCGGACCACCACATCACGATGGTCTCCCGCCAGCTGGTCGGGATGTCCTCGTCCTGGTCGCGCCGGCTGTGCAGCCGCTGGGTCAGCCAGGTGGCGGGCAGCAGCCACAGCAGGCGGACGAGGATCACGACGCCGACGACCGCCCCGGCCCAGCCGAGCATCTCGCCCCAGCGGCCCTCGGCGGTCGAGAGCGCGTGGTGCAGCTCCAGTCCGATCAGGCCGAACGCCACCCCGGTGACCAGGGTGTCGACGACCTCCCAGAAGGTGTGCCCGGCGAGCCGGGTCAGCACGTCGTCCGGGTCGGTGGCGTACTCCGCGAGGAACAGCGCGGTGGTGAGCACCGCCAGCACGCCGGAGCCGTGCAGTTCGTCGGCCATGACGTACGACGCGAAGGGCACCAGCAGGGTGAGCCCGATCTGCAGGGTCGGGTCGCCGAGGACGTCCATCAGCTTGTTGGACAGCCAGCCGAGCACCGTGCCGACGACGACGGCGACGACCGCGGAGAGCAGCAGTTCGAGCAGGGCCGCGGGCAGCGAGAACGAGCCGCTGACGGCGGCGGCGATGGCCACGTGGTAGAGCGTGATCGCGGTGACGTCGTTGAACAGGCCCTCGCCCTCCAGGATGGAGACGAGCCGGCGCGGCAGCCCGAGCTGCCCGGCGACGGCGGTCGCGGCCACCGGGTCGGGCGGCGCGACCAGCGCGCCGAGCGCGACGGCGGCAGCGATCGGCAGCCCCGGGACGACGGCGCCCGCGACCGCCGCGACCGCGATCATGGTGACGAACACCAGGGCCACGGCCAGCAGGAAGATGGGCCGTTTGTTGGCCGTGAACTGCCGCCAGGAGGTGCGCCGCACCGCCGCGTACAGCAGCGGCGGCAGCAGGGCCGGCAGGATCAGACCGGGCGGGATGTCGACGTTGGGGACGAAGTCCGGCAGCGCCAGCACGATGCCGAGCAGCGTCATGAGCACCGGCGAGGGCAGTCCGAGCCGGTCCCCCACCGGAACGCTCACCACGGCCCCGAGGAGCAGCACGAACAGCAGGGCCAGCTGGTCCACGGTCAGCGCTCCCGGGGTCAGGGACGATCAGGACGATCAAGAAGGGCCGGAGATCCAGCCTGCCACGCCACCCCCGGGGGCCGCACCGGCAGACTCCGTCGGCCGGCCCCGCCGCGCCGCCGCCCCGTCCGTCTCAGACGGGGCGCCGCATCGCCCGGTGGGGTATCCCGGCGTCCGGGAACTCCGGTCCGTACGCCTCGTACCCCAGCCGCCGGTAAAAACCCAGCGCGTGCGTCTGCGCGTGCAGATCGACGGCGGTCAGGCCGCGCTCCCGGGCCGCCTCCTCTATCGCGCGCACCAGGGCCGCGCCGACGCCGAGGCCGCGCGCCTCCTTGGTGACCGCGAGCCGGCCGAGGGAGCCCACCGACGGTTCGCCGCCGTTCTTCGCCGCGGCCGCCTCGCCGGACAGCAGCCGGCCGGTGCCGAGCGGCATGCCGTCCGCCCGCCGCACCGCCAGTACGTGCACCGCGCCGGCGTCGTGGACGTCGTACTCGATGTCCTGCGGGACGCCCTGCTCGACGACGAAGACCTCCTTGCGGACCGCGAAGCAGGCCTCGCGGTCGGCGGGGCCTTCGGCGACGCGCACCTCGTACGGCTGCCCGTCACCGGTCGTCGTGCTCATGCGTAGGTCTCCTCACGCACCTGGTCCAGGGCCTGCTGCAGGTCCTCGGGGTAGTCGCTGGCGAACTCGACCCACTCGCCGTCGCCGGGGTGCTCGAAGCCGAGGCGGACCGCGTGCAGCCACTGCCGGGTCAGCCGCAGCCGCTTGGCGAGGGTCGGATCGGCGCCGTAGGTGAGGTCGCCGACGCAGGGGTGGCGGTGGGCGGCCATGTGGACGCGGATCTGGTGGGTGCGGCCGGTCTCCAGCTTCACGTCGAGCAGGGAGGCGGCGCGGAACGCCTCGATCAGGTCGTAGTGCGTGACGGAGGGCTTGCCCTCCGCGGTGACCGCCCATTTGTAGTCGTGGTGCGGGTGGCGGCCGATGGGGGCGTCGATGGTGCCGCTGGTCGGGTCGGGGTGGCCCTGGACGAGGGTGTGGTAGCGCTTGTCGACCGTGCGCTCCTTGAACTGGCGCTTGAGCGAGGTGTACGCCCGCTCGGACTTGGCCACCACCATCAGGCCCGAGGTGCCGACGTCCAGACGGTGCACGATGCCCTGGCGTTCGGCGGCGCCGGAGGTGGAGATGCGGTACCCGGCGGCGGCCAGGCCGCCGATCACGGTCGTCCCCGTCCAGCCGGGGCTCGGGTGCGCGGCGACGCCGACCGGCTTGACGATGACGACCACGTCCTCGTCGTCGTGCACGATCTCCATGCCCTCGACCGGCTCGGCGACGATCTGCACCGGCGCGGGCGCCTGCGGCATCTCGACCTCGAGCCAGGCGCCGCCGTGGACCCGCTCCGACTTGCCGACCGCCGAGCCGTCGACGTGCACCTTGCCCGCCGAGGCCAGCTCGGCCGCCTTCGTACGGGAGAAGCCGAACATGCGGGAGATGGCGGCGTCTACGCGCTCGCCCTCCAGGCCGTCGGGCACGGGCAGGGTGCGGATCTCGGGAAGCGTGCTCACCCGTCGAGTATGCCGGACGGGCCGGAACCCCCCGCACGAGCCTGTGGAAAACTCCGGCGGCCGGCCGGCCTCAGTCCTTGTGGACGCTGCCGTCCGGGTCCAGGCCGCGGAAGGAGAGCAGCACGATCAGGATGCCGCCGCACACGATCGCCGAGTCCGCCAGGTTGAAGACGGCGAAGTGCTTGGGCGAGATGAAGTCGACGACCGCGCCCTTGAAGACGCCGGGGGCGCGGAAGACGCGGTCGGTGAGGTTGCCGAGCGCGCCGCCGAGCAGCAGGCCGAGCGCGATCGCCCAGGGCAGACTGTAGAGCTTGCGGGCCAGGCGGGCGATCACCACGATCACGGCCGCCGCGATCACCGTGAAGATCACCGTGTACGCCTCGCCGAAGCTGAAGGCGGCGCCCGCGTTGCGGATCGCCTCCAGCTGGAGCCAGTCGCCGATGAGGCGCACGGGGGCGTGGTGCTCCAGCTTCGCCACCACGATGAGCTTGCTGACCAGGTCGAGGGCGTAGGCGAACGCGGCCACGGAGAACAGCACGGCGATCCGCCGCCGGCCGCGGGGACGGGCGGCGGGCCCGCCGGGCTCGCCGCTCTCCCCGGTCTCGCCGCTCTCCCCGGATTCGGCCTCCGCGCGCGCGGAGGCGTCGTCGGCGGCGGCCTGCTCACGGGCCTCCTCGGGCCCGCTCCCCGCCGCTTCCGGGATGTCCGGCGTACCGATGATGCGCTCCGCCTCTGCCACGTGAATCCCTCAACCTAGGTACCTGACTGAGGACGAGAGTACGACACGTCACCGTCACAGCAGGCGCTCAGGAGGGCTTCAGAAACGGCGTTCCTGCTTCTGCTTGCACTCCACGCACAGCGTGGCGCGCGGGAAGGCCTGCATGCGCGCCTTGCCGATGGGGTTGCCGCAGTTCTCGCAGAGGCCGTAGGTGCCCGTGTCGAGCCGGTCGAGGGCGCGCTCGGTCTGCTCCAGCATCTCGCGGGCGTTGGCGGCGAGGGCCAGTTCGTGCTCGCGCGTGATGTTCTTGGTGCCGGTGTCGGCCTGGTCGTCGCCGGCGCCGTCCCCGGAGTCGCGCATGAGGCCGGCGAGCGCCCGGCCGGAGGAGTCGAGCTCGGTGCGCAGCCGCATCAGCTCGGACTGCAGTTCGGCCCGGGCCTCGGCGACCTCGTCCGGGGTCCAGGGGTCCTCGCCGGGACGTACCGCGAGCTCACCGGGGTCCACCGCGGCGAGCCGGGCCTTGGGCACGGGGGTGGGGTCCTTCGCCGCCGTGGCCGTGGCCGGAGTCTTCTTAGCAACCACCGTGGGCTCCCGTCTGCTTCGCGGGGTGGTTCGTGCGCATCGTGCTGGGACGATAAATCGACTTGTGACCCTCGGCAACGGGGCATGCCGGGTATCGGTCCGCCCGGCGGGTGCCGGGCGGCGAGCATGCAAGCGTTGTGCCCAGCTCCCGGCCGGGTAATCCGCCCGGCGCCCCGTCCCGGAATCCGGACGCCGCCGCCGTGCCGTTCGGGTCACCCGCGCGGCCGGACCCGGCGGCCCGGGTCGTCCCGGAAACCGGTCGGCCGCTGTCGGCCCGGCGCCGTACACTGGGCGGAGCGAAAAAGCGTGGATGGGGACGAGTAGCGGCGTACGCAGCCCAGAGCGACCCGGGGACGGTGGGAGCCCGGGGGCGAGCGCGACGCGAAGATCACCCCGGAGCCGCCGGAAGAAAGCCGCAGCGGGCCGCCGTCACCGGGGCCGGCGGCGGCGAGTAGACCCGGTATCGCGACCCCAATGAGGGGGCTCACCGGAGCGCAGGGTGCGCCGGCGGGCCAAGGAGGGTGGTACCGCGGGAGCCCGCCGCACACGGCGTACGCACGAGTAGTGGCTCTCGTCCCTCCGACGGAAGGCAGCAAGTCCGTTGGAGGAATCTCGCTGATGACAGCGCCGACGTACCGCCAGGTGCCCGCCCAGGTCGACCTGCCCGCGCTCGAGCACGCGGTGCTCGACTTCTGGCGCGAGCAGAAGATCTTCGCCAAGACCCTGGACCAGTCCGCGGGCCGCCCCGAATGGGTGTTCTACGAAGGCCCGCCCACCGCCAACGGCATGCCGGGCGCCCACCACATCGAGGCCCGCGTCTTCAAGGACGTCTTCCCCCGCTTCCGCACCATGCGCGGCTACCACGTGGCGCGCAAGGCCGGCTGGGACTGCCACGGCCTCCCCGTCGAGCTGGCGGTCGAGAAGGAGCTGGGCTTCACCGGCAAGCAGGACATCGAGGCGTACGGCATCGCCGAGTTCAACGCCAAGTGCCGCGAGTCGGTGACGCGCCACACGGACGCCTTCGAAGAGCTCACGACCCGCATGGGGTACTGGACCGACCTCAACGACCCCTACCGCACGATGGACCCCGAGTACATCGAGTCGGTCTGGTGGTCGCTGAAGGAGATCTTCACCAAGGGCCTGCTCGTCCAGGACCACCGCGTCGCCCCCTGGTGCCCGCGCTGCGGCACGGGCCTGTCCGACCACGAGCTCGCCCAGGGCTACGAGACGGTCGTCGACCCCTCCGTCTACGTCCGCTTCCCGCTCACCTCCGGCCCGCTGGCCGGCGAAGCCGCGCTCCTGGTGTGGACGACGACGCCCTGGACGCTGGTGTCCAACACGGCCGTCGCGGCCCACCCCGGCGTCACGTACGTCGTCGCGACGAATGGTGAGGAGAAGCTGGTCGTCGCCGAGCCGCTGGTCGAGAAGGCGCTCGGCGAGGGCTGGGAGAGGACCGGACAGTCCTTCACCGGCGCCGAGATGGAGCGCTGGACGTACCAGCGCCCCTTCGAGCTGGTGGAGTTCAGCGAGCCCGCGCACTACGTCGTCAACGCGGAGTACGTGACGACCGAGGACGGCACCGGTCTGGTCCACCAGTCCCCCGCCTTCGGTGAGGACGACCTCAAGGTGTGCCGCTCCTACGGGCTGCCCGTCGTCAACCCGGTGCGCCCCGACGGCACCTTCGAGGAGGACGTCCCGCTGGTCGGCGGCGTCTTCTTCAAGAAGGCCGACGAGAAGCTGACCGAGGACCTCAAGGAGCGCGGTCTGCTCTTCCGGCACCTGCCGTACGAGCACAGCTACCCGCACTGCTGGCGCTGCCACACCGCGCTGCTCTACTACGCGCAGCCGTCCTGGTACATCCGCACCACCGCCGTCAAGGACCGGCTCCTGCAGGAGAACGAGAAGACCAACTGGTTCCCGGAGCGGGTCAAGCACGGCCGGTACGGCGACTGGCTCAACAACAACATCGACTGGGCGCTCTCCCGCAACCGCTACTGGGGCACCCCGCTGCCCATCTGGCGCTGCGCGGAGGACCACCTCACGGTGATCGGCTCCCGCGCGGAACTCACCGAGCTGACCGGCACCGACCAGTCCGGGCTGGACCCGCACCGCCCGTTCATCGACGAGGTCACCTTCGCCTGCCCCCAGGACGGCTGCGGGGCGACGGCCACCCGCGTGCCCGAGGTCATCGACGCCTGGTACGACTCGGGCTCGATGCCGTTCGCGCAGTGGGGCTACCCGTACAAGAACAAGGAGCTGTTCGAGAGCCGGTACCCGGCGCAGTTCATCTCCGAGGCGATCGACCAGACCCGCGGCTGGTTCTACACGCTGATGGCCATCGGCACCCTGGTGTTCGACAAGTCGTCGTACGAGAACGTCGTCTGCCTGGGCCACATCCTGGCCGAGGACGGCCGCAAGATGTCCAAGCACCTGGGCAACATCCTGCAGCCGATCCCGCTCATGGACCAGCACGGCGCCGACGCGGTCCGCTGGTTCATGGCGGCCGGCGGCTCGCCCTGGGCGGCCCGCCGGGTCGGCCACGGCACCATCCAGGAGGTCGTCCGCAAGACGCTGCTGACCTACTGGAACACGGTCGCCTTCCAGGCCCTGTACGCCCGGACCTCCGGCTGGGCGCCGAGCGCGGCCGACCCGGCCCCGGCCGACCGCCCGGTGCTCGACCGCTGGCTGCTGAGCGAGCTGCACGCGCTGACCGACCAGGTGACCCAGGCCCTGGAGGGCTACGACACCCAGCGCGCCGGCAAGCTGCTGTCCGCGTTCGTCGACGACCTGTCCAACTGGTACGTGCGCCGCTCCCGGCGCCGGTTCTGGCAGGGCGACAAGGCGGCGCTGCGCACGCTGCACGAGGTCGTCGAGACGGTGACGAAGCTGATGGCCCCGCTGACCCCGTTCCTCACCGAGCGGGTGTGGCAGGACCTGGTGGTGCCGGTGACGCCGGACGCGCCGGAGTCCGTGCACCTGTCCTCCTGGCCTCAGGCGGACCTGTCCGCGATCGACCCGGAGCTCTCGCGGCAGATGGTGCTGGTGCGGCGGCTGGTCGAGCTGGGCCGCGCCACGCGTGCGGAGTCCGGCGTCAAGACGCGCCAGCCGCTGCGGCGGGCGCTGATCGCGGCGAACGGCTTCGAGTCCCTCGACCCCGAGCTGCACACGCAGATCACGGAGGAGCTGAACGTCGAGTCGCTGGCCGCGCTGAGCGAGGTCGGCGGGTCCCTGGTGGACACCACGGCCAAGGCCAACTTCCGGGCGCTGGGCAAGCGGTTCGGCAAGCGGGTGCAGGACGTGGCCCGGGCGGTCGCGGCGGCGGACGCGGCGGCGCTGTCGCTGGCGCTGCGCGAGGGGACGGCGTCGGTGGAGGTCGACGGCGAGAAGATCACGCTGGCGCCGGACGAGGTGATCATCACGGAGACCCCGCGGGAGGGGTGGTCGGTGGCCTCCGACTCCGGGGCGACGGTCGCGCTGGACTTGGAGATCACGGAGGAGCTGCGGCGGGCGGGGCTCGCGCGGGATGCCATCCGGCTGATCCAGGAGGCGCGGAAGAACAGCGGGCTGGACGTCGCGGACCGGATCGTGCTGCGGTGGGACGCGGTGGAGCCGGGGGTGGCGGCGGCGCTGTCCGAGCACTCCGGGTTGATCGCGGACGAGGTGCTGGCGACGGAGTTCGTGCGGGGGGAGGCGGACGGGTCGTACGGTGATCCGTTCACGGAGGACTCCCTGACCCTCACGTTCCGCCTCCGCAAGGCGTAACCCTCCGGGGGGCGGCGGGCATTTTCCTCGCCCCCGCCGCCCCTACCCGTCCCATCCTCAAGGGGCTCCGCCCCTTTGACCCCGTGCGCAGTTCCCCGCGCCCCTGATAGGGGCGCGGGGAACTGCGCAATCTTCTCGGGGGTCCGGGGGCTTGCCCCCGGGGACGGGAATGGGAAGGGGCGGCGGGGGCGAGAAAAGCTAGGCGCGCACACACGAAGGCGGTCCCGGAGGGAAACCTCCGGGACCGCCTTCCGGGTCTGCCGACGACCCCGTCGCGCGGGCTACGCCGCGCTCAGTTGTCGTCCTCGTCGATCAGGAAGCCCCGCATCGGGGACGGAGCCTGGCCCATCGGGGACGGGCCCTGCGGCCTGACCGGCGCCATCGGCTGCGTCATCGCGGGCGTCATCTGCTGCTGCCCGCCGTACGACGGCGCCGACGGCCCCTGCGGACCACCCATCGGCTGGTTGCCGCCGTAGGACGGCGCGCTCGCCCCCGCCGGCGCCATGGACGGCGCGGACGGCGACGGCAGCGACGCCGTGGCCGGCGTGCGCGGCGGCGCCAGCGAGTCGTCGGCCTGGGTCTCCAGCTGACGCAGCTGCGACTCCAGGTACGACTTCAGCCGCGTACGGTACTCGCGCTCGAAGCCGCGCAGATCCTCGACCTTGCGCTCCAGCGTGGCGCGGGCGGACTCCAGGGAGCCCATCGCGACGCGGTGCTTCTCCTGCGCGTCCCGCTCCAGGGCGTCGGCCTTGGCACGGGCGTCCCGCTCCAGACCCTCGGCACGCGAACGCGCCTCGCCGACGATCTTGTTGGCCTCTGAGCGGGCCTCGGCGATCGCCTGGTCGGCGGTCTGCTGGGCCAGCGAGAGGACACGGGCGGCGCTGTCGCCACCAGGGCCCTGACCGGGGCCGCCCATCGGACCACCCATGGGGCCGGGGCCACCCATCGGACCGCCCATGGGGCCGCCCATCTGCTGCATGGGCGGCTGGCCGCCCATCGGTCCCTGGCCCATGGGACCGGGGCCCTGACCCATCGGGCCGGGACCCTGCGGGCCGCCCTGACCGCCACCGGGGCCGGCGGGCAGCTGCGGGGCGCCGCTCGGCAGCTGGGGCGGACCACCCATGGGGCCACCCATCTGCTGCTGCGGCGGGCCCGATATGCCGGCGGGCACCGGAGCGCCGGGACCTCGCATGCCCTGCTGCGGGTGCCCCTGCTGCGGATGGCCCTGCTGGTGGGGGCCGCCCTGCTGGTGCGGACCGCCCTGCTGCTGGTGCGGGCCGCCCTGGTGCGGCGGTCCGTCCTGGCCCTCCGGGGGCTTGCGCATGTTCTGCTGGTTCTGCGCGGCGGCACGCGTGGCCGCGGCCAGCTTGGCGCGCAGGTCCTCGTTCTCGCGCAGCAGCCGGGTCAGTTCGGCTTCGACCTCGTCGAGGAAGGCATCGACCTCGTCCTCGTCATAGCCTTCTCGGAGGCGGACGGTCGTGAACTGCTTGTTCCGCACGTCCTCGGGGGTCAACGGCATTTCTTCACCTCAACGTTGTCGTCGGCAGTCGGCAGGCCCATGTCGTCCACGCTCACCCCAGTGCACTACCCACGAGGGAGATCAGGATGTAGACGATGATCATCAGTACGAAGAAGGACAGGTCGAGCGCCACGCCCCCGAGACGCAGCGGCGGGATGAACCGCCGCAGAAGCTTCAGCGGTGGATCGGTGACAGTGTAGGTCGCCTCGAGGACGACCACCATCGCCCTGCCGGGTTGCCATGAGCGGGCGAACTGGAAGACGTAGTCCATGACCAACCGGAAGATGAGCACCACGAGGAAGCACATCAGCACGACGTAGACGACCTGCACCACCACGCCCATGATCCGTGCGTCCCTCTCCCCTGTTTCTGTGCGTCATTCCTGGTCCTGCCGGGCCCTGCTTCTCAGCTCTGGTTGAAGAACCCGCCCTCTGCGATGCGGGCCTTGTCCTCCGCCGTGACATCGACGTTAGCAGGAGACAACAGGAAGACCTTCTGCGTCACCCGCTCGATGCTGCCGTGAAGACCAAACACCAGACCGGCCGCAAAGTCGACAAGTCGCTTCGCGTCTGTGTCATCCATCTCAGTCAGATTCATGATCACCGGGGTGCCCTCACGGAAGTGTTCCCCGATGGTACGGGCCTCGTTGTAGGTCCGGGGGTGAAGTGTCGTGATCCGGTACGGCTCTCGTTCCGACACGACCTTGGGCATGATCACCGGTGCGTTCTTCTCCAGGCTGGCGCGTTCTTGTGTGATGGATGCCACGGGCGCGATGCGTGCCGGACGTCCGGATTCCGCGGGAAGCGAAGCGGCGTGGGGCAGTGGCTCGCGCGGCGCGGGCGGCTGTACCGATCGTGCCGGTTCGTCCCGTTGCGGCTGAAGTGACTGGTGTGACGGCTCGTGCCGACGGCGCTCCCGTTCGGGCTCCGGGTCGAGCTCCGGTTCGAAGTCGTCGTCGGGGTCGAACCCCCTGCCGTCGTACCCATCGTCCTCCACGAGGCCGAGGTAGACCGCCATCTTGCGCATCGCGCCGGCCATGCTCCGAGTCCTCCGCTCTGTGGTGGATCCACTGACGACTTCCCAAGTGCCCGCGATCCACGAGGTCGTTACGCCCGCTACCAGCGGTAATGACCATATTTTCTGCTGTGGTCCGACTTCCTGGCGACGTTACCCGAGCCCGGGGCGGACTCCGAGTACCGCAGTGCCGACGCGTACATGTGTCGCCCCGGCCGCCACGGCCTGTTCGAGGTCCGTACTCATCCCCGCGGAAACCATGTTCGCAGCAGGATGAGTCCGGCGCAGTACGGTCGACAAATCCATCAACCGCTCGAACGCCGCCTGTTGACGTCCCGCGTACTCCCCGGTGAGCGGCGCGACGGTCATCAGTCCGTCCAGCCGCAGTCCGGGAGCCTGTGCCACCAGGGAGGCCAACTCCCCGATGCCGTCGGGTCCGACGCCGCCGCGCTCGCCCCGTCCGCTCTCCCCCGCGTCCAGCGCGACCTGCAGCAGACAGCCGACCTCGCGGCCGGTCCGTTCCGCCTCCCTGGAGAGCGCCGTGACGAGCCGGGCGCGGTCGACGGACTGCACGAGTGCGGCATAACCGAGCACGGAACGCACCTTGTTGGTCTGCAACTGGCCCACGAAGTGCCAGGTGAGCGGCAGATCCGAACAGGCGGCGGCCTTGGGGGCCGCGTCCTGGTCCCGGTTCTCGGCGACGTGCCGCACGCCGAGTCCGGCGAGGAGGCGCACGTCGCTCGCGGGGTAGGTCTTGGTGACCACGATCAGGGTCACCTCCTCCCGCTTGCGCCCCGCGGCCACGCACGCGGCGGTGATGCGGTCCTCCACCTGTGCCAGGTTCGCGGCGAGTTGAGCCCTGCGGTCGGTCATGTTCCTTCAGTCCAGCCAGACATAGCCGGCGAGCCGCCCGGTGGTGCGGTCGCGGCGGTAGGAGAAGTGGTCCTGCGACTCCCGGGTGCACACCGGGGAGCGCACCCGGTCGTGCACACCGAGGCGTTCGAGCTGGGCGTGCACTCCGGCGGCCACGTCGAGCGCCGGCGTACCCCAACTCGTCTCGGCGTGCGCCGCCGGCTCGACGGCGGCGACCTCGGCGCGCATGGCCTCGGGCACTTCGTAGCAGCGGCCGCAGACGGCGGGGCCGGTGCGGGCGGTGATCCGGGCCGGGTCGGCGCCGAGTGCGGTCATCGCGCGCACGGCGGCGGGGACGACACCGGCGACCATGCCGGGCCGTCCGGCGTGCGCGGCGGCGGCGACCCCGGCGACGGGGTCGGCGAGCAGGACGGGCACGCAGTCGGCGGTGAGGACGGCGAGGGCGAGGCCGCGGCGGGTGGTGACCAGGGCGTCCACGGCGGGAAGTTCGGCGGTGCCGCTCTCCCAGGGTCCGTCGACGACGGCCACGTCGGCGCCGTGCACCTGGTTCATCCAGACGACGGCGCCGGGGGCGATCCTCAGGGACTTCGCGGCGAGTTCGCGGTTGGTGCGCACGGCGTCGCCGTCGTCACCGACCGCGCCGCCGAGGTTGAGCTCCTCGTACGGAGCGGCGCTCACCCCGCCCCACCGGTCGGTGAAGGCGAAGTGCGCGCCACTCGGGTCGGGAGCGTCGAGGGGGCCTATCACTTGAGGAAGTCCGGAACGTCCAGTTCCTCGGCGGCGCTGTCCGAGTACGTCCGCGACGGCGGCACCGGCGGGCCGGCCGGGAGGTCGTTGACCGGCTCCGGGGCGGGCTCGGGCGCGGCCTCCTTGGGGGTGACGCTGCCGAGCGAGCCGAAGGACGGGCGGCTCTCCGCCTGCCGTACCGGCGCCGGCTCCTCGCGCTTGGCCGAGGCCGAGCCGAGGACGGTGTCCCGCTTGGACGGCGGCTGACCGCCGTCGAACCCGGCGGCGATGACGGTGACCCGCACCTCGTCGCCGAGCGCGTCGTCGATGACGGCGCCGAAGATGATGTTGGCCTCGGGGTGCGCGGCCTCGCTGACCAGCTGGGCGGCCTCGTTGATCTCGAACAGGCCGAGGTCGGAGCCGCCGGAGATGGAGAGCAGCACGCCCCGGGCGCCGTCGATGGAGGCCTCGAGCAGCGGCGAGGAGATCGCCATCTCGGCCGCCGCCACCGCGCGGTCGTCACCGCGGGCCGAGCCGATGCCCATGAGCGCCGAACCGGCCTCGGACATGACGGACTTGACGTCGGCGAAGTCGAGGTTGATCAGGCCGGGGGTGGTGATCAGGTCGGTGATGCCCTGGACACCGGAGAGCAGGACCTGGTCGGCCGACTTGAAGGCGTCCAGGACCGAGACCTGGCGGTCCGAGATGGACAGCAGACGGTCGTTGGGGATGACGATGAGGGTGTCGACCTCTTCGCGGAGCTCGGCGATGCCGTCCTCGGCCTGGTTGGCGCGGCGCCGTCCCTCGAAGGTGAACGGGCGCGTGACCACACCGATGGTGAGGGCGCCGAGGGAGCGGGCGATGTTGGCCACGACGGGTGCCCCGCCGGTGCCGGTGCCGCCGCCTTCACCGGCTGTCACGAAGACCATGTCGGCCCCCTTGAGGACCTCCTCGATCTCCTCGCGGTGGTCCTCCGCGGCCTTGCGGCCGACGGCCGGGTTGGCTCCGGCGCCGAGTCCGCGGGTGAGTTCGCGGCCGACATCGAGCTTGACGTCGGCGTCGCTCATCAACAGCGCCTGTGCGTCGGTGTTGATGGCGATGAACTCGACGCCCTTGAGACCGACCTCGATCATCCGGTTGATGGCATTGACACCACCGCCGCCGACACCGATGACTTTGATGACTGCGAGGTAGTTCTGCGGTGCTGCCACGTCGAAGGCCTCTCGCCTCGAGTTACGTGTCGCCGCATCACCGGAGCACTGCCGGCCCCGCGATCCGACGACTGATGCCGAATGGGACGGTCCGAACGCCGACCCGAACCCTAACGCTGAAGTTTAGGGTTACCAGTGTGTCTGTTCCTTGAAGTCTTCTGAACAGGACACTAAGTCGACAAGTGGCGCGCGTTCAACGAACACGCCGAACCTCCCGTTTTTCTTTTCACCCTATGTGATCAGCCGTAGCGCTGCCCAACCAGGGTGCTGGCCTGCGCGGATGTGCGTCAACTCCCCGATGACGCCGGGGCGGTGGGGACGCTCACGTCGAAGTGGCGTGCGCGCGGTGCCGCTTTCATGAGCGCGGTGAGGGTACGGGCCTTCGCGCGCCCCTGCTCGGCGCTGCCCCACAGCACGGTACGGCCGCCGCCCAACTCCAGCGTGACGGAGTCGTAGGAGCGGACCGTGACGGTACGGGTGGTGCGGGCCACGGCGGCCGGGAGGTCGCGGGCGACGTCCACCGCCGCGCGCGTCAGCCGCTCGGCGGGGAAGCGGCGGGCGGAGGCGCCGCGGGCCACGGTCAATTCCAGCAGCGGGGCGCCGTCGGGAATGCGGGAGACAGTGGCGAAGCGCACACCCTTTTTGTCCACTTCGACATATTTTCGCGCTTTATTATCTTTTTGGTTGTCGCCCTGCTTTTCCGTTGCGCCGGTTTTCTCGATCACGAGAACCGGGACACGCTCCGTGACGTTCAGGGTGATTCCGTGCGGCCAGGAACGGGAGACGTCGACGGTGTCGATACGGGGCAGTTCCTCGCGCAGCCGCGCCTCGATCGCGTTCGTGTCGACGGACAGCAGGGCGTCGCCGAGCGGCACCCGGGCCGTCGTGCGCACCTGGTCCGCGGTGAGCACCCGGGTGCCGGAGACGGAGACGTGCTCGGCGCGCAGCCACGGGGAGCCGTAGAGGAGCCAGCCGAGGCCGGTGCCGAGGACCACCGCGGCCACGGCGAGCAGGACGAGGGTGCGGCGGCGGGGCAGCCGCCGCCGCAGGGGCGGCCGGGGCGGGCCGGACTTCTTCGGCTGCTGCCGTTCGCCGCGTTCGGCGGTGGTGGGTCCGGCCACGCTCCTGCCCTTTCGTCATACGGTGCTAACGGCGCGAGGCGATCGCCTCGTACACCATGCCGACGAGCAGTTCGTCGGCGTCCCGGCGGCCGAACTCACCGGCCGCGCGCGACATCTCGTACAGCCGGTGCGGGTTGGCGAGCACGGGCAGGACGTTGTCCCGGACCCAGTCGGGGGTCAGTTCCGCGTCGTCGACCAGCAGTCCGCCGCCGGCCTTGACCAACGGCTGGGCGTTCAGCCGCTGTTCGCCGTTGCCGATGGGCAGCGGGACGTAGGCGGCCGGGAGCCCGACGGCGGAGAGTTCGGCGACGGTCATCGCGCCCGCGCGGCAGAGCATCATGTCGGCCGCGGCGTACGCGAGGTCCATCCGGTCCAGGTAACTTACCGGGATGTAGGGGGGCATCCCCGGCATCTGCTGCACCTGCGGCAGTTCGTTCTTCGGGCCGACGGCGTGCAGGATCTGGATGCCGGCCTGCTGGAGCCAGGGGGCGACCTGCTGGACGACCTCGTTCAGCCGCCGGGCGCCCTGCGAACCGCCGGAGACCAGCAGCGTCGGCAGGTTGGGGTCGAGCCCGAACGCGGCCCGGGCCTCGGGGCGCACGGCGGCCCGGTCAAGGGTGGCGATGGTGCGGCGCAGCGGGATGCCGATGTACCGGGCGCCGCGCAGCTTGCTGTCCGGGGTGGAGACGGCGACCTGGGCCGCGTACCGCGAGCCGATCTTGTTGGCCAGGCCCGGACGGGCGTTGGCCTCGTGGATCACGATGGGCACGCCGAGCCGCTTGGCGGCCAGATAGGCGGGCAGCGCCACGTAACCGCCGAACCCGGCCACGGCGTCGGCCTTGGTGCGCTCCAGGACCTGCTCGGCCGCCTTGATCGTGCCGCGCAGCCGGCCCGGGACCGTGATCAGCTCGGGAGTGGGCCTGCGCGGCAGCGGGACGGCGGGGATCAGCGCGAGTTCGTAGCCACGTTCGGGAACGAGACGTGTCTCGAGTCCGCGCTCCGTGCCCAGGGCCGTGATCCCCACGGTCGGGTCCTGCCTGCGCAGGGCGTCCGCGAGGGCGAGCGCGGGCTCGATGTGGCCGGCGGTCCCTCCACCGGCGAGGACGACATGCACCGAAATTCACCGCTCTCCGGACGAACGCGCCCCAGGGGCGCGCCGTCGCATCGTGTTCCATCTCCTGGCGGCCCGAGGGCCTCCAGCCCGCTTTCTACCAAAGCGAGGTTGCCGCATGGCGAGCGCCGCCCGCGCAGCGGGGTCGTCGCGCGCGAAGGCGATCAGCAACCCGATGGCGAACATGGTCGGCAGCAGGGCGGACCCTCCGTAGGAGAACAGCGGGAGCGGGACACCGGCGATCGGCAGCAGACCGAGCACCGCACCGACGTTGATCACCGCCTGCGCGGTGATCCAGGTGGTCACGCCTCCCGCGGCATACCTCACGAAGGGGTCCTCCGTGCGTCCGGCCACGCGGATACCCGCATAGCCTAGAGCCGCGAACAGGGCGAGCACCGACAGTGTGCCCGCCAGGCCCAGTTCCTCACCGGTGATGGCGAAGATGAAGTCGGTGTGGGCTTCGGGCAGTTGCCCCCATTTCTCCACGCTCGCGCCGAGCCCGGAACCGAACAGTCCGCCGGAGGCGAGCGCGTAGATGCCGTGCACCGCCTGCCAGCAGGAGTCGTCGGGGCCCGGGTCGGTGGCGCCCAGGCAGCCGAGCCGGGCCATGCGGTTGGGGCTGGTCCTGATCAGGACGGTGCCGATGAGCGCGGCGATGCCGAGCACGCCGGCGAACATCCGGGTCGGCGCCCCGGCCAGCCAGAGCAGCCCGAACAGGATCGCGGTGAGGATGATCGCGGTGCCCATGTCGCCGCCGAGCATGATCAGTCCGAGCAGCAGTCCGGCCGCGGGGACCAGCGGCACCAGCATGTGCTTCCACTGGGTCAGCAGCCGTTTGTCCTGTTTGCGGGCGAGCAGGTCGGCGCCCCACAGCACCAGCGCGAGCTTGCCGAACTCGCTGGGCTGGATCTGGAAGGAGCCGCCGAGCGAGATCCAGTTCTTGTTGCCGTTGACCGCGACCCCTATCCCCGGCACCTGCACGAGCATCATCAGGAAGACCGAGCCGGCCAGGATGGGGTAGGCCAGCGCGCGGTGCAGCCGTACCGGCATCCGGGAGGCGGCGAGCAGCAGCCCCGTGCCGATCACGGCGGCCAGGAACTGCTTGCGGAAGAAGTACGAGCCCGACAGCGACATCTGCAGCGCGGTGATCTGGGAGGCCGAGTAGACCATCACCAGACCGAGCCCGGTGATCAGCAGACTGCTGCCGAGGATCAGGTAGTAGGCGGTGAGCGGCCGGTCCCACGCCTTGCGCGCCCGCGCGTGCAGACGGTGCAGGGCCGAGTTGCCGGGGGGCCGGACGGCGGAGGCCGGGGGTCTCCTGCCGGGCGGGCGGGGCGCGGTGCGGCTACCGGACATCAGCGGCACCTGCCGGAACGTGCCGCCGCCCCCGGGTGCGGCCCGGGGGAAGTGCCCCGGGGCTCGGACCACATCGCATCCACGCGTCCTCCCATCCCGGCACCGCCGGCAACGGCAGGCCCGGATCAGCCGTCCGCGGAACCGAGTTCGCGGACGGCCTCCGCGAACGCGTCCCCGCGCTTGTTGTAGTTGGTGAACATGTCCATGGACGCGCAGGCCGGCGCCAGCAGTACCGTGTCGCCCGGCCGCGCGAGCTCGCGCGCCCGAAGGACCGCCGCGCGCATCGCCCCAGTGTCTGTCCGGTCGAGGTCGACCACGGGTACTTCGGGGGCGTGTCGCGCCAGCGCCTCGCGGATCAGCGCGCGGTCGGCGCCGATCAGCACGGCGCCGCGCAGCCGGCCGGCCGCGCCCGCGACCAGCTCGTCGAAGGTCGCGCCCTTGGCGAGCCCGCCCGCGATCCACACGATCGACTCGTAGGCCGCCAACGAGGCCTGTGCCGCATGGGTGTTGGTGGCCTTGGAGTCGTCCACGTAGGCGACTCCGTCCACGTCGGCGACGTGCGCGATGCGGTGCGCGTCCGGGGTGAACGCGCGCAGCCCGTCCCGTACGGCCTTCGCGGGCACCCCGTAGGCGCGCGCGAGGGCCGCCGCGGCAAGGGCGTTGGCGATGTTGTGCGGGGCCGGGGGGCGCACGTCGGAGACCTCGGCGAGCTCCTGCGCGTTGCTCTGCCGGTTCTCGACGAAGGCGCGGTCGACCAGGAGGCCGTCCACGACGCCGAGTTGGGAGGGGCCCGGGGCGGAGAGGGTGAAGCCGACGGCGCGGCAGCCCTCCTCGACGTCGGCCTCGCGCACCAGGTCCTCGGTGGCCTTGTCGGCGACGTTGTAGACGCACGCCACCTGGTTGCCTTCGTAAATGCGCCCCTTGTCGGCGGCGTAGGCCTCCATGGAGCCGTGCCAGTCGAGGTGGTCGGGGGCGAGGTTGAGGACGGCGGCGCTGTGCATGCGCAGCGAGGGGGCCCAGTGCAGCTGGTAGCTGGAGAGTTCCACGGCGAGCACGTCGTACGGCTCGCCGGTCTCGTCCGTGCCGGCCAGGACGACGTCGACGATCGGGGTGCCGATGTTGCCGACGGCGGCGGTGCGCAGCCCCGCGGCCCGCAGGATCGAGGCGAGCATCTGCGTGGTGGTGGTCTTGCCGTTGGTGCCGGTGACGGCGAGCCAGGGGGCGGCGCCGGGGCCGCGCAGCCGCCAGGCGATCTCGACGTCGCCGACGACGTCGATCCCGGCCGCGGCGGCCGCCGCGAACAGCGGCGAGGAGGGCTTCCAGCCGGGCGAGGTGACGACGAGTCCGGTGCCCTCGGGCAGGGTCTCGGCGTCGCCGAGGCGGACGGTGATGCCGTCCGCCGCGAGGGCCTCGGCCTTCTCGCGCTGTGCCGCCGAGTCGCCGCCGTCCACGACGGTGACCCCGGCGCCGAGGCCGGCCAGGGCGCGGGCGGCGCTGACGCCACTCACACCGAGGCCGGCGACGGTGACGCGCAGCCCTGCGAACTCGTGGGCCGCGGCGGCCCCCTGGATCCCGCCGGAGGTCACTTGGCGGCCGCCCATCCCGCGTAGAAGAGGCCGAGTCCGACGACCACGCAGATGCCCTGGATGATCCAGAACCGGACCACGACAAGGACTTCGGACCACCCCTTGAGTTCGAAGTGGTGCTGCAGTGGCGCCATCCGGAAGACCCGTCGGCCGGTGGTGCGGAAGGAGCCGACCTGGATGACGACCGACATGGTGATGAGCACGAACAGGCCGCCGAGCAGGGCGATCAGCAGCTCGGTGCGGGAGCAGATCGCGAGGCCGGCGAGCGCGCCGCCGAGCGCCAGCGAACCGGTGTCCCCCATGAAGATCTTGGCGGGCGAGGTGTTCCACCACAGGAAGCCGAGGCAGGCGCCCATCAGCGCGGAGGCGATGACGGCGAGGTCGAGCGGGTCGCGCACCTCGTAGCAGGCCTGGGGGTTCATCAGGGTCGCGGCGTTGGCGCACGACTCCTGGTACTGCCAGACGCCGACGAAGGTGTAGGCGCCGAAGACCATGACCGAGGCGCCGGTGGCCAGGCCGTCCAGACCGTCCGTCAGGTTCACGCCGTTCGACATCGCCAGGATCATGAACAGGGCCCAGACGACGAACAGGACGGGGCCGATGCTCCAGCCGAAGTCCTGCACGAAGGAGATCTTGGTGGAGGCCGGCGTCTGCCCCTGCAGGTTGGGGAACTGCAGGGCGAGCACCGCGAAGGCGATGCCGACGATGAGCTGTCCGGCCATCTTGGCCTTGGCCCGCAGGCCCAGCGAGCGCCGCTTGACGATCTTGATGTAGTCGTCCAGGAACCCGACCAGGCCCATCCCCGCCATCAGACCCAGCACCAGCAGGCCCGAGAAGGACGGCGAGGCGTCGGCGTCCTCGTCCAGGTAGACCGTGATCACCTTGGCCAGGAAGTACGCGACGATCGTGGCGAGGATGAACGCGATGCCGCCCATCGTCGGCGTACCGCGCTTGCTGGCGTGCTCGCGCGGGCCGTCGTCGCGGATGTACTGGCCGTAGCCCTTGCGGGCCAGCAGCTTGATCAGCAGCGGGGTGCCGACCAGGGTCAGGAACAGACCAATGACTCCCGCGAACAGGATCTGCTTCATCATCGGGCGGCAACCTCACCCTCGGCACCGTTCTCGAGCAGCGCCTGGGCCACGCTCTCGAGCCCGACCGACCGGGACGCCTTCACGAGTACGACGTCTCCCGGGCGCAACTCGCTGCGCAACAGGTCGACCGCCGCCTGTGCGTCGGACACGTGCACCGACTCCTCACCCCACGAACCCTCGTTATATGCGCCCAGTTGCAGCCAGGACGCTTCCCTGCCCCCGACCGCGACGAGCTTGCTGACGTTGAGCCGGACGGCCAGCCGCCCGACCGCGTCGTGCTCGGCGAGCGCCTCGTCCCCGAGCTCGGCCATCCTGCCGAGCACCGCCCAGGTCCGCCGCCCCCGTCCCATGGCCGCCAGCGCGCGCAGCGCGGCCTTCATGGACTCGGGGTTCGCGTTGTAGGCGTCGTTGACGATGGTCACGCCGTCAGGGCGCTCGGTGACCTCCATGCGCCAGCGGGAGAGGGAGCCCGCCTCCGAGAGCGCGGTGGCGATCTCTTTCGCGGACATGCCCAGCTCATGGGCGACGGCGGCCGCGGCGAGCGCGTTCGACACGTGGTGCTCACCGTACAGGCGCATCGTCACATCGCTGCACCCGGAGGGTGTGTGAAGGCTGAACGAGGGCTGTCCGGTGGCCGTGAGCGTCACGTTCTCGGCGCGTACGTCCGCTTCGTCGCTCTCCCCGAACAGCAGTACGCGTGCCGTGGTGCGGGCGGCCATGGCCTTCACGTAGGGGTCGTCGGCGTTGAGGACGGCGACGCCGCCCTCCTCGGCCGGCGGGAGGCTCTCGACGAGTTCGCCCTTCGCCTGTGCGATCTGCTCGCGCCCGCCGAACTCGCCGATGTGGGCGGAGCCGACGTTCAGGACGAGGCCGATCCGGGGCGGGGTCAGCTCGGTGAGGTAGCGGATGTGGCCGATGCCGCGGGCGCCCATCTCCAGGACGAGGAACCGGGTCTCGGCGGTGGCGCTGAGCGCGGTCAGCGGCAGTCCGATCTCGTTGTTGAGCGAGCCGGGCGTGAACACCGTGGGCGCCTTGGTGCGCAGCACCTGGGCGATGAGGTCCTTGGTGCTGGTCTTTCCGGCCGAGCCGGTGAGGGCGACGAGGGTGGCGCCGAGCCGCTGGACGACGTGCTGGGCGAGGGCGCCCAGCGCCCGCGGCACGTCGTCCACGACGATGGCGGGCACGCCGACGGGCCGGGAGCCCAGTACGGCCGCCGCACCGGCCTCGACGACGGCCCGCGCGTAGTCGTGGCCGTCCACGCGCTCGCCGACGAAGGCGGCGAACAGGCTGCCGGGCACCGCCTCGCGGGAGTCCCGGACGACGGGTCCGGTGACCATGACCGACGGATCCGGTATGTCGTGCGTCTGCCCGCCGACGACTGCTGCGATCTCGGCGAGGGAGAGGGCGATCACAAGTTCATCCCTGGGTCTGCTGGATAGCTTCGCGGAGCACCTGGCGGTCGTCGAAGGGACGTACCACCCCGGCGATGTCCTGGCCCTGCTCGTGGCCCTTGCCGGCCACCAGCACGGTGTCGCCGGGCCGGGACCGGGCGACGGCGGCGGCGATCGCGGCGGCCCGGTCCTCGAAGACCTGCACCTCGCCCCGCTCGTGCGCGGGCACCGAGGCGGCGCCCTGGAGCATGGCGGCGAGGATGGCGAGGGGGTCCTCGGAGCGGGGGTTGTCGGAGGTGAGGACGGCGGTGTCGGCGAGCCGCGCCGCGGCCGCGCCCATCGGGCCGCGTTTGGTCGTGTCCCGGTCGCCGCCGCAGCCGAGGACGATGTGCAGCCGGCCCTTGGTGACCTTGCGCAGCGCCTTGAGGACCGATTCGACGGCGTCCGTCTTGTGCGCGTAGTCGACGACCGCGAGGTAGGGCTGTCCGGCGTCGACGCGCTCCAGCCGACCGGGGACGCCGGGCACGGCGGCGATGCCGTCGGCGGCCGTCTGCGGGTCGAGCCCGGCGGCGGCCAGCGCGACGATCGCGGCCAGGGTGTTGGCCACGTTGAACGGGCCGGCCAGCGGCGAACGGGCGGTCACCAGGGCGCCGTCCGGGCCGTGCACGGTGAACGTCGAGTCCAGCGGGCCGACCTGGACGTCCTCGGCCCGCCAGTCGGCGTCCGGGTGGCCCTCGGCGGAGTACGTCACGACCGGCACCGTGGCCTGCTTCGCCAGCCGGCGGCCGTACTCGTCGTCGGTGTTGACCACGCCGAGCCGGCTGCGGGCCGGGGTGAACAGCTGCGCCTTGGCCTGGAAGTAGTCCTCCATCCCGGAGTGGAACTCCATGTGCTCCGGGCTGAGGTTGGTGAAGACGGCGATGTCGAAGACGCAGCCGTCGACCCGGCCCAGCACCAGGGCGTGGCTGGAGACCTCCATGGCGACCGCCTCGACGCCGCGCTCCCGCATGACCGCGAACAGGGCCTGGAGGTCGGTGGCTTCGGGGGTGGTGCGCTCGGACTTGATGCGCTCGTCGCCGATGCGCATCTCGACCGTGCCGATCAGCCCGGTGGACTTCGCGGTGCGCAGCCCGCCCTCGACGAGGTAGGCGGTGGTGGTCTTGCCGGAGGTGCCGGTGATGCCGATCTGGAGCAGGTCGCGGCCGGGCCGGCCGTAGATCGTGGCGGCCAGCTCGCCCATCCGCGCGCGCGGGTCCTCCACGACGAGGACCGGCAGCCCGGTGGCGGCGGCGCGGTCGGCGCCGCTCGGGTCGGTCAGCACGGCGGCGGCGCCCAGGCCGGCCGCCTGGGTGACGAAGTCGGCGCCGTGCAGGCGGGCGCCGGGCAGGGCGGCGTACAGGTCACCGGGGCGGACGGCGCGCGAGTCGTGGGTGATGCCCGTGACGTCGGCGGCGGCCCCGGGGGCGGCGGCACCCAGCTGACCGGCCAGTTCCGCGAGGGGTGTGGCGGCAAGGCGCTCCGGTCGGGGCGGCCCGGGATAGGTCACGGATGCGCCCTTCTGGGTGGTTTGGGACTGATCGGCGTGTGGCACGGCGGTGAGCGTACCGGGCGCCCCGGGCGCGGGGCGAAGCGGAGGGCTGGGCGGTCCTTGGTTCCCGGAACCGGGAGTGATCGTCGTCACGGGCACGTTCCTGATCGGTCTTGCGGGGGTGTACGGCATCGGTCTTGCGGGGGCGTACGGCGGGGAGCGCGCGTACGGCGGTCTGCGCGGCTCCCGGCGCGGCCGTCGCGCGGTCGCGGCCGGGGGCCTCGGGGCTCGCGGGTCGTGCGCCGCACGGAGCGCGGGGCAGGACCCTTACGGGGTGCGGGTCATGGCTTGTATTCGACGGGCAGGTCGGCGGGGGCCGCGCCGGTGGGCGGGACCTGGAGGGTCTTCAGGGCGAACTCCATCACCTGTTTGTAGATCGGCCCGCAGATCTGGCCGCCGAAGTAGCTGCCCGAAGTGGCGTTCTGGATCGCGCAGTAGACGGTGATCCGGGGCTTGTCCGCGGGGGCGAATCCGGCGAAGGACGAGGTGTAGCCGTGGTATCTGCCGGTGGCCGGATCCACGCGGTTGGCCGTGCCCGTCTTCCCCGCCACCCGGTACCCCGGAATGCGGGCCTTGAGTCCCGTGCCCTGTTCGTCGTCGACCACCGACTCCAGCATCTTGGCGAGGGTCTTGGCCGTCTTGGCGCTCACCACCCGGCTGTGCTCCGGCTTGGCGGCCGGTGTGAACTGCCCGTCGGCGCCCTTCGTGCCGCGTACGAGGGTGGGTTCGACACGGACGCCGCCGTTGGCGATGGTGGAGTAGATGGAGGCCGCCTGTACGGCGTTGAGGGAGAATCCCTGGCCGAAAGGGATCGTGTACTGCTGCGAGGTGGACCACTTTCCGGCGGGCGCGAGGATGCCCTTGGTCTCGCCGGGGAGGTCGAGCCCGGTGGCCTTGCCCATGCCGAACTTGCGCAGATAGGAGTAGAGGACCTCGTTGGCCTCCTTCTGCGTCTTGCCGAGTTCGCCGGTGGCCAGGATGGTGCCGATGTTGCTGGACTTGGCGAGCACGCCGTTGAGCGTCAGGTGCCAGGTCTCGTGGTCGATGTCGTCCGAGAACAGCCGGTCGCCGCGGTGCAGCCGGTTGGGCACGACGACATGGGTGGCGGGGGTGGCCACGTTCTCCTCCAGGACCGCCGCCATCGACATCACCTTGGCGGTGGAGCCGGGCTCGTAGGCGTCCTGGACGGCCGCGTTGCCCAGTGCCGAGGGGTCGGCGTGGGCGAGGTCGCCGGGGTCGAAGCCGGGGGCGTTGGCCATGGCGAGGATCTGTCCGGTGCGGGTGTCCTGGACGATCACGTAGCCGCGGTCGGCCTTGGACTTCTTCACCTGCTCGCTGATGGCGTTCTGCGCGGCGAACTGGATGTCGCGGTCGATGGTGAGTTCGACGTCGCTGCCGGGGACGGCCGGGGTCTCGGTGGAGCTCGCGGTGGGCACCAGACGGCCGCCGGACTGGGTGTAGCGGATCTTGCCGTCCGTGCCGGAGAGCTGCTTGTCCAGCATCTGTTCGATGCCGCCGCCGCCCTCCCCGGCGGCGTTGACCCAGCCCAGTATCCCGGCGGCCAGATCGCCGTTGGGGTACACCCGCTTGCTGCTGGGGTCGTGCAGGACACCGGCCAGGACGTCGACGACACCGCTGTCGGTCTGCGCCTTCTCCGCGAGGGTGGCCCGTACGTCCTGGATCTGCTTCCAGACCTCGGGGGTCTGCCGGCGGGCGAGCAGCACGTACCGGGTGTTGCGGTGCAGCTTCTTGGCGAGGGTCGCCTCGTCCTGGTTCAGGATCGGGGCGAGCAGGGCGGCGGCCTGCTCGGGACCGTCGTCGATCCCCAGCTGCTCCTTGGTGAACATCATCGGGTCGGCGGTGATGTCGCTCGCGTCCACGCTGGTGGCGAGCGTGACGCCGTTGCGGTCGGTGATCCCGCCGCGCTCGGCGGCAAGGACGTGGGCGACGTACCGGTTCACGTCCGCCTTGGCGGTGTACGTGGCGGAGTCGACGGCCTGCACCTGGAGCAGCCGTACGACGAAGACGGAGAGCACCAGGGCGAGCGCGACGCCGACCATGCGCAGCCGGGGGCGGGGCCCGGCCAGCCGGATGGTGCGCGGCATGGCGCGGGAGGGGGCCGGGCGGCGCAGGGGGCGGGCGCCGGGCCCCGGCCGCCGGGGGCCGCCGGAGCGCTCGGGGCGGGCCGGCCGGGCGGACCGGGCGGGGCCCGGCACACGGCGGCGCGGCGGCTGCCTGCCGGGGTCGTCAACCACTTCCGTCACCTGCCGGGGGTCGTCGCGGGCATTGCGGGGGCGGTGGGGCCGGAGGTGGCACCGGGCGCGGGGGCGGTGTCCTGCGGCGGGGTGCCGGGGGCGCTCAGGGGCTGGGCGGCGGCCGTGCCGGCGCTCGCGGCCACGCTCGCGCCGGGGCTTTCCTCGACGGTGCCGCCCGTGCTCTCGAGGGCGGACTGTTCGAGGGTCTCGTCGGACGCGGCCGGGGAGGGTTCGCCCTTGACCGTGCCGTCGGGGCCGAGGAAGGCGGGGGTGCCGCCGGGGACCATGCCGAGTTCGCGGGCGCGGCGCTGGAGGGCGTCGGGGGCCGAGTAGGCGTCCACGTCGCGCTGGAGCGCCTGTTCCTCGTCGGTGAGGTCCTTGGTCCGCTGCTGGAGGTCGTCGAGCCGGAACGACCCGGCGCTGAGGGCGGAGTTCAGCATCAGCAGGCCGATCAGGCCGCCGCCGAGCAGCAGCACGACCAGCAGCACGAACGGGGTGCGGGCGGCCCGCCCCCGCGCCGCCGGGAACAGCCGGGCGAGCCGCGCGGCCCGCCCCTTGAGCTGCGGTTTCCTACTCACGTGCCCTCCCGGTCCGGGCCGGTCCGGTGCGCCGCCCACGGTGCCTCACTCGGCGTCCTCCCGGATGCGCTCGGCCCCGCGCAGCCGGGCCGGAGCGGCCCGGCGGTTCTCGGCGATCTCCTCCTCGGTGGGAAGTTCGGCACCGCGGGTCAGGAGCTTGAGCCGGGGCTGGTAGCGCTCGGGGACGACGGGCAGGCCGGGCGGCGCGGTGGTGGCGGCACCGGCCGCGAACACCTGTTTGACGAGCCGGTCCTCCAGCGAGTGGTACGACAGCACGGCGATCCGGCCGCCGACGCCGAGCGCCTCGACCGCGGCCGGGACCGCCCGTTCGAGGACGGCGAGTTCGCCGTTGACCTCGATGCGCAGCGCCTGGAAGGTGCGTTTGGCGGGGTTGCCGCCGGTGCGCTTGGCGGCCTGCGGCAGCGCGTCCCGGATCACCTGCACCAGGCGGGCGCTGTGGGTGAACGGCTCCTTGTCGCGCTCGCGCACGACGGCGGACACGATCCGCTTGGCCTGCTTCTCCTCGCCGTACGCCCGCAGGATGCGCACCAGTTCGCCCGGCGGGTAGGTGTTGAGCACCTCGGCGGCGCTCATTCCGGCCGACTGGTCCATGCGCATGTCGAGCGGGGCGTCCTGGGCGTAGGCGAACCCGCGGTCCGCCTCGTCGAGTTGCATGGAGGAGACGCCGAGGTCGAACAGCACGCCCTGCACCCGGGCCAGGCCCAGCCGGGCGAGGACGGCGGGGAGTTCGTCGTAGACCGCGTGCACCAGGGTGGCGCGGTCGCCGTACGGGGCGAGGCGTTCGCCGGACAGCCGCAGCGCCTCCTTGTCGCGGTCCAGTGCGACGAGGCGGGCCTCGGGGAAGCGGGCGAGCAGGGCCTCGCTGTGGCCGCCGAGGCCGAGGGTGCAGTCGACGACGACGGCGCCGGGCCGCTCCAGCGCCGGGGCCAGCAGGTCCAGGCAGCGGTGCAGCATCACCGGGACGTGTCTGCCGGGGGCCGGACGGTGCTCGCCGTCACCGCGCTGCCCGTGTGCGGCCGGTGCCTGCCGGTCCTGCGGCTCCTGCGCCTCGCGCGCTTCCAATCCCGGGCCCTTCCAAGTCGGGCGCGCCGCGCGCGCACCGCCGGGTCCCCGTTCCGCGCGCCGGGGAGGTAAGGGACCGGCCGGCGCCGGAAGCGTCGGCCGACCGGGGCGGGAGGGGCCGGGCCGTACGTACGCGCCGCGCACGCGGGGAGGCCCCGGCACCGGGCCGGAACTTCCCGTGGTGAATGCTGAGCTGAGGAGCAGGGGAGACGTCTCGCCTGCCGCTTCGCGCCACTTTAGTCCACGGTGTCTTGCCGTCAATCAACCGGCCTGCGCGTCGCGCCGGTACCGCGGGCGGACCTCCGTCAGGCCCGTAATCACCCGTACGGCGGGGGTTCACCGTTCGTGTGGGGTAGCTCACAACACGTCGCGATGGCGCTCTTTGTCCGTTTCGCACAGCAGGACGCGACCGCCCCCGACCAGTAACGTCATGAGTATGACGACATCCGCATCCTCTTCCGCCGCCCCCCGGGCCGCCGCCGACGGCCCCGTCATCGACAGCCTCGTCGAGGCCAACGAGCGGTACGCCGAGGCCTTCACCGACCCCGGGATGGACGCCCGGCCGGTGCGGCAGGTGGCCGTGGTGGCGTGCATGGACGCCCGCCTCGACCTGCACAAGGCGCTCGGTCTGCGGCTCGGCGACTGTCACACCATCCGCAACGCCGGCGGTGTGGTCACGGACGACGTGATCCGCTCGCTGACCATCAGCCAGCGCGCGCTCGGCACGCGCAGCGTGGTCCTCATCCACCACAGCGGCTGCGGCATGGAGTCGGTCACCGAGGACTTCCGGCACGAGCTGGAGATGGAGGTCGGCCAGCGCCCGTCCTGGGCCGTCGAGGCGTTCCGCGACGTCGACCAGGACGTGCGGCAGTCGATCCAGCGGGTGCGCACCTCGCCGTTCCTGCTCCACACCGACGACGTGCGCGGCTTCGTCTTCGACGTGAAGACCGGCAGGCTGCGCGAGATCACCCCGGCCTGAGTGGGGCGCAAAGCCGCGTAAGCATGACAAAACGCTGTCAGTTGTCCACAGGCGAGTGACACGAACCGGTAACGGCAACAAGAATGCGGGTGTGACGCCTCGCGGTCCTTCACCGCGCGGCGTCCTGCATCGGGGTGGGCCGGTCCGCGTCACGACGCGTCGGCCCGAGGAAAGTACGGGCCGAGGAGGGCCGGGTGACGACCTATGACGATCGAGCGAGCCTCACAGATCTGACCGCCACCGTGGAGCGCGTCCGCAGCGCGGTGGAAGGGGTGATCGAGGGCAAGCCCGAGGTCGTACGGCTTTCGCTGACCGTGTTGCTCGCCGAGGGGCATCTGCTCATCGAGGACGTGCCCGGCGTGGGCAAGACGATGCTCGCCAAGGCGCTGGCACGGTCCATCGACTGTTCGGTGCGGCGCATCCAGTTCACGCCCGACCTGCTGCCGTCGGACATCACGGGCGTGTCCATCTGGGACCAGCAGCGCCGGGACTTCGAGTTCAAGCCGGGCGCGGTCTTCGCGCAGATCGTGATCGGCGACGAGATCAACCGCGCCTCGCCGAAGACCCAGTCGGCGCTGCTCGAGTCGATGGAGGAGCGCCAGGTCACCATCGACGGCCACACCTACGAACTCCCCCATCCCTTCATGGTGGTGGCGACGCAGAACCCGGTCGAGATGGAGGGCACCTACCCGCTCCCGGAGGCGCAGCGCGACCGGTTCATGGCCCGGGTCTCGGTGGGCTACCCGAGCATCGAGGCCGAGTTGCAGATGCTGGACGTGCACGGCGGGATCTCCCCGCTGGAGGACCTCCAGCCGGTGGCGCACGCGCACGAGATCGGCAAGCTGATCGAGGCCGTGCGGGGCGTCCACGTGGCCGAGCCGGTGCGGCGGTACGCGGTGGAGCTGGTCGCCGCCACCCGCACCCACCCCGAGCTCAGACTCGGCGCCTCGCCGCGCGCCACGCTGCACCTGCTGCGCGCGGCGAAGGCGTCCGCGGCCCTGAACGGCCGGGAGTACGCGCTCCCCGACGACATCCAGGCGCTCGCCGTGGCGGTCCTCGCCCACCGGCTGCTGCCCACCGCCCAGGCCCAGCTCAACCGCCGCACCTCGGAGCAGGTGGTCGAGGAGATCCTGCAGACGACGCCCGTGCCCGCCGCGGCGCCCCCGCAGGGCCCCGGGCTCGCGATGGGCCGCGGGGCGCCCGCGTACGGCCAGCAGCCGCCGCGGAGGCTGTGATGCCGCGGGGGGCGCCGGGGTCCGCGGCCGCGGAGGAGCAGGAACGGGGCGGGCTGTGCACGGCGCTCGCCGGGCTCACCACCCGCGGGCGGTCGTTCCTGGCCGCCGGGGTCGCGGCCGCGATCTGCGCCTACGTCCTCGGCCAGGGCGATCTGCTCCGGGTCGGGCTGCTGCTCGCCGTGCTGCCGCTGATCTGCGCCACCGTGCTGTACCGCACCCGCTACCGGGTCGCGGGCAGCCGCCGGCTCTCCCCCGCGCGCGTGCCCGCCGGCAGCGAGGCCCGGGTGCATCTGCGGATGGACAACGTCTCGCGGCTGCCCACGGGGATGCTGATGCTCCAGGACCGGGTGCCCTACGTGCTCGGGCCCCGGCCCCGGTTCGTCCTGGACCGGGTGGAGGCGGGCGGGCGGCGCGAGGTGTCCTACCGGGTCCGCTCCGATCTGCGCGGCCGCTATCCGCTGGGCCCGCTGCAACTGCGGCTCACCGATCCGTTCGGCATGTGCGAGCTGACCCGGTCCTTCTCGACGTACGACACCCTGACCGTCGTCCCGCGCGTCGAGCCGCTGCCGCCGGTGCGGCTGGCCGGCGAGGCCACCGGGTACGGCGACGGGCGGCAGCGCTCGCTGGCCCTGGCCGGTGACGACGATGTCATCCCGCGCGGCTACCGGCACGGCGACGACCTGCGCCGGGTGCACTGGCGTTCGACGGCCAAGTACGGCGAGCTGATGGTCCGCCGCGAGGAGCAGCCGCAGCGCGCCCGCTGCACGGTACTGCTGGACACCCGGGGCGGCGCCTACGACGGCGCCGGGCCCGACTCGGCCTTCGAGTGGGCGGTGGCGGGCGCGGCGTCCGTGCTGGTGCACATGCTGGAGCGGGGCTACTCGGTGCGGCTGCTGACCGACACCGGCAGCTCGGTGCCGGGCGAGGGCTCCGACGGGTTCGCGGGCGCGAGCCAGGAGTCCGCGGACGCGGCCGGGCTGATGATGGACACCCTCGCGGTGATCGACCACTCCGACGCCACGGGGCTGTCGGGCGCGTACGACGTGCTGCGGGGCGGGAACGAGGGGCTGCTGGTGGCGTTCTTCGGGGACCTCGACGAGGAGCAGGCGGCGATGGCCGCGCGGATGAGCCGGCGCGGCGGCGCGCTCGCCTTCGTCCTGGACCCGGCCGGCTGGCTCCGGGAGGAGACCGACGTACCCGCCGCCGGCCGGGCGGACGGCACCCGCGCACTGCGGCTGCTGCGCGAGGCGGGCTGGACGGCGGTACCGGTACCGCGCGGCGCCGCCCTGGACACGATGTGGCGCGAGGCCGACCGCCAACGCACGGGCCCGGGCACACTGACCGCCGGCCACCCGGGAGGCCGACCGTGAGCGGCGGCCCGTCCGCAGGGGCGGGTGTCTGTGGCGGTTCGGCCGCGGGGGCGGGCACGAACGGCGGCCCGGCCGGAGATGGTGGTCCGTTCGGGAGGACGGGGATGTGCGGCGGGGTTCTGGAGGAGCGGGTATGAGCGGGCGGGCACGGCTGGCGTTGTGCGCGGCGGCGGCGACGCTGATGGCGGCGTGTGCGCTGCTGCCGCTGGTGTCGCCGGCGACATGGTTCTTCCAGGCGGTGTTCCTGGTGGTCGTGCAGACCGGGGTGGGCGCGCTGACCCGGCGGGTGCCGCTGGCCAGGTCGCTGACCCTGGCCTGTCAGCTCCTGGTCTCCCTGCTGCTGCTCACGCTGATCTTCGCCCGGGAGTACGCCGTCGCCGGGTTCGTGCCGGGGCCCGAGGCCTTCCGGTACTTCGGCGAGCTGCTGGACACCGGCTCCGACCAGGTCGCCCAGTACGCCATCCCCGCGCCGCTCACCCCCGGCATCCGGCTGATGCTGGTCGGCGGCGTGGTGCTGATCGGCCTCGCGGTGGACACCCTCGCGGTCACCTTCCGCAGCGCGGCCCCGGCCGGGCTGCCGCTGCTCGCGCTGTACTCGGTGGCCGCGGGGCTGGCCGACGGCGGTGCCGCCTGGCTGTGGTTCGTGCTGGCGTCGGCCGGCTATCTGATGCTGCTGCTCGCCGAGGGCCGCGACCGGCTCTCGCAGTGGGGGCGCGTCTTCGGTGGCGGCGCCCGCACCCCGGGCGGCGGCGCTTCCGCCGGCGGCACGGTGGCCCCCGTACGCACCGGGCGGCGGATCGGGGTGCTCGCGCTCGGCGTGGCCCTGGTCGTCCCGCTCGCGCTGCCCGCGCTCGACGGCGGGCTGCTGGACGCCGCCGGCGCCGGGGTCGGCTCCGGAACGGGCGGCGGCGGCACGATCTCGGCGGTCAACCCGCTGGTGTCGCTGCGGGACAGCCTGAACACGGACGACGACCGCCAGGTGCTGTCCTACCGCACCGACACCGAGGACACGCAGGACATGTACCTGCGGATCGTGGCCCTCGACGATTTCGACGGCACCACCTGGAAGCCGGCCCAGCGGCACATCGAGGACGTGCCCAGCACGTTCCCGAACCCCCTCGGACTCAAGCAGGACGTCCGGCGCAGCGAGATCCGTACCCGGATAGCCGCCGCCAACGACTACGCCCAGGACTGGCTGCCGATGCCGTACCCGGCCAGCGGGGTCGACGTCGACGGCAAGTGGCGGTTCGAGCCGGTGGGCCGCACGCTCGTCGGCGACCACGGGCAGACCACCATGGGCGCGCGGTACACGGTGCGCAGCCTGATCGTGCAGCCGACCGCGCAGCAGCTGGCCGCGGCGCCCGAGCCGCCGGCGGATCTGCGGCGCGAGTTCACCGCGGTTCCCGGCTCGCTGCCGGACGTGGTGGCGGAGAAGGCCCGCGAGGTGACCAAGGGCGCGGACAACCACTACGAGCAGGCGGTGAAGCTGCAGGACTGGTTCGCGGTCAATGGGGGCTTCACCTACGACACCCAGGTGGAGGTCGGCAGCGGCTCCGGGGCGATCGCCCGCTTCCTCAAGGACAAGCGCGGCTTCTGCGTCCACTTCTCGTTCGCGATGGCGTCGATGGCGCGGACGCTGGGCATACCGGCCCGGGTCGCGGTCGGCTTCACACCGGGGACGCCGCAGGCCGACGGGTCGATGTCGGTGGGGCTGCGGGACGCGCACGCGTGGCCGGAGCTGTACTTCGAGGGCGTGGGCTGGACCCGCTTCGAGCCGACCCCGAACCGGGGCTCGACGCCGGAGTACACGCAGACGCGGACGCCGACGGGTGAGAACCCCGAGGTGCCGCAGCCGTCGGCGTCCTCGTCGGAGGCCACGTCGGCCGAGCCGTCGGCGGACGAGAGCTGCTCGGCCCAGCAGAAGCGGCTGCAGGCCTGCCCGACCGAGTCGGCCCTGGCCGGCACCGCCGCCCACGACGACGGACCGCCGTGGTGGCAGCTCCTCGGCCTCGCCGCGCTGGCGCTGCTCGTGCTGGTCGTGCCGCTGCTGCCGATGCTGTGGCGGCTGCGCCAGCGGGCGGTGCGGCTCGGGGGGCACGGGCGGGGTGAGCGGGAGGCGGCCGGGCATGTCCTGGCCGTGTGGCGGGAGGTCGTGGACTCCGCGTGGGACCTCGGGATCGTGCCGGACGACTCGCTGACTCCGCGGAAGGCGGCGGAGCGGATCGTACGGCTGGGGGGCCTCGAGGGGGCGGCGGCGGGGGCGATGCACCGGCTGGCCTCGGCGGTGGAGGAGGTTCTGTACGCGCCTCGGCCGCGGGCCGCGGGTGGGGTCGCGCAGGATGCGCGGGTTGTCGTGGGGGCGTTGCGGGGGGCTGTGGGGCGGATGGCTCGGGTGCGGGCGGGGCTTGCGCCGCGGTCGGCCTGGCGGGTGGTGTGGGCGGTGGCGGAGCGGTGGGCGGCCCTGCGGGCTGCGCTGCGCGCCCGCGTTCCGTCCCTGCCCCGGCGGGCACAGGGCCGGGCTCAGGGGTGAGGCGGGGTGGGGGCGGGCCCGGAAGGGTTCTCGCCCCCGCCGCCCCTACCCTTCCCATCCCCGGGGGCTCCGCCCCAGGACCCCCGCAAAAGATTGCGCCCACGCGGCGGAGCCGCAAATCAACACAGCCCCGCGCCCCTGAAAAAAGGGGGCGCGGGGAACTGCGCAATCGGTGTCTGTGGGGCCTACTGGCCCTGTTCGTCGCGGCGGCGCTGCCAGCGTTGTTCGATGCGGTCCATCATGGAGCGTCGCTGCCGGTTCTGGCGGCCCGGCGGGGACGCCGGCTGTTCGCCCGGCTTGGGGGCCTTTCGCCAGCCCGTCACGGCGAGCACCGCACACCCCAGCATGACCAGGAACCCGACCACACTGACCCAGATCTGCTGTGCGACCATTCCGGCCATGAGGAGCGCGATACCTACGAGGAAGCCCGCCACCGCCTGGTAGACCCGTCGCCGGGTGTACGTACGCAGCGCGCTTCCCTCAAGCGCTGTCGCGAACTTGGGATCTTCGGCGTACAGCGCTCGCTCCATCTGCTCGAGCATGCGCTGCTCGTGCTCCGAGAGCGGCACGGAGTCCTCCTCATCGTGCAGTCGCCGGGGCGACCGGGGGTCCCCTTCAGGATAGGCAGGGAATCGCCCCCGTGAAACCCGCCCCTCTGCGCCAATCGACCAACCGGAATCCGCCATGGCCGTCCGGCTCACTGAGGCTTCCATTCCCCAGCGGCCGCTCCGTCATGCCGGGCGGTCTCCCCCGATCATACGGCGCCGGGCACCCGTTCGGGGGGCCTGTGGCGTACTCCATCCGCCGCCGCGTCCCTGATCAGCGGCGCGTCACGGGAGGCGGCTCAGGCCCCGCCCGCCCCCCGCGTCTCACCGAGAACGTGGAGCTGCGTCGCCACGGAGTGGAAGGCGGCGTGCTCGGCCGCCGCGGCCTCCAGCTTCAGCAGCGCCTCCAGCGCTCCGGGCTCGGTGTCGACCAGTACCCCGGGCACGAGGTCGGCGAAGACGCGCACGCCGTGCACGGCGGCCACGCGCAGCCCCGCGCCCTCGACCAGCGCGGTGAGCTGGTCGGCGGTGAAGCGGTGCGGCACGGGGTCGGCCTCGCCCCAGCGGCCGTTCGGGTCGTCGAGGGCCTGCCGGGCCTCCTTGAAGTGCCCGGCGAGGGCGCGCGCGAGCACCGCACCGCCGAGACCGGCGGCGAGCAGGCTGAGCACCCCGTCGGGGCGCAGCGCGGCCACCGCGTTGCGGACGCCCTCGGCGGGATCGTCCACGTACTCCAGGACCCCGTGGCACAGCACGACGTCGTGACCGCCGCGTTCGACCACGTCGAACAGCCCGTGGGCGTCGCCCTGCACGCCCCGCACCCGGTCGGCGACGCCGGCCTCGGCGGCCCGCCGCTCCAGGGCGAACAGCGCGTTCGGGCTGGGGTCGACGACGGTGACGCGGTGGCCGAGCCGGGCCGCGGGCACGGCGAAGTTGCCGCTGCCGCCCCCGGTGTCGAGCACGTCGAGCACGTCCCGGCCCGTGGCCTTCACCCGGCGGTCGAGGGCGTCCTTGAGGACCTCCCAGACCACGGCGGTACGGAGGGAGGCGCGGGGGCGCATCGGGTCCGACACGGCAGTTGACTCCTCGGCGCGGCACCGCCGGGGGTACGGCGGAGCGGGTTGGGCTGCCCTCCGCTCCCCGCGTCACCGGAACTCACCGGCTGTCACCAGGGTGGAAGGCCTCAGGCGCCTTCCACCCTATTGCCTCCGGCGGCGTCCGAAGCGTCCCGTCCGCCCGGTGGGCACCGGCCCGCTCACCCCGCCCGGGGCACCGCCTCCCTCACCCCGCGTGGGGCACCTCCCGGTCGCCGGGGCCTCCGCGGTCCGTCCGGCCCGCGTCGCCGCGGGGTGCGGGCAGTACCGGCTGCAGCACCAGCATGCGTTCCACCAGCCGGACGAACATCGCCACGTCGCGTATCAGGTCGTCCGCGTCGCGGTTGCTCGCGGCGCCCCGGATGCCGGCCTCCGCACGGGCGCGCCGCTCCGCGCCGGAGGCGAACAGGGCGCTCCACTCGTCGAGTTCGGGCGCTATCTCGGGCAGCACCTCCCAGGCGCTGCGGATCCGGGCGCGGCGCCGGGGCGTCGGCTCCGGGCGGCCGCGGGCGGCGAGCACCGCGGCGGCGGTGCGCAGGGCGGCCAGATGGGCCGCGGCGTACCGCTCGTTGGACGTCTCCAGCACGGTCGCCTCGTCGAGACCGGCGCGGGCCTGGGCGAGCAGGTCGAGCGCGGCGGGCGGGGCGGTGGTCCGGCGGAGCACGGGGTGCACGTCGCTCGCCGGTCCGGTCGGTGAGGGGGCAGGGCCGGCCGTGCGGCGCCGCCGGGCGGCGCCCGCCTCGTGGTGGGCCATGACGAACCTCCTGTCGTCTTCTCGACGGCACTGTGGCCGTATGCGCCCATAGTGAGGTATGGCACTGACAATCCGTTCCGACCTGCGCTTTTGTCTCGCTCACACGTTCGGGCAGAGGTCCGGGCGGGGGTTTCGCAAGGTTGCTGTGAGAATCAGGGGCATGGTCGAAACCAGCAGCGTCACGCGGGGCGTCACGAGCCGCCGTGAGGCCACCCGGCAGAAGCTCTACGAGGCGGCCGTCACCCTCATCGCGGAGCAGGGGTTCTCCGCCACCACGGTGGACGAGATCGCCGAGCGTGCCGGGGTCGCCAAGGGCACGGTGTACTACAACTTCGCGAGCAAGTCGGTGCTCTTCGAGGAGCTGTTGCGGCACGGCGTGGGGCTGCTGACCGCCTCGCTGCGGGAGGCGGCCGAGCGCACCGGCCGCGAGGGCGGCCGCACGGTGGACGCCCTGGACGCGATGGTCCGCGCGGGGCTGGAGTTCATCGCCCGCTACCCGGCCTTCACCCAGCTGTACGTGGCCGAGCTGTGGCGCACCAACCGGGCCTGGCAGCCGACCCTGACGGTGGTGCGGCAGCAGGTCGTCGCGGTCATCGAGGACGTGCTGCGGGCGGGGGTGGCGCGGGGGGAGCTGAGCGGCGAGATCGATGTGTCGCTGACGGCGGCGGCCCTGGTCGGCATGGTGCTGGTGGCGGCGCTCGACTGGCAGTCCTTCCAGCCGGAGCGCTCCCTGGACGACGTCCACGCGGCGCTGTCGCGGCTGTTGCAGGGCCGGGTGGGCGGACGCGGCTGACGCACGCGTGGGGCACGGAAAGGCGCCGGTCCGGGCCGGCCGCGTCCCCCGCGGGCCGGTCCGGACCGGCGCTTGACGCACCCCCCGTGTTCCCCGTGATCCCCGTACTCCCCCGAGCCCCGGGATCCCCCGTGCCTCGCTCCCGCCGACGGATCGGCGGAAGGAGCGGCCGGGGCCGGGCTCCGTTCCGCCGCCCCGTGTCGGCGGTGCCGGAGCCGCGCCCCCTTCCGTGCCTCCACTTTCCCGTCCGCGCACGTCGGAGCCCATCCGTGCGGCTACTCATCTCCGTGCCTGGGTACGCGTACTCAGTGCCCCGCACCCGTCCCCAGGGCCGGTGGCCCCCAGGACGGATTGTCGGTGGTGGCCGATACAGTCCCTGACATGGCACGGATTGCGGTGATCGGCGCCGGGATGGGCGCGATGGCGGCCGCCGCCCGGCTGGCCGTCGCGGGCCACCGGGTGACGGTGTACGAGCGTACGGACACGTACGGCGGCGGGGTGCGCCGCTTCACGCGCGAGGGGTTCTCCTTCGACACCGGGCCGGGTCTGCTGCCGCTGCCGGCGGTCTGGCGGGATCTGTTCGTCAAGACGGGCAAGGAGCCGCTGGAGGAGTGCGTCGAGCTGGTGCAGGTGGACCCGGCCGCCCGGCACGTCTTCGCGGACGGCACGGAGGTCTCGCTGCCCAACGCCTCGCGGGCGGGCGTCGTCGCGGCGCTGGACGCGGCGCTCGGCGCCGGGGCGGGAACGCGGTGGGGCGACTTCCTGGTCCGCGCCCGGGAGGCGTGGGACCGTACGCGGCGGCCGCTGCTGGAGGAGCCACTGTGGGCGGACTGGCGGGTGCTCGGCGAGCGGGAGCCGTACCCGGCGGTGCCGCGCCGCCGGCTGCTGCGCACCCGTACGGCCGCGACGCTGGCCGAGGTCGGCGAGCTGGAACTGGCCGATCCCCGGCTGGCCGCGCTGCTGGAGAGCCACGCCCTGGCCTGGGGGCTCGATCCGCGTACGACGCCGGCGAGCGCGGCGGTACTGCCGTACATGGAGCACGCGTTCGGGCTGTGGTACGTGCGCGGGGGGCTGCGGGAGCTGGCCCGCGCGGTGTACGAGCGGTGTCTGGCCCGCCGGGTGGAGTTCGCCTTCGGCGCGGAGGTCGCCGGGGTGGTGGAGAAGGACGGCCGGGCGGTGGGCGTGGAGCTCGGTGACGGCACGGTGGCCGGGGCGGAGCATGTGGTGGCCGGGGTCGATCCGGGGCGGCTGGCCGGGCTCGTGGGGCGTCCGCCGTGGCCGGAGGGCGAGGTGGGGGCCGACGCGGAAACCGTCGGGGCGTTGGGAGCCGGGCGGTTCACGGTGCTCCTCGCGCTGCGAGGGGCGCGGGAGGAGGCGGTGGCGCATCGCACGGTCGTGCACTCCCCCGACCGTGTCGCCGAGCTGGACTTCCTCGCCGGGCGCCTTCCGGCGGCGGCCGTGCGGCCGACGGTGAGTGTGCTGCGGCCGGACGACGCGGCGTTGCGGCCGGACGGTGAGCACGAGGCGGTGGTGGTGTCGGCGGCCGTGCCGGTGGGGGGCGACTGGGCGTCCGCGGGCGTTCGGGAGCGGTTCGCGGAGCGGGTGGTGGAGGCGGCGGGAGGTGCCGTGCCGGGGCTGCGGGGGCGGGAGTTGTGGCGGGAGGTGCGGTCGCCGGGGGAGACGGCGGTGGAGACGGGGGTGGCTTCGGGGGCGGTGCCGTGGCCTGCGTTCGCGGCGGGGGGCGGCCGCTTTTTGCGGCCGTCCAATGCGACGGGGGTGGCGGGGGTGTTCGCGGTCGGGGGGTGGGCTCAGCCGGGTGGGGGGTTGGCGCATGCGGGGATGTCCGGGGCGCTGGTTGCCGGGCTGGTGGTGGAGGGGCCCGGGTTCCGGGGCTCCCAGTAGCCCTTCCCGGGCGGGGGGTGTCGGGGGCGCGAGAGAACTCGGGTGGGTGGGGTTCGTCGGCGGGTGCGGGTGCGTCGTGGCCTGTCGCGCAGTTCCCCGCGCCCCTGCAAACCCCGGGCCGTCCCCCGCCCCTCGAGGGGCCTTGTCAGTAGCGGTACTGGTCGTCGTAGCCCTGGCCGTTGGGGTTGTTCTGGTAGGGGTAGGACTGTTCGGGGGGGAGTTCGCCGCCGTAGGTGTCTTCCGTGTTGCGTTGCTGGGGGACCCAGACGCCGCCGGGCGGGGTTTCTCCGTAGCCGCCGCCGGGGGCTCCCGTCGTGCCGTACTGGTCCTGTTCCTGGCCGTAGCCCTGCTGGCCGTACTGCTGGTTCCCGTAGCCCGCGCCGGTGTCGTAGGCGCCGCCCTCGGGGTACGCCGAGGTGCCGATGTACGGGTCGGAGTAGGCCCCGTACTGCTGCTGCCCGGCGTCGTAGCCGTAGCCCTGCTGGTCGTAGGAGTAGCCGTCGTAGCCGTACCCCTGCTGCTGGGCGCCGGCCGCGTTCGAGGCGGCGTAGGCGGCGTCGGTGTAGACGCCGTACGTGCCGGTCTCGTCGGGCATCGGCTGCGGCTCGTAGACGGCCGTCGCCTCGGCGGGACTCTCCGCGCCCGCGGGCCGCGCCGGGGTGAAGACGTCGTCGCGGTCGTCGTCGAAGGACTCGGCCTGCTGCGGGTACGTTCCGGTGGCGGCGTCGTCCTCCGGCTCGAACTCGGCCGGGTCCGGCTCCGGCGGGGCGTTCTCGCCGCGCCGCCGCTTGCTGCCGCCCGGTTCCCGCTTGGGGTGCCCGACGGCCCAGCCCGCCGCGAAGCCGCGGCGGAAGGACAGCGTGACGTACGTCTGGCCCACGGCGAAGGCCGCGGCGCCCAGTGCGATCACGAGGACGGAGGGCACCAGCACGCCGAGGACGACGAGGAGGAAGCCGCCGAAGGCGAGCAGCCGCCAGCGCAGCCGTGCCTTGTACTGCAGCAGCACCTCGCCGAGCAGCCACAGCGCGACGATGCCGAACGCGATGTAGAGGACCGTCCAGCCCATGTACGCCCCTCTCCCTGTGGTCGCTACGCAGTGTGTCGTACGACGATGCGACCGGTCTAGGTCTGCCGTGTGTGGTGCAGACCCAGGTTCTCGTGAATTTCCAGTGTCGCGGTGGAGTTGTTCAGCGTGATGAAGTGCAGTCCGGGGACGCCCTCGGCCAGCAGCCGCGCGCAGAACTCCGTGGCGAACTCGATGCCAATGGAGCGTACAGCGGCCGGATCGTCCTTCGCCGCGAGGATGCGGTCTTTCAACTCCCTTGGGAACACGGCGTTGCTGAGCTGTGGCAATCGCTCCAGCATCTTCACACTCGTCACCGGCATGACCTCCGGGATGACCGGGGTCGCACAGCTCGCCGCGTCGACCCGGTCACGCAACCGCAGGTAGGCCTCCGGGTCGAAGAACATCTGGGTGATCGCGTAGTCGGCGCCGGCCCGGCACTTGTCGACGAAGTGGGCCACGTCGGTGTCCCAGTCGGTGGAGCGCGGGTGCATCTCGGGGAACGCGGCGACGCCGACGCAGAAGTCGCCGGACTCCTTGATGAGCCGGACCAGTTCGGCGGCGTAGGTCAGGCCCTCCGGGTGCGCCACCCACTCGGCCATCGGGTCGCCGGGCGGGTCGCCGCGCACGGCGAGCATGTTGCGGATCCCGGCGTCGGCGTACTGGCCGATGATGTTGCGCAGCTCGGCCACGGAGTGGTTGACCGCGGTGAGGTGGGCGACCGGGGTGAGCGTGGTGTCGGCGACGATCCGCTGGGTCGCCCGCACCGTGCCCGAGCGGGTGGAGCCGCCGGCGCCGTAGGTCACGGAGACGAAGTCCGGGGCGACCGCCTCCACCCTGCGCAGCGCGTTCCACAGGTTGCGCTCGCCCTTCTCCGTCTTGGGCGCCCAGAACTCGAACGAGCAGACCGTCCTGCCGGTGGCGAGCATGTCGCGCACGGTGCGTGCGCGGTCAGTCCTGGTGGATGCGGTTCCGAGGGCCATATGGGCAGGTTAGCCAGGGGTACGCGGTCCCCCAACCGGACGGCGGACATTTGTCTTGTTTGCCGGGTTGTTGTCCACCCCTCGGACACTCTTGGACACGGACACTCCCGGGCACCGGATCCGGCCGACCCCGTCGTCACCGGGCGTGGCGGAGCCGTTTCGCGAACTCGGCCGCGGCCGCGCCGGGGTCGTCGGCCTCGGTGAGGGCGCGGACGACGACGACCCGGCGGGCGCCGGCCTCGAGCACCTCGTCGAGGTTGCCGAGGTCGATGCCGCCGATCGCGAACCAGGGGCGGTCGGTGCCGAGTGCGGCGGTGTGCCGGACCAGGTCGAGGCCGGGGGCCGGGCGGCCGGGCTTGGTGGGGGTGGGCCAGCAGGGGCCGGTGCAGAAGTAGTCCACGCCGTCCTGGACGGCGGCGGCCTCGGCCTCGGCCACCGAGTGCGTGGAGCGGCCGACGAGGGTGTCGTCGCCGAGGATCGCGCGGGCGGCGGGCACCGGGAGGTCGCCCTGGCCAAGGTGCAGGACCTCGGCGCCGGCCGCGTGGGCGACGTCCGCGCGGTCGTTCACCGCGAGCAGGCGCCCGTGGCGGGCGCAGGCCTCCGCGAAGACCTCCAGGTGCGCCAGTTCCTCGGCCGCCTCCATGCCCTTGTCGCGGAGCTGCACGATGTCGACGCCGGCGGCGAGGACCGCGTCCAGGAACTCGGGGAGGTCCCCCTGGCGCTTGCGGGCGTCCGTGCACAGGTAGAGCAGGGCGTCGTCGAGGCGGGCGCGGACGGTGTCGGGCACGGTGGGGCTCCCCCGGTGGTTCTCGGTGTTCTCCGGGCCGCCCTGCGTGCGGGCGGCGCGGTCGGCGGCGTACGGGCCGTCCGCGGTGGGCGGCCCGTACGCCGGAGGTTACGTCCCCCGGGTCAGACGGCGAGCGCCTGGGCCCGGCGCTTCACCTCCGTGCCGCGGTTCTCGCCGAGCGCCTGCGCGGGGGTGCCGGGCAGGCTCGGGTCCGTCGTGAAGAGCCACTCCAGCATCTCTTCGTCCGTGAAGCCGTCGTCCCGCAGGAGCGTCAGGGTGCCGGACAGGCCCTTGACGACCTTGTCCCCGTCGATGAAGGCGGCGGGGACGTGCAGTGCGCGGTTCTCACCCCGGCGTACGGCGATGAGCTGGCCCTCCTTGACCAGCTGGCGAACGCGGGTCACCTCGACGCCGAGCTGCTCGGCGATGTCGGGGAGGGTGAGCCAGGCGGGGACGAGAGCATCGATCTTTGCGTCAATCTCGGTCACGGAACCAAGCGTGCCATTGCCGACGAGCAGTCGGAAGTGGGACCGGCCAGTCGTGGGACACGGTGGCCGGCCGGGGGCGCCTCACAGCTCGGGAGTTCGGGTGCGTCGGCGGCCGCGGGTGCGTCGTGGCTGCTCGCGCCCACGCGGCGGAGCCGCACGTCGAACACAGCCCCGCGCCCCTCACGGGGCCCGGACGAACTGCGAGCCAGTCACGCTCCCGCCTACGCCACCGCCCGTTTCAACGGCCGCGCCGGGTCCGTGAGGAGTTCCGTGTCCATCACCGCGCCCGCCTCGATCAGCCGGCGCCCCTGCGCCAGGTCACGGGGCCGCCCCACCGCCAGCAGCGCCACCAACCGCCCGCCCCGCAACCAGCACACCGACCACGCCGCCCCGGCGGCATCCCCCCGCCACACCAGCTCGTCCGCCCCCACGTGATGCCCCGCGTACTGCACGAACCGCCCGAACTGCTCCGACCAGAAGTACGGCACCGGGTCGTACACCACCCCCGCGTCCCCCACGACATTCGCCGCCACCGTCCGCGGCCCCTGCAACGCGTTGTCCCAGTGGTGCACGAGCAACCGCTCCCCGTACCGCGCCGAGGGGAAGGACGCGCAGTCACCGACCGCGTACACGTCCGCCACGGACGTGCGCAGCCGGTCGTCGGCGAGCACCTCCCCCTGCGCGCCGAGCGCGATCCCGGACCCGGCCAGCCACCCCGTGGCGGGCCGCGCGCCGATGCCGACGACGACGGCCCCGGCCGGCACCCGCGAGCCGTCGTCGAGGACGACCGCCCCGGGCTCGACACGCGCCACGCGCGCGTGTGTGCGCAGCACGGCCCCGCTGTCGGCGTACCAGCGGGCCATCGGCGCCGCGACCTCGGCGGGCAGCGCCTCCGCCAGCGGCCGGCCGGCGGCCTCCACGACGGTCACCGCGCACCCCGCCTCCCGCGCGGCCGTGGCGAACTCGGCACCGATCCACCCCGCCCCGACGACCACGACGTCGTGCTGGTCCGCGAGCACCGGGCGCAGCCGTTCGGCGTCGTCCAGGGTGCGCAGCAGATGCACCCCGGGGACGCCCTCGGTGCCCGGCAGCCGGACCGGTTCGGCGCCGGTGGCGAGGACGAGCACGTCGTAGGGGACGGGCCCCTCGGCGGTGTCCAGTTCGTGGTCGGCGGGGCGTACCCCGAGGACCTCGCGGCCGAGCCGCAGTCCGATGCCGAGCGCCTCGAAGTCGATGTCGAAGGCGGAGCCCTCCGCCTTGCCGAGCAGGACCGCCTTGGACAGCGGCGGCCGGTCGTAGGGCTGGTGCGGTTCCGCGCCGATCACGGTCACGGGGCCGGTGAACCCCTGTTCGCGCAGGGCGACCGCGGTCTGTACGCCCGCCATGCCCGCGCCCGCGACCACGACCCGCCGCTCCGCCCGTTCCCGCGCCTGCTCGCTCACCTGTTCACCTCAGTGTCTTCCCACGGCTGCCCGCCGTGGGACTCGTGCCCGGACATCGCTTCCGGCACCGTCGCCGCATACCGCTTTCGCGTATCGCTTCCGGATACCCGCCTCAGCCGGGTATCTGCTCCACCACACTCGTCCCGCTGCCCTCCTGGGACTCCCATTCCCATGTCTCCTCCAGGCGCACGCGCCCGTCGGGCAGGGCGACGACGCGGGAGACGCAGTGTCCCGAGGAGGTGCTGCCGTCGTGCTTGAGCTGCACGTAGCGGAAGTCGAGCCGGTCGCCCGTGCGGGTGCCCACGAGGTGGCCGCGGACGACGTCGCCGCCCGCGTACTCGGCCCAGATCTCGCCGTCCTTCTCGTGGTACGAGAAGCGGGTCCGGGTGCCCACCTGGCCCGGTGCCTGGTCGGCGACCGGGGCGAGGACGAGTCCGTCGAGCGAGGGCGTCATGGTGCGGGGCTCCCTGTGAGGGTCGAGGGGGAAGGGCTAGGCTGGCCACCGTAAAGCACCCGCGGGAGCCCGGACGTACCGGGCTGAGAGGGAGGCTGCGGCCTCCGACCGTACGAACCTGATCCGGGTCATGCCGGCGAAGGGAGGAGCTGGACGCCCATGTCGCGTTCATCGCAAAGGCTGCCGCGTTCATCGCAAAGGCTTTCGAGTGAGGTCCCGGCCGAGGCCCCTGGCGTGTCGGGGCCGAGCCCCGACGTCCTGGTCGTCGGCGGTGGGCTCATCGGACTGGTCACCGCCTGGCGGGCCGCCCTGCGCGGTCTCGCCGTCGCCGTGGTGGATCCCGAACCCGGCGGCGGGGCCGCCCGGGTGGCGGCCGGGATGCTGGCCGCCGTCACCGAACTGCACCACGGCGAGCAGACGTTGCTCGCGCTGAACCTGGAGTCCGCCCGCCGCTACCCCGGCTTCGCCGCCGAGCTGACCGAGGCCACCGGACACGACCTCGGCTACCGCCGGTGCGGCACGCTCGCCGTCGCGCTCGACGCCGACGACCGGGCCCACCTGCGCGAACTGCACGCGTTGCAGGGGCGTTCGGGGCTGGACTCGGAGTGGCTCAGCGGACGGGAGTGCCGCCGCCTCGAACCGATGCTCGCGCCCGGTGTGCGCGGCGGACTGCGGGTCGACGGCGACCACCAGATCGACCCGCGCCGGCTCGCCGCGGCCCTCGTCGTGGCCTGCGAGCGGGCCGGGGTCGTTCTCCACCGGGCGTGGGCCGAGCGGCTCACCCTGGCCGGGGACCGGGCCACGGGCGTGGTCACCGGCGACGGCACCGCGCTCACCGCCGGGCAGGTGGTGCTGGCGGCCGGCAGTGCCGGCGGGCGGCTCGCGGGCGTGCCGGACGCCGTACTGCCTCCCGTACGGCCGGTGAAGGGGCAGGTGGTGCGGCTGACCGTACCGAAGCGCCACGCGCCCTTCCTGAGCCGTACCGTGCGGGCCGTGGTCCGCGGCAGCCAGGTCTACCTGGTGCCGCGCGAGAACGGCGAGCTGGTCCTCGGCGCGACCAGCGAGGAGCTGGGCTGGGACACCACGGTGACCGCCGGCGGGGTGTACGAACTCCTGCGCGACGCCCACGAACTCGTCCCCGGCATCACCGAACTGCCGCTCACCGAGACCCGCGCCGGACTGCGCCCCGGCTCCCCCGACAACGCCCCGCTGCTCGGCCCCACCGGCGTGGACGGACTGCTGCTGGCCACCGGCCACTACCGCAACGGCGTGCTCCTCACCCCGGTCACCGGTGACGTCATGGCCGACGTCCTGACCACCGGGGTACTGCCGGAGGAGGCCCGCCCCTTCAGCCCCCGGCGCTTCGGCGCCGCCGCCCTCTCGGAGCAGCCGACATGACCCATGTGACCGTTTCCGTCAACGGCGAGCCGCGCGAGGTGGCCGCCGGGACCCTCCTCGACGCCCTGGTGCGCACGCTCACCACCGCCCCCTCCGGGGTGGCCGCCGCGCTCAACGAGACCGTCGTCCCGCGGGCCCAGTGGCCGGCCACGGCGCTGTCCGAGGGCGACCGTGTCGAGGTCCTCACCGCCGTCCAAGGAGGCTGACCATGGCCGACGATCCCTTCGTCCTCGGCGGTACGACGCTGTCGTCCCGCCTGATCATGGGCACCGGCGGGGCGCCCAGCCTCGACGTCATGGAGCGCGCCCTGGTGGCCTCCGGCACCGAGCTGACCACGGTCGCCATGCGGCGCGTGGACCCCTCCGTACGCGGCTCGGTGCTGTCGGTCCTCGACCGGCTCGGCATCCGGGTGCTGCCGAACACGGCGGGCTGCTTCACCGCAGGGGAGGCCGTGCTCACCGCGCGGCTCGCCCGGGAGGCGCTGGGCACGGACGTGGTGAAGCTGGAGGTCGTCGCGGACGAGCGCACGCTGCTGCCGGACCCCGTCGAGCTGCTCGACGCGGCGGAGACCCTCGTCGACGAGGGGTTCACCGTGCTGCCGTACACCAACGACGACCCGGTGCTGGCGCGGAAGCTGGAGGACGTCGGATGCGCGGCGATCATGCCGCTGGGCTCGCCGATCGGGTCCGGGCTCGGGATCCGCAACCCGCACAACTTCCAGCTGATCGTGGAGCACGCGCGCGTGCCGGTGATTCTCGACGCGGGGGCCGGGACGGCGTCGGACGTGGCGCTGGCGATGGAGCTGGGGTGCGCGGGGGTGATGCTGGCGTCGGCGGTGACGCGGGCGCAGGAGCCGGTGCTCATGGCCGAGGCCATGCGCCGGGCGGTGGAGGCGGGGCGGCTGGCGCGGCGGGCGGGGCGCATTCCCCGGCGGTTCTTCGCGGAGGGGTCGTCCCCGGCGGAGGGGATGGCGGTGCTGGACCCGGAGCGGCCGGGGTTCTGAGGGTCCCCCGAGTTCCTCCGTGCACGTCACAGGTGCGCTGCAGTCCCGTACCGGCTGCTGCGGGGCCGTGAGGAGTGTCGGTGGGGGCTCGTAGACTCGCTCGCGTGGATACGACCCTTCAGGACCCCCTCGTCGGGCAGGTGCTCGACGGCCGCTATCGCGTGGACGCGCGGATCGCCGCCGGCGGGATGGCCACGGTGTACCGGGCCCTGGACACCCGCCTGGACCGGGTGCTCGCGCTCAAGGTGATGCACCCCTCGCTCGCCGCCGACGGCTCCTTCGTGGAGCGGTTCATCCGCGAGGCCAAGTCCGTGGCGCGCCTGGACCACCCGAACGTCGTCCAGGTGTTCGACCAGGGCACCGACGGGTCGTATGTGTACCTGGCGATGGAGTACATCGCCGGCTGCACCCTGCGGGACGTGCTGCGCGAGCGCGGGGCGCTGCAGCCGCGTGCCGCCCTCGACATCCTGGAACCCGTACTGGCCGCGCTCGGCGCCGCGCACCGGGCCGGGTTCGTGCACCGGGACATGAAGCCGGAGAACGTCCTCATAGGGGACGACGGCCGGGTCAAGGTCGCCGACTTCGGCCTGGTCCGGGCCGTGGACACGGTGACCAGCACCACCGGCGCCGTCCTCGGCACGGTCTCCTACCTCGCCCCCGAGCAGATCGAGCACGGCACGGCCGATCCCCGGGTCGACGTCTACGCGTGCGGGGTGCTGCTCCACGAGATGCTCACCGGCGCCAAGCCGCACTCCGGGGACACCCCCGCACAGGTGCTCTACCGGCACCTCCACCAGGACGTGCCGCCGCCCTCGGCCGCCGTCCCGGGGATGGCGTACGAGCTGGACGAGCTGGTCCTGACGGCCACCGCCCGCAACCCCGAGCTGCGCCCGTCCGACGCGGCCGCGCTGCTCGGCGAGGCGCTGCGGGCGCGCTCCGCGCTCGACCCCGCCCAGCTGGACGCGGTGCCGCCGGGGGCGCTGGCGGCGGGATCCGACGGGCACGACAACGCCGAGGACCGTACGAGCGTGATCCCGCGCGCGCTGACGGTCGTGCGGCCGCTGCCGGTGAACGAGGCCGGCGAGGTGGGCGCCGGCTTCGACGGCGGCGGGGAGAACCGGACCAGCCGGCTGGAGAGTCCGCCGGTGCCGCCCGCGCCGGGCCGCCGCGGCGGGAACCCGCGGTCGCGGCGGGGGCTCGTCGCGATCGTGGCCGTCGTGCTGCTGGTGCTCGGCGTCGGCACGGGCGTCTGGTACATCAACTCGGGGCAGTTCACCAAGGTGCCGCCGGTGCTCTCCAAGACGGAGGCCCAGGCCAGGGACCAGCTCGACGACGCCGGGCTCGACGTCGGGAAGATCGAACACGCGTACAGCGACACGGTCGCCAAGGGCCGGGTCATCAGCAGCGACCCCGCGCCGGCGGAGCGGATCCGCAGCCACGACTCGGTGTCACTGACGGTGTCCGACGGCCCGGAGACGGTGAAGGTGCCGGACCTCAAGGGGCAGAGCCTGGCGGACGCGCGGGCGAAGCTGAAGGAGGAGGGGCTGGCCGCGGGCATGGTGACGCGGGCCTTCAGCGAGGACGTGCCGAAGGGCCGGGTCGTGGGGACCGACCCCGACGCCGGGACCGAGCGGCACGGGGGGTCCGCGATCGCGCTCACCGTCAGCCGGGGGCGTGCGGTGGAGGTGCCGGACGTGGCGGGGTCCTCGCTCCAGGACGCGCGGGGGGAGCTGGAGGACGCCGGGCTGAAGGTGAAGGTCGCCGAGCGGCGGGTGGCGTCCGAGTTCGACGCGGGGCGGGTGGCGGCGGTGTCGCCCGGCGTGGGGAAGAAGGTCGCCGAGGGCGACACGGTGACGGTGACCGTGTCCAAGGGGCGCAAGCGGGTGGAGGTGCCGGACGTGGTCGGTTCGAGTGCGGGGGATGCGCGGGACGCGCTCGAGGCGGCGGGGTTCGAGGTCGACGAGGACCGGGGGTTCCTGGATCTGTTCGGCGGGGACACGGTGAAGAGCCAGTCGGTCAAGGGCGGCGAGAAGGCGCCGTACGGCTCGAAGATCACGATCAAGCTGGGCTGAGCGCGGGGCGTGTGCGCGGGAGGTTTTTTCGCCCCCGCCGCCCCTACCCTTCCCGTCCCCGGGGGCAAGCCCCCGGACCCCCAAAAGATCGCGCAGTTCCCCGCGCCCCTATCAGGGACGCGGGGAACTGCGCACGGGGTCAAAGGGGCGGAGCCCCTTGAGGATGGGACGGGTAGGGGCGGCGGGGGCGAGGAAAAGCGCGTGCGACCCTTGAGAGCGTGGTCGCATCCCCCTCACCCCGTAACCCCATCGGCGCGCACATCCCCGTCGCCGGCGGTCTCCACCGCGTGGGGCTGCCCTACGCCCACGACCTCGCCGCGGAAGCCGTCCAGGTGTTCGTCGCCAACCCCCGCGGCTGGGCCACCCCCACCGGCAACCCCCGCGAGGACGAGGCCTTCCGCGAGGCGTGCGCCGCGCGGAACATCCCCGCGTACGTCCACGCCCCGTACCTGATCAACTTCGGCTCCCACACCGAGGCCACCGTCGAACGCTCCGTCGAGTCGCTGCGCCACTCCCTCCGCCGCGCCCGCGCCATAGGCGCCCTCGGCGTCGTCGTCCACACCGGCAGCGCCACCGGCGGCCGCGACCGCACCGTCGCACTCAAGCAGGTCCGCGAGCGCATGCTTCCCCTCCTGGAGGAGCTGGACCACGACGACGACCCGTATCTGCTGCTGGAGTCCACGGCCGGACAGGGCGCCTCGCTCTGCTCCCGCACCTGGGACTTCGGCCCGTACTTCGACGCCCTGGACGCCCACCCCCGCCTCGGCGTCTGCCTGGACACCTGCCACGTCTTCGCCGCCGGCCACGACCTGACCGGCCCGCACGGCGCGCACCAGACCCTCGACCTGCTCGTGGAGACCGTCGGCCCCGGCCGGCTCAAGCTCATCCACGCCAACGACTCCAAGGACGTCGTCGGCGCCCACAAGGACCGGCACGCGGGCATCGGGGACGGGCACATCGGCGAGGACCCGTTCCGCGCGCTGATGACCCATCCCGCCACCGAGGGCGTCCCGCTGGTCATCGAGACACCCGGCGGCAAGGAGGGCCACACGGCGGACGTCGCCCGGCTCAAGAAGCTCCGCGACAGCTGAGAACCCGGGACGAAATCACCCAGGGGACCGGAGCCCGGAGCGGCTCAGAGTTCCGGGCCCTCCCCCGGCTCCTCCTGGTAGGAGTAGCGCTGCTCCTTCCAGGGGTCGCCGACGTTGTGGTAGCCGCGCTCCTCCCAGAAGCCGCGGCGGTCGGCGGTCATGTACTCCACGCCCCGCACCCACTTGGGACCCTTCCACGCGTACAGGTGCGGCACGATCAGCCGCAGCGGGAAGCCGTGCTCCGCGGTGAGCAGCTCACCGTCCTTGTGCGTGGCGAAGAGCGCGCGCTCGGAGGCGAAGTCGGACAGCCGCATGTTCGAGCTGAAGCCGTACTCCGCCCAGACCATCACATGGGTGACGGCGGGCGCGGGCGGCGCGAACTCCAACACCGTGCGCGCCGGGATCCCGCCCCACTCCGCGCCGAGCATGCTGAACTTCGTCACGCAGTGCAGATCGGCGACGACCGTGGAGTACGGCAGGGCCGTGAACTCCTCGTGGTTCCAGCAGTGCTTGTCGCCGTCGGCGGTGGCGCCGAAGACACGGAAGTCCCAGCGCTCGGGGCGGAACCTGGGGACCGGGCCGTAATGGGTCACCGGCCAGCCGCGCTGGAGCCGCTGCCCCGGCGGAAGCGGGGGCTGCTGTGCCGCTTCTCCTGTGTTCCTTTCCACCGGCTGACCCATGCCTCCATCCTGACAGACCGGGCACGGTACCCATGACCCGGGAGACAATCCGGGCATATCGCCATCAATTGCTTCGATTACCGCCGATCACGGCCAATCGCCACCAACAACCATCCATCCTCCGCAAGTATGGCGATACTTACTAAGTGCCTACTTACTGGATGATCTTCGCGATCGGTGCAATCATGCGGCGCAACCTGCCCCAACGCCTTCCCGGAAGGAGCCCGCCGATGCAGGGCGACCCCGAGGTCATCGAATTCCTCAACGAGCAGCTCACCGCCGAGCTCACCGCGATCAACCAGTACTTCCTGCACGCCAAGCTCCAGGACCACAAGGGGTGGACGAAGCTGGCGCGGTACACCCGCTCGGAGTCTTTCGACGAGATGCGGCACGCGGAACTCCTCACCGACCGCATCCTGCTCCTGGACGGACTGCCCAACTACCAGCGGCTGTTCCACGTCCGGGTCGGCCAGAGCGTGACCGAGATGTTCGAGGCCGACAAGCAGATCGAGGTCGAGGCGATCGACCGGCTGCGCCGCGGCATCGAGCTGATGCGCTCCAAGGGGGACGTCACGTCCGCCAACGTGTTCGAGGCGATCCTCGCGGACGAGGAGCACCACATCGACTATCTGGAGACCCAGCTCGACCTGATCGAGAAGCTGGGCGAGTCGCTCTACCTGTCGACGGTCATCGAGCAGGTCCAGCCGGACGCGTCCGGCCCGAGCGCGCACTGAGGCCGGCCGGAACGGTTCTCCGGCCGCCAGCCCTCACTTCGGACCGCACCCGGCAGGCGCTCAGGCCGCGTCCGGCAGCCGTGCGGGCCCGTCGTCCGGCAGCCGTGCGGGCCCGTCGTCCGCCACCGGTCGCGGCGGGAGTTCGCCGAGTGCCGGGCGGCCCTGGTCGAGGAGCTCGCGGCGGGGGCAGCCGCCCCGGCCCAGCAGCGCCTGGATGCGCCGTACGCAGCCGCCGCAGTCCGTGCCCGCCTTGCACTGCGAGGCGATCTGACGTGGGGTGCAGGCCCCGCTCTCCGCGTGCTGCTTGATCTGCTCTTCGGTCACGCCGAAACAGCTGCAGACGTACACGCGGGTCACCTCCCGGCGGGATTCGGGTTCATGCCGTACCGGTTGCCGGGATGCCCGATCGTTCGGTGAGGCAAACCTAACCTTAACCGTCACGCCGGGGACGCAAAAGCGGAAGGGGCGCGGATCCTGTGTGATCCGCGCCCCACCGCCGCGAAAAACGCTCACCGACCGGTAAGCGGAATCCGGCTCACTGGTCCCGGTACATCTCCGCGACCAGGAACGCCAGGTCCAGCGACTGGCTGCGGTTGAGCCGGGGGTCGCACGCCGTCTCGTAGCGCTGGTGCAGATCGTCGACGAAGATCTCGTCGCCGCCGCCCACGCACTCGGTGACGTCGTCGCCGGTCAGCTCCACGTGGATGCCGCCCGGGTGGGTGCCCAGACTCTTGTGGACCTCGAAGAAGCCCTTGACCTCGTCGAGCACGTCGTCGAAGCGGCGGGTCTTGTGGCCGGAGGCCGCTTCGTAGGTGTTGCCGTGCATCGGGTCGGTGATCCAGGCGACGGTCGCGCCGGAGGCGGTGACCTTCTCCACCAGCTCGGGCAGCTTGTCGCGGACCTTGTCGGCGCCCATGCGCACGATGAACGTCAGTCGGCCGGGCTCGCGCTCGGGGTCCAGGCGCTCGATGTACTGGAGCGCCTCCTCGGCCGTCGTGGACGGGCCGAGCTTGATGCCGATCGGGTTGCGGATCTTCGACGCGAACTCGATGTGCGCGTGGTCCAGCTGCCGGGTGCGCTCGCCGACCCACACCATGTGCGCCGAGACGTCGTACAGCCGGCCGGTGCGGGAGTCGACGCGGGTGAGCGCGGACTCGTAGTCGAGCAGCAGCGCCTCGTGCGAGGAGTAGAACTCGACGGTCTTGAACTCCTCCGGGTCCGTGCCGCAGGCCCGCATGAAGTTCAGCGCGCTGTCGATCTCGCGGGCCAGCTGCTCGTAGCGCTGCCCGGAGGGCGAGGAGCGCACGAAGTCCTGGTTCCAGGCGTGCACCTGGCGCAGGTCGGCGTAGCCGCCGGTGGTGAAGGCGCGCACCAGGTTCAGCGTGGAGGCCGAGGCGTGGTACATCCGCTTCAGCCGCTCGGGGTCGGGGACGCGGGCGGCCTCGGTGAAGTCGAAGCCGTTGACGGAGTCGCCGCGGTAGGTCGGCAGCGTGACGCCGTCGCGGGTCTCGGTGGGCTTGGAGCGCGGCTTGGAGTACTGGCCGGCGATCCGGCCGACCTTCACGACCGGCACGGAGGCCGCGTACGTGAGCACGGCGCCCATCTGGAGGAGGGTTTTGAGTTTGTTGCGGATGTGGTCGGCCGACACCGCGTCGAACGCCTCGGCGCAGTCGCCACCCTGGAGGAGGAACGCCTCTCCCTTGGCGACGGCCGCCAACCGGGCGCGCAGCTGATCGCACTCGCCCGCGAAGACCAGCGGGGGATACGACTCGAGGTCCGCGATCACTGCGCGCAGAGCCTCGGTGTCGGGGTACTCGGGCTGCTGCGCCGCGGGCAGGTCTCGCCAGGTGTTGCCAGCGCTCGCGCTGGTCTTAGCGTTCACGGTCACCCCCTGAACTTTACGGGGTCGTGCGGGGGTGTCCGTTACGCGCCCATCACGTGAGACGGGCCGCGCTCGATCGATGGCCGAAAACGCCATGGTGACTGACCGAACGCGGCCCGGTGCGGACCGTAGGCCCTGTTTTACGGCCCCCCGGCTCTACGGCTCGTCGGTGAACGGCCCGACGTCGAGCTGGTTGCGGTCGATGTTGATGGTGACGCCGCCGTGGGTCTCGGTGCGGTTGCCGGCGTACTGGTGGACGCGCTGGTGGGCGGACCACAGGTGGGCGGGGAGGACGGCGTCGGTGGTGACCGCCTCGTCGTTCCAGTGGGCGAAGTGCACCACGTCGGGCAGCGTCGTCTTGGTGGCGTGCGCGACCAGGTCGGTGACGAGCGAGGCGGTGCTGCCGTAGGCCCCGGAGCGGTAGCCGAGCGTGTGCAGCCGCTGGGTCCAGGCCTTGAGGTAGGTGAGGACCTGGTTGGTGACGGCGGTGGAGCGGGGGTAGGCCTCGATGTCGTTGTAGAGGACCGTGCCCTTGCCGAGGCCGAGCGCGGCGGCCTGGCGGACGGCGTCGTCGGCGGCGGCGGTGCCCTGCGCGGTGGGGCTGGTCAGGGCGGTGCAGGCGCTGCCGCAGCTGCCGCCGGCCGGCTGGGGACCGACGTAGAACGGCAGGAACCGCCAGCCATTGGCGTACTGGTTGCTCACCCACTGGGCGGTGAGCCGGGCCTGCGAGCAGCCGCGGTTGACGCCGCCGATGTAGATGCCGACGGCGCTGTACGGGGAGTCGTCCTTCCAGGCGTCCATCGAGGACTGGCTGGGCGCGGTGCAGGCGTCGAAGCCCCGGCCGCGGTGGGCGGTGGCGTCGGCGGGCAGCGCGGCCGGGACCCCGGCGGAGGGCTCGGCGCGGGCGGCACTCGCGGAGAGCCCGGCGCCGTCGAGGATGCGGCGGATCGCGGCGCGGTCCTGCCCGTAGGCGGCTGTCACCGAGATCCGCTCGGCGGTGGCGCGGTAGGTGCGGGAGGTGGAGTTCTCGGTGATCGAGCGCTCGGACGCCGTCGCCTCCACGGGCTGGACGAGCAGCGCCTCGGTGCGGCCGAGGACGCGGGCCGGGCAGTCCTGGTGTTCGCCGGGGGTGCCGAGGTAGACGGCGTGCCGGTCGAAGCGGACGCAGGCGGTCGGGTCCTCCTCCAGGTCCACGACCCGCCAGTCGGCGGGGACGGTGAAGGTGTGGCCGCGGTAGCTGATGCGGGTGCTGCCGTCGTCGGCCCCGGCGGGGGCGGCCGTGGCGGCGCCGAGGGCGGCGACCGCCGCGGTGAGCGCGGCGAGCGTGCGGACGGCGCGGCGCGCCGCACTCCGCGGGAAGGGGGAGCTGGGAATGGTGCGCACGGGGACGGACCTCCGGTGAGCAGGTGTGCTCGCCGTCCTTCCAACAACCGGCGGGCCGCGAAACCGTGGTGGGGGCCCGCCTGGGCCGTCCGGGGCGGCGCGCCGCCGCGCCGGACGAGCGCCGCTGCCGCGACGCGCCGGTATCGGGTAGGGTGCACGCCATGTTCGCGCACGTGCACCGTATGTGGTGGTGGACCGCTCCTTCGGCGGCCCACTGATCGCGCGTACGCACGACGACTTCGCGAAGGCCGCCCGAGGGGCGGCCTTCGGCGTTTCCGCGACCGACCGGACCGTTCCTCCCACCGATGAGGAACCGATCCCATGGACCTGCCCGACCTGCCCGCCCTGCCCGACCTCCCCGCCCCGTACGACCTGTCCGCCCTGCTGAGCGACGACCGGCCGTTCGCGCTGCTGCGCCGGCGCACCCCCGGCCACGACCACGACACCGTCGAGGTGCTGCGCGGCCCGGTCACCGCCCGCGAGAGCCTGGCCGAGCTGCCCGAGGAGGGCCTGGCCCTCGTCCCGTTCCGGCAGATCCGCGAACGCGGGTTCGATGTACGGAACGACGGCACCCCGCTGCTGGTCCTCGTCCCCGAGGAGAGGCACGTACTTCCTCTGGAGACGGCGCTGGCGCAGCTGCCGCGGCACGAGGTGCGGGTGGCGGGCGGCGGCTTCGACGTCGGCGACGAGGAGTACGCCGGGATCGTCGGGCGGGTGCTGCGGGACGAGATCGGCCGGGGCGAGGGCGCCAACTTCGTGATCCGGCGGACGTACGAGGGCGTGATCGACGGCTTCGGACGGGCGGACGCGCTGGCGCTGTTCCGCCGGCTGCTGGTGGGCGAGCGGGGCGCGTACTGGACGTTCGTCGTGCACACGGGCGAGCGCACGCTGGTGGGCGCGAGCCCCGAGGTGCATGTGCGGATGTCCGGCGGGACGGTGGTGATGAATCCGATCAGCGGCACCTACCGCTATCCGGCCGGCGGGCCGACGCCGGAGCAGCTGCTGGACTTCCTCGCCGACGGCAAGGAGATCGAGGAGCTCTCCATGGTCGTCGACGAGGAACTGAAGATGATGTGCACGGTCGGCGACATGGGCGGGGTGGTGGTGGGGCCGCGGCTGAAGGAGATGGCCCATCTCGCCCACACCGAGTACGAGTTGCGCGGGCGCTCCTCGCTGGACGTGCGCGAGGTGCTGAAGGAGACCATGTTCGCGGCGACCGTCACGGGTTCGCCGGTGCAGAACGCCTGCCGGGTCATCGAGCGGCACGAGGCCGGCGGCCGCGGTTACTACGCGGGGGCGCTGGCGCTGCTCGGGCGGGACGCCGGGGGTGCGCAGACGCTGGACTCCCCCATCCTGATCCGCACCGCCGACATCGCGGCGGACGGGCGGCTGCGGGTGCCGGTCGGGGCCACGCTGGTGCGGGGCTCGGACCCGGCGGGCGAGGTGGCCGAGACGCATGCGAAGGCGGCGGGGGTGCTGGCGGCGCTGGGCGTACGGCCCGGGCGGTCGCGCGAGGAGTCCGTACGGCCGCGGCTGGCCGACGATCCGCGGGTGCGGGCGGCGTTGGACGGGCGGCGGGGGGCGCTGGCGCCGTTCTGGCTGCGGATGCGGGAGCCGGTGGCGGCCTCGCGGGGGCATGCGCTGGTCGTCGACGGGGAGGACACGTTCACCTCGATGCTGGCGCATGTGCTGCGGTCGTCGGGGTTCGGGGTGACGGTGCGGCGGTACGACGAGGCGGGGCTGCGGGAGGAAGTGCTCGCGCACGAGGGGGTGGTGGTGCTGGGCCCCGGGCCGGGGGACCCCTCCGACCTGGCCGATCCGAAGATGCGGTTCCTGCGGGGGCTGACGGGGGAGGTGCTGCGGGGGCATCGGCGGGGGGTGCTGGGGGTGTGTCTCGGGCATGAGCTGATCGCGGCGGAGTTGGGGCTTTCGGTGGGGCGGAAGCGGGTGCCGTATCAGGGGGCGCAGGTGGGGATCGATCTGTTCGGGCGGGTGGAGACGGTGGGGTTCTACAACAGTTTCGTGGCGCGGTGCGACGGGGAGGCGGCGGCGGGGTTGGCCGGGCGGGGGGTGGAGGTGAGCCGGTCCCGGGACGGGGAGGTGCATGCGGTGCGGGGGCCGGGGTTCGCGGGGGTGCAGTTCCATCCGGAGTCGGTGCTGACGGTGAACGGAGCGGCCGTTGTGCGCGAGCTGCTGGCGGGGGTGACGGAGGGGGTGCGGCCCTGAGTTTTTCGCCCCCGCCGCCCCTTCCCGTCCCAACCCGGGGGCAAGCCCCCGGACCCCCAAAAGATTGCGCAGTTCCCCGCGCCCCTGATAGGGGCGCGGGGAACTGCGCACGGGGCGAAGCCCCGTCCGGGGTCCAAGGGGCGGAGCCCCTTGAAGGGACGGGTTGGGGCGGCGGGGGCGAAAAACCCTCCCCTCAGCCGAAGAAGACCGACGCCTCCTCGTAGAGGGTCGCGTCGACCGTCTTCAGGCGGGACGTCGCGTCCGCGATGGGGACGCGGACGATGTCCGTGCCGCGCAGCGCGACCATCTTGCCGAACTCCCCGTCCCGCACGCACTCGATCGCGTGCAACCCGAACCGCGTGGCGAGCCACCGGTCGAACGCACTGGGCGTCCCCCCACGCTGCACATGCCCCAGCACCGTGGTCCGCGCCTCCTTCCCCGTCCGCCGTTCGATCTGCTTCGCCAGCCACTCCCCCACCCCGGACAGCCGCACATGCCCGAAGGAGTCCAGCGAGTCGTCCTTGAGCACCATGTCGCCGTCCCGTGGCTGCGCCCCCTCCGCGACGACCACGATCGGCGCGTACGACGCCTTGAACCGCGAGGTCACCCACGCGCACACCTGCTCGACGTCGAATCTCCGCTCGGGGATGAGGATGACGTTGGCGCCGCCGGCGAGGCCCGAGTGCAGGGCGATCCAGCCCGCGTGCCGGCCCATCACCTCCACCACCAGCACCCGCATGTGGGACTCGGCGGTGGTGTGCAGCCGGTCGATGGCCTCGGTGGCGATGTTGACGGCGGTGTCGAAGCCGAAGGTGTAGTCCGTGGCGGAGAGGTCGTTGTCGATGGTCTTCGGGACGCCGACGACCTGGATGCCGTACTCGTCGGCCAGGCGCGCGGCGACCCCGAGGGTGTCCTCGCCGCCGATCGCGACGAGCGCGTCGATCTCCTCCTTGGCGAGGTTGTCCTTGATGCGGCGGATGCCGTTCTCCTGCTTGAGCGGGTTGGTGCGGGAGGAGCCGAGGATCGTGCCGCCGCGGGGCAGGATGCCGCGCACGGTGGGGATGTCGAGGTGGACGGTGTCGCCCTCGAGGGGACCGCGCCAGCCGTCCCGGAAGCCGACGAAGTCGTAGCCGTACTCCTGCACGCCCTTGCGGACGATGCCCCGGATGACGGCGTTGAGCCCGGGGCAGTCGCCGCCCCCGGTCAGTACTCCTACCCGCATGACAGTGTCCCTTCGCCGCGGTTGCCTGATGCGGGTCACGCTAATGGTGACCCACGTCACTTCGGCATGCACGGGACGGTCAATTCCGGTGAATCACTCGGAAGCAGCCGCTAAGTGGTCGAGAGGCGGCTGAAAGGTGGTCAGGAACCGTCCAGACCTCGCTCGATGGCGTACCGGACCAGCTCGACCCTGTTGTGCAGCTGCAGTTTGCCCAGGGTGTTCTGCACGTGGTTCTGGACAGTACGGTGCGAGATGACGAGGCGTTCGGCGATCTGCTTGTAGCTCAGCCCCTTCGCGACGAGCCGCAGCACCTCGGTCTCGCGTTCGGTCAGCCGGGGCGCCCGGCCGGTGTCGCCGGCGTCCGGGGCGGGGGTGGGCTCGGCGGCCAGGCGCCGGTACTCGCCGAGGACGAGCCCGGCGAGCCCGGGGGTGAAGACGGGGTCGCCGGCCGCCGTGCGGCGCACCGCGTCGATGAGTTCCTCGGTGGACGCCGACTTGACCAGATAGCCGGTGGCGCCGGACTTCACCGCCTCCAGCACGTCCGCGTGCTCGCCGCTGGCCGAGAGCACCAGGACCCGCAGGGCGGGGCGGGCGCCGACCAGTTCCTTGCACACCTGGACGCCGGGCTTGGCGGGCAGGTTGAGGTCGAGGACCAGGACGTCGGGCGCGGCGGCCCGGGCCCGGCGCACGGCCTGCTCGCCGTCGCCCGCGGTGGCGACGACGTCGAACCCGGCCTCGGCGAGGTCGCGGGCGACGGCGTCGCGCCACATCGGGTGGTCGTCGACCACCATGACCCGGATCGGCCCGCCGTCCTCGCCCTCGCCCGCACCGCCCCCGGCCGGGGCCCCGGCCGCGCCGGTGTTCCGCGTGTCCCGCGTGTCCTGCTGGTCGCTCATCGCTGTTCCGCCTTCCCCCGTACGTCCTGTGCGCGGGCGCCGGCCGCTGTGCCCGGCGCGCGTTTCGGTAGCTTCAGTTCGACCTCGGTGCCCTGTCCGGGGACCGAGAGCAGTTCGGCCGTGCCGCCGAGGTCGCGCAGCCGGCCCCGGATCGACTGGGCGACGCCGAGCCGGCCCTCCCCCTCGGCCTGGGCGAGCCGGTCCTCGGGGATGCCGGGGCCGTCGTCCCGTACGGTCACGACGATCTCGTCCGGCTCGTCCTCGACCAGGATCCAGGCCCTGGCCCCCTCCCCCGCGTGCAGCCGTACGTTGTCCAGGGCGGCGCCGACCGCGGCGGCCACCTCGCGTGCGGCGGTCGGGGCGAGGGGCACCGGCGCGCCCGGCTCGGAGAGGGTGACGCGGGCGCCGGCGTACGGGGCGAGGAGGGGGCGCAGGTCGACCGGTTCGCGCGGGTCGTCGGCTCCGTCGCCCGGGCCGTCGTCCGGTTCCTGCACCAGCCGTACGAGCGCGCCCTCGGCGGCGTCCTCGGAGAGCCGGGAGACGGGGCTGGGGCCCCCGGTGACCAGGGAGCGCAGCGCCACCTCCTGCTCGCCGGCCAGCCGGCCGAGCTCCGCCGCCTCGCCGCCGAGCGCGGTGCCGCGCCGCTGCACCATGGCGAGGACCTGGAGCACGCCGTCGTGGATGTCCCGGGCGAGCCGCTCCCGTTCGCGGGTCGCCGCCTCGATCTCCAGGGCGCGGGCGAGGGTGCGTTCGGAGGCGCGGGCGACCTCGACGACGTAGCCGATGGCGATGGAGGCGACCCAGACGAGGACGACGTTGTGCACGGTGTCCCGGGTCGGGGCGCCGCGTTCGACCAGGTTGGCGGCGGCCACCAGGGTGGAGGCGAAGGCCGCCCAGCGCCAGCCGCCCTTGATGGCGTACGCCAGGACGGAGCCCGCGGTCCAGATCGAGGGCAGCGTCGGGCCGCCCTCGACGACCCGTTGGTGGGTGTCGGCGAGGGGGGTGAGCAGGATGCCGCCGAGCGCGATGGTCAGGTCGGCGGCGAGGAACCGCTTGGTGCAGTGCACCGCGCCCGCGACCTTGGGCAGCGTGGCCAGGGTCCACACGACCAGGACGACGAAGTAGCCGATCGCCAGGCCGGGCCGGCGGAACCGGCTGTACGCGGTGAGGAAGAGCCCCACGGCGTACAGCATCGTCAGGACGCGGTAGCCGGTGAGCGCGCGCCACAGCGGCTGCTCGACCGACATCCTCATGACCTTCACGCGCTTCGGCATGCTCCCCCACCCCTGACCCCGCCGCGGCCCGCGGCTACGACCCGGGCCGCGCCCCGTCCTCGGCCTTCTGTTCCTGCTTCTCCGCCTTGGCGGCCTCCGCGAGCTGCCGTTTGGCGGCGGTCGCGTAGATGTCGACGTACTCCTGGCCGGAGAGTCGCATGATCTCGTACATGACCTCGTCGGTCACCGCCCGCAGGACGAAGCGGTCGTGCTCCATGCCCTGGTATCGGCTGAAGTCCAGCGGCCTGCCGATGCGGATGCCCGGGCGCATCAGCTTGGGCATTACCTTCCCCGGCGGCTGGATCTTCTCCGTGTCGATCATCGCGACCGGCAGCACGGGCGCGCCGGTGGCCAGCGCCACGCGGGCCAGGCCGCCTGGCTTGCCCCGGTAGAGCCGGCCGTCGGGCGAGCGGGTGCCCTCCGGGTAGATGCCGAACAGTTCGCCGCGGCGCAGCACCTCGATGCCGCTGCGCACGGCGGCCTCGCCCGCGCCGCGCGCGCCCGAGCGGTCGACGGGGAGCTGGCCGACGCCCTTGAAGAAGGCGGCGGTCATCCGTCCCTTGACGCCGGGGGTGGTGAAGTACTCGGCCTTGGCGATGAAGGTGACCTTGCGGTCGAGGACCGCGGGGAGGAAGAAGGAGTCCGAGAAGGACAGGTGGTTGCTGGCCAGGATCGCGGGACCGGCGGCGGGCACGTGCTCCAGGCCCTCCACCCAGGGCCGGAAGGCGAGCTTCAGCGTGCCCCCGACGGTGACCTTCATCGCGCCGTACAACAACCGAGTGCCTCCCGTGTCCTCGAACAGACCTTAGACGATGTGCCCGGACATGACGGTGGGGCGGCACCCGGCCGCCCCACCGTCCCCCACTGGTCCGCTCAGCGCAGGAAGGCCCCGAAGTGGGCCTTGGTGGCGGGCGCCGAGAGGTCACCGGCGCCGAAGGCGACGGACGAGGTGGCGGTGAGGCCGTTCGCCGTGCCGGGCAGCACCCAGACGGCGCCGTTCTCGCCGTTCTCGGCGGTGGAGCCGGCGGCGAGGTCGAGGTGGCCGTCGCCGTCGACGTCCAGGAGGGCGCTGCTCACGCCGAACCGGTCGCCGGCCTCGGCGACTCCGGGGACGCCCTTGGTGTTCTGGTGGAAGGTCTGGGCGCCGGTGCCGGTGACGCCGGAGGCGCTGCCGGGGATCAGGGCGACGGAACCGGCGTCCTCGACGTCGCCGACGTCCTCGCCGGGCAGGCCGAGCGCGATGTCGGCGAATCCGTCGCCGGTGACGTCGCCGACCGAGACGGTGGCACCGAGGGCGTCACCCTCCTCCTCGGCGCCCGGGAAGCCGGGCAGGCTCTGGTCGAAGGACTGCACGTTGTCCTCGGACAGGCCGGAGGCCGAGCCGAAGGCGACGCGGACCTTGTCGTTCCAGCCGTCGCGGCCGACGACCACGTCGTCGTAGCCGTCGTTGTCGACGTCGCCGATGCCGGTGCCGGTGTCGCGGCCGGTGTCCTCACCGGGCACCCAGCCGCGGGTGAAGCCGTTGCCGCCGCCGAGGAGCAGCCGGTTGCCCCAGACGCCGTCGCCGCCGTAGACCCACTGGACGATGTCGTCCTTGCCGTCGCCGTTGACGTCGCCGACCTCGCCGGAGTCGACGGGCCCCGTGATGGAGGACGGGCCGTCCTCGCAGCCGCCGCCGGTCTCGCAGGAGGCGTCGTCCTCCTCGTAGCCCCACCACAGGGACTTGTCGAGGAGGGGCAGGACGGCAGCGGGCTTGCCGGCCCGGGAGACGGGGCCCTTCCACAGGGCGGCCGGGGCGCCCTCGGGGTCGTCGCCGCCGAGGGACTGCGCGGAGAAGAGGGCGAGGTCCGTGGTGCCGTCGCCGTCGAAGTCGCCGGTCTGCGGGGAGGCGCCGTACCCGGCGAGGGCCGTGCCGCCGGTGAGCCCGGAGGCGGAGCCCCACAGGACGACGGAGCCGGCCTTGCCGCCGGCTATCACCAGGTCGCCGAAGCCGTCGCCGTCCAGGTCGCCCTTGGCGAAGGAGGCGCCGAAGCGCTGGTTCGCGGTGGCGGAGCCGGGGACGCCGCCGGTGGAGCGGCTGATCACCTGCGTGTGGGTGGTGGAGACGCCGTCGGCGGAGCCGTAGGTGACGGCCACGTAGCCGGCCTTGGCCGCGCTGGAGACCGTGGCGTCCGGGGCGCCCACGACCAGGTCGGCGTAGCCGTCGCCGTTGAAGTCGTCCGGCGCGGCGGCGGACGCGGCGGCGGGGGCCGCCTGCGCGGAGCCGGCGGAGAGGGCGACGGCGCCGAGTCCCCCGGCGAGCAGCGCGGCGGCTGCCAGGGGTGCGGTGAGACGCGTGGTGCGGGTCCGGCGCTGTGCTCGGGTCATGTGGGGGAACCTTTCGGATCGGTCGGGTCCGGGACACGGAATCCCGCGTTCAGTCAGTTCGACGCGGTCCGGGCGCCTCCCGTTGTACGTCCGGATGTCATGGCTTCGTAACCGTGGGGGATGCGGGGTGCGGGCCGAAGTGCCCTTGCCGGGTGCGGAGTTCGCCGTGGTGGGGGTACGCGTCGGCGCTGGGGGGTCCGACGGCCCTGGTCGGTGTCAGTGCGGTCGCGTACGGTGAAGTACGCCACCCGGCCGCCGATCTCCGAACGGCGGGCCGCCGGTTTTCGTACTGCCGATCACCACGCTCTCCGCCGTACCGACACCGCGCTACCGACACGGCGGTACCGACTACCGCCGTGACCGACCACCGCCGCAACGACTACTGACGAACAGGAGACCGAACGTGCCGGTCCTCCCTGGAGCCGAGCCGTACCGCCACGAGGGCGGTCCGGTCGGTGTGCTGCTCTGCCATGGCTTCACCGGTTCCCCGCAGTCGCTGCGCCCCTGGGCGGAGTACCTCGCGCGGCGTCGTCTGACCGTCTCCCTGCCGCTGCTGCCCGGACACGGCACGCGCTGGCAGGACATGCGGCTCACCGGCTGGCCCGACTGGTACGCCGAGGTCGACCGCGAGCTGCGCGTCCTGAGCGAGCGCTGCGCGCACGTCTTCGTGTTCGGCCTCTCCATGGGCGGGGCGCTGGCACTGCGGCTGGCCGCGAAGCACGGGGACGCGGTGCGCGGGGTCGTGGTCGTCAACCCCGCGAACAAGGTCCACGGGCTCGCCGCGCACGCCCTGCCGGTGGCCCGGTACCTCGTGCCGAGCACGAAGGGGATCGTCAGCGACATCGCGAAGGAGGGCGGCGAGGAGGTCGGGTACGACAGGATGCCGCTGCACGCGGCGCACTCCCTGCGGGCCTTCCTGCGCCGGGTGGACGCCGAGCTGCCGCAGGTCACGCAGCCGCTGCTGCTGTTGCGCAGCACGCGGGACCACGTGGTGCCGGCCGCGGACTCCGCGCGCGTGCTGAGCCGGGTGTCGTCTACGGACGTCACCGAGGTCCTGCTGGAACAGAGCTACCACGTGGCGACGTTGGACCATGACGCGGACCGGATCTTCGAAGAGAGCCACGCGTTCGTCGCCCGTCTCACGCCCGAGTCCGCGCCCGGGGAGGGGCACGACCACGAGGAAGGGACGGCCGTAGGTGGCTGAGCACGACTCCGACCACGAGCCGGAGGAGCGAGGGCTCCCCCTCGACGAGGACGCCGCGTGGGCGGCGATCGTCGCGGGCTACGGCGAGGAACCGCCGGACCCGCCCGGCACGAAACCATTCAAACCGTTCCGCCCGGTACGCCCCCTCCGCCCGGTGGAGGAGGTCCCCCTCCCGGAGCCACCGGATGCGCCGGAGGAGTCCGGCGGGGCCGGGGGGTCCGGCGAAGTTGGGGGGTCCGGCGAAGCCGGTACGTCCGGCGGGGCCGGGGGTACGGGTTCGCCCGGCGGGGCGGGTACGTCCGGCGGGGCCGGCACGTCCGGCGGAGCCGGCACGTCCGGCGGAGCCGTGGGTACGGGTTCGCCCGGTGAGGCCGACGGGGCCGGCGGAGCCGGGGAGACCGGTGCGCCGGGGGCTTCCGGCGGGGCCGGGACGTCCGGGCGAGCCGATGGCACCGGGGTGTCCGGCGGGACCGGGAGGTCCGGCGGGGCCGGAGCCGGGACGCCGTTGGGTGGGTCCGTTTCCTTCGCGCCCGGGGTGGGGCCGCGGGACTACTCGCCGCCGCCGGGTGGGTCCGACGGGGACGACGACGAGGGGCACTTCGTGCCGCCCGAGCCGCCGCCGCTGCCCGCCTCCGACACCACCGCCCGGTTCGCCTGGCTCGGCGCGGTCGGCGGCCCGATCCTGCTCCTGCTCGCCGTCCTGCTCGGCTGGGACATGACCTGGTGGCTCACCACCGCCTGCATCGGCGGTTTCCTCGGCGGCTGCGCCACCCTCGTCGTACGCATGCATCCCGGCGACGAGGACGACGACGACCCCGGCCGGGGCGCGGTGGTCTGACGAGCGCCCCCGCCGCTCAGCCCGCGGCCGGAACCTTGAGGGCGGCCAGTACCGGAAGGTGGTCACTGGCCGCCCTCAGGTCGCATCCGCGCACCCCCGGGTGACCGAGCGGAACCCCGCAGCCGAGGATCTCGACGCCCTTCGTGGCGAAGAGCGCGTCGATGCGGCGGTGCGGCTCCGTACGGGTCCAGGTCTCCTCCGCGCCCCAGGGCGCCGTCTCCCGGCAGTCCCGCAGGTCGGCGGCGAGCCGGCGGAAGGTGCGGCCGGTGGGGGGCTCGTTGAGGTCGCCGCCGGCGAGGACGTGCGGCGTGCCGAGGGCGGCGACGCGGTCGAGGAGCAGGCCGCCCTGCTCGTACCGCTCCTGCTCATGGAGCGAGAGGTGGCAGCTCACTACGCCGAGCTGGGCGCCGCCGAAGCGGACGACCGCGGTGGCGAAGCCGCGGCGGTGCTGTCCGGGGGTGAGCGGCAGCAGGACGTCCTGCGTGCGTTCGACGGTGGCGCGCAGGGAGCAGAGCAGGGCGGGGCCCGCGGCGGTGCCGCCGCCGGAGAGCATGACGAGGCCGGAGGCGGCGGCGAGGCGGGCGATCTTCTTGCGCCAGCGGAAGAAGCGGGGGGCCTCCTGGAGGAGGACGAGGTCCGGGGCGCAGGCGGTGAGGACGCGGGCGAGGGCGTCGGTGTCGTCCTTGAGGGAGCGGACGTTGTAGGTGAGGGCGCGGAGGACGGCGGAGCCGTCGGGGTCCGTGCGGGAAGAGGGCAACGGGGGTGTGGTGGGCATGGTGATCAAGATACGCCGCGGGGGGTTGCCGCCGGAGGGGTTCCTCGCCCCCGCCGCTCCTGCCCTTCCCTGCCCCCAGGGGCTCCGCCCCTTCGACCCGGAGAGCGGAGGAGCGGGGGTGGGTGGAGTGAGGCGCGGGAGAGCTCGGGTGGGCGGGTTGTGTGGCGGCTGCGGGTGAGTGGGGACTCCTCGCGCAGTTCCCCGCACCCCTTACGGGGCACGGCGACTTCTCGCGACCCCGCGGCGGAGCCGCAGATCGGACACAGCCCCGCGCCCCTTGAGAGCTGGAGGCGCCCCCGGGCTTTCAGGGGCGCGGGGAACTGCGCGACCAGCCACGAACCCACCCGCACCCGCCCACGCGCCCCACCGCCCGGGCTCTCCCGCGCCCCCGGGGGGCCAAGGGGCAGTGGCCCCTTGTCACATGATGGGGTCGGGCTCTCGAGCCAGGTCGGCCGCACCGACGAGGCCGGCCTTGTTGCCGAGCTGCGCGGCGATGACGTCCGCCACCGGCCGCCAGTTGCCGCCGACCAGCCACCGCTTGTAGGACTTGCGGATCGGGTCGAGAACGAGGTCGCCCTCGTCCGACAGCCCGCCGCCGACGATGAACGCGGACGGGTCGAACAGCGACGCCAGGTCGGCGAGACCCGCACCCGCCCAGCGGGCCAGCTCCCGGTAGGAGTCGACCGCCACCGGGCACCCCTGGCGCGCGGCGACGGAGATGTGCTTGCCCTCGATCCCGTCGGGCGTCCCGTCCCCGAGCGCGAGCAGGATGTCCGCGCGCTCCGGCGTCGCGTTCGCCCGCTGCTTCGCGTACCGCACGAGCGCCCGCCCCGACGCGTACTGCTCCCAGCAGCCCTGGCTGCCGCACCCGCACAGCAGCCCGTCCGGCACCATGCGGATGTGGCCGAACTCGGCGGCCACCCCGAAGTGCCCGCGGCGCAGCTTGTTGCCGATGATGATGCCGCCGCCGAGCCCCGTGCCGAGCGTGATGCAGATGACGTTGCGGTGGCCCTGGCCCGCACCGAACTTGTACTCGCCCCACGCCGCCGCGTTCGCGTCGTTCTCCACGACGACCGGCAGCCCGACCCGGGCCTCGACCTTCTCCTTCAGCGGCTCCTGCCGCCAGTCGATGTTCGGCGCGAAGTAGACCGTGGACCGCTGCCGGTTGACGTAACCGGCGGCACCGATGCCCACGCCGACGATCTCGTGCCCGGCCCGCGCGCCCTCCACCGAGGCGGCGATGGCGTCCACGATGGCCTCGGGTGTGGTGGGGGTCGGCACCTTGAAGGTGGAAAGGATGTTGCCTTTCTCATCGACCACGCCGGCCGCGATCTTCGTGCCGCCGATGTCGACGCCGATGGTGAGTCCCATGAATCCCTCAGTTCCGGTCGAGCCCCGCTGTGGTCAACCGTACCCGAGGGCGCTGTCAGTCCACGTCGATGTGCTCGCCGGGGCCCGGCCCCTCGTCGTCCTTGCGAGGGTCCGTGCCCTGGTCACGGGCGGTCCAGCGGCCCTCCTGGGCCTGCACGGCGCTGCGGTAGGCGGCGAGCAGTTCGGTGCCGGCGGCGGCGAGGTGGTCGAAGACGTCGGGGTTCCGTTCGATGACCGGCTCCACGACCGCCCTCGCCTGGCGCACCACCTGGTCGACCATCTGCTGGGCCGCACCGGAGGCGGCGGCGCCGAACAGCGGCGACTGGAGCCCCGTGAGCCTGTCGGCCACGGTGTCGACGAACCGGCGCAACTCCTCGGCGGCCGAACCGGACGGCGCCCCGTACTGGGCCTTGCGGCGGGCCTGCTCCTCGGCGAGGTCCTCGGCGGTGGCGGTGGCCCAGGCGTCGGCGTCGGTGGCCTGGGGCCGGTCCGGTTCCCGGTTCGCTTCCCGGTCCGCCTCCGCCGCTTCCCGAGCGGCGTCAAAGGCGGCTTCGTCGGCTTCGTCGGAGTGACGGCGCTCTTCGCTCATGGCGGGCTCCTGACTGCGTATCGTCCTTTCGACGTTACCCGAACCGCCCGGGCCACAGCGCCGGATCGGGGGCGAACCGGACGCGCAGCTCGCCCTCGCGCAGGGCCGCGCCCGCGACGGTGCAGCGGCGCAGCGCGGAGGGGAGCGGGACGATGCGCCGGAACCGGCCGGCGGTGACGACGAGTTCGTCGCCGCGCCGGACCAGGTCCAGCTCCTCCCGGGTCGCGCCGGGCAGCGGGAGGTGCCAGACGAGGAGGCCGTCGCCGTCCTCGGCCGGCCCGTCGGTGACCGGCCACTCGACCGGGGCGGGCGCCGGGCCGCCGGGGTCGGGAACGGGGAGCGGCAGCCCGGCCAGGTCGTCGGTGCCGCGCGGGTCGTGCCCGAGGTGCGGGACGGGGTGGACGGCGGCGGTGCCGTACGTCTCCCGCCACTCGTCGAGCGTCTTGCGCTGCTGCGCGGCCGGCCCGGCGAGCCAGGTGTCGGCGCCGGGGTCGGGCAGCACCCGGTTGGCGATCACGGCGTCCAGGCGCAGGGCGCGCAGGGCGAGCCCGGTGGTGGCGGTGCGGACGGCGTCGGCGCCGGCCGGGCCGGGTTCGGCGACCAGCCAGGCGGTGGTGGCCGGGTCGGCGAGGACGGCCTCGGTCGCGCCGAGGGCCGTGTCCCAGCGGGCGGCGGCCTCGTAGAGCCGCTCGGTGGGGACGGGGACGCCCGCGAGCCGGCCGAGCACCGGCCGCAGCGCGCGGGCGGCCTGCCGCTCCCGCGGCAGCAGCCGGCGCAGATAGCGGCGCAGCTGCTCGGGCAGGGCGAGCAGGGCCAGGGCCTGCGGGGCGGGCGGCAGGTCGACGACGATCAGGTCGTACGCGTCCGAGAGCGCGGCGTCGCGGAGGGCGCCGAGCAGGGCGAGCTCGGCGGCGCCGGGCAGCGGGGTCAGCTCCTCGGCGTCCAACCGGGCGGCACCGAGGAGTTCGAGCGCGGAGGCGGCACGGTTCTGGAGGGCGAGGAGATCGTCGCGGAACCGGGTGCGGGCGTCCGGACGCCAGGTGGTGAGGCCCGGGGCGTCTTCGACGGGGGTGGGGGTGGCGTGGGTGGGGATGCCGAGGGCGGCGCCGGGGGTGTCGTCGGGGTCGGCGGAGAGGAGCAGCGTGCGGCTACCGCGCCGGGCCGCGCGAAGCGCGGCGGCGGCAGCGACGGTGGTCCGACCGGAGCCGCCGGGGCCGGTGACAAGGAGGATGCGCATGGTGGGGCGCCTCAGAGCTCGGGGGGTGCGGATTGTCGGGCGTGTGCGGGTGCCTCGTGGCTGATCGCGCCCACGCGGCGGAGCCGCACATTGGCACAGCCCCGCTCCCCTCTCAGGGGCGCGGGGAACTGCGCGAAACGGGGCGAAGCCCCGTGCCGGGGTCCAAGGGGCGGAGCCCCTTGGCAAGGATGGGACGGGCAGGGGCGGCGGGGGCGGAAAACTACCGCCCCGACTCCACCCGCTTCTTCAGCCCCGCCAACGCCCGGTCGATGATGACCTTCTCCGCCTTGCGCTTGATCATCCCGAGCATCGGAATCTTGACGTCCACAGTCAACTGGTACGTCACCTCCGTCGCCCCCGCCCCCGCCGGCCTCAGCAGGTACGACCCGTCCAGCGACCGCAGCATCTGCGACTTCACCAGCGTCCAGGACACCTCGTTCCCGGACCCCCACGTGTACGCCAGCACCTGGTCGTCCTTGATCGCCCCCGCGTCCATCACGAGGCGCACCTGCTCCGCGCGCCCCTGCCCGTCCGTCGCGAGGACCTCCGCCTCCTTCACCTCGCCCGTCCAGTCCGGGTAGCGGGCGAAGTCGGCGATCACCCCCATGACGTCGGCCGGTGCCGCCTCGATCGTGATGCTCGAGCTGGTGTGTTCCGCCATCGCCGTGGCTCCTCCAGATGCGGTCCGGTCAGGGAGGGTGTGCGCAGATGCGCACGTATGTGCAGCGGAAGGCTACCGCGCAGCGGCGACCCCGTGGTCACCGCGCCTCTCCACCGCCGCATCGCAGGGGGGCCACGGCCTCACCACTCCAGCGCCCACGGCCGCCCGGTCCGCGCGAAGTGCCCCACGTTCACGCACTCCGTGCGGCCGATCCGCATCCGCCGGACCAGCGGCTGGTGGACGTGGCCGAAGAGGGCGTACCGGGGCCGGGTGCGACGGATGGCGTCGAGGAGGGCCCGGCTGCCGCGTTCGAAGCGGCGCGCGACCGTGTCGTAGACGAGTTCGGGCACCTCGGGCGGGATGTGGGTGCACAGCACGTCCACCTCCCCCAGCGCCTCGATCTTCGCCGCGTACTCCTCGTCGCCGATCTCGAACGGCGTCCGCATGGGGGTGCGCAGTCCGCCGCCGACGAACCCGAAGACCCGGCCGCCGATCTCGACGCGCTCGCCGTCGAGGACGCGGGTGCCCGGACCGGCGTACTCCGGCCACAGCGCGGGCATGTCGACGTTGCCGTAGGTGGCGTACGTGGGGGTGGGGAACGCGGCGAACAGTTCGGCGTACTGCTTCCGTACCGCCGTCTCGACGGCGGTGGTCCGGTCGACGTCGAGCGCGCGCCACAGCCGGGCGCCGAACTCGCGGGCCTCCTCGAAGCGGCGGGCGGTGCGCAGGGCGATGACCCGGTTGGCGTTCTCCACACCGAAGAGGTCGGGGAAGATGCCGCGCGAGCGGTCGGCGTAGTCCTGGAAGAGGATGAGGTCGCCCAGACAGACCAGGGCGTCCGCGCCGTCCCCCGCGCGGGCCAGGTCGCGCGCGTTGCCGTGCACGTCGCTGACCACGTGGATCCTGGTCGTCGGGCTTCTGCGGTCACCGCCGGGAGTCCGTGCCATGGTGATCAAGGGTAGGGGGCGCGGAGCCATGGTGAACAGTACGGGTCGAACCGTCGGTTACTGGCCGGTTATCGCCTGTCTGCACTACCGTGACCCCGGTGACGCCACGGCGTGTGACACACCGAACATCTCCCAGGGACCCCCTGTCCCGGAAGCCATACCGACGGGTAACGTCCGGGCAGTCCAGTCGTGCTCAGGGTTTCGGCCACCGCGTTCGCCGGGCCCCCGCGCACCCGCCCCAGCCTTGGACCGCACCGTCGCAGCACGACGTCGTGGCGTCGGCGCCCTATGAGGAGCAGCAGTCTTGCGCGAGTTCAGCCTTCCGGCTCTGTACGAGGTCCCCGCGGACGGCAATCTGACCGACATCGTCCGCAGAAACGCCGCGCAGCATCCCGACGTGGCGGTCATCGCCCGCAGGACGGACGGCGGCTGGCAGGACGTCACGGCGGCCGAGTTCCTCGCCGAGGTGCGGGCGGCGGCGAAGGGCCTGATCGCCTCGGGCGTGCAGCCGGGCGACCGGGTGGGGCTGATGTCCCGTACGCGCTACGAGTGGACGCTGCTGGACTTCGCGATCTGGAGCGCCGGCGCGATCACCGTGCCGGTGTACGAGACCAGTTCGGCGGAGCAGGTGCAGTGGATCCTCGGCGACTCGGGCGCCACCGCCTGCCTCGTGGAGAGCGACGCGCACGCGGCGGCCGTGGAGTCGGTGCGCGAGGCGCTGCCCGCGCTCAAGCACGTGTGGGGCATCGACGCCGGCGGCGTGGCGGAGCTGGGGCGGCTCGGCCGGGACGTCAGCGACGCGACGGTGGAGGAGCGCTCCTCGCTGGCCAGGGCGGACGATCCGGCCACCATCGTCTACACCAGCGGCACCACGGGCCGTCCCAAGGGCTGTGTCCTCACCCACCGTTCCTTCTTCGCCGAGTGCGGCAACGTGGTGGAACGGCTGCGTCCGCTGTTCCGCACCGGCGAGTGCTCGGTGCTGCTGTTCCTGCCCCTCGCCCACGTCTTCGGGCGACTGGTGCAGGTCGCGCCGATGATGGCGCCGATCAAGCTGGGCTGCCTCCCCGACATCAAGAACCTCACCGACGAACTGGCCTCCTTCCGGCCCACGCTCATCCTCGGCGTGCCGCGCGTCTTCGAGAAGGTCTACAACGCGGCGCGCGCCAAGGCGCAGGCCGACGGCAAGGGCAGGATCTTCGACCGGGCCGCCGACACCGCCATCGCGTACAGCCGGGCCCTGGACACCGACTCCGGCCCCTCCCTCGGGCTGCGGATCCGGCACAAGCTCTTCGACAGGCTCGTCTACGGCAAGCTGCGGGCGGTGCTCGGCGGGCGCGGCGAGTACGCCATCTCCGGCGGCGCCCCGCTCGGCGAGCGGCTCGGCCACTTCTTCCGCGGCATCGGCTTCACGGTCCTGGAGGGCTACGGCCTGACCGAGTCCTGCGCGGCGACGGCGTTCAACCCCTGGGACCGGCAGAAGATCGGCACGGTCGGACAGCCGCTGCCCGGCTCGGTCGTCCGGATAGCGGACGACGGCGAGGTGCTGCTCCACGGCGAGCATCTGTTCAAGGGGTACTGGAACAACGAGGCGGCCACCGCGGAGGCGCTGGCCGACGGCTGGTTCCACACGGGCGACGTCGGCACGCTCGACGAGGACGGCTATCTCCGGATCACCGGCCGCAAGAAGGAGATCATCGTCACCGCGGGCGGCAAGAACGTCGCCCCCGCGGTCATCGAGGACCGCATCCGCGCGCACGCGCTGGTCGCGGAGTGCATGGTGGTCGGCGACGGACGCCCGTTCGTGGGCGCGCTGGTCACGCTCGACGAGGAGTTCCTGGGCCGGTGGGCCGCGGACCACGGCAAGCCCGCCGGGTCCACGGCCGCGTCCCTGCGGGAGGACCCCGAGCTGCTCGCGGCCGTGCAGAGCGCGGTGGACGACGGGAACGCGGCGGTGTCGAAGGCGGAGTCGGTACGGAAGTTCCGTGTACTGGCGGAGCAGTTCACGGAGGAGTCGGGGCATCTGACTCCGTCGCTGAAGCTGAAGCGGGGGGTGGTCGCGAAGGACTTCGCGACCGAGATCGAGGGGATCTACGTGCGGTAGGCGGTGGGGGCGCCTTAGGGGGTGGGGGCTTTTCGCCGTGGGCGGGTGCGAGTGGGTTCTTGGTTGCTCGCGCCCACGCGGCGGAGCCGCACATCGACACAGCCCCGCGCCCCTTGGAGGGGCGCTGCCCCCGCCGGTGGCTGAAAGCGAGCCGTCTACAACAGGGCCTTCAGGCGCTCCGCCAGTAGGTCCCAGCGCCACTTCTCCTCAATCCACTGGCGGCCCCGCTCCCCCATCCGACGTCGTAGGGCCTCGTCGGACAGGAGCGCGCTGATGCGGTCCGCCGCCTCCGCGGGCTCTCCGCCGCGTACCACCCAGCCCGTCTCGCCGTCGAGTACGGCGTCGGGGGCACCCCCGGAGTCGCCGGCGACGACGGGGAGGCCCGTCGCGGAGGCCTCCAGGTAGACGATGCCGAGGCCCTCGACGTCGAGGCCGCCGCGGCGGGTGCGGCAGGGCATGGCGAAGACGTCGCCGGCGCCGTAGTGGGCGGGGAGGTCCGCCCACGGTACGGAGCCGGTGAAGCGGACGGAATCCGCGACGCCCGTCTCGCGGGCGAGGCGGCGCAGGTCGCCCTCGTAGGGGCCGCCGCCCACGATCAGCAGCACGGTGTCGGGGTGCAGGGCGAGGATGCGGGGCAGGGCGAGGATCAGCGTGTCCTGGCCCTTGCGCGGCACCAGGCGGGAGACGCAGACCACCACGGGACGGTCGCTCAGGCCGAGCCGGGCGCGGACCTCGGCGCCGCCGGAGCCGGGGTGGAAGGTCTTCTCGTCGACGCCGGGCGGCAGTTGGGTCATGCGCCCGGCGGCGGCCGGGGTGAGCGCGGGGGCGATGCGGGAGCGGGTGTAGTCGCCGAGGTACGTGACCGTGTCCACCGAGTCGCCGATCCGCCGCAACAACTGCCGGGAGACGGGGAGTTGGGCCCAGCCGGCCTCGTGGCCGTGGGTGGTGGCGACCAGCCGCTCGGCACCGGCCCGGCGCAGCGCGGGGGCCATCAGGCCGAGCGGTGCCGCCGCGCCGAACCAGACCGACGTACAGCCGTGTGCGCGCAGCAGTCCGACGGCCCGGCGGGTGGCGGCGGGCGTCGGCAGCAGCATCGTCGTGCGGTCGCGTACGACGGTGAAGGGCTGCTCGGCGTCGAACGCGGCCGTCGCGGCCACGCCCTCCCGGCTCCGCTTCCAGGTGGAGGCGTAGACGACCAGCCGCTCCGGGTCGAGCCGCAGCGCCATGTTGTGCAGGAATGCCTGGATGCCGCCGGGCCGGGGCGGGAAGTCGTTGGTCACGATCAGGGTCTTGTGCATCGCCGACGACAGTACCGAACGGGGCGTACGGGACCCGCCGCCCGGTCGTATTCACCGTGCGGCACGGCCCCGCCTCACGGCTGCCGCACAGCCACTCACGCGATCATGTCCCGGCACGGCGGCGGTGACGGACGGACGGGGCTTGCGTGGGCATGGCGGGTACGCGACGGATTCCTCTCGGGGTGCTCGCCGTCTGGGCCGGGACCCGGCTGGCGCTGCTGCTGTTCGTCTACAAGGTGTGGGTGTTCCCGGGGCCGGACGTCACGAGCGACGTGTCGGTGATCTACCGGGGCTGGTACGACGTCCTGCGCACCGGTGTGTTCCCGAGTGGGGACGTCTCCTGGCAGTACCCGCCGGCCGCCGCGCTCGCGATCCTCTCCCCCGCGCTGTTGCCGTTCCTTGACTACGCGCACGCCTTCTTCGTCCTCGCGTTCTTCGCCGATCTGGTGGTGCTGGGCCTGCTGCTGTCCGCCGGGGCGCGGGACGGGGGCGGTGCGCGCCCCGTGCGCGGGGCGTGGCTGTGGACGGTGGGGGTCGCGCTGCTGGGGCCGACGGTGTACGCGCGGTACGACGTGATGGTGACGGCGGTGGCGGTGGGCGCGCTGGTGGTGGGGGCGCGGCGGCCGCGTGTGCTGGGGGCGCTCGCGGGGTTCGGTGCGCTGGTGAAGGGGTGGCCGGTGCTGTTGCTGGTGGGGGTGGTGCGGCGGAGGGCGTGGGGCGCGGCGGTGGTGGTCGCGGGTGGGCTCGCACTGGTGTGCGCGGTGGCGGTGCCGGGGGCGTTCTCGTTCCTGGGCTACCAGAGCCGGCGGGGGACGGAGGTGGAGTCGCTGGGTGCGCTCGTCTTCCATGTGGCGCGGCTTTTCGGGCGGTGGCGGGGGGAGGTGCTGCTCAACTACGGCTCGGTGGAGTTCCTCGGGCCGTGGGTGGGGGTGGTGAGTTCGGGGGCGATGTTCCTGAGCGTGGTGGGGGTGGGGTGGTTGGTGCTGTGGCGGGTGAGTGTGCGGAGGGTCGCGGCGCACACGGTGGTCGATGCGGCGTTCGTGGCGGTGCTGGTGTTCACGGTGACGAGCCGGGTGATCAGTCCGCAGTATCTGGTGTGGCTGGTGGGGCTCGGGGCGGTGTGTCTGTGCTGCCGGGGGAGCCGGATGGCGGTTCCGGTGGGGCTGGTACTGGTGGCGTGTCCGGTGACGGTGCTGGAGTTTCCGCTGTTCTTCGCGGAGGTGGTGGCGAGTGACGGGCTGGGGGTCGCGCTGCTGGTGGTGCGGAACGGGTTGCTCGTCTGCGCGGCGGTGATCGCGGCGCGGGCGTTGTGGCGGGACACGGTGCCGGCCCACGAGGAGTTGTTCTCGCCCCCGCCGCCCCTACCCTCCCCGTCCTCCAGGGGCTCCGCCCCTTCGACCCCGTCCGGCGCCCAGTAGCTCGGGGGGGGCGGGTTGTCGGGCGGCTACGGGTGGGTCTGTGGTTGCTCGCGCAGTTCCCCGCGCCCCTGCCAGGGACGCGGGGAACTGCGCGATCTTTTGGCGGGGGTCCGGGGGCGCAGCCCCCGGGGACGGGAGGGGTAGGGGCGGCGGGGGCGAAAACTCCCTACGCCTCCTCGATCACCGCATGCAGGCGGCGGTTGTGGTCCACCCGGCGGGTGGGACCCGTCAGGCGGACCGTCGCCGTCAGGCGCGGATCCGCCGACGACGCGGACAGGCGCAGCTCCAGGTCACCGGGCTCGACGACCCGGTGCCCGTCCCGCCCCGTGAAGGACGCCACGTCCGCCGGGACGAGGGCCGTCAGCCGCCGGGACTCGCCCGGCGCCAGCGACACCCGCGCGTAGCCGATCAGCCGCTGCACCGGCTGCACCACCGACGCCACCGGATCGTGCAGATACAGCTGCACGACCTCCGTCCCCTCCCGGTCCCCGGTGTTCCGCACCGTGAACGCGAGCCGGAACTCCCCGTCGGTACCGGTCTCCTCGTCCTCCACGACCAGCTCGCTCCACTCGAAGCTCGTGTACGACAGCCCGTGGCCGAAGGCGAACGCCGGCCCGGGGTCGATCGCGGAGACCTCGCTGGCCTGGGCCAGCCTGGCGACGAGATAGGTGGTCGGCTGGACGCCCGGCCCGGCCGGCACACTGACCGGGAGCCGCCCCGAGGGGTTCGTACGGCCGCTGAGGACCCGGGCGATGGCCGCCGTGCCCTCCTCGCCGGGGAAGAAGGACTGCACGAGCGCGTCGGCCTCCGCCGCCCCCCGGCCGAGCGCGTAGGGCCGCCCCGCGAGCAGCGTCAGCACCAGCGGCGTCCCGACGTCGAGCAGCCGGTCGAGGAGGGCCTGCTGCACGCCGGGCAGGGCGAGCGACTCGGCGTCGCAGCCCTCGCCGCTGGTGCCGCGCCCGAACAGCCCGGCCCGGTCGCCGAGCGCGAGGACCACCACGTCGGCGTCGCGCGCCGCCCGCACGGCCGCGGCGAACCCGGAGGTGTCCTCGCCGTCGACGTCCGCGCCGCGCACGGTGACGATCTCCGCGTTCGGGAACTCCCGTACCAACGCCTCGCGCAGCGTGGGCAGTTCGATGCCGACGGGGGTGGCGGGGTGGTGGACGCCGACGTGCGCCGGGAAGGAGTAGCAGCCGAGCACGGCGTTCGGCTGGTCGGCCTGGGGGCCGATCAGGGCGATCCGGCGGGGCGCGGAGAGCGGCAGGACGCCGTTGTTGCCGAGCAGGATCACGGCCCGGTCGGCGAGGTCCGCGGCCAGTGCGTGGTTGCCGGGCGGGTCGAGGTCGACCGTGCCGCGCAGGGCGGAGGTGTCGTCCAGCGCGGCCCCGCGCAGGACCGGCGGCACCGGGTCCCAGTCGGCGTCGAGGAGGCCGAGCTGGCCCTTCTGGGTGAGTACCCGGCGCAGGGCGCGGTCGAGGAGTGCCTCGGGGACGCGGCCGTCGGCGACGGCCGCGCGCAGCGGCTCGCCGAACGTCTTGACGCTGGGCAGTTCGACGTCGACGCCGGCCCGCAGCGCGGTGCCCGCGGCCTCGGCCCAGTCGGCGGCCACGCCGTGCAGGGTCTTGAGGAAGGCGATGCCGAAGTAGTCGGCGACGACGGTGCCGTCGAAGCCCCAGGTGTCCCGCAGCAGTCCGGTGAGCAGATCCTCGTCGGCCGCCGAGGGGACGCCGTCGGTGTCGGTGTAGGCGTGCATGACGGAGCGGGCGCCGCCCTCGCGGATCGCCATCTCGAAGGGCGGCAGCAGCACGTCGGCGCGTTCGCGCGGGCCCATGGAGACGGGGGCGAGGTTGCGTCCGGCGCGGGAGGCGGAGTAGCCGGCGAAGTGCTTGAGGGTGGCGACGATCCCGGCGGACTCCAGGCCCTGGACGTAGGCGGTGGCGACGGTGCCGACGAGGTAGGGGTCCTCGCCAATGGTCTCCTCCACCCGGCCCCAGCGGGCGTCGCGCACCACGTCGAGGACGGGGGCGAGGCCCTGGTGGATGCCGACGGAGGCCATGTCGCGGCCGATGGCGGCGGCCATCTTCCGTACGAGGTCCGGGTCGAAGGTGGCGCCCCAGGACAACGGCACGGGATAGGCGGTGGCCCGCCAGGCTGCGAAGCCGGCGAGGCACTCCTCGTGGGCGAGGGCGGGGATGCCGAAGCGGTTGGCGGCGGTGATGCGCTGCTGGGTGCGGAGCAGGGAGAGCGCGCCGAGCGCCGGGTCGACGGGGGCGGTGCCGAAGGGGCGGGTGAGCTGCCCGAGGCCCGAGGGGAGCAGCGCGTCGAGATCGACGGCCTCCTCCATGTCGTGCTGGTGCGGGGCGACTTCACCTCCCTCGTCGGAGGCGCCGACCCAGACGCCGACGAGTTGGGCGATCTTCTCCTCGACGGTCATGGCCTCGATCAGGGCGGTGACCCGGGTGTCGAGATCCTGACCGCTGTCCTGCCAGACCGGCGGGGTGGGGGTGGTGGGAGTGGTCGAGGTGACGGGGGTTGTCTCAACAGCCACGTTGGCGGTCACTTTCCTCCGACGCCCATCAGGCCCTGGACCAGGGCGCGGCGGGCGAACAGGTAGACGAGCAGGATCGGCACCATGGACATGAACACCGCGGCGAGCGTGCCGGGGACGTTGATGCCGTGCTCGGTTTGGAAGTTGTACAGACCCAGGGTGATGACCTTGGTGGAGTCGGACTGGGTCAGGACGAGCGGGAAGAGGAAGCCGTTCCAGGCCTGGAGCGCGGAGAACACCACGATGGTGGAGATGCCGCCCTTGGAGAGCGGGAGCACCAGTTGCAGGAACATCCGGCGCGGGGAGGCGCCGTCCACGGCCATGGCCTCGAAGAGTTCGTGTCCGATGTCCCGCATGGCCCCGCTGAGGATCAGCGTGGAGATGGGCAGGCAGAACGCGGCGGTGGGCAGGATGACACCGATCAGGTTGTCGTACAGCCCGGCCTCGCTGATCAGGTAGAACATCGGCACGATCACCGCCTGGGCGGGGATGGCCAGGCCCAGCAGGAACAGCCGGAAGACACCCGAGGCGACGCGGGAGCGGCTGCGGACGACGGCGTACGCGAGCGGCGGCACCAGCAGCACCACGATGGCGACCACGGCCACGGTGACGATCAGGGTGTTGAGGAAGAACTTCCCGAAGCCCTCGTCGAAGGCGCCCGAGTAGTTCTCGAAGGTGAAGTGCTCGGGCCAGGAGAGCGGGCTGCCCTTGGCGTAGTCGCCCTTGGACTGCACGGTCGCCGACAGCATGACGTACAGCGGCAGGGCGACGATGATCAGCCAGGCGACGGAGGCCACGCCGGCCAGGTAGTTGGGGCGTCGCCTCATGACACACCCTCCATGGTGGAGCGCATCTTGTCGTAGCCGGAGAGGCGTACGACGATCAGCGAGATGATCGTGGCCGCGACGACCAGGAGCAGCGCGATGACGGCGCCGGCACCGAAGTCGAAGCTCTTGAAGGCCTTTTGGTACATGTAGTAGGCGCTGATGGTGGTGTCGGTGCCGGGTCCGCCCTGGGTCAGGATGAGGACGGTCTCGAAGGTGGTGAGGCCGCCGACGACCATGAGGATCATCGAGGTGATGATCGAGTTGCGCAGCTGGGGCAGGGTGATGTGGAAGAACTGCCGCACCCGTCCGGCGCCGTCGATCTGCGCGGCCTGGTAGAGCACCTGGGGGATGGCCCGGGCGGCGCCCTGGTAGATCAGGCTGTGCAGCGGGGTGAACTGCCAGGTGGAGACGAAGGCGAGGACCCCGATGGCGGTGGACTGCTCACCGAACAGGTTGCCGTCGCCGAACAGCCAGGTCGCCTCGGAGGGGATGCCGAAGTTCGGGTCGAGCAGCGCCCGCCACAGCACCGAGACGGCGGTGGAGGACAGCAGCAGCGGCACGAAGTAGACGGCGGAGATCACCGCGCGGTTGCGCTGCGTGCCGGCCGCCCAGACGCCGATCAGGATGCTCAGCGGGGTCTGCAGGACGACGCCGAGCACGGTGAGCAGCAGGGTCAGCCAGATGCTCTTGATCATGACCGGGTCGTCGAAGACCCGGCTCCAGTTGTCGAGGCCGACCCATTCGGGGTCGCCGATGCCGCCCCAGCTCATGAAGGACAGGACCGCGACGGCGAGCAGCGGGAGGATGGCGAAGAGGACGAAGAAGATCGTGGCGGGGACCGCCCAGGCGAAGCCCGGGCGGCCCACGTCGGCGGCCTGTCCGCCCCGTGCCCGGCCGCTGCCGCGGCCGGAGGTCTTCACGGGGGCGGCCGCATGTGTCAGCTGTGTGGTCATGGCGGACTCAGGCGGTCGGCAGGGCCTGCATGGCCTTGATGAATCCGTCGACGTCCATCGAGCCGTTGAAGAACTGCTGCACCGCCTGGTGCATCTGCTCGCTCGCGGACTGCGGGTAGGCCTGGTCCCAGGAGAGCTGGAAGGACGGGGCCTTCTTCACCAGGTCGAACTGGTAGTGGGCGTAGTCCGGGTTGGAGGCGGTGTCCAGGAACTTCTCGGTGTTGGTCGTGGTCGGCAGGTTGCCGATGGCGAGCTGCCGCTTGATGAACTTGTCGCTGTACATCAGCTTGAGGAACTTCGCGACGGCCTCGGGATGCTTGGTCTTCTTCATCACCGAGTAGTAGTTGTTGGTGTTGCCGACGACGTCGTTCGGGTCGCCCTTGCCGCCGTCGATGGTCGGGAAGGGGTGGTACCCGAGGTCCTTCTCGGCGAATTCCTTGGCGTCGGTCTGCTGCTGGGAGTAGTACCAGGAGCCCATCAGCTCGAAGCCGGCCTTGCCGCGCGCGATCAGCGCGGGCGAGCCGCCGTCGGTGTACTTCACCGAGTCGTAGTTGGTGCCGAAGGCGCCGGTGTCGACGAGCTCCTTGAGCTTGTTCAGGGCCTTCTTGCTGTCCTCGCTCGCCCAGGCGTCCTTGTCACCGGCGACGGCCTTCTTCAGCAGGTCGGGGCCGGCGATGCGGTCGTAGAGGTACTCGAACCACATCAGGGTCGGCCACTGGTCGCCACCGCCCAGCGCGATCGGGGTGACGCCCGACTTCTTCAGCTTCTTGACGGAGTCGAGCAGGTCGTCCCAGGTCTTGGGGGCCGTCGTGCCGGCGTCCTTGAGGACCTTGTCGTTGCTGAAGAGCAGCACCGGCTGGGTGCCGCGCATCGGGATGCCGTAGGCCTTGCCGTCGACCTCGGCCGCGTTGAAGACGCTCGGCAGGAACGCCGACTTCAGCTTGGGGTCGTCCTTGATGAAGTCGTCCAGCGGCATCAGCAGGCCGGCCTTGACGAACGGCTGGATGCTGCCGGCGCCCCAGTTGTAGAAGACGTCCGGGGCCTGCGGGGTGTTGATGATCGTCTGGAGCTTCTGCTGATAGGTCGCGCCGGGGATGGTGTCGAGGACCACCTTGACCTCGGAGGTCTTGTTGAACTCGGCGACGACTGCCTTCTCGACCTTGTTGGTGGCGTCCCCGTAGACCAGTACGTGGATCTTCCCGTCGCTGGAGCCCGACCCGCTGTCGCCCCCGCACGCGGAGAGTGACAGCGCCATGCCCAGGGTCACACCACCGACGAGCATGCGGGAGAACCGAGTACGTGTCCGCATCACCCACCCCTTTTCGAAAGTTTCGATGCAGCTTACGAAATTCGCTGTTGCCGGGACATTAGGCGAGTGTTTCCGCTCGGTCAACGGGGGTGTGCGGCCGCGACCGAACCGTTACCGGGGGCCGTGCCCTATGCTGCTGCCCATGAGCCTGACTGACGAGGACAGCACGACCGGCAGGGTGACCCTCGCGGAGGTCGCCGCCCAGGCCGGTGTGTCCCTTTCGACGGTTTCGAAAGTCCTCAACGGACGGTCGGACGTCTCGGCCGCCACCCGGACCCGGGTGGAGCAGTTGCTGGAGAACCACGGCTACCGGCGCCGGGCCGCGACGTCCTCGCACGCGCCGCTGATCGAGCTGGTCTTCCCGGAGCTGGAGAGCGTCTGGGCGATGGAGCTGATCCGCGGCGTGGAGAACGTGGCGAAGCAGCACAAGGCCAGCGTCGTGCTGAGCGAGAGCGGCGACCGGCACGCGCCCGGGCGCGAGTGGGTCGAGGGGGTGCTGCAGCGCCGGCCGCTGGGCGTGGTGCTGGTCTTCTCCTCGCTGCCCGACAAGGTCAAGCGCCAACTGCGCTCCCGTGCCGTGCCGTTCGTCATCATCGACCCGGCGGGCGACCCCGAGGCGGACGTGCCCTCGGTGGGCTCGGCGAACTGGGCCGGCGGCATGGCCGCGACCCGGCATCTGACCGAACTCGGCCACCGGCGCATCGCCATCATCACCGGCCCCATGGACATGATGTGCTCACTGGCCCGGCTGGACGGCTTCCGCTCCGCGATGACGATGGCGGGCCTGGAGACCGACGAACGTCTGGTCCGCTACGGCGACTTCCACGTCCAGGGCGGCTTCGAGCAGGCCATGGAGCTGCTCGCGCTTCCCGACCGGCCCACCGCGATCTTCGCGGGCAGCGACTTGCAGGCGCTGGGGGTGCTGGAGGCGGCGCGGCGGCAGGGGCTGAGCGTCCCGGAGGACCTGTCGGTCGTGGGCTACGACGACGTGCCGCTCGCCGAGTGGTCGAGTCCGCCGCTGACGACGGTGCACCAGCCGTTGCGGCAGATGGCGGAGGAGGCGGCGCGCATGCTCCTCCAGCCGGCCGAGGCGGATCGGCCGGCCCTCCGCATGGAGTTGGCGACGCGCCTGGTGGTTCGCCAGAGCAGCGCGGCGCCGAACGCCTGACGGCGGGGCGCGCCCAGGAGGGTTTTCGCCCCCGCCGCCCCTACCCTTCCCGTCCCCGGGGGCTCCGCCCCCGGACCCCCGAAAAGATTGCGCAGTTCCCCGCGCCCCTGATAGGGGCGCGGGGAACTGTGCGAAACGGGGCGAAGCCCCGTGCCGGGGTCCAAGGGGCGGAGCCCCTTGAGGACGGGAAGGGTAGGGGCGGCGGGGGCGAGGAACTGCTCACCGCGCACCCGTCGGGCAACCAACCCCCCGGCTCCGACACCTGTCGGCTCCCCCCGGCCGGAGGCCGGTGTCACCGTGTCCGCATGACGCACCCCCACCCCCACCCCCATCCTCACCCCCTGGACCCCGAACTCGCCGCCGCGCTCGCGATGATGCCCCCCGTCGACATCTCCGACCTCGCCGCCGCCCGCGCCGCGCAGAAGGCCGAGACCTTCCTCCGCGTCACCGACACGGACACCACCGGCGTGACGGTCATGGACGTCCAGCAGGCCGGCGTCTCGCTGCGCGTCTACCGCCCGGAGGGCGCCACCCACCCCCTCCCCGCCGTCTTCCGCATCCACGGCGGCGGCTTCGTCCTCGGCAGCCCCGACGTCGACCACGAGACCAACCTCCGCCTGTGCCGCGAGCTCCCCGGCGTCGTCGTCTCCCCCGGCTACCGGCTCGCCCCGGAACACCCGTACCCCACCGGCCTGGAGGACTGCTACGCCGCCCTGTGCTGGACCGCCGCGAACGCGGCCGGCCTCGGCATCCGCGCCGACCGCCTCGCCGTGGCCGGCGACAGCGCCGGCGCCTGCCTGGCGACGGCCACCGCGATGCTGGCCCGGGACCGCGGCGGCCCGGAACTCCGGCTGCAGTACCTGGACAGCCCCGCGCTCGACGACCGGCTGGCCACCGTCAGCGCCCGCCGCTTCACCGACACCCCGGTCTGGAACCGCCGCAACGCCCGGCTGAGCTGGACCGCCTACCTCGGCGAGGGCGTCCCCGGCTCGGTCGGCGTGCCGGTCACCGCCGCCCCCGCCCGGGCCGGCACCACCGACCTCGCGGGACTGCCCCCGGCGCACCTGGCCGTGATGGCGTACGACCCGCTGCGCGACGAGGGCGTCGACTACGCCCGCGCGCTGCTGGACGCGGGAGTCGCCGCGGAACTGCACCTGTTCCCGGGCACGTTCCACGGCGCCGGGATGGTGCGGCACGCCGCCGTGGCACAGCGGATGGCCGCGGAGGAGCTCACGGTGCTGCGCCGCGCCCTGGCGTGGTGAGCGGACCGGCGTCCGGCGTGGTGAGCGGCTCGTCCGCGCCCCGCGCCAGCCGCCAGGCGTAGAGCGCGAGCCGGGCCCGGAACCGGTCGCCGGGCTCGCGCAGCCGCCAGCCGGTGACCGCCTCGACGCGTTCGAGGCGGCTGGCCACCGAGCTGTGGTGGAGGTGGAGTTCGGCGGCGGCCTGGCGCAGTGACCCGGTGCGGCAGAACGCGGAGAGCGCGTCCAGCCCTGCCGCGCCGCCGTCGCGCGCGGCCACCGCCGCCAGGAGCCGTACGTCGGGCAGGGCGCGCAGCCGGTCCGCCGGGAGGTCGGCCAGCACGGCGACCGTGCCCAGCTCGTCGTGGTCGGCCACCGCCTCGGCCGGCACCCCGGGCACCGCGAACCGCAGGGCCAGCACCGCCTGTTGCCAGGACTCCGCCGCCCGCAGCGCCTCGACGCCGCCGCCGACCCCGACCCGCACGGCACCGCGCAGCACCTGGCGCAGCTCACCGGCGGGCGAGGGGGCGTCACCGGCGGGGGCGCCGGGCGCCGCCGTCCGCTGCACGAGCGCGACCCCGTGGCCGCCGATCCGGGCGGCCCGTACGGTGCCGGGCGGGCGGCCCCGGTCCAGCAGGGCCAGGGCGAGCGACTCGGGCTCGCCGGGCGCCGCGACGACGACGGCACGCAGCGGCGCCTGCGGGACGAACCCGAGCAGCCGCAGCGCCCTGGTCCGGTCGGCGACGGTCTCACGGCCGGAGAGGACCACCTCCACCAGCGCCGGATCGACGGCGCGCGGCGGCTGCGCGAGGGTGCGGGCGGCGACGGCCAGCCACTCCAGGACCAGGTCGTCGAAGGGCCCGGCGGCGCCCGGCCGTTCCAGCCAGACCCGCCCTGCCGCGCCCAGCTCGGCGGTGCCGGACACGGCTCCGGGGCGGCCGGTCAGCGCGGTGCCGTCCGGTCCGGCGCGCAGCACGCGTCCGTCGGCGAGTTCCATCCCGGCGGGGCACTCGGCCAGCGCGGCGGTGGACCGCAGCAGGGCCGCCGGGTCGATCCGGTCGGCGGCGAGCAGCGCCTGGAAGTGCGCGATCACCCGTACCGCGGCGGTCGCGTCGGCGTCGAGCGACGACAGCCGCAGCAGCAAACCCTTCACAGCCGCAAGTTTAGGAAAGTTGCCCGAAACGAACATCCCCCCGGCGCTCGGGACCGAAATCGAGACTTTCGGTTCGCACACACCGGGGCCGCTCAGCCCAGCCGGTCGCGCAGATACGCCCGCCAGTCCCGGGTGAACGCGGCCGCGTCGGTGTCCAGGACGGTCCGCAGCGCGTCCTCGACCGCGCCCGCTCGTTCACCGTGGTCGCCGACCGCCCGGTAGAAGGCGCGCAGCCGCTTCTCGCCCCACCGCTCGGCGATCATCCGGCAGGCCAGCCAGCCGCCCTCGTACGCCCGTGCCAGCCGCCCGGCCTCCTGCCCGAAGCCGAAGTCCGCGTCGGTGGGCAGCGCGTCCGGCACCCGCCCCGCGGCCACCTCGTCCCGCAGCTCGGGCGCCACCTGCGCCGCCGTACGGTCCGACTCGCGGTAGCCGACGAAGTCCGCGTAGCCCTCGGACAGCCACAGCGGGGTGGCGGCGGTGGTGTGGGCGCGGGTGGCGACATGCGTGGTCTCGTGGGTGAGCACCACCTGCCGGCCGAAGTCGCCGAGCACGCCGTACGCGTCCGGGTTGACGATGACCCGGTCCGCGGGCGCCGACGTCGAGCCGCCCGCCTCACCGGTGGTGACCGCCGCGATCCCCCGGTACCCGCCGGCTGCGCCGCCCAGCAGCCCCGCCATTCCCTTCACCGACCGCGGCACGTACACCACGACCCGCCCCGCCCAGCCGCTCCCCCAGGCCCGGGAGACGGCGGGTACGGCGTCGTCGGCGAGCCGGGCGTACCGCTCGAGGTCCGACTCCGACTGCCCCACGCCGAGCACGAGGCTGTGCCTGCCCCTGACGGCCCGCACCGCGCCCTGCTCCCACAGCTGCTGCCCCGACTTCTTCGCGGGCTCGTCGGAGGCCACGTACCAGTGCCGTCCGCTGTGCACCAGGCGCAGCACCCGGCCGGAGGTGACCGGCGCGCGGTCGTAGCCGCGCACCTGGTAGCGCAGGTCGGCGTCTGCGGTGGCGCGCTCGCCGGTGCGGTGGAAGGAGGTGATCCGGTAGGACCAGGAGGCCAGCGGAACGTTTCTGAGGTTGGCGAACTCGGCGGCGCCGGTGGCGAGCTGCCTCCGGGGGTCGGCCGTCGCGGACTCGGTCCCGAGGAACACCCCCCGGTCCCGCTCCAGCACGGCCCCGGCCCGCCGGTCCAGCATCCGCTGCACGTCCCCCCGCCCGGAGTCCCCCACACCCCCGCCTCCGCACCCCACGAGCACCCCCACCACCAGGAGACACCCGAGGACCCGCCCGAACCCAGCCACCAGACGATCGTACGTGGCACACCCCCGCCAGGGGCGCGGGAGTGTGTCTGATCTGCGGCTCCACCGCGCGGGCGCGAGCAACCACGCCGGTAAGGGGCGCGGGGAACTGCGCGACCAGCCACGACGTACCCGCAGTCGCCGACGAACACGAAAACCCGAGCTATGAGGCGCCCAAGGGGGCAAAGGGGGCGCACCCCCCGTTCTCAAGGCCGGGTAACGGCCGCCACCGGCATCATCCCGACGGAGTCGTACCGCACCACCGCCCCCGGATAGGGGGCGTGGATCACCCGGCCACCCCCCACGTACATCCCCACGTGACTCGCATCCGACCGGTACACCACAAGATCCCCGGGCTTCGCCTGGGACAACGGCACCTGCCGCCCGGCATACCGCTGCTCCTGCGACGTCCGCGGCAGCCCCACCCCCGCCTGCGCGTACGCCCACTGCATCAGCCCGGAGCAGTCGAACCCGTTCGGCCCGGTCGCCCCCCACACATACGGCCGTCCCAGCGCGGACCGCGCCGCCGCGACCGCCGCGGCGGCCCGCGCACCGGGCGCGGCCTCGTGCCCGGGGCCGTCCCCGGGCCCCGGCAGCGGCAGCGGGGCCGGCGGCCGCCCGGCGGACCGGGAGGCCCGGTCGTACGCGGCCCGCTCCCCCGCCGGCAGGGCGTTCAGCACCTGCCGCGCCCGCGCCAGCTTCCGCTCCACCGCGTGCTTGTGGCGCGCCACCGCCTTCCGGCTCTCCTCCAGTTCGGCGAGCTTCCCGCCCGCCTCCGTCCGCTGCTGCGCCAGCTCCCGCAGCGCCGAGCGCAGTTGCCGCAGCCGGCCGGCCTGGTCGGCGGTGACACGGTCGAGCGTGGCGGCCCGGTCGAGGTAGTCGTCGGGGTCGGAGGAGAGGAGGAGGGCGAGCGAGGGGTCGAGCCCGCCGGAGCGGTACTGGGCGCCCGCGAGCGAACCGAGCGCGTCCCGCAGGGTGTTGACCTTCTCCTGGGTGCGGGCGATCCGGTCCCGTGCGCGGTGGACCTCGCCGCGCAGGGTGTCGGCGCGCTCGTCGGCCTTGTTGTACGCCTCGGTGGCGCGCTCGGCCTCCTGGTACAGCCGGTCCACCTCCGCCCGGCCGTCGCGCGGCGCGGCACCGGCCGGTACGGCCCCCAGTGCCGCGGCCGCGGTGGCCGCGGCGGACAGCACGGCGAGCGTGGCACCACGCCCCCGGCCCAGTCCGGTTGGTGCAGGACGCTGATGGGACCCCACGACCGGCGCACTCCTTCCGCTGTCGGACCCCTGTTCAGGGGCACGGCGGCAGACAGTAGCCGGGCCGGTCACCGTACGGCTACGGGCAGTGACCGCCGGACAGCCGTGCGCCCCGCCGCTGACGCAGGTCACCGGCGGGGCGCGGGGTCAGCGCGGGGTGCGGGAATTCGCCCGTTCGGGCGGCACGCCACCTTGATCCGGAAGCGCCGTCAGGCGCTCCCGGGGCCCGGACACGACGTCAGACGCGGACGCCGAACATGAAGGGTCCGCCGATCGTGCTCATCGACTCGTACCGGACGACCGTGCCGGTGCGCGGGGCGTGCAGGACCTGGCCGTTGCCGGCGTAGAGGCCCACGTGGTGCAGGTCGTTGAAGAAGAACACCAGGTCGCCGACCTGGAGCTGGCTCTGCGAGTAGATGCGCGTGCCGATGTTCGCCTGCGCCTGCGAGGTACGCGGGATGGAGACGCCGGCCTGGGCGTAGGCCCAGGAGGTCAGGCCCGAGCAGTCGAAGGAGGAGGGGCCGGTGGCGCCGTAGACGTAGGCCGAGCCGATCTTGCTCTGGGCGGCGGAGAACGCGGCGCCGGCACGGCCGGAGGCGGGGGTGGAGTTGCCGAGGTCGACGCGCTGCTCGGAGGAGCGGCTGGAACGCGTCTGCTCGTCCTGGAGCTCCTGGCGCTCCTTGGCGGTGAGGGTGTTGAGGAGCGTCCGGGCATCGGCGAGCTTGCTCTGGACCTGCTTCTTCTTCTTGCCGAGCTCGGTGCGGGTGTCGGCGAGGTCCTTGAGCTTGTCGGAGGCTTCCTTGCGCTCCTGGGCCAGCTCGCGCTGCTTGTCCTGGATCTTCTTCAGCGACTCGACCTGCTGGCCGCTGAGCTGGTCCAGGGTGGCGGCCTTGTCCAGGTAGTCGTCCGGGTCGGCGGAGAGGAAGAGCTGGACGGAGGGGTCGATGCTGCCGGTGCGGTACTGGGCGCTGGCCATCGTGCCGATGCCCTCGCGCAGCTCGTTGAGATCGGCCTGGCCCCGGGCGACCTTGTCCTGCAGGGTGCTGATCTGCTTCTGCAGCTTCTCCTGCTTCTCCTTGGCCCCGTTGTACTTCTCGGTGGCCTGCTCGGCCTGCTCGTAGAGCTTGTCGACCTTCGCCTTGACCTCGCTCTTGCTGGGCTTCTCGCTCGGCGCGGCGTTGGCGGCCTGCGCGCTCAGGGCGACGGCGGCGGCCGCGACGGTGGTGAGCGCGGTCACCCGCGTGCGGCTCGGCTGCTTGGGTCGACGGTGGGACGCCACGGAGGCGAGCTCCTTCTTCCTTCAGCCGCCTACCGACACGCCGGCGGGCGGTGCCCCTCCACCGTCACTCCCCATAAGTGATCAACCGAGTGGAGGTTCGAGCTGACCCTAGTGACCCTCTTGTGATCAGTTCAAATCCTCATCAGAAAAAACACGGCCCCCGCGAGCATATTTTGCCCACAACGCACAAGCAGTGACCCCTCGTTGACACTACGTTGCGTGACGATGAGCCCAATTCGGGCAAGGGGAACGGACGTTGCGGTTGGCGTGTACGGGTACGTACGGCCTCTTCGGGACACGACGGACCCGGAACGGGGCGCCCTGGTTCAGCCGCGCGAGAAACGCTTCAGGAGCACCGCGGAGGCGACCGGCCGCGCGCCGGCGCGCGCGATGCCGTCGGCGACCTCGCGGTCGGTGGAGACGACGATCACGGGCCGTCCCGGCGGCTCCGCGCGCACCAGCTGGCGGATCAGCTCGTCGGCGGTCACGCCCGGCTTGGAGAACAGCACCCGCACCCCGCGCGGCGGCGCGAGCAGCACCGGGGCGGCGAGTTCGGCGCCGTCGAAGACGCAGGTGGTCTCGGCGCCGGTCTGCGCGGCCAGCTGGGCGAGCTGCCCGAGCAGCCGCAGCCGCTGCTTCTCCAGCGGCATCTGCGGATAGCCGGTCTTGGTGACGTTGTAGCCGTCGACGACGAGGTGCGCCTGCGGCAGCGCGAGCAACTGGTCGACGACGGCCGGGTCGTTCTCGGACAGCGCCCGGTTGGCGATGTCCTTCGGGGTCATCCGGCCCGGCTCGACGGCGTCCACGGTCTCCGCGGGCCGCACGGACACCGGCGGCAGTGCCAGCTCCCGGCGCAGCCCCTGGGCGGCGTCCAGGACCGTGTCCAGGAGCAGTCTGACCCGCATGTCCTCGACGCTGCGGCCCTCGCGGGCGGCCTTGCGCGTCGCCTCCAGGGCGGCCTCGGACTCCCCCAGCCGTGCCTTCAGCCGGCGGGACTCGCTCTCCGCTGCGGACAGCCGGGCCTGCCCCTCGGCGCGCTCGGCCTCCCGCTCGGCCCGCGCCTTGCGCAGCGCCGCCTCGCCCCGCTTGACGTCGCTGAGCGCGGCCCGCAGCTTGCGGTGCAGCGACTCGGACTCCTTCTTCGCCGTCTCCAGCTCGGCGCGCAGCCGCTCCGTCTCGGCGCGGACCTGGCCGCGGGCGGCCGCGAGGTCGGCGCGCAGCCGCTCCAGCTCGGCGCGGCTCGCCTCGTCGGCCCGCTCGGCGTCCGCCCGCTGGGCCTCCTCGCCGGCCGCGGTCACCAGCTTCACCCAGCCCGCAGGGCGCAGCACATAGGCCGCGGCGGCCACGTCGAGCGGGTCGGCGGCCGGGGGCGGGGACCCGGCGTCGAGGGCGCCGGCCAGTTCCGGCTGGGCCTCTCTGAGCTTCTCGGCGATGCGCTGCCGGAACAGCGCGTCGGTCTCCACCGCGGCCGCCATGGCGTTGCCCGCGAACTTGGCCCGCCGGGTGGGCGTGAACCGCGCGTACTGCCGCAGCTGGGCCGGCAGCTCGGCCACGGTCAGCCCGCCGAAGCCGTCCGAGACGATCCCCACCACGCGTTTGCGCACGCCGTCGGGCAGCGGACGGTCGAGCACCTCGGCGGCGCCGTCGCCCGGCTCCCCGCCTTGTGTCTGAGCCATCCGTCACCCCTATTGCCTGTACGGGAGCCCCGCGCGGGGCTCCCTGTGCGGGTACCCGCTCCGCTCAGGAGCCGCTGCCCGGCCTGTCCACGAGTTCCACCTGATCCACGGCGTTGCACCAGCGGCAGCGCACCGACTCGATGGTCTCACTGACCACCTCGCGCTCCTCCACCTTCGGCACGCCGGACAGGTCCAGGTGCACGTACTCGACCGCCTTGGACGAGCGGGTCACGTCGAAACGCGTGAGGTTGCCGCAGAGCGTGCAGCGCCACCGGGTCGTCTCGGTCGGCAGGGGAACCGTCATCGTGGCTGCTCTTCCTTCTTCCGGTCTCCGTGATGCCCCAGTTTCCCTGGTGCGTGTGGGTCGTAACCCTACGGCCTGCGCGGGACCCCCCGCGGGTGTGTCCATCGCGGCGAGGCACTCCGTCCGGGTACGCCCGGGTACGTCATGCTTCGTCGCATGATCCGCGAGATCCACGACAGGGGCAGGACGGCCGTACGGGCGCTGCGGCGGCAGCCGGCGCCGGTGACGCACGGGCTGATCGCCGTGTGCTTCGTGCTCTTCCTGATGAGCCCCGCCTCGGGGTTCAACCCGGGGTACGGCACCGGGGACCGGCTGCTGCTGGCCCAGCAGACGTACTTCGCCCGCTGGGGGGTGATCCCGGTGGAGCTGTTCAGCGGCTCCGCGCGGGCCACGCTCTCCCCGGTCACCGCCCTGTTCGTGCACGGCACCTGGGTGCACCTGCTGGGCAACATGCTGTTCCTGTACGTCTTCGGCGCGATGGCCGAGGAGCGGCTCGGACATCTGGAGTTCGCGCTGTTCTACCTGGGCTGCGGGGCGCTCGCGCTGCTCGGCTACGCGGCGGCGCGGGCGGATTCCGCGCAGACCCTGGTGGGCGCCTCGGGGGCGATCTCGGCGGTCCTCGGGGCGTTTCTGTTCCTGTTCCCAGGGGCGCGGGTGACCAGCCTCTTCCCGTTCCTGTTCTTCCTGCCGCTGCGCTTCCCCGCGTGGGTGGTGCTGCCGTTCTGGGCGGCCCTGCAATGGCTGGCGGCGGGCCGGGAGGGCCAGGGGCCCGGCGTGGCCTACCTGGCGCACGTGGTGGGGTTCGCGCTGGGCTTCGGGTACGCGTGGGTGCGGTACGGCCCGATGGCTACAGTGAGGGACACAAGACCGGCCCCCGAGGGAGAGAACCAGCCGTGATCACCGCGATCGTGCTCATCAAGACCAGCGTGGACCGGATCCCCGAGATCGCCGAGTCGATCGCCGCACTGGACTCCGTCAGCGAGGTGTTCTCCGTGACCGGGACGTACGACCTGATCGCGATGGTCCGCGTCAGGGCGCACGACGAGCTGGCGGACGTCATCCCGGGCCGGATCAGCAAGATCCCCGGCGTCGAGGGCACGGACACGCACGTCGCGTTCCGCACGTACTCGCAGCACGACCTGGAGGCGGCGTTCTCCATCGGGCTGGAGTCGTAACGACCCCAGCCCCGCGGAGCGGCGGTGCGGCGGGGCGGCCGGTCAGACCGCCGGAACGCAGCGGCCGTCCTGCGTGCGGTACTCCCACGTGGCGCCCTCGCGCACCAGTTCCCGTACCGCTGCGACGAAGCGGTCGACGTGCTCGTCGGGCGTGCCCGCGCCGAAGCTCACCCGGATCGCGTTGAGGGACTTCTCCCCGGGCGCGGCCTCCGGCGCCCCGCACTCGCCCTGGGTCTGCGGGTCGCCGCCGAGCAGGGTGCGCACCAGCGGGTGGGCGCAGAAGAGGCCGTCGCGGACGCCGATGCCGTACTCGGCGGAGAGCGCGGCGGCGAAGTGCGAGCTGTTCCAGCCCTCGACGACGAAGGAGAGCACGCCCACGCGGGGCGCGTCGTCGCCGAACAGGGACAGCACCCGCACCTCGGGCACCTCGGCCAGGCCCGCCCGCACCCGCTCGATCAGCTGGTTCTCGCGGGCGACCAGGGTGTCCCAGCCGGCCTCGGTGAGCGCCTTGCAGGCGGAGGCGACGGCGTAGGCGCCGATCACGTTGGGCGAGCCGGCCTCGTGGCGGGCGGCGCTCTCGTGCCACTCCACATCGACGCCGCCGTCGGTGCGCCGGGTGACCCTGCGGCTGGCGCCGCCGCCGGCGAGGTAGGGCTCGGCGGCGGTCAGCCAGTCGGCGCGGCCGGCCAGCACGCCGGAGCCGAAGGGGGCGTACAGCTTGTGCCCGGAGAAGGCGACCCAGTCGACGTCCAGGTCCTGCACGGAGACGGGGTGGTGCGGGGCGAGCTGGGCGGCGTCCAGGACGATACGGGCGCCGTGCGCGTGCGCGGTGGCCGCCAGTTCGCGGACGGGCCAGAGCTCGCCGGTGACGTTGGAGGCGCCGGTGACGCAGACCAGGGCCGGGGCGGTGGTGTCGCGGGCGGCGAGGGCGCGCTCCAGCGTGTCGACGGCCTGGTAGGGGGTGCGGGGGGCGTCAAGGTAGGTGACGCGGGCGGCGCGCCAGGGCAGCAGGGAGGCGTGGTGCTCGGTCTCGAAGACGAACACCTCGCAGCCGGCGGGCAGCGCGGCGGCGAGGAGGTTGAGGGAGTCGGTGGTGGACCGGGTGAAGACGACCTGGTCGGCGGCGCGGCAGTCGAGGAACTCGGCGACGGTGAGGCGGGCGTTCTCGAACAGGTCGGTGGAGAGCTGGGAGAGGTAGCCGGCGCCGCGGTGGACGCTGCCGTAGTAGGGGGCGTAGGCGGCGACGTCGTCCCAGACGCGCTGGAGGGCGGGGGCGCTGGCGGCGTAGTCGAGGGCGGCGTAGGTGACTTCGCCGCCGGTGACGAGGGGGACGGTGACGTCGCGGCCGAGGACGGGGAGAGGGGTGGTGGTGGCCGTGGTGGCGGTGGTGACGGACATGGGTGAACTCCCGTGGGCGCAGGCGGAATCACCACGCGAGCGGGGGCGACGGCCCGGGCGCGCTCGCGCGTGGGTGAGGTGAAAGGGGTGTGCGGAGGCGGGGCTCTGCGGCCCTATCGCATTCGCTTGCTCACGGGGGGCTCCTCGGTGACCAGGACCCCTGGAGTGCCGAGGGGTCCGCGCTTGCCGCGGGCCTTGTGGCGGGCGGCCTGGTCTTCACCCGGGGCACCCCGCCACGGACGGAGGGTTGCCGGACAGTCGGCCGGGGCCTCATGACTGTCACTCATGACCTGCGCCCGACGCTACGGGACCCCACGCCTCCCCCGCAACCCGTCCCACATCCCGATACGGGGGGCCCGGGGTGCGTTGTCGGGTGCGGGTGGGTGGGGACTTCTCGCGCAGTTCCCCGCGCCCCTGAAAGACCGGGGGCGCCCCCAGCTTTTAGGGGCGCGGGGAACTGCGCGACCAGCCACGACGCACCCGCACCTGCCCACAACCCCCACCCACCCCCGGGGGGCCTGGGGGCGGAGCCCCCAGGTTGAGGACGGGACGGGTAGGGGCGGCGGGGGCGAAAAAATGCCGCCCGCACGCCCCCGTACCGTCACGCCCGGCGCGTGGCCGCAACCCAGCGGGAGAGCGCCTCCCGGGCCGCGCCGCTGTCGATGGACTCCGCCGCGCGCGCCATCCCGTCACGGAGACGGTCCACCAGTGGACCCTCCTCCCCCCGCAACGCCACCACCGCCGCCGCCGAGTTCAACAGCACCGCATCCCGCACCGGCCCCGCCTCCCCCTCCAGCACCCGCCGCGCGACATCCGCGTTGTAGGAGGGGTCCCCGCCCCGCAACGCCTCCACCGGCACCAACGGAATCCCCACCGACCGCGGGTCGAACGCCTCCTCCGTCACCTTGCCGTGCCGCACCTCCCACACCCGCGACGTCGACGTCGTCGTCAGCTCGTCGAGCCCGTCGTCACCGCGGAAGACGAGCGAGGAGTTGCCCCGCTCGGCGAAGACCCCGGCGATGATCGGCGCCATCCGCGCGTCGGCGACGCCGATCGCCTGGGCCCGCACCTGCGCGGGGTTGGTCAGCGGCCCGAGGAAGTTGAACGTCGTCCGGATCCCGAGCTGCCCGCGCGCCGCCGCCACATGCCGCAGCGCGGGGTGGAACTTCGCCGCGAAGCAGAAGGTGATCCCGGCCTCCTCGGCGACCTCCACCACCCGCTGCGGCGACAGGTTCAGGTCGACGCCGAGCTTCTCCAGCACATCCGACGCCCCGGACGCCGACGACGCGGCCCGGTTGCCGTGCTTGACGACCTTCGCCCCGGTCCCGGCGACGACGATGGCGGACATCGTGGAGATGTTGACGGTCTTCGCCCCGTCCCCGCCCGTGCCGACGATGTCGACCGTGTCCCCGGGGACGTCGATGACGTGCGCGTGCGCGTACATCGCGCGTACGAACCCGGTGATCTCCTGCACCGTCTCGCCCTTGGCGCGCAGCGCCACCGCGAAGCCGGCGATCTGCGCGTCGGTCGCCTCGCCGCGCATGATGAGGTCCATCGCCCAGGCGGTGTCGTCCGCGGACAGGTCACGGCCGTCGAGGAGACCGTTCAGAAGGGCGGGCCAGGAGCGGCCCGCCGCGGTGTCGCCTCCAGCGGGGGTCACAGCAGTCATACGCCGCTCCTGGCTCGTCACGAGAAGAAGAAGTCCGGCACCTCACGCGGGCCGGCCACCCCCACCCTATCCAGCCCCGCACACGGGGAAGGGCCCCGTCCGAGCATCGGACGGGGCCCTTCTCGCCGTGGCGTGGCGACAGCGGACGATCAGTGGTGGCCGTGGCCGCTGGTGATCTCCTTGTACTCCTCGACGGTGGGCTTGGGGATCTGGTTGTCCTCCCCGTAGTACGCCTTGCTGAGCTTGGCGCGGAGCTTCTGCGGCCCCTTGACCTTGCGCTCGACGCCGTTCTCGTCGACCGTCGGGCCCAGCTCGAGCGGGCTGTACTGCTCGTGCGCCGTGAGGGTGTGCAGCTGCTCCTGGCTGAGCGGCTCGTGCACCTCGATGAACTCACCGTGCGGCAGGCGCTTGATGATGCCGGACTCGCGCCCGTGCAGCACCTTCTCCTTGTCGCGGCGCTGGAGGCCGAGGCAGATCCGCTTGGTGACGATGAACGCGATCACCGGGGCGACGAAGAACGCGATCCGGACGAACCAGGTGATGGCGTTGATCGACAGGCTGAAGTGCGTGGCGAACAGGTCGTTGCCGCCACCGATCAGCAGGACGAAGTACCACGTCATCCAGGCCACACCGAACGCGGTCCGGGTCGGGGCGTTGCGCGGGCGGTCCAGGATGTGGTGCTCGCGCTTGTCGCCGGTGACCCAGGACTCGATGAACGGGTAGACGGCGATGGCGACCAGGACCAGCGGGAAGATCATCAGCGGTACGAACACGCCCAGGACGAGCGTGTGGCCCCACAGGTTGATCTCCCAGCCCGGCATGACACGGATCAGGCCCTCGGAGAAGCCCATGTACCAGTCGGGCTGGGCGCCGGTGGAGACCTGGTCCGGCCGGTAGGGGCCGATCGCCCAGATCGGGTTGATCTGCGCGATCGCGGCGACGACCGCGATGACACCGAAGACCAGGAAGAAGAAGCCTCCGGCCTTGGCCATGTACACCGGCAGCAGCGGCATGCCGACGACGTTGTTGTTGGTCTTTCCGGGACCCGCGTACTGCGTGTGCTTGTGGTAGAAGACCAGGATCAGGTGCGCCACCATCAGGCCGAGCATGATGCCCGGCAGCAGCAGGATGTGGATCGAGTAGAAGCGGGCCACGAAGTCGCCGCCCGGGAACTCGCCGCCGAAGAGGAAGAACGACAGGTACGTGCCGACGATCGGCACGGACAGGATCGCGCCCTCCATGAAGCGGACACCGGTGCCGGAGAGCAGGTCGTCCGGGAGCGAGTAACCGGTGAAGCCGGTGAACATGCCGAGGACGAACAGCAGGAAGCCGAACAGCCAGTTGACCTCGCGCGGCTTGCGGAACGCGCCGGTGAAGAAGACGCGCATCATGTGCACGAACATGCCGGCGAGGAAGATCAGCGCCGCCCAGTGGTGGATCTGCCGGATCAGCAGACCACCGCGCACCTCGAAGGAGATGTGCAGGGTCGAGTTGAACGCCTCGGACATCATCTGGCCCTGCAACGGCACGTAACTGCCGTGGTACTGGACCTCGTTCATCGACGGGTGGAAGAACAGCGTCAGATAGACACCCGTCAGGATGATGATGATGAAGCTGTACATGCAGACTTCACCGAGCATGAACGACCAGTGGTCGGGGAAGATCTTGCGCATGTTGGACTTGGCCAGGGAGTAGATCCCCAGGCGGCCGTCGGCCCAGTCGGCGACCCGCTCTCCGGCGGGTGCCTTGCCGCGCCTGCGCGGCTCGTTGCTGGCTGCTGCAGTACTCATCCGCGCTCCCAGAAAGCAGGACCGACGGGCTCCGCGAAGTCGCCGAGCGCCTGGAGGTAACCGTCCTCGCTCACACCGATGCGCAGCTGCGGCAGGGGGTGGCCGGCCGGGCCGAAGATGACTCGGGCACCGTCGGAGAGGTCGAAGGTGGACTGGTGGCACGGGCACAGGACGTGGTGCGTCTGCTGCTCGTACAGCGAGATCGGGCACCCGACGTGGGTGCAGATCTTGGAGTAGGCCACGATGCCCTCGTGGCTCCAGTCGAGCTCCTGCTTGTCCTTGATGTTCTCCGGCTGGAGCCGGACGATCATCAGGGCCGCCTTGGCGATCTCGGTCTGGAAGTCCTCGTCGTGCTCCTCGAGCCCCTCGGGCTTGACGAAGGTCAGCGAACCCACGGCCACGTCCGAGGGACGGACCGGCTCGTTGGTGTTCATGTTGACCAGCAGCTTGCCCTTGGCCCACGCGGTGTGGCGGAGCTTGGTGTGGGGCAGCGGGCCGAGGTCGCGCAGCAGCATGACGCCGGAGAGCGGCACCAGGGTGAGCGCGCCGAACATCGTGTTGCGGATCAGCTTGCGGCGGCCGAGCGCGGACTCCTTGGCGCCCTGCTTGAAGTCGGCGAGGACCTTCGAGCGGGTCTCCGGGGGTGCCTCGATCGGGTGACGCTCGTCGGCGATCTCCACGTCGGACATCAGGGTGCGGGCCCAGTGGACCGCGCCCGCGCCGATCGCGAACAGCGCCACGCCGAGGGTCAGGCCCAGCGCGAAGTTGAGCGCGCTGATGTGCCCCAGCGGGAACACGTAGATCGAGGTGTCCGGCGAGATCGCCACGTAGGAGGCGATGAAGCCGATGGTGGCCAGCATCGAGACGGTGAACAGCAGCGCCACCGTGCGCTCGGAGTGGTTCGCGGCCTTCTCGTCCACGTCCTGGCGGCGGTGCTCGTGCGGCGGCAGACCGGGGTCCGCGAACGGGTTCTCCTCGTCCGCGACGGCCAGGCCCTCGTGGGCCTCGTGCTCCTGGTCCCGCTCGGCGGGCAGCTTCTCTTCTGGAATGTCTTGGCTACTCATGACTTCTTGGCCTTTGCGGTCCGAGCGGCGACCCAGACGGCGACCGCGATCAGCGCGCCGAGTCCGAAGATCCAGGCGAACAGACCCTCGCTGACCGGGCCAAGACCGCCGAGCTCGAGACCGCCGGGGTTGGTCGTTTCATCGCCGTCGACAGCCTTCAGGTACGCGATGATGTCCTGCTTGTTCTTGGACGTCAGCGTGGTGTCGGGGAAGGACGGCATGTTCTGCGGGCCGGTCTGCATGGCCTCGTAGATGTGCTTCGGGGCGACACCCTCCAGGCTCGGCGCGAACTTGCCGTTCGTCAGCGCGCCGCCCTTGCCGGTGAAGTTGTGGCACTGCGAGCAGTTGGTACGGAACAGCTCACCGCCCTTGGCGATGTCCGCGCCCTCCGGGCTGTACTCGTCCTTGGTCGGCACGGCCGGGCCGGCGCCGAGGGAGGCGATGTACGCGGCGAGCTGGTCGATCTGCGCCTGCGAGTAGATGTTCTTCTTCTTCTCGACCTGCGCCTGCTGCGAGGTGGAGGCCGGCATGCGGCCGGTGCCGACCTGGAAGTCGACCGCGGCGGCGCCGACGCCGACCAGGCTCGGACCGTCGGAGCTGCCCTTACCACCGGTGCCGTGGCAACTGGCGCAGCCCACCTCGTAGAGCTTCTTGCCCTCCTCGATGGCGAGGGACTGTGCGGTGTCGTCGGCCTGTGCCTTGTCCGCGGGCGCGAACGCGGTGTACAGCCCCCCGGTGGCCGCCAGCGCGAAGAGTAGGACGACGATCGCCGCCAGCGGATGGCGTCGTCGTGCGGAGAGCTTTTTCACGGATTACCCCGGTGTCAGGATCTTCTGCGTCGATGCTTCGGAAGGGTCGGGTGGCCGGTCTCGGCGCTTCGGCTACTTGATCAGGTAGATCGTGGCGAAGAGGCCGATCCAGACGACATCGACGAAGTGCCAGTAGTAGGACACGACGATCGCTGCCGTTGCCTGGTCGTGCGTGAACCTCTTCGCCGCGTACGTACGGCCGAGCACGAAGAGGAAGGCGATGAGACCGCCCGTCACGTGCAGACCGTGGAAGCCGGTGGTCAGGTAGAACACCGAGCCGTACGGGTCGGAGGAGAGCGAGATGCCGTCCTTCTTGACCAGCTCGGTGTACTCGTAGATCTGACCGCCGATGAAGATCGCGCCCATGATGAAGGTGACGATGAACCAGCCCCGGAGCTTCTTCACGTCACCGCGCTCGGCGGCGAACACGCCGAGCTGGCAGGTGAGCGAGGAGAGCACCAGGATCGTGGTGTTCGTCGCCGAGAAGGGGACGTTGAGCGCGCTCGCCATCTCCTTCCAGTGATCGGGGCCGGTCACCGATCGCAGGGTGAAGTACATCGCGAAGAGGGCCGCGAAGAACATCAGCTCGGAACTCAGCCAGATGATGGTTCCGACGCTGGTGAGGTTCGGCCGGTTGACCGACGGGTGTGCGTGCCCGGTATCTACTGTCGTTGCTGTCGCCACGACCGACATTATGTCGGTCGCTTATCCCGCCCTCACCCCGGGGGGTGCCGTTCGGAGTGTCCGCACCCCGTGCGCTGCCCGGATGGCGCATCGCCGGGCCGTTCCGACCGCTGCCCGGGGCGGGTGCGAGGGAGTAGCATCCGGCCCAACGGTCCATGTCCGCACGACGACGAGGTCTTCCGGAGGAAGCATGCAGCCGACCGCCACCGTGCTGGTCTACAGCGACGACTCCACCACCCGCGAACAGGTGCGGCTCGCGTCCGGCAGGCGGCCCGTTCCGGACGGCCCCGAGGTGGAGTTCCTGGAGTGCGCCACGCCGGAGGCGGTCCTGCGGGAGCTGGACCGCGGCGGGATCGACGTGTGCGTGCTGGACGGCGAGGCCGTGCCGATGGGGGGCATGGGGGTGTGCCGCCAGATCAAGGACGAGGTGTTCCAGTGCCCGCCGGTGCTGGTGCTGATGGGGCGGCCGCAGGACGCGTGGCTGGCGACGTGGAGTCGGGCGGACGCGGCCGTGACGCTGCCGGTGGACCCCGTCGACCTCGCCACGACGCTGGGCGCCCTCCTGAAGAGGGTCGCCCTCAGCGCGTGACGGCTGCGCCGGGTGCCCAGTAGCTCGGGGGTACGCGTGCGTTGGCGGGTGCGGACGCGTCGTGGCTTGTCGCGCAGTTCCCCGCGCCCCTTGAAAGCGGGGGGGCGCCCCCTGGCTTTTAGGGGCGCGGGGAACTGCGCGAGCAACCACCAACCCACCCGCACCCGCCCAACAACGCGAACCCCCGAGCTACTACGCGCCCTGGGGCCGCAGCCGAGCCCTGTCGAGGAGGCTCGGCAACTTCGCCGGCTTCGCCGGGGTGAGGGCGCTGCCCTTCTGCCAGTCCTTCCAGGACAGGTTCCAGTCGCCGTACCCGTTCCCGAACGGCGCCATCGTGTCGCCGTCGGAGTTGACGACGGTCACCACGTCACCGGCGCGCACCGTGTCGTAGAACCACTCCGCGTTGCTCGTGCTCATGCCCGTGCAGCCGTGGCTGACGTTGGCGGAGCCCTGGGAGTCGACGGACCACGGGGCCGCGTGGACGTACTCCCCGCTGAGCGTCACCTGCGTGGCGTAGTACACCGGCAGGTCGTAGGAGTCCGCGGAGCCCTCCGCGATGCCGATGCTGGTACTGCGCATACGTACGAGGTACTGCTTGCCGAGCACGACCTTGACGCCGTTGCGGGTCTCGAAGCCGGCCTTGCCCGTGGTGACGGGGATCTCGTTGATCTCCTCGTCGTTGCGGTAGACCGTCATCGTGTGCGTGGCGGCGTCCGTCGCGGCGACGACCTTGTCGCCGGTGGTGAGCTTCAGCGGCTTGGCGTCGCCGCCGCGGAGCCGGTCGGCCACCTTCAGCCCGTGCAGGTCGCTGGAGACCGTGACGGTGGTGTGGGCGGGCCAGTACTCCTTGGGGCGGTAGTGGAGCGTGGTGTCGTCCACCCAGTACCAGGCGCCCTCGACCGCGGGCCGGGCGCTCACGTGCAGGGAGCGTTCCACGACGGCCCTGGCGGCCCTGTTCTTGACCGGCTCGCTGAGCGTGGCGGTGACGGGCTGGCCGACGCCGTAGGTGCCCGTGTCCGGGCCGAAGGTGACGTTCACCTTCTTGGCCTTTCCGGCGCCGGTGTCGAACTCGACGACCTTGCGCCCGGGGGCGCCGTCCTCGTCCTCGGTGCTGACGCGGACGGTGTAGTGGGCGCCCGAGGCCAGCGGTGACGTGCTGTGCCAGCGGCTGCCGTCGGCGGTGAGTTCGCCGGGCACACGGCGTCCGGCGGCGTCGGTGACGGTGACGTCGGTGAGGCGTCCGTCGGAGTCCCGTGAGGTGACTTCCAGGGGCTTGTCCGGGTCCGCCTTCTTGCCGTCGTCCGCCAGGGCGCTGACGGCGACCCGGTCCCCCGCGTCGTACGGCTTGGCCGCGAGCGGATGGTCGCCCCCGCCGCAGGCACTGAGCCCCGCGGCCAGGGAGACCACCAGCAGGGTGCAGCCGGCGACCGTACGGCTGCGCGGTGAGGTACTCATGGCCTCAACGTAGGGACGCCCCCCGGGAGCGGCGCGGCGGGTGGGCCGTACGGGGGACGCGGGTGGGCCATACGGAGGAACCCGGACGCTCCTGACGGAGTGTCCGGGCTCCCGGTGGTGCGAGGCGTGTTACTGGGTGCGGTTCTCGCCGCGGTAGTACTCGAAGACCCAGCCCCACAGGCCGATCAGGATGATCGGGGCGGAGAAGAACAGCAGCCACCAGCCGAAGACGACGCCCATGAAGGCGAGGGCGCCACCGACGGCGAGGGCGAGCGGCTGCCAGCTGTGCGGGCTGAAGAAGCCCAGCTCACCGGCGTCGTCCGCGACATCCGCGTCCTTGTTGTCCTGCGCGCCCGCGTCGACCCGCCGGGCCGTGAAGGCCAGGTAGTAGCCGATCATCACGCTCAGGCCGAAGGCCAGGAAGAGCGCCGTCGTACCGGCGGGCTCCTTCGACCACGCGCCGTAGATGATGGCCATGACGACCAGGAAGGCCGCCAGCCACAGGAACATCTTGCCCTGGACCTTCACTTGCCGGCCTCCTTGCTCCCGGCGAGGGTCTTCTCGCCGTGCCCGGTGTTCTCGAGCTGGTCGAGCGCCGCGATCTCCGGGTGGTGCAGGTCGAACGCCGGGGACTCACTGCGGATCTTCGGCAGCGTGAGGAAGTTGTGCCGCGGCGGCGGGCAGGAGGTCGCCCACTCCAGCGAACGTCCGTAGCCCCACGGGTCGTCGACCTCGACCGGCTTGCCGTACTTGGCGGTCTTCCACACGTTGTAGAGGAACGGCAGGATCGACAGGCCGAGCAGGAAGGAGAAGATCGTCGACAGCGTGTTCAGCGTGGTGAAGCCGTCGGCCGCGAGATAGTCCGCGTACCGGCGTGGCATGCCCTCGACGCCCAGCCAGTGCTGGATGAGGAACGTGCCGTGGAAGCCGACGAACAGCGTCCAGAAGGTGATCTTGCCAAGCCGCTCGTCCAGCATCTTGCCGGTGAACTTCGGCCACCAGAAGTGGAAGCCGGAGAACATCGCGAAGACGACGGTGCCGAAGACGACGTAGTGGAAGTGCGCCACCACGAAGTACGAGTCGGAGATGTGGAAGTCCATCGGCGGCGAGGCCAGGATGACGCCGGTCAGACCACCGAAGGTGAAGGTGATCAGGAAGCCGGTGGCCCACAGCATCGGGGTCTCGAAACTGAGCGAGCCCTTCCACATCGTGCCGATCCAGTTGAAGAACTTCACACCGGTCGGGACGGCGATGAGGAACGTCATGAAGGAGAAGAACGGCAACAGCACACCGCCGGTGACGTACATGTGGTGCGCCCACACGGTCACGGAGAGGCCGGCGATGGAGATCGTCGCGCCGATCAGGCCCATGTAGCCGAACATCGGCTTGCGGGAGAAGACCGGAATGACCTCACTGATGATGCCGAAGAACGGCAGCGCGATGATGTACACCTCTGGATGGCCGAAGAACCAGAAGAGGTGTTGCCACAGCAGCGCCCCGCCATTCGTGGCATCGAATACGTGTGCCCCGAATTTTCGGTCCGCCTCCAGGGCGAACAGCGCGGCGGCCAGCACGGGGAAGGCGAGCAGCACCAGCACACCGGTGAGCAGCACGTTCCAGGTGAAGATCGGCATGCGGAACATCGTCATGCCGGGGGCGCGCATGCAGATGATCGTGGTGATGAAGTTGACCGCGCCGAGGATCGTGCCGAAACCGGAGAAGGCCAGACCCATGATCCACATGTCGGCGCCGACGCCCGGCGAGCGGACCGCGTCCGACAGCGGGGAGTAGGCGAACCAGCCGAAGTCGGCCGCGCCCTGCGGGGTGAGGAAGCCGCCGACCGCGATGGTCGAGCCGAACAGGTAGAGCCAGTAGGCGAACATGTTCAGCCGCGGGAACGCCACGTCGGGCGCGCCGATCTGCAGCGGCATGATCCAGTTCGTGAAGCCGGCGAACAGCGGCGTCGCGAACATCAGCAGCATGATCGTGCCGTGCATCGTGAACGCCTGGTTGAACTGCTCGTTCGACATGATCTGCAGACCCGGGCGGGCGAGCTCGGCGCGCATGAAGAGCGCCATGACGCCGCCGATGCAGAAGAACACGAACGACGTGACCAGGTACAGCGTGCCGATCGTCTTGTGGTCGGTGGTGGTGAGCCACTTGACGACCACGTTGCCGCGGTTCTGGCGCCGGACCGGCAGTTCGTCCTCGTAGTGGGATCCTGCTGCCGCGGCACCCTGGGGTTGATTGAGGATGCTCACAGGTTGTTCGTCTCCCGGTTCTTCTCGTGGCTCGTCTGCGCGATGCCGGCGGGAATGTAACCGGTCTGCCCCTTCTTGGCGAGGTCCTTGAGATGCTGCTGGTAACGCTCAGGGGAAACGATCTTCACGTTGAACAGCATCCGGGAGTGGTCGACGCCACAGAGCTCGGCGCACTTGCCGCGGTAGGTGCCCTCCTTGTTGGGGGTCACCTGGAAAGCGTTGGTGTGGCCCGGGATGACGTCCTGCTTCATCAGGAACGGCAGCACCCAGAAGGAGTGGATGACGTCGCGCGAGGTGAGAACGAAGCGGACGGTCTCGCCCTTGGGCAGCCACAGGGTCGGGCCGGGGTTGCCGTTCTGCGGGTTCTTCGAGGCGGGCGTGCCGACGTCGTAGACGCCGCCGGCGTTGGCCGGGAAGTCCTTCTTGAACCGGTCCGGGATCGGCTCCAGGTTCTTGTCGGTCTTCGCGTCACCTGTGGAACCGTCGACGTTCTCGACGTAGTTGAAGCCCCAGCTCCACTGGAAGCCGACGACGTTGATGGTCACGTCGGGCTTGGCGGAGGTGTCCATGAGCTTCGTCTCGTCCCGGGCGGTGAAGTAGAACAGCACCGAGACGATGATCAGGGGGACCACGGTGTACAGCGCCTCGATGGGCATGTTGTACCGGGTCTGAGGGGGAACCTCGACCTTGGTGCGGCTGCGCCGGTGGAAGAAAGCACTCCACAGGATCAGGCCCCAGACCAGGCAGCCGACCGCGATCGCGGCCGCCCAGGAGCCCTGCCACAGGGAGAGGATCCGCGGAGCCTCTTCCGTGGTCGGGGTGGGCATACCAAGGCGAGGGAAGTCCTTGTATGTGCAACCGGTCGCGGTCGCCAGGACCAGGCCCGCAGTCAGCGCCTGCAGCAGCTTCCGCCGCATCGGGCGCCGCGGCTTGGGGGTACCGCCCGCGCCGCCCGCGGCGTGGGGGAGGTCGGAGCCGTTGGGACTCACGTAGCGCCTTCCCGAGTGTCTCGCCCGCGCTGGTTGGCTGCGGCCTTCTCACTGGTCGGTCGCCGCCCTGCGTCGGGCAGGGGTTTGATGTTTATGCGGACCAAACCCTAGCCGACGCCCCTCGGAGGGTCGCGGGGAGGGTGGCATACGCGTCACGGGTCACCCTGATGGGGCGGAACACGGGCGGAACACGGACGTGGGACGGACGGGGATCGGCGGAACGGCGGCGCGCCGGGAGCGGCCTGAGGCCGGGTCCGGGACGGGGGACGCCGTGCTTCTCCCGTTGCGCCTAGCGTGGTGCCCATGCCCTACTTCGACGCCGCCTCCGCCGCTCCCCTTCATCCCGTGGCCCGCCAGGCGCTGCTGGCCGCCCTGGACGAGGGCTGGGCCGATCCCGCGCGGCTGTACCGGGAGGGGCGCCGGGCCCGGCTGCTGCTCGACGCGGCGCGGGAGGCGGCCGCGGAGGCGGTGGGGTGCCGTCCCGACGAGCTGGTCTTCACCTCCTCCGGCACCCGGGCGGTGCACTCCGGGATCGCGGGGGCGCTCGGCGGCCGGCGGCGCGTCGGACGCCACCTGATCGTGTCAGCGGTCGAACACTCTTCGGTGCTGCACGCGGCCGAGTCGCTCGAGGCGGACGGCGGGACGGTCACCCGGGTCGGGGTCGACCGTACGGGCGCGGTGGACCCGTCGGCGTACGCGGCGGCGCTGCGGCCCGACACCGCGCTGGCGTGTCTGCAGTCCGCCAACCACGAGGTGGGCACCGAACAGCCGGTGGCCGAGGTGGCGGCGGCCTGCCGGGCGGCCGGGGTGCCGCTCCTTGTCGACGCGGCGCAGTCGCTGGGGTGGGGGCCGGTGGCCGGGGAGTGGTCGCTGCTCGCGGCCAGTGCGCACAAGTGGGGCGGGCCGTCCGGGGTGGGGCTGCTAGCGGTGCGCAAGGGGACGCGGTTCGCGCCGTCCGGCCCGGGCGACGAGCGGGAGTCGGGGCGGGCGCCCGGCTTCGAGAACCTCCCGGCCATCGTGGCGGCGGCCGCCTCGCTGCGGGCGGTGCGGGCCGAGGCGTCCCAGGAAGCCTTGCGGCTGCGGGAGTTGACGGAGCGGATCCGGGGGCGGGTGGCGGAGCTGGTGCCGGACGTGGAGGTGGTGGGGGATCCGGAGCGGCGGCTGCCGGGGATCGTGACGTTCTCCTGTCTCTATGTCGACGGGGAGACGCTGCTGCACGAACTGGACCGGGCGGGGTACTCCGTGTCGTCCGGGTCGTCGTGCACGAGCAGCACGTTGACGCCGAGCCATGTGCTGGTGGCGATGGGGGTGCTGAGCGAGGGGAATGTGCGGGTGTCGCTGCCGGCGGGGGTGGCGGAGGCGGACGTCGAGGGGTTTCTGTCCGTGGTGCCGGGGGTGGTGGAGGGGGTGCGGGCGAAGCTGGGGGTGTCGGTGGAGGTCCGGCCGGGGGCCGGGAAGGCCTCTTCGGCGGTGGTCGACGCGCTCGGGAAGCGGTGCCCCATTCCGGTGATCGAGTTGGCGAAGGTGTGGGGGGAGGTGCCGGTGGGGGGTGTGGTGCGGGTGCTGTCCGACGACGAGGCGGCGCGGCTGGACATTCCGGCGTGGTGCGAGATGCGGGGGCAGCGGTACGAGGGGGAGGAAGCGGTGGAGGGGGGTGCGGGGGTGGCGTATGTGGTGCGCCGGGTGTCGTGACGGATGGTTCTCGCCCCCGCCGCCCCTACCCATTCCCGTCCCTCCGGGGGCAAGCCCCCGGACCCCCGAAAAGATTGCGCAGTTCCCCGCGCCCCTTGATAGGGGCGCGGGGAACTGCGCACGGGGTCCAAGGGGCGGAGCCCCTTGAAAGGACGGGAATGGGTAGGGGCGGCGGGGGCGAATAACTCCCGGGCGAACCCCTCCCCCGGCCGTCATCGCAGGTGGGTCTTGACCTCCACGCCCGCTTCCTCGCCGTACGCCTTCGTGAAGCGGTCCATGAAGTGGGCCCGCTGCAACCGGTACTCCTGCGTCCCCACCGTCTCGATCACCAGCGTCGCCAGCATGCACCCCACCTGCGCCGCCCGCTCCAGCGAAACCCCCCACGCCAGCCCCGACAGGAACCCCGCCCGGAACGCGTCGCCGACACCCGTGGGGTCGGCCTTGCGCTCCTCCTCCGGGCACCCCACCTCGATCGGCTCCGCCCCGACCCGCTCGACCCGCACGCCCCGCGCCCCGAGCGTGGTCACCCGGTGGCCGACCCGCTCCAGGATCTCCGCGTCGGTCCAGCCGGTCTTGGACTCGATCAGGCCCTTCTCGTACTCGTTGGAGAAGAGGTACGTCGCCCCGTCCAGCAGTATCCGGATCTCGTCGCCGTTCATCCGGGCGATCTGCTGCGAGAAGTCGGCGGCGAACGGGATGCCGCGCGAGCGGCACTCCTCGGTGTGCCGGAGCATCCCCTCGGGGTCGTCCGCGCCGATCAGGACGAGGTCGAGGCCGCCCACCCGGTCGGCGACCGTCTTCAGCTCGATCAGCCGGGCCTCGCTCATCGCGCCCGTGTAGAAGGAGCCGATCTGGTTGTGGTCGGCGTCGGTGGTGCACACGAAGCGTGCGGTGTGCAGGGTCTCGGAGATGCGGACGGAGTCCGTGTCGACGCCGTGCCGGTCCAGCCACGCCCGGTACTCGTCGAAGTCCGCGCCGGCCGCGCCGACCAGTACGGGGCGGGTGCCGAGCTGGCCCATGCCGAAGGCGATGTTCGCGCCGACACCGCCCCGGCGTACGTCGAGGTTGTCGACCAGGAAGGAGAGGGAGACCGTGTGCAGCTGGTCCGCGACGAGCTGATCGGTGAAGCGGCCGGGGAAGGTCATCAGATGGTCGGTGGCGATGGAGCCGGTGACTGCGATACGCACGGCGAGGGCACGCTCCTCAGAGGAGGGGGGATTGACGGTTCACGCTACCCGGTCGGCACCTGCCGCTGAAGCAGGCGGAACTACCCGATAGTAGGTCTTTCTTCGCGGGCCCGGCCGTGCCTACGGTGCGAGCATGACGAACCTCGAGTTCCACGGCAGTGCCCCGGCCGGCGGCGCGGTCGCCGGTGCGGTGACCGGCCCGGTCGACCTGGAGGGCGACCTGGCGTCGCTGCCCGGTGACGGCGCCCGGATGGCCCCGCGCTGGACCGCCCCCGCCGCCGCGAAGGCGTCGCCGGTCTCCCCCTCCCGTATCCACGGCGTACGCGTACCGGCGGGCTCCGCCCGGCTGCTGGAGGCGATGTCCGACTACGGCGACTGAGCGCGCCCGGGGGAACCGTGCGCTCCCCCGCTGCGTCCCATCGCCGTCCCCCGTACAGGGGAGGCGACGTACGACACGGGACAGCAGCGGAGCGGAAGGAGCACCACGGTGAACACCGAGCCCCCCACCGACGACGACCCGAACGGCCCCCGGGGCGCTGCGGGCCCCGAGGGTGCGCCGAGCGCGGCGGAGACACCGGAGGTGCCGGCCGCCGACGGCGCCGGCGCCCGTGAGCCCGACGGCACGCCACCGAGCGGTGCCCGTGATGAGCAGGACGGCACCGCGCCGGACGCGTCCTCCGCGCGGCGACGGCGTGGGGCCGTCGCGGCGGTCGTGGGCGCCGTCCTGCTCGTCGCGGGCGGCGGGGCCTATGTCGCCGCGACCGCCTCCGGCGGGGACGGCGACGCGGGCCCCGGAGGCGGCGGGTCCGCTCCCCCGGCACTCGCCCTCGACGGGTACGGCACCGGCGGGCGCCCCGGCATCGCGGTCGGTGAGCCGAATCCGTACGGGGCCGTCTACCGCGCGAGCGGTGAGCTGCCCGACGGGCCGGACTCCGCGGCGGTGTACTGGGCCGAGGGGCGGGTGTCCAAGGACGACGTGGCCCGGCTGGCGAAGGCGCTGCGGCTGACCGGGACCCCGCGGCTGGTCGGCGACCGGTGGCAGGTGGGCGTCGCCAAGGGCGAGGCGGAGCCCCTGCTGCGGGTGGACCGCGAGGCGCCCGGCACCTGGACGTTCAGCGCGGTGCAGCCCGGCGGCGACGACTGTCCGCGCGGGCGGCCGTGCAAGCCCGGCGGCTCCGGATCGACCACGGGTACGACGGACCCCGTCGGCGAGGCAGCCGCGAAGAAGGCGGCCGCCCCCGTACTGAAGGCCGTCGGCCAGGACGACGCGAAGCTGGACGCGAGCCAGGTCCTGGGGGGAGCCCGGGTGGTCAACGCCGAACCCCGGGTGGGCGGACTGCCCACCTCCGGGTGGACGACGGGGTTGCAGATCGGCAGCGGGGGCGAGGTCGTCGGCGGCAGCGGCAAACTCGTCGCTCCCCGGGAGGGCGCCGAGTACCCCGTGATCGGCGCCGAGAAGGCGCTGGAGCTGATGAACGGCGCCACCACGTCGTACGGCCGCAAGGGCATCGGCGGCTGCGCGAGCCCGGTTCCGCTGAAGGACCGGGACGAGACGCCGTGCGCCGCCTCCCCCACCGGCGGCGCGCGCGGGACCGTACGGGTGGAGGACGCGGAGTTCGGGCTGGCCGCGCGCACCTCGGCGGGGCGTCCCGTGCTGGTGCCGTCGTGGCTGTTCGAGGTGCGGCCGGCGGGAGAGGAGACGACGTCCACCGTGGCCCGCGCGGCGGTCGATCCGCGTTACCTGACGGCGCCCGGGACCCCCGGCCAGCCGAGCCCGACCGGGTCGTCGTCCGCCCACGACGCGCACGTCACCGGCTACCGCGCCGACGGCACGGAGCTGACCGTCGTCTACGAGGGCGGCGTGTGCACGACGTACGAGGCCACCGCGCGCGAGGACGGGAAGAAGGTGACGGTGACCGTCACCGGGACCACGGCCCACCCGGAGCGGCCGTGCATCGCGGTCGCCCGGGTCTACCGCGCCACGCTGCACCTGGACGCACCACTGGGCGACCGCACGGTGGTGGGCCCGGACGGCAGGCCGGTGCCGAAGGCCACCACCCCGTTGCCCTCGGCGAGCCCGACCGCCCGGTAGAGACGCACACGAACGACGGCGGCGCCCCCTCGGAAGGGGGCGCCGCCGTCGGTCAGCAACGGTCAGCTGAAGGAGTCACCGCAGGCGCAGGAGCCCGTCGCGTTCGGGTTGTCGATCGTGAAGCCCTGCTTCTCGATCGTGTCCACGAAGTCGATGGTGGCACCGCCCAGGTACGGCGCGCTCATGCGGTCGGTGACGACCGCGACCCCGCCGAAGTCCTTCTTCACGTCGCCGTCGAGCGAGCGCTCGTCGAAGAAGAGCTGGTAGCGCAGGCCGGAGCAGCCGCCGGGCTGAACGGCCACGCGCAGCGCGAGGTCGTCACGGCCTTCCTGGTCGAGCAGGGCCTTGACCTTGGACGCGGCGGCGTCCGTCAGGATGATGCCGTCGGTGACGGTGGTGGTCTCGTCCGATACGGACATCTACATCTCTCCCGGGTTGTACGGAGACTGCTTGCCGACGAGTGCAACCCGCGGGGCCGGGATTTCATTCCGGGCCGGGCGTCTGCTTTCTCGTTTCGTCCCGCTTCCTTCTTCCCTTCATGCTCGCACACACGCGGGGAGAGGGGACAACGCCCGCATTCCCGGTTCGGGGCGACCGGGATTCACGTCACATGGACGCGAGGGCCGTCGTCAAACTGACGCGAAGCAGATATGATAATAGCGTCAATCCGACGAGAAGTCGGTGCTGTCGATCCCGTTTGACCCGTATGCCCCGTCGGTCCGGTGCCCCGGCCGGCGAGCCGCAGAACAGAAAGGGTGCGTGTCGTGACCACCGCCCAGACCACCGAGCTCGACGTACAGCCCTCCCCCCTCGCCCTGCTGCTGCTCGGCCGCGAGGCCGACCCTAGGAGCGAGCGCGGGGTGGAGTGCCCCGGCGACCTGCCCTCGCCGTCCGACCCGGACCTGGTCGAGCGCGCCCGTGCGGCCAAGGAGAAGCTCGGCGACAAGGTCTTCGTGCTCGGCCACCACTACCAGCGCGACGAGGTCATCCAGTTCGCGGACGTCACCGGCGACTCCTTCAAGCTGGCCCGGGACGCCGCCGCCCGTCCGGAGGCGGAGTACATCGTCTTCTGCGGTGTGCACTTCATGGCCGAGTCCGCCGACATCCTGACCTCCGACGCGCAGAAGGTCGTCCTGCCCGACCTGGCCGCCGGCTGTTCGATGGCCGACATGGCGACGGCCGAGCAGGTCGCCGAGTGCTGGGACGTGCTCACCGAGGCGGGCATCGCCGAGCAGGTGGTGCCGGTGTCGTACATGAACTCCTCCGCCGACATCAAGGCCTTCACCGGCAGGCACGGCGGCACCATCTGCACGTCCTCCAACGCGCAGCGCGCCCTGGAGTGGGCCTTCGCGCAGGGGGAGCCCTCGACAACAAAGGTGCTGTTCCTGCCGGACCAGCACCTCGGGCGCAACACCGCCGTCCGCGACATGGGCATGTCGCTGGAGGACTGCGTCGTCTACAACCCGCACAAGCCGAACGGCGGGCTGACGGCGGAGGAGCTGCGGACAGCCAGGATGATCCTGTGGCGCGGCCACTGCTCGGTGCACGGCCGGTTCAGCCTGGAGTCGGTCAACGACGTACGGGCCCGGATCCCCGGCGTCAACGTGCTGGTGCACCCCGAATGCCGGCACGAGGTCGTCGCGGCGGCGGACTACGTCGGCTCGACGGAGTACATCATCAAGGCCCTTCAGGCGGCCCCGGCCGGGTCCAAGTGGGCCGTCGGCACGGAGCTGAACCTGGTACGGCGACTGGCGAACCGTTTCGCCCCCGAGGGCAAGGAGATCGTCTTCCTGGACCGCACGGTCTGCTTCTGCTCGACGATGAACCGCATCGACCTGCCGCACCTGGTGTGGACGCTGGAGTCGCTGGCGGAGGGCACGCTGGTGAACCGGATCGAGGTCGACGCGGAGACGGAGGCGTTCGCCAAGCTGGCGCTCGAGCGGATGCTGGCCCTTCCGTAGAGCACGGCCCGGGGGCCTGGTCAGTCCGTGCGCGGGCGGACCAGGCCCGACTCGTAGGCGATGACGACCAGTTGGGCGCGGTCGCGGGCGCCGAGCTTGCTCATGGCCCGGTTGACGTGCGTCTTCACCGTCAGCGGGCTGACCTCCAGCCGCTCGGCGATCTCGTCGTTGGAGTGGCCGCCCGCGACCTGGACGAGCACCTCGCGCTCGCGCCCGGTGAGCGCGGCAAGCCGCTCGGCGTGCGCCCGGTCGCGGCCGTCGTCGTCCATGTCGCCCTGCGCCAGGAAGCGGGCGATCAGCCCCTTGGTGGCGGCCGGCGACAGCAGGGCCTCGCCGCCGGCGGCGACCCGGATCGCGCTCAGCAGCTCCTCCGGCTCTGAGCCCTTGCCCAGGAAGCCGGAGGCACCGGCGCGCAGGGACTGCACCACGTACTCGTCGACCTCGAAGGTCGTCAGCATCACCACCCGGACATGGGCGAGTTCGGGGTCCGCGCTGATCAGCCGGGTGGCGGCAAGACCATCCGTGCCGGGCATGCGGATGTCCATGAGGACGACGTCGGCGGCCCGTTCGCGGGTCAGACGCACCGCCTCCGCGCCCTCGCAGGCCTCCCCCACGACCTCCATGTCCGGCTCGGAGTCCACGAGCACACGGAACGCGCTCCGCAGCAGCGCCTGGTCGTCGGCGAGCAGGACGCGGATCGTCATGGGCTGTCCTCGGTGGTGGCGGAAGTACGGCGGTCGAGCGGCAGGATCGCATGGACGCGGAAGCCGCCCCCGTACCGGGGGCCCGCGGTGAGGGTGCCGGCCAGGGCGGTGACCCGCTCGCGCATGCCGAGCAGTCCGTGCCCGCCCCCGTCCTCGGGGCCGTCGTCGCCACCGGCCCCGTTGTCCAGGACGGTGACCTCCACGTGCGGGCCCACGCGGACGACGCTGACCTCGGCCTTGGCGCTCTCGCCCGCGTGTTTCTGCACGTTGGTGAGGGCTTCCTGGATGACGCGGTAGGCGGCGAGGTCGACGGCGGCGGGCAGGATCGTGCCGTGGTCGGCCCGGGCGACCTCGACGGGCAGGCCCGCGTGGCGGAAGGTGTCGGCGAGTTCGTCGAGCCGGGCGAGCCCGGGGGCGGGCTCGGTGGGGGCCTCCGGGTCGCCGGACTGGCGCAGCAGGCCGACGGTGGCCCGCAGTTCGTTCAGCGCCGAGCGGCTGGCCTCCCGTACGTGGGCGAGGGCTTCCTTGGCCTGGTCGGGCCGCTTGTCCATGACGTGGGCGGCGACCCCGGCCTGGACGTTGACCAGGGCGATGTGGTGGGCGACGACGTCGTGCAGATCGCGGGCGATGCGCAGCCGCTCCTCGGCGACACGGCGGCGGGCCTCCTCCTCGCGGGTGCGCTCGGCGCGTTCGGCGCGCTCGCGGATGGCGTGCACGAACGCCCGCCGGCTGCGGACGGCGTCCCCGGCCGCCGCGGCCATGCCGGTCCAGGCGAACAGGCCGAGGTTCTCCTGGGTGTACCAGGGCAGCGGTCCGGAGAGCATCGCGGTGGCGGTCAGCACGGTCATGGTCAGCAGGCCGACCCGCCAGGTGGTGGGGCGGTCGGTGACGGCGGCGACGGTGAACAGCGCGATGACGGCGGCCATCGAGACGGGGGCGCGGGGGTCGCCGGTGATCAGCTCGACGAGGGAGAGCGCGGTGGTGACGGCCAGGACGGCGAGGGGGGCGAGCCGGCGCAGCACCAGCGCGGCGGCGGCCGGCACCATCAGGGCGAGGCTGAGGGGGGTGGGGCTGCGCAGCGTCCAGGACACCCCGTGCTCCCCGTGCGGGTCGACGAAGGACCCGGCGACCATGCAGACGAACACGCCGACGGCGAGCCCCCCGTCGAACGTCAGGGGATGCTTCGACGGCCAGCACCGGGCCTGCGACAGATTGCCCACGGGGACAAAGGTACGGGGCGCGTTGCGAACGGTGCCCCGTACGTATGCCTACCCCGGCAACAGCCCGTCGTCCGACAGCATCTCCCTGACCTCCTCCAGCGTCGCCTCCGGCGACGGGAGGATGAGTTCGGACGGCTCCAGGGAGTCGGCGGGCAACGGCTCGCCGAGCCGCCGCACCTCGTCCAACAGCGCCGTCAGGGTGCGCCGGAAGCCCGCCTCGTCGCCGCCCTCCACCTCCGCCAGCAGGTCGTCGTCCAGCTTGTTGAGCTCGGCGAAGCGGGAGTCGTCCAGCTTCACCTGCCCCTCCCCCATGATCCGTACGATCATGTCGCCCTCCTCAGGACGCGCGCGTGGGACCGGATCGGGCCGTGGCGGCCCGTGACCGCATTGTGGGCGATGCCCGGCGTCACTGCTTGTCGAAGCGCGGGGTGTCCTGCGGCTGGGCCTGGCTCTGGGACGGCGCCTGGGCCTGGCCCTCGCCGCCCTCGATGGCCTGGCGCTGCTCGGCGGGGCCGGCCAGCTCCGCCTTCATCCGCTGCAGCTCCAGCTCCACGTCCGTGCCGCCGGAGAGGCGGTCCAGCTCGGCCTGGATGTCGTCCTTGGCCATGCCGGAGGGGTCGTCCAGGGCGCCGGAGGCGAGGAGTTCGTCGATGGCGCCGGCGCGGGCCTGCATCTGCTGCGTCTTGTCCTCGGCGCGCTGGATGGCCAGGCCGACGTCGCCCATCTCCTCGGAGATGCCGGAGAAGGCCTCGCCGATCCGGGTCTGCGCCTGGGCGGCGGTGTACGTGGCCTTGATGGTCTCCTTCTTCGTACGGAAGGCGTCCACCTTGGCCTGGAGGCGCTGGGCCGCGAGGGTGAGCTTCTCCTCCTCGCCCTGGAGCGTCTGGTGCTGGGTCTCCAGGTCCGTGACCTGCTGCTGGAGCGCGGCGCGGCGGGAGAGCGCCTCGCGGGCGAGGTCCTCGCGACCGAGGGCGAGCGCCTTGCGGCCCTGGTCCTCCAGCTTCCCGGACTGTGACTGGAGCTGGTTGAGCTGGAGCTCCAGGCGCTTGCGCGAGGTCGCCACGTCGGCGACGCCGCGGCGCACCTTCTGGAGCAGCTCCAGCTGCTTCTGATACGAGTAATCGAGGGTTTCGCGCGGGTCCTCGGCCCGGTCAAGGGCCTTGTTCGCCTTCGCGCGGAAGATCATCCCCATACGCTTCATGACACCGCTCATGGGCTTCGCGCGCCCCCTTCTGACGGACTTCAGCTCCAGCGACTGCGACAGAACCCACAGTACGGGCCCTGCCTCCATTACCGCACTGTTCGGGAGGTGATGCGGTCATCCCCAAGGACGACTGCGGTCGGTTCCGCTCCGGCCCAGGGAGTAGGTGCCTCCCCGAAACGGCGGGGTTTTCCCCCGGGTCCGCCGGAGTGCCCCCGGCGCAACCACCAGAAACCGCCGCATCCCTCCCCCTGCAGACGAATGGTGTTGCGGGATCGTTCCCCATGCGGCTGCGGTCCATGCCGATGCACCCCGTACCCTTGGGCTTTGTGTTCCGTAGCCGTGCCAAGGACGAGAAGGCCGCCGTCGCCGACAAGGTGAGCGCGACCGGCTCCAAGCAGCCCCGTGACCCGCAGGCCCCGAAGGGCCGGCCGACCCCCAAGCGCAGCGAGGCCCAGTCGCAGCGCCGCAGCGTCGCCAACACGCCGGTGACGCGCAAGGACGCCGCCCGGCGCCAGCGCGACGAGCGGCGTGCCGCGATGGAGCGCCAGCGCCAGGCGCTGGCCAGCGGCGACGAGCGGTACCTGCCCGCGCGCGACAAGGGCCCGGTGCGCAAGTTCGCGCGGGACTTCATCGACTCGCGGTTCAGCGTCGCGGAGTTCTTCCTGCCGATGGCCGTGGTCATCCTGGCGCTGAGCCTGGTGCGGGTGGGCTCGCTGCAGAACATCGCGCTGCTGCTGTGGCTGGTCGTGATCGTGCTGATCGTGCTCGACTCGATCGTCTCCGCGTTCCGGCTGCGCAAGCAGCTGACCGCCCGCTTCCCGGACCAGAACCGGCGTGGCGCCGTCGCCTACGCGCTGATGCGCTCGCTCCAGATGCGCCGGCTGCGGCTGCCCAAACCCCAGGCCAAGCGCGGGGAACGGCCCTGAGCACGGACGAGTTCGCCGGGGGCGCGGCCGATGCCTGGCTGGACAAGCTGGGCGGGCTGCGGGACGTCGTCCGGCAGGAGCTGGTGGGCCGGCAGCTGGACGAGCAGATAGCCGGGCGGTTCCCGGTCGGGCAGCGGCTGCGGGTGCTCGACGTCGGCATGGGCCAGGGCACGCAGGCCCTGCGGCTGCTGCGGGCCGGGCACAGGGTGACCGGCCTGGAGCGGGACGCGCGGATGCTGTCGGTGGCGCACGAGGCGCTGGCCGCGGAGCCGGAGGGCGTCCGCGAGCGGATGCGGATCATCGAGGGCGACGGCCGCGACACCGGCGTGCACTTCCTGCCGGGCAGCTTCGACGTGGTGCTGTGCCACGGGGTGCTGATGTACGTGGAGGAGCCTGACCCGCTGGTGGCGGGGCTGGCCCGGATGCTGGCGCCCGGCGGGTTGCTGTCCCTGCTGGTACGCAACGGCGACGCGCTCGCCATGCGGCCGGGCCTGTCCGGCGACTGGCCGGCGGCGCTCGCCGCGTTCGACACGACGGCGTACACGAATCGTCTGGGGCTCGAGGTCCGCGCGGACCGCCTGGAGGCGCTGACGGCGACGCTCGCGGGGATCGGGGCGCCGTTGCACGCGTGGTACGGCGTGCGGGTCTTCACGGACACGGCGCCGGACGGGGCGGAGCCGCCGGCCTCCGACGGGGCGCTGAGCGCGCTGCTGGCGGCGGAGGAACGGGCGGGCCGCACGGACCCGTACCGCCGGGTCGCGGCGTTGCTGCACCTTTGCGGGGTACGGGGCGCCTGAGAGCTCGGGGGCTTCTGTGCTTCCGGCGGCTGCGGCTGCGTCGTGGCTTGTCGCGCAGTTCCCCGCGCCCCTGAAAACCAGGGGTCGCCCCGGCTTCCGCGGCTCCGCCGCGGGGGCGCGGGCACTCACCGTGGTCCGATAGGGGGGCGGAGAAAGCTGGCCCGTTCGGGGGGTCAGCGGGGGACGGGGGCGGTGGGCGCCCACACACTCGTCGTATGGACGCTTTCCGTAGCCGCGCGCTCACGACGTGCTCCGCCATGGCCTGCGCCGCCCTCCTCCTGGGCGGCTGCTCCCCCGGCTCCGGTGACTCCGGGGACGAACCCCGCGCCGCGACCGCCACCCCCGCCACCCGCCCCATGGCCGCCAACGACCTCCAGAGCGACTACCAGAAGGTCATCAAGGACGTCCTGCCCTCGGTCGTGCAGATCCGGGCCAGCCAGGACCTCGGCTCCGGGGTGGTCTACGACGACAAGGGCCACATCGTCACCAACGCCCACGTCGTCGGCGACGAGAAGACGTTCAAGGTGACCACGGCCAACAGCGAGGACACCTTCACCGCACGGCTGGTGTACTCGTACCCCGAGCAGGACCTCGCCGTCATCAAGCTGGACAAGCTGCCGCAGAGGCTGAAGGCGGCCTCCTTCGCCGACTCCACGAAGGTCGCGGTCGGCCAGATCGTGCTGGCGATGGGCTCCCCGCTCGGCCTGTCGTCGAGCGTGACCCAGGGCATCGTCTCGGCGACCGGCCGCACCGTCAGCGAGGGCCGCTCGGGCGGCGGCACGGGTGCCACCATCCCCAACATGTTGCAGACCTCCGCGGCGATCAACCCCGGCAACAGCGGGGGCGCGCTCGTGGACCTCGACGGCCGGGTGGTCGGGATCCCCACGCTCGCCGCGACCGACCCCGACCTGGGCGGCAGCGCGGCGCCAGGGATCGGGTTCGCGATCCCGTCATCGATGGTGAAGACGATCGCCGACCAGATCGTGAGCGAGGGCAAGGTCACCGACTCCGGCCGGGCGGCGCTCGGGATCACGGCCCGGACCGTGGTCGGTGACGACTATCAGCCGGCGGGGGTCGCGGTCGTGGACGTCACCAAGGGCGGCGCGGCCGACAAGGCGGGGCTGAGGTCGGGTGACATCATCACCGGACTCGGCGGGACCCGGGTCACCACCCTCACCTCGCTCGCCGAGGCGCTGGCCGGCAAGAAGCCGGGCGACCGCACGACGGTGACGTACACGCGGGGCGGCGACCGCAGGACGGCCGGCGTGACACTGGGCGAGCAGTGACGCCGGCCCCTGCCGCTTCCCACCTGGCCGCTACGACTCCTGCGGCTCCTCCTCCGCCTGTGCCTCCTCGGCGTGCAGGCTCATCGGACCGTAGATCTGCGTGCCGTCCTCGAACAGCCGCACCTGGTCGGCGCCGCCCTCCAGCAGCTGCCTGAAGTGCTCCCCGATCCAGGACTCGGCATCCCCCTGCGTGGTGAACTCCTCCGGCACGACCGCGGGCTCGACCTCCGCCCCGTCGGCCTTCTCGAACCGCCACGTCCATGCCGCCATGTACGCCTCCAAGGTGTGAGCACACTGCACAGCGGGAGCCCGATCATGGTCCGGCCCCCGCTGCGCAGCCTAGTCGGGCGTGCCCGATCTGCGGGGACGGGTGGAGACAAGTGAAAATCGGGTCCGTGGAACTGACACTGCTCGGCACCGGCGCCCCTGCGGGCCTGCCCCGCCCCGACTGTCCCTGCGCGGCCTGCGCGACCTCCCTCGGCGCGGACGCGCGCGCGGCGACCGCGCTGCTCGTCGACGACACGCTGCTGCTGGACCTGACGCCGGGCGCAGCGTTCGCGGCGGCCCGCGCGGGGCGCTCGCTGGGCGGCGTACGGCAGGTGCTGCTCTCGCATCCGCACGACGGGCCCGCGGTGGAGGTCCCGGCGGGGCTGCCGCAGCCCGGGCGGGTGCCGGACGGGCGGGAGCTGGCGCTGCTCACCGGGCACCGGGTGCGGGCGGTGGCGCTGGACGCGCCGGGCACCGGGTACGCGGTGACCGGCCCGGACGGCACCCGGCTGCTGTACCTGCCGCCCGGGGGTGCGCCGGCCGGGCTGGAGAACGGGGCGGCCGAGACGTACGACATGGTCGTCGCCGACGTGCTGGGCCGCCCCGACGCGCTGGCCCGGCTGCGGGCGGTGGGCGCGGTGGGGCCGACGACGGACGTGGTCGCCGTGCACCTCGACCACGACGTGCCGCCGGGCGCCGAGACGCGGCGGCGGCTCGCGGCGGCGGGGGCGCGGGCGGTGCCGGACGGGACGACGCTGACGGTGGGCGTCTACGAGGACGTGCCCGACGTGCCGCGCCGCACGCTGGTGCTCGGCGGGGCGCGGTCGGGGAAGTCGGTGGAGGCGGAGCGGCGGCTGGAGTCCTTCCCCGACGTGCTGTACGTGGCGACGGGGGGCGCGCGGGGCGGAGACACCGAGTGGGCGGCGCGGGTGGCCGCGCACCGGGAGCGGCGGCCGGGGTCGTGGCGGACGGTGGAGACGTGCGATCTGGTGCCGCTGCTGGGGGAGAGCGGGCCGCCGCTGCTGATCGACTGTCTGTCGCTGTGGCTGACCGATGCGATGGACGCGGTGAACGCGTGGGACGACGCGGAGTGGGGCGGGGGCGGGGAGAAAGCGTTGCGGGGGCGGGTGGAGGAGTTGGCGGGGGCGGTGCGGGGGGCTCGGCGGACGGTGGTGGCGGTGTCCAACGAGGTGGGGTCCGGGATCGTCCCGGCGACGGCGTCGGGACGCCGCTACCGCGACGAACTGGGGCGCCTGAACGCGGCGGTGGCCGCGGAATGCGAAACGGTCCTCCTGGTGATCGCCGGCCAGCCCCTCGCGCTGCGCGGCTGACCACTTCTTTCCTCGCCCCCGCCGCCCCTACCCTTCCCGTCCCCGGGGGCAAGCCCCCGGACCCCCGAAAGATGCGCAGTTCCCCGCGCCCCTATCAAGGGGCGCGGGGAACTGCGCAACGGGGTCCAAGGGGCGGAGCCCCTTGAAGGGATGGGAAGGGAAGGGGCGGCGGGGGCGAAAAAACTTCCCCGCCCCCGTCACTCCGGCTCTGCCGGATCCGTCGGCCGGGCCGGCAGCTCCGCTGCCAGGGACGCGGCGGCGCGGACCAGGGGGAGCGCCAGGAGCGCGCCCGCGCCCTCGCCCACCGTCACCCCGTGGTCGAGCAACGGCTCGATCGCCATCCGGTCCAGCGCCTTCGCCTGCCCCGGCTCCCCACTGCTCTGCCCCGCGAGCCACCAGTCCGGCGCCCGGAACGCCACCCGCTGCCCCACCAGCGCGCAGGCCGCCGAGACCACCCCGTCCAGGATCACCGGCGTCTTGCGCACGGCGCACTGCAACAGGAACCCGGTCATCGCCGCGAGATCGGCCCCGCCGACCGTCGCGAGCAGCTGGAGCTGATCCCCCAGCACCGGCCGCGCCCGCCGCAGCGCGTCCCGGATCGCCGCGCACTTGCGCATCCACGCGAGGTCGTCGATGGCCTGTCCGCCCCGCCCGGTCACCACCGACGCGTCGGTCCCGCACAGCGCGGCGATGAGCACGGCCGCGGGCGTCGTACCACCGACGCTGATGTCGCCGAGGACGACCAGGTCCGTCCCGCCGTCGGCCTCCTCGTCGGCGACCGCCATCCCGGCCCGGAACGCCGCCTCGGCCTCCTCCATGCTGAGCGCGTCCTCGATGTCGATGCGCCCGCTGCCCCGCCGCACCCGGTGCCGTACGACCTCGGCCGGCAGCTCCTCGGGGTCGCAGTCCAGGGACAGGTCGACCACCCGCACGGGCACCCCGGCCCCGCGGGCGAGGATCGCCGCCGGGCCCGCCCCGTCCAGTACGTCCCGCACCAGCCGCACGGCCTCGCCCGCGGGCCGGGCCGACACCCCGAGCGCGGCGACCCCGTGGTCGCCCGCGAACAGCACCGCGCGCGGCCGCTCGACCGGCCGCACCGGCACCGCGGACTGCGCCGCGGCGAGCCACTCGCCCAGCTCGTCCAGGCGGCCCAGCGCCCCGGGGGGCACGATCCGACTCTCCCGGTGCGCCTCGGCGTCGCGGCGCACCCCGCCGTCGGGGCGCTCGATCAGATCGGTGAAGTCGTCGAGATTAAGCGAGCTCATTCGCCGAACAGTACCGGCAGCGCACGGACGGGCCCGCGCCACGTCGGGGGCACGTCGTTGCACCGGTGAGCGCGATCCCATACGTTCCGTTTTGCTCGCATTTATGCCTGAGCATTCGCACCTGAGCATTTCCGCCTTCCAGGAGCCGCCCATGTCCCGCAGCACCTCGCAGGCGATCACCGCGCGGCGGACCGCGTGCCTCGGTGAAGTCGCCCGGGGCATCGAGCAGTTCCTCGGACCCCGGCGCGAGAGCTGCCCCTGGTGCGGTTCGGGCCGGCTGCGCACCCGGGTACGCACGCCCGACCTGCTGCGGCACCGGCCCGGACACTTCACCGTCGACGGCTGCCGGGACTGCGGGCACGCCTTCCAGAACCCGCCGCTCTCCACCGAGGGGCTCGCCTTCCACCACCGCGACCTGGCCGAAAGCCCCCTGGAGGCCGGGGAGTCGGCGCCCTGGCCGGGGCTCGCGCGGGTCACCCGGCGGCGGCACCGGGCCGCCGCGCGGGCGATGCTGCCGTACGGCGAACCGGAGAGCTGGCTGGACGTCGGCACCGGGTACGGGCACTTCCCGGCGGCGGCGCGGGAGTTCTTCCCGTACACCTCCTTCGACGGCCTGGACACCACGGGCCGGGTGGAGTGGGCGCGGGCCGAGGGGCGGGTGGAGGAGGGGCACCGCGGGCACCTCACCGACCCGCACGTCGTCGCGCGGCTGCGGGCCCGCTACGACGTGGTGAGCATGCTGCACCATCTGCCGCGGGTGCCGGGCCCGCGCGCCGAGCTGCGCGCCGCGCTCGCCGTGCTGCGGCCGGGCGGCCGGCTGCTGCTCGAACTCCCGGACCCCGGCTGCCTGTTCGCCCGGCTGCTGGGGCGCTGGTGGGTTCCCTACGACCAGCCGCGGCAACTGCATCTGCCGACGGTGCGCAATCTGACGGCGGAACTCGCGGCGCGCGGCTGCGAGGTCCTCGCGGTGGACCGGACCTGGTCGCACGTGCCCGGCGATCTGACGGCGGCGCTGACCCTGGCCCTGTCCCGGGCGGCCCCGGCGCCGGACACCCCGTGGCGGCCGGCACCGCCGTCGCCGCCGGCCCGCACGGTCCGCAGGGCGGTGCTGGGGGCGGGGGCCCCGCTGGTCGCGGTGGGGGCGGCGGTCGACCACGCGCTGGCGCCCGCGCTGCGGCACACCCGCTTTGCCAACACCTTCCGCATCGTGGCGCAACGCCCTTGAGGGTCGTGTCGTCCTAGAGAGGGGATGCGGACGTACTGCCGGAGACGCACGGATATGATCCGGTTTCATGGCAGATGCCCGAGTCAATGTGGGGACCGACGACCGTACGGTTCCCTCACCCCGTCCGGCCTCCCGGCCCCGCCGCCCGGTCCCCCGGCTGCGGTTCCGTCCCGTCTCCCGGCTCCGTACGGCGTGGGGGCGCGGGGGTCCGTGGGGTCTCGGCTCGGAGCGGCGGGCGGCGCTCGCACGGCGGGCCGCCGCGTTCGCCGTCTGGTACGTGCGGCTCGTCGCGTGCGTCAACCTGCTCAGCGCCGTCTGGGTCTCCCTCGGCCAGGACGTACGGCGCCACAACCACGCCGACCTGTTCACGCCGTACCTGCTGACGGCGGGTTTCGCCTCCGGGGTCCTTGCCCTGTTCCTCGCCGTCACCCTGCGCCGCCGCAAGCGGGCCGCGTGGATCCTCAACCTGGCGCTCGCCGGGCCCTTCCTGGTGCTGCTCGGCCTCGCCATGACCTCCCCGGGGGTTCGTCGTTCCCCGCAGAACTGGGTCTCCCTGGTCCTCACCGCCGTCTTCGTCGGCGCGCTGCTCGCCGGCCGGCGCGAGTTCTACGCCAAGGGGGACCGGTCCAACCCCCGGCTCGCCGCGGTCGTCGCCGGTGTCGGGCTGCTCGGCAGCTCGCTGCTGGCCGCGCTGCTCGTGACGGTCACCAACCGGGCACCGGACGCGGCCCGTTCGACGTTCTGGGAGCGCTGGCACTACGGCACCCTGCGGCTGATCTCGGTCGCCGCCGACACCGCCCGCTTCCCCGGCATCCTGACGCCCAACTGGGTCAACGTCGCCGTCAACGTGCTCAGTACGGCGCTCATCCTGGCCGTCGTGCACGCCGCGTTCCGCGCCCGCCGTGCCGTCGACCCGCTCACCGCCGAGGACGAGCGGCGGCTGCGCGCGCTGCTGGAGCGGCACGGCGAGCGGGACTCGCTCGGGTACTTCGCGCTGCGCCGGGAGAAGAGCGTGCTGTGGTCGCCGACCGGGAAGGCCGCGGTGGCCTACCGGGTCGTCGGCGGGGTCTCCCTCGCCTCCGGCGATCCGCTCGGGGACCCGGAGGCGTGGCCGGGCGCCATCGTGCCCTGGCTCGCCGAGGCCCGGGCGCACGGCTGGACCCCCGCGGTGATGGGCGCGGGCGAGGAGGCCGGCACGGTGTACGCGCGGCACGGCCTGGACGCCCTCGAACTGGGCGACGAGGCGCTGGTGGAGACCGCCGAGTTCACCCTGGAGGGCCGCGCGATGCGCACCGTCCGCCAGGCGCACAACCGGGTGCGGCGGGCGGGCCACCGGGTGCGGATCCGCCGCCACGAGGAGATTCCGGCCGACGAGATGGCGTATCTGCTGCACCGCGCCGACGACTGGCGCGACGGCGCCACCGAGCGCGGCTTCAGCATGGCGCTGGGGCGGCTCGGCGACCCGGAGGACGGGCGGTGCGTGATGGTCGAGTGCACCGACGCCGACGGGCGGCTGCGGGCGCTGCTGTCGTTCGTGCCGTGGGGGCCGCGCGGGCTCTCCCTCGACCTGATGCGGCGGGGGCGGGACTGCGACAACGGGCTGATCGAGTTCATGGTGATCGAGCTGCTGCGGGCCGCCCCCGGGCTGGGGATCGCGCAGGTCTCGCTCAACTTCGCGATGTTCCGCTCGGTCTTCGAACGCGGGGCCCGGCTGGGTGCCGGGCCGGTGCTGCGGCTGTGGCGGTCGCTGCTGAGCTTCTTCTCCCGCTGGTGGCAGATCGAGTCGCTGTACCGCGCCAACGCGAAGTACCGGCCCATCTGGGAGCCGCGGTTCGTGCTCTTCGAGAAGAGCTCCGACCTGCCGCGCATCGCGGTCGCGGCGGCTCGCGCGGAGGGGTTCCTGGAGGCTCCGGGGCTGCCGAAGTGGCTGCACAGACGGCATCTGGCGTCCCGGCGCTGAACCGGCCCGATGCCGACCGGGGGCGCTGAGCCCGTTTCAACGGCGGGGGCCGAGGGTGGGCGGTGGCGGGTCCGGCGGGGTCGGGGCGCCGGCGATCCAGTCCTGGAGCCGGCGGCGGGGGCCGTTCCAGCGCCGGTCGTGGCGGTAGGCGCGCAGCCGGGCGCGGGCCCGGGCGCGCGGGCGGCGGCGGTAGAAGCGGGTGGCCCAGAACGAGCCGGGGCGGGCCAGCCGGACCGCTCCGACGAGCGCGATCAGCGGCACGATCACTCCGAACAGCGCGAGCCGCGCCTTGCCCTTGCTCAGGGCGAGCAGCGAGAACGCGAAGTTGACGGCGACGCTGACGATGACCCCGCCGCGGTCCCGCAACTCCTGGCCCGTCATGTCGTTGACGCCGAACGGCAGGAACCCGGCGAGGACCAGCCCGACCAGGGCCGCCGTGACCACCACGACCTCCACGCTCTGCCGTCCGGCCTCGGTCCAGTAGACGTCGTCCAGATGCAGGATCAGCGCGAACTCGTCGAGCACCAGCCCCGCGCCGACGCCGAACACCACCGCGAAGGTGCCGGAACCGAAGCCGTGCCTGCCGCTCGCGACGGCGCCGAAGCCGCCGAGGACGGTGAGGACGACGCCGGGCACCACGTGATGGATGTGCGTCCCGCCCGCGGTGACGTTGCCGAAGGGGCCCTTGCCGGCCCGGATCATGCGGGTGACGACGCGGGTGAGCAGGAAGGTCAGGACGAAGGCGGCGAGCGCGAGCAGCAGGGGCTGCTTCCCCGGCTCGACGATGTTGCGGACCCACCAGTGTCCCATATGCGCACTTTATTCACTTCGTGGGCTCGCGGCCCGGCGACGGTACGGCGGCCGTGCGGGGCCGTACGGCCTGTCGGCGTCTCGCGACCGCCCGGTAACCTGCGCCGGTGTCCACGACCCCGCGCTCGACCGGCCTCCGCTTCGCCTTCGGCACCCTCACGGTGTTCCCCGTCCACGTCACCCGGTGGGACAGGGAGGCCGCGCGGGCTGGGATGCTCTGCGCGCCCCTCGCCGGGCTGGCCGTCGGCGCGGCGGCCGGGTTGCTCGGGGCACTGCTGGTCCAGATGGGCGCGGGTGCCCTGCTCGCCGCGGTGGCCGCCGTCGCCGTACCGGCCGCGCTGACGCGGGGCCTGCACCTGGACGGGCTCGCCGACACCGCGGACGGGCTCGGCAGCGGCAAGCCCGCCGCGGCGGCGCTGGACATCATGAAGCGGTCCGACATCGGACCGTTCGGCGTGCTCACCCTGCTGCTGGTGCTGCTCGGTCAGGTCGCCGCGCTCGCCCAGGCGTACGGCGCCTCGTGGCAGCGGGGGCTGGTCGCGGCGGCGGTGTCGGCGGCGGCGGCCCGGCTCGCGCTCACCCTGGCCGCACGGCGGGGGGTGCCCGCGGCCCGCCCGGAGGGGCTGGGCGCGGCGGTGGCGGGGACGGTGCCGCGGGATGCGGCGCTGTGGGTGGCCGCCGCCACGACCATCCTGGCCGTCGCGGTCGGGGCCGCGCTGGGCGGGACGTACGACGCCGTCCGTACGGGGCTGGCGGTGCCGCTCGCCGTCGGGGCCGCCGAGCCGCTGCTGCGGCACTGCGTGCGGCGGTTCGGCGGGGTGACGGGGGACGTCTTCGGGGCGCTCGCGGAGACGGCGGGGACGGCGGCGCTGGTGGTGCTGTCGCTGGGGTGACTTCCCGGTTCCCGGCCCGGCTCAGCAGGCCTTGCGCCAGGCGTCCAGGGCGTAGTGCTTGCGCAGGGAGCTCAGCCTCAGCTTCCGGGACCGCGCGCAGAAGTCGTCGGTCGACAGCTCGTACTCGACGTGGAAGACCGCCTTGCCGGCCGCGATGAACGGCTTGAGCTTGTCGCACTCGTCGTACTGGGCGCACTGCTCGTTGACCGCGAAGTCGAAGTCGCCGACGAGGCGGGGGATCTGGTCGAGGTCGTTCTTCAGGCCGACGGCCATGCCGCGCTCGTGGGCCAGCCTGGCGATCAGGCGGTTGTAGCGGAGCTGGTCGGTGGCGGTGAGGTCGAAGCCGGTGCGGTTCCTGTAGCCGTCCATGTTGTCGGGTTCGACGGCGTCGAAGCCCTTCTTGGCGCACATGTCGAGGCGGGCGGACATGAGGGGTTCGAGGAGGTCGGTGCGGCGGATGTCGAGCCAGCGTTCGCCCTTCCAGCCGTTGCCGCGGCCGAGGACGGACTTGGGGAACTCGTCCGCGTCCGGGCGGAAGTCCTCCCAGGCGCCGGTGGAGAGGTAGCAGATCACCTTGCGGTGGGCGTGGTGGAGGGTGGCGACGGTGGAGGTGGGGTGGTCGAAGCCGTCGATGTCGTAGACGGGGGCGTCGACGGTGGTGTCGAGGTGGCCGCTGAGCTGCCACTGCCAGGGAGTGGCGGGGGCGGGGTGCCAGACGGCTCCGCCGGTGTCCTTGTCCGTGTCGTTGCCGTTGGCGTTGTCGTGCGCGGGGGCGCAGGCGGTGAGGAGGGTGAGGAGAAGCGCGAGCAGCACGGGCCGCGAACCCGGACGAATCATGATCCCCAAACCTACCGGTTGGGGGAACCGAAGGGTTTTCCGCCCCCGCCGCCCTTACCCTCCCCGTCCTTGACAAGGGGCTCCGCCCCTTGGACCCCGGAGAGCTCGGGTGGGTGGGGTTGAGTGGGGAGTGCGGGTGGGTGGGAACTGCGCACGGGGTCCAAGGGGCGGAGCCCCTTGAAGGGACGGGAAGGGCGGTAGGGGCGGCGGGGGCGAAACCCTCTTGGGGCGAGACCGGCGCGTAGGCTGCGGCGTGGCACATGACCGGGCCGGTCGGGGCCAGTGCGCACCGCGGATCTAGGGTCTACACCGGGCGGTCGACCCCATCCGTTCGGCCACAGAACACTTAAACGGAAGCGAGAATTCACCACCGTGACTGCTCTCACTCTCAGCACCGCCACCGCGTCCGGCCTCCGCGCCGACGCGTTCGTGGTCGGTGTCGCGAAGGGCACCGGAGGCCCGGTCGTCGCACCGGGCGCCGAAGCCGTCGACACGGCGTACGACGGCACACTCGCCACCGTGCTCGAGACCCTCGGCGCCACCGGCGCCGAGGGCGAGGTGACGAAGCTGCCGGCCCCCGCCGGCTTCAAGGCCCCCGTCGTCGTGGCCGTCGGCCTGGGCCCCGAGCCCGAGCAGGACGCGTCGTACTCCGCGGAGACCCTCCGCCGCGCCGCCGGCACCGCCGCCCGCGCGCTCGCCGGCTCCCGCAAGGCCGCCTTCGCGCTCCCCCTCACCGACGCCGCCGACCTCGGTGCCGTCGCCGAGGGCGTGCTGCTCGGCGCGTACGCCTTCGACGCGTACAAGGAGACGGGCCGGGGCGGGAAGAACGCCAAGAACGGCAAGGCCCCCCTCGCGGAGGCCACCCTGCTCGGCGGCAAGTCCCGCGACAAGGCCCACAAGGCCGCGCTCGCCCGGGCCACCGCCGTCGCCGAGGAGCTCAACCGCGCCCGCGACCTCGTCAACACCCCGCCGAACGACCTCACCCCGCAGGGGTTCGCCGCGCTCGCGCAGACCGCGGCCAAGGAGCACGGCCTCAAGATCCAGGTGCTCGACGAGAAGGCGCTCGCCAAGGGCGGTTACGGCGGCATCCTCGGCGTCGGCGTCGGCTCCGCCGTCCCGCCGCGTCTGGTGAAGCTGTCGTACACCCCCGCCAAGGGCGCCCGGTCGGCCAAGCACCTCGCCTTCGTCGGCAAGGGCATCACTTACGACTCGGGCGGCATCTCGCTCAAGCCGGCCGGCCACAACGAGACGATGAAGTGCGACATGGCCGGCGCCGCCGCCGTGTTCGCCGCCGTCGTCACGGCCGCGCGGCTCGGCCTCGACGTCAAGGTCACCGGCTGGCTGGCGCTCGCCGAGAACATGCCCTCCGGCTCCGCCACCCGCCCGGGTGATGTGCTGCGCATGTACAGCGGCAAGACGGTGGAGGTCCTCAACACCGACGCCGAGGGCCGGCTGGTGCTCGCCGACGCGCTGTGGGCGGCCTCCGAGGAGGAGCCGGACGCGATCGTCGACGTGGCCACGCTGACCGGCGCGATGATGCTGGCGCTGGGCAGCCGCACCTTTGGTGTCATGGCCAACGACGACGCCTTCCGCTCCGCGGTGCACGAGGCGGCCGAGGAGGTCGGCGAGCCGGCCTGGCCGATGCCGCTGCCGGAGCACCTGCGCAAGGCCGGGGACTCCCAGGTCGCCGACCTCTCGAACATGGGCGAGCGGATGGGCGGCGGTCTGTTCGCCGGTCTCTTCCTGCGCGAGTTCGTGGGCGAGGGCATCACCTGGGCGCACCTGGACATCGCCGGTCCCGCGTTCAACGAGGGCGCCCCGTTCGGCTACACCCCGAAGGGCGGCACGGGTACGGCCGTGCGCACGCTGGTCCGGCTCGCGGAGCTGACGGCGGCGGGCGACCTGGGCTGAGTCCCGCCCGCGCACGGAGGGGCCCGCCTCGTGCGGGCCCCTCCGTGCGCGGTCACACGTGAGGCCCCGGCTCGGTCACAAGTGAGCGTGGGGTGTCTCACACCCCAGCCCCGCGTCTCGTACCGCGGCGACAAGTGCGAAGATGGGGCACGGCAGGACAGGGCCCCATCCGAGGGCCGAAGAACGAGCGGCCGGACACCAGCCGTCAGCCGGTCACCGACGACCGGTGGCGCACATGCATGGAGGACGTGACGTGGCGAACGACGCCAGCACCGTTTTCGACCTAGTGATCCTCGGCGGTGGTAGCGGTGGTTACGCCGCGGCCCTGCGCGGGGCGCAGCTGGGCCTGGACGTCGCCCTGATCGAGAAGGACAAGGTCGGCGGTACCTGCCTGCACCGGGGTTGCATCCCCACCAAGGCCCTGCTGCACGCGGGCGAGATCGCCGACCAGGCCCGCGAGAGCGAGGCCGTCGGCGTCAAGGCGACCTTCGAGGGCATCGACATCGCGGGCGTCCACAAGTACAAGGACGGGGTCATCTCCGGCCTGTACAAGGGCCTGCAGGGCCTGGTCGCCTCCCGCAAGGTGACGTACATCGAGGGTGAGGGCCGGCTGTCCTCCCCGACCTCGGTGGATGTCAACGGACAGCGGATCCAGGGCCGGCACGTCCTGCTGGCGACCGGCTCCGTGCCGAAGTCGCTGCCGGGCCTGAACATCGACGGCGACCGGATCATCTCCTCCGACCACGCCCTCGTGCTGGACCGCGTGCCGAAGTCCGCAGTCATCCTGGGCGGCGGCGTCATCGGCGTCGAGTTCGCCTCCGCGTGGAAGTCCTTCGGCACCGACGTGACGATCGTCGAGGGTCTGAAGCACCTCGTCCCGGTCGAGGACGAGAACTCCTCCAAGCTGCTGGAGCGCGCCTTCCGCAAGCGCGGCATCAAGTTCAACCTGGGCACCTTCTTCCAGAAGGCGGAGTACACCCAGGACGGTGTCAAGGTCACCCTCGCCGACGGCAAGGAGTTCGAGGCCGAGGTCCTCCTCGTCGCCATCGGCCGCGGCCCGGTCTCGCAGGGCCTGGGCTACGAGGAGGCCGGGGTCGCCATGGACCGCGGCTACGTCCTCGTCGACGAGTACATGCGCACCAACGTGCCCACCATCTCCGCCGTCGGCGACCTGGTCCCGACCCTCCAGCTCGCGCACGTCGGCTTCGCCGAGGGCATCCTGGTGGCGGAGCGGCTGGCCGGTCTGAAGACCGTGCCGATCGACTACGACGGTGTCCCCCGGGTGACGTACTGCCACCCCGAGGTCGCCTCCGTGGGCATCACCGAGGCCAAGGCCAAGGAGATCTACGGTGCGGACAAGGTCGTCGCCCTGAAGTACAACCTGGCCGGCAACGGCCGGAGCAAGATCCTCCAGACCTCGGGCGAGATCAAGCTCGTCCAGGTCAAGGACGGTGCGGTGGTCGGCGTGCACATGGTGGGCGACCGCATGGGCGAGCAGGTCGGCGAGGCCCAGCTGATCTACAACTGGGAGGCGCTGCCGGCCGAGGTGGCCCAGCTCATCCACGCCCACCCGACGCAGAGCGAGGCGCTCGGCGAGGCCCACCTGGCCCTGGCCGGCAAGCCGCTGCACGCCCACGACTGACCACCCTCGGTCGACGACAACAGACTTCCGCACTTCCGTTAAGGAGCAACCGAAACCATGGCGGTTTCCGTAACCCTTCCGGCGCTCGGTGAGAGCGTCACCGAGGGCACTGTCACCCGCTGGCTGAAGGCCGAGGGCGAGCGCGTCGAGGCCGACGAGCCGCTGCTCGAGGTGTCGACCGACAAGGTCGACACCGAGATCCCCTCGCCGGCCGCCGGTGTGCTGTCCTCCATCAAGGTCGCCGAGGACGAGACGGTCGAGGTCGGCGCCGAGCTGGCCGTCATCGACGACGGCTCCGGCGCCCCGGCCGCGGCTCCCGCGCCCGCCGCCGAGCCCGAGCCGCAGCCCGAGCCCGCGCCCCAGCCCGCCGCGGCCGCGCCCTCCACCGAGCAGGCCGCGCCCGCCCCGGCGCCGTCCCCCGAGGCCGCCGCCGGCGGCGGTTCCGCCGAGGGCACCGACGTGGTGCTCCCGGCGCTCGGCGAGTCGGTCACCGAGGGCACGGTGACCCGCTGGCTGAAGGAGGTCGGCGAGTCCGTCGAGGCCGACGAGCCGCTGCTCGAGGTCTCCACGGACAAGGTCGACACCGAGATCCCGGCGCCCGCCTCCGGCGTGCTGCTCGAGATCGTGGTCGGCGAGGACGAGACGGCCGAGGTCGGCGCGAAGCTGGCCGTCATCGGTCAGCCGGGTGCCGCCCCGGCGGCGGCGCCGGCCGCCCCCGCCGCCCCGGCCCAGCCCGAGCCCACCCCGGCGCCCGCGCCGGCCCCGGCCCCGGCTCCCGCCCCGGCTCCGCAGGCCGCCGCCCCGGCGCCCGCCCCGCAGGCGCCGACCACGCCGGCCCCGCAGGTCCAGGAGACCCCGGCCCCCGCGCCGGCCCCGGCCGCCCCGGCTCCGGCTCCCGCCCCGGCCCCGGCTCCGGCCGCGACCGCCGGTGGCGACGGCGCCTACGTGACCCCGCTGGTGCGCAAGCTCGCCGCCGAGAACGGCGTCGACCTGGGCTCCGTCAAGGGCACCGGCGTCGGCGGCCGGATCCGCAAGCAGGACGTGCTCGCCGCCGCCGAGGCCGCGAAGGCCGCCGCCCCGGCGCCGGCCGCCGCTGCCGCCCCGTCGACGGCGAAGAAGGCCCCGAAGCTCGAGGTCTCCCCGCTGCGCGGCCAGACCGTGAAGATGCCGCGGATCCGCAAGGTCATCGGCGACAACATGGTCAAGGCCCTGCACGAGCAGGCCCAGCTGTCCTCGGTGGTCGAGGTCGACGTCACCCGGCTGATGCGGCTGCGCGCCCAGGCGAAGGACTCCTTCGTGGCGCGCGAGGGCGTCAAGCTCTCCCCGATGCCGTTCTTCGTCAAGGCGGCGGCCCAGGCGCTGAAGGCCCACCCGGTCATCAACGCCAAGATCAACGAGGCCGAGGGGACCATCACCTACTTCGACTCCGAGAGCATCGGGATCGCGGTGGACTCCGAGAAGGGCCTGATGACCCCGGTCATCAAGCACGCGGGCGACCTCAACATCGCCGGTATCGCCAAGGCCACCGCCGAGCTCGCGGGCAAGGTCCGGGCCAACAAGATCACCCCGGACGAGCTGTCCGGCGCGACCTTCACCATCTCCAACACCGGCTCGCGCGGCGCGCTGTTCGACACGATCATCGTGCCGCCGGGTCAGGTCGCCATCCTCGGCATCGGCGCCACGGTCAAGCGCCCGGCCGTCATCGAGACGGAGGAGGGTACGGTCATCGGCGTCCGCGACATGACGTACCTGACGCTGTCCTACGACCACCGTCTGGTGGACGGCGCCGACGCGGCCCGTTACCTGACCGCGGTCAAGGCGATCCTGGAGGCGGGCGAGTTCGAGGTCGAGCTGGGCCTTTGATCCTCAACGCCTGATCGGTGCACACGGTGCCCCCGCCCGGAACACTCCGGGCGGGGGCACCGTCGTTGTCGGCGCCGTCCGGGCCGCCGTGCGGGTCGTTGCATCCGGCAACGGCGTGTGCGTCTCGTCTCACCTGCGGGTGAGCGCCCCCGTGCGCCCTTCCGCGCGGCGCGTACGGCCTTATTGTCTAAACGTCAAACGCCCCGGGGGCCCGACGGTCCTGTCCGGGCCGTCCAGCAACCTACGGAGCCCTCATGACCGCGCCCGTCGTCCACTCGCTGCGCGAACAGATCCGCGAGCACATCGTGGAGGGGATCGTCAGCGGGCGCTGGAAGCCGGGCGAGCGGATCGTGGAGCGGCGGATCGCCACGGAGCTGGAGGTCAGCCAGACTCCCGTGCGGGAGGCGCTGCGGGAGCTGGAGTCGCTGCGGCTGATCGAGTCCGCGCCGAACAAGGGCGTCCGGGTGCGGAACCTGACGGCGGCGGACCTGGAGGAGAGCTACCCCGTACGGGCCGGCCTGGAGGCGATCGCCGCGGAGCTGGCGGCGGAGCGGCTGGCGCTGGACTGCTCCGCGCTCGAACCCCACGTGGCCGCGCTGTACGCGGCCGACCGGATGGCCGACGGCACGGGGCAGGTGCGGCACACGGTCGGCTTCCACCGGGAGCTGGTGCGGGCGGCCGGTAACTCGGTGCTGCTGCACACGTGGGAGGGGCTGGGCATCGAGGTGTTCACGGCACTGTCGATACGGTGGCTGGGGACGGTGCAGCAGTCGTACGCGGAGGAACACGAGGAGCTGGTCGCGGCGTTCCGTCGTCGTGACCCGAGGATCGCGGACCTGGTCAAGTCCCACGTATTGGGCTGCGCACCGCGCGCGTAGGGGTTCGTCGTCGGCCGCGGGCCGTGGGGGCCATTCGCGCAGTTCCCCGCGCCCCTATAAAGCTGGGGGCGCCCCCGGCTTTTAGGGGCGCGGGACTGTGTCGATATGCGGCTCCGCCGCGCGGGCGCGACCAGCCACGACGCAGCCGCACCCGCCAACGAACCCCACCCCCCGAGCTCTCCCGCGCGCCCGGGGTCGACGAGGGGCACCCCCTGTCACCTGCGCAAACCCCCGGAGGGAACCGTCACCCCGTGCCACCGTCGGAGACACCCCGTGCCGACTTTCTCGGAATCAAGATGTTTTGCCCCTCAACCCTTTGATCGATCATCGATCAGGGAGTTACAGTCACCGTTGGGCCGCGCGGCGAAACCGCATGGTGTCACAGCACCGAAGCCCACCGCCCTGTCCTGCCAAAGACCAAGGGCACACCCGAACCCTTACCGATGAGGGAACCCCCTTCGACTGAGGAAGGCGGCGACATGACCGACCCCAACGCCATCCAGCCGAGCGCGCTCGACCAGCTCCCGGACCGGGACCCGGAGGAGACCGCCGAATGGCAGGCCTCCCTGGACGCGGTCGCGGAGGCGGCCGGCCCGCACCGTGCGGCCTATCTGATGCGTCGCACCCTGGAGCGCGCCGAGGGAGCCGGCGTCTCGCTGCCGCAGCTCCTCGAGACGGACTACGTCAACACCATCCCCACCGCCGCCGAGCCCGCCGTGGAAGGCGACGAGGCGCTGGAGCAGCGCATCACCGCGTGGAACCGCTGGAACGCGGCCGCGATGGTGACCCGCGGCAGCAAGTACGGCGTCGGTGGCCACATCGCCACCTTCGCCTCGGCCGCCTGGCTGTACGAGACCGGCTTCAACCACTTCTTCCACGGCAAGGAGGGCGACGGCTCCGGCGACCAGCTGTACATCCAGGGCCACGCCTCCCCCGGCATCTACGCCCGCGCCTTCCTGGACGGGCGGCTCAGCGAGACGCAGCTGGACAACTTCCGCCGCGAGGCCGGCGGCAACGGTCTGCCCTCGTACCCGCACCCGCGCCGACTGCCCTGGCTGTGGGAGTTCCCCACCGTCTCCATGGGCCTCGGCCCGATCTCCGCGATCTATCAGGCGCGGTTCAACCGCTATCTGACCAGCCGCGGCATCAAGGACCTGAGCAACTCCCACGTCTGGGCGTTCCTCGGCGACGGCGAGATGGACGAGCCGGAGTCCACCACCGCGCTCACCCTCGCCTCCCGCGAGGGCCTGGACAACCTGACCTTCGTCATCAACTGCAACCTGCAGCGGCTCGACGGTCCGGTGCGCGCCAACTTCAAGATCGTGCAGGAGCTGGAGTCCCTCTTCCGGGGCGCCGGCTGGAACGTGGTCAAGACCCTGTGGGGCACCGCCTGGGACGAGCTGTTCCGGCTGGACACCACGGGCGCGCTGGTCCGCCGGCTCCGCGAGGTACCGGACGCGCAGGTGCAGACGTACCAGACGCGCGACGCCGCCTACATCCGCGAGGACTTCTTCGGCAAGGACCCGGCGCTCGTCGAGATGGCGAAGCTGCTGAGCGACGACAAGATCATCGAGTGCTTCCAGTTCTCGCGCGGCGGCCACGAGGCCCGCAAGGTCTACGCCGCCTACCGGGCGGCCCTCGCGCACAAGGGCGCGCCGACGGTGATCCTCGCCCAGACCGTCAAGGGCCACACCCTCGGTGACGGCTTCGCGTCGAAGAACGCCAACCACCAGATGAAGAAGCTGACGGTCGAGCAGTTCAAGGACATGCGCGACCGTCTGGACCTGCCGATCTCGGACGCGCAGTTCGTCGACGGCGTGGTCCCCTACGGCCACCCCGGCGCCGACGCCCCCGAGGTCCGCTACCTCCAGGAGCGCCGCGCGGCCCTCGGTGGCCCGGCCCCCTCCCGCCGGGTGCACCCGGTCGGGCCGCTGCCGATGCCCGCCGACAAGGCGTTCACCGCCTTCGACAAGGGCTCCGGCTCACAGTCCGTCGCCACGACGATGGCCTTCGTCCGCCTGGTCAAGGACCTCGTCCGCGACAAGGAGACCGGCAGGCGCTGGGTGCCGATCGTCCCCGACGAGGCGCGCACCTTCGGCATGGAGTCGCTCTTCCCGTCCCTGGGCATCTACTCGCCCAAGGGCCAGACGTACGAGCCGGTCGACCGCGACCAGCTCATGTACTACAAGGAAGCGAAGAACGGCCAGATCTTCAACGAGGGGATCACCGAGGCCGGCGCCATGGCCGAGTTCATCGCCGCCTCGACGTCGTACGCGACGCACGGCGAGACGATGATCCCGTTCTACATCTACTACTCGATGTTCGGCTGGCAGCGCACCGGCGACCAGATGTGGCAGCTCGGCGACCAGCTCGGCCGCGGCTTCCTCGTCGGCGCCACGGCCGGCCGGACGACGCTGACGGGCGAGGGCCTGCAGCACGCCGACGGCCACTCGCCGGCGATCGCCGCGACCAACCCGGCGGCACTGACGTACGACCCGGCGTTCGCCTACGAGCTCGGCGTCATCGTCAAGGACGGTATGCGCCGGATGTTCGGCGAGGCGGCGCCGGGTGAGGACCCGAACGTCTTCTACTACCTCACCGTCTACAACGAGCCGCTGCCGCAGCCCGCGAAGCCGGCGACGCCCGGCATCGACGAGGGCATCGTCAAGGGCCTGTACCGCTTCAACACGGCGGAGTCGGCCGGGCTGACCACGGTGGCGAACGCCCCGCGCATCCAGCTGCTCGGCTCGGGCACGGCGATCCACTGGACGCTGAAGGCGCAGCGGCTGCTCGCCGAGGAGTGGGGTGTCGCGGCGGACGTGTGGTCCGCGACGTCCTGGACCGAGCTGCGGCGCGACGCGATGGAGGCGGACGCGGCGCTGCTGCGGGGCGAGGAGCGGGTGCCGTTCGTGCGGCGGGCGCTGCACGGGGCGCAGGGTCCCGTGCTGGCCGTCTCCGACTACATGCGGCAGGTTCCCGACCAGATCGCTCAGTGGGTCGAGCAGGACTGGGCGTCGCTGGGCGCGGACGGGTTCGGCCTCTCCGACACGCGTGAGGCCGCGCGCCGCCACTTCGGCGTCGACGCGGAGTCGATCGTCGTCGCGGCGCTGGCGCACCTCGCCCGCCGGGGCGAGGTCAAGGCCACGGCGGTGAAGGAAGCGCGGGAGCGGTACGGGTTGTAATTCGGCGGAGGGTGGGGGCGGCCGGGGGCGGTTTCCTTCGCCCCCGGCGCCCCTACCCGTCCCGTCCTCAAGGGGCTCCGCCCCTTTGACCCCGTGCGCAGTTCCCCGCGCCCCTGATCAGGGGCGCGGGGAACTGCGCATCTTTTGGGGGTCCGGGGGCTTGCCCCCGGGGACGGGAAGGGTAGGGGCGGCGGGGGCGAGGAAAAGGCAGCCCCCCAGCCCCACCCGCGCCAAAATGAACCCATGCGTGCCGCCAGGCTCATCAGAATGGTGCTGCTCCTGCAGGGGCGCCCCACCATGACCGCCGCCGAGCTCGCCCGCGAGCTGGAGGTCTCCGAGCGCACCGTCGCCCGCGACGCCCAGGCCCTGTCCGAGGCCGGCATCCCCGTCTACGCCGACCGCGGCCGCACCGGCGGCTACCACCTCCTCCACGGCTACCGCACCCGCCTCACCGGCCTCGCCCGCACCGAGGCCGAGGCCCTCTTCCTCTCCGGCCTCCCCGGCCCCCTCCGCGACATGGGCCTCGCCGACGCCGCCTCCGCCGCCCGCCTGAAGGTCTCCGCCGCCCTCCTCCCTTCCCTCCGGGACACCCCCCGCACGGCCGCCCAGCGCTTCCACCTCGACGCCCCCGCCTGGTTCAGGGACCCCCGCACCCCCGACCTGCTCCCGGCGATCGCGGAGGCCGTCTGGGACGACCGCCGCATCACCGCCCGCTACCGCCGCCGCCCGGAGGACGACGAGGTCGAACGGGAGCTGGAACCGTACGGCCTCGTCCTGAAGGCGGGCGCCTGGTATCTGTGCGCCCGCGTCACCGCCCCGGACGGCGGACCGTTCCGCGTGTACCGGCTCGACCGCTTCACGGCGGTCACCCCGACGGCGCCCGACGAGGACCGCTTCACCCGCGACGAGAGCTTCGACCTGCCCGCCTTCTGGGCGGAGCACGCCGCGGAGTTCGCGCGCTCGATCCTCCGCACGCAGGTCGTCGTACGCCTCTCCCCCGAGGGCGCCCGCCTGCTCCCCGATGTCGTCGACCCCGCCTCAGCCCGCCACGCGCTGGCGGAGGCGACCGGCCGGGACGGCCCGGACGGCCACGTCACCCTGACCCTGCCGGTGGAGTCGGAGGAGGTCGCCCACGCCCAGCTCACCGCGCTGGGCCCGGAGGCGGAGGTACTGGCCCCCGCCTCCCTGCGCCGCCGCCTCGCCGCCGACGCCCGCCGCCTCGCGGCCCTCTACGCCTGACGACAGCCGGGAAGCGACCGCGCGACCGACGTGCGTACCGCCCGCCCAGGGCAGATGCTGGGGGCGTGATGGACGAGACGGAGTTCTGGGAGCTGGTGGACACCACCCGCGAGGCCGCCGGGGGTGACCCGGAGGAGCACGCCGACCTGCTGGTGGAGCGGCTCCTCCGGCTGGACCCGGAGGCGGTGCTGGACTTCGCCCGCCACTTCGAGGCCCGTTACAACCGGGCCTACCGCTGGGACCTGTGGGGCGCCGCCTGGCTGCTGCTCGGCGGGGCGAGCGACGACGCCTTCGACTACTTCCGCTGCTGGCTGATCGGCCAGGGCCGCGAGGTCTTCGAGGGCGCCCTGCACGACCCGGACTCCCTCGCCGAACTCCTGGACGACTTCGACGAACGCGTCGACGGCGACGGCGAGGAGCTCGGCTACGCGGCCGACGAGGCGTACGAGCAGCTCACCGGCGTCGTCGCCCCGGACCTCGGGCTGCCGCCCGCGCCCGACGAACCCGAGGGCACACCGCAGGACTTCGAGGACGAGGCCGCCCTGGCCCGCCGCTACCCCTCCCTGTGGACCCGCTTCGGCGACTGACCCGGGCCCGGGCGCGCCTGCGGCTCAGCCGCGGCCCTGCAACTGTGCCGCCCGCTCCCTTATCCACGCCAGCCGGGCCGAGAGCGCGGCGCCGGGGCAGCTCGTCTGGTAACCCGCGTCGTGCCCGGCCACCGCCGGGAGCACCGCGGTCGCCCCGGCGGCGTACCGGCTGCCGCCGTTGCTGGAGACGAGGGCGACCCGGGAGCGCGGGTCGACGTCGGAGAGGCCGAGCTTCCAGGCGGCGAGCGCGGCGATGGCCTCGGTCATCTCCTGCGGCACGGGGGTGCCCGCGGTGAACGTGCCGATCGCGGCGATGCCGGCGGTGCGGTGGTTGAAGCCCTGGGTGTGGGCGCCGGTGACGGGGCGGTCGACGCCGCCGGCCCGGCCCTCGTAGATGGTGCCGCAGCGGTCGACGAGGAAGTTGTAGCCGATGTCGTCCCACTGCCGGGCGGCGGTCTGGCCCTGGTAGAGGGCGCGGATGATGCGGGGCGCGTCGGCGCAGTCGTAGCCGTTGGGCGAGTCGGTGTGGTGGACGAAGATCGCGACGACCCGGTCGTCGTAGCGCGGGGGCGGCTGTGCGGGCAGGCCCTCGCCGGCCCAGCGCGAGCGCGGCACGATGGCCGGGCGGACGGCGGGGTGCGCGGGGGCGGTGGCCGGATGCCGGGTGGGGACGGGGTGCGCGGACCGGGCGCCGGTGGGGGCGGCGCCGACCGCGCAGAACGCCAGGACGAGCGCGACGGCGGCACCGGGCAGACAGCCGAGCAGCAGCACCAGGGCACGCCGGGTACGGCGGTGCCCGGACCGCCGGCGCCGCACGGCGGGCCGGCGGTACGTCCGGCGGTACGCCTCGTGGGACGAACGCCACTGCCCGTACCCGCCGCCGTCCCCGGCGTCGTGGGAACGGCCGTGCCCGGCGTCGTACCCGCCGTCGCCGTGTCCGGCGTCGTGAACCCCGGTGCCGAACCCGTCGCCGTGTCCGGCGTCGTGAACACCGCTGCCGAATGCGCCACCGAACCCGTCGTCGTGTCCGGCGCGATGTCTGTGCCTGCCGCGCGTTCTCGCCCGCAGGCGCCCGCGCGTTCCTCGGACCACACGCATGGTCCCCACCCTCACCCGCCTCCGCCGACCCCGCGACGCGTGCGCTGCCAGATGTGTGCCGCGCCACCCGGTGGAACCATCGTCGTGTCCGGGAGCGTTTTCGAAGGGTGCGGGCACCGGTGCCGTACGGATGGCTCCGGGCCTGATCAACGGGCGTGGCGGGCACGTACTCAGGGGTGCGCCCGGTGCGTACCGAGAGGTGCGCCCGGTGCGTGCCAAGGGGGGCGGCCCGAGAGAAAGGCGGCCATGTGGACCTGCTCGACGTAGTGCTGTTGCTGGTGATCCTGGCCTACGCGGCGTCCGGTTACCGGCGCGGGCTGGTCGCCGGCTGTGTGTCGCTGGCCGGCTTCGTGGCCGGTGCCGTGATCGGCGTGTGGGTGCTGCCGTGGGTCATGGAGCTGGTCACCCGGGGCACCCCCATGGCCACCCTGACGGCGGTGCTGACGCTGCTGGTGCCGGCCGCCGTGGGGCACGAGCTGGCGGGCCGGCTGGCCCTGCGGCTGCGCGGCGAGCTGGACCAGGGGGCGCTGCGGGTGGCGGACGGGGTCGGCGGGGCGGCGGCCAACACCGTGGCCGTCCTGCTGGTGGCGTGGGTGGCGGCGAGCGTCGTCGGCGCCTCGTCGTCCACGGTGGTCTCCTCCTCGATCCGCAACTCGGCGCTGCTGGGCGCGGTGCAGGACGTCATGCCGGAGACGACCCCGTCGTGGTTCTCGCGGGCCACGACGGCGCTCACGGAGGCGGGCTTCCCGCAGGTGTTCAACCCGTTCGAGAACGAGCCGACGGCGGGCGTGGCCGAGCCCTCCGGCGACAACGTCACGGCGCGCGCCACGAAGGCGGCCACGTCGAGCACCGTGAAGGTCGAGGGCGTCGCGGGCGACCAGGGCCGTGAGGGCAGCGGCTTCGTCTACGCGCCCCGGCACGTGATGACCAACGCCCACGTGGTGGCGGGCATCGACGACCCCTCGGTCCGCGTGGGCGGGGTCGGCACGGTGTACGCGGCCCGGGTGGTGCTGTTCGACCCGGACAGGGACGTGGCGGTGCTGTACGTGCCGGAGCTGACCGCCCCCGCGCTCCGCTTCGACGACACGGCGGGGCGCGGGGACCCGGCGGTGGTGGCCGGCTATCCGCAGGACGGCGGGCTGAACCTGCGGGCGGCCACGGTCGCGAGCACGATCGAGGCGACGGGCCGGAACATCTACAACACCGGCACCGTCACCCGGCAGATCTACTCCGTCCGCTCCACGGTGCTGCCCGGCAACTCCGGCGGCCCGCTGCTGAGCACCGACGGCCGGGTGTACGGGGTGGTGTTCGCGCGCTCCACCTCGGACGCGGAGACGGGGTACGTGCTCACCGCGAAGGAGGTCGCGGACGACGCCCGCGACGCGAGGAACCGCACGACGGCGGTGGACACCGGCGACCTGACGGAGTCGTGACCGCCCGGCGCGGCGGCTACAGCTTCCGGCCCATGAGGACGTCGTCCACGTACTTTCCGTCGAGCAGGAACTCCCCCGGGAGCACCCCCTCGACGACGAACCCCTCCGACTCGTAGAGCCGCCGGGCGGGGGTGTTGTGCCCGAGAACGCGCAGGGTGAGGCGGCGGGCGCCCTGCCGCCGGGCCTCCTCCGCCGCGGCCCGCAGCAGCGCCCGGCCGACACCGGTCCCGCGCGCCTCCTCCGCGACGACGAACCCGAGGATCTGCCGCACATGCGCGTTGGCGGCGAGCGAGGTCGGGAAGCCGATGCGGAGGTAGCCGATTATGTGTCCGTCCATGCGTCCGTCCGTGTGTTCGCCGGACTCGGCCACGAGGTGGTCCCGGGGCCCGAACCGCTCGGTGTAGAACGGCTCGTACGGCGGCTGCGGCCGGGGCTGGACGGCGTGCAGCGTGGACCAGGTGGCGCGGTCGAGCCGCCCGAGCGCGTCCTCGTCGGCGGGGGTGGCCCGGCGTATGCGCGGCGGCGGGTGCGGAACTGACATGTGGATCACTGTACGGCCGGGGTGTGACAACGGGTCGCGCGCGTGGTTCCCGGCCGGGGCCCCGCGGCCGGCCGCCGGTCCCCGCGCGCGCACGGTTCCGGGACGGCGGGGCAGGATGGACGCATGACAGCCGACGCGTCCCCTCCCCCGCCGTCCGCCGACTCCGCGCTCCCCGCCGGTTCCCGCGTCGCGCTCGCCGGTGCCTCCGGGCTGATCGGTTCGGCGCTGGCCCGCTCGCTGGAGAGGGACGGCCACACGGTCCTGCGGCTGGTGCGGCGCGCGCCGCGCGGTCCGGGCGAGGTCCGCTGGGACCCCGAGGAGCAGCGGATCGACGCGGCCGGCCTCGTCGGCTGCGCGGCGGTGGTGAACCTCGCGGGGGCCGGGGTCGCCTCACGGCGCTGGACGGAGGGGTACAAGCGGCGGATCCGCGACAGCAGGGTGCTGGGCACGGCCACGCTCGCCGAGGCGATGGCCGCGCTGGAGGAACCGCCGCGCGTGTTCGTCAACGGCAGCGCGATGGGCTTCTACGGCGCGACGGGCGACCGCGCGGTGGACGAGTCGGCGCCGCCCGGGGACGGCTTCCTGCCGTCGGTGTGCGTGGAGTGGGAGGAGGCGACGGCCCCGGCGCAGGAGGCCGGCATCCGTACGGTGCTGGCGCGCACCGGCCTGGTGGTGGCGCGCGGCGGCGGGGCGTGGGCGCGGCTGTTCCCGCTGTTCCGGGCGGGGCTCGGCGGCCGGATGGGGAACGGGCGGCAGTACTGGAGCTACATCTCCCTGCACGACGAGGTGGCCGCGCTGCGGCACGCCCTGGACACCGGGTCGCTGTCCGGTCCGGTCAACCTGACCGCGCCGACGCCGCTGACCAACGCGGAGATCACCCGGGCGATGGGGCGCGTGCTGCACCGGCCGACGCTGGTGCCGACGCCCGAGGCGCTGCTGCGGCTGGCGCTCGGCGACATGGCGGGCGACATCCTGACCAGTCAGCGGGTGCTGCCGACGCGGTTGCTGGAGTCGGGCTTCCGCTTCGCGTTCCCGGGGATCGAGGACGCGCTGCGGGCGGCGCTGCGCCGCACGGACTGACCCGGGGCGGGAAGGGGGGCGCAGTGAGGGGGGCGCCCGGCTCCCCCGGAGAGCGCCCCCGTGCACCCTCACGAGGCCCCCGTGCCCCCTGCCGTGCTTCCCGCCGCCGCCTACCCTCGTGCCGAACTCGCGTATTCCTTGAGCCTGTTGGGGGCATCACGTCCCCAGCAGCCGCGCGACCTCGAGGAGGGCACGTGCTTGAGCCGGTGCACCAGGCGGATGCGCACATCGTCAACACCGCGGACGGTCCGAGCGCCGCGGATCCCGTGGGCATCATGGATGTCCCAGGCACCATGAACGCCCCAGGCATCACGGACACGGTGGACATCACCGAGGTCACGGACGCCATGGACCGCGGGGACGCCGTCGACGTCGTCGTCGTGGGGGCCGGGGTCGCCGGGCTCGCGGCGGCCCACCATCTGACCCGGGCGGGGCTGAGCGTCCTCGTCCTGGAGGCGGCCGGCGGTGTCGGCGGCCGGATGACCAGCGAGAAGGTCGACGGCTTCCGCCTCGACCGTACGGGCCGGCTCCTGTGCACCTCGTACCCGGAGCTGGCCCGCACCCCGGGGCTCGAAACGCTGTCCCTGCGGACGTTCGCCCCCGGGGTGCTGCTGCACAGCGAGGGCCGGCACCACCGGGCCGGGGAGTCGTTCCTGCCCGCGGCCGCCCGGCGGGTGGTGCGCCGGGGCGCCGCCCTGAGCGCGGTACGGGGAACGAGGGGCGCGCTCACGGCCGTACGCGCCCTCGCAAGCGCCCCCAGGGCCGCGCGTCCGCAGCCGCTTCACCGCGGCCGGCCGTCGCGGCCCGCGCCCGGTCCGCTGGGCGGGGCGGCGGAGCGCGCGCGGCTGGCCACGGTGCTGGCCCGGCTGGCGGCCACACCGCCCGAGCGGCTGCTGTCCCGGCCACAACTCCCCACCGCCCAGGCCCTCTCCGGGTACGGGCTGCCGGCCGCCGCGGTCGAGGGGTTCCTGCGGCCGCTGCTGGCCGCGCTGCTCGGCGACCCGGCGCTGACGTCGTCCAGCCGCTGCGCCGACCTCGCGCTGCACGCCTTCGTGACGGGGCGGCTGTGTCTGCCGGAGGGTGGCGCGGACGCCCTGCCGGAGCTGCTGGCGGCCGGGCTGCCGCCGGGGTCGGTCCGTACGGGGGTGCGCGTGACGGCGGTGTCCACGACCTCGGTGACCACGCGGGAGCTGGGCGAGGTGGACTGCCGGGCGGTCGTCCTGGCGACGGGGGCGCGGTCCGCGGCCGCGCTGCTGCCCGGGCTGCGGGTGCCGGCGCACCACGCGGTGACGGTGCTGCACCACACCACCGACGAGCCGCCGCTCGCCGAGCCGGTGCTGCTGCTGGACGCCGACCGGGGTGGGCCGGTGGCGCACACGGCGGTGATCAGTCAGGTGGATCCGGGGCGGGCGCCGGTGGGGCGGGCGCTGGTCACGTCCGTGGTGCTCGGGCGGCCGGCGGATCCGGCGGGGCCGGGGGTGCTGGACGCGGAGGCGCGGGCGCAGTTGGGGCGGATGTACCGGACGTCCACGCGGCGGTGGGAGTTGCTGGCGGTGCATCATGACGCGGAGGCGGTGCCGGGGATGGGGGTGCCGCATGATGTGCGGCGGCCGGTGCGGGTGTTGTCGGGGCTGTACGTGTGCGGCGACCACCGGGGGGTGAGTGGGCTCCAGGGGGAGCTTCACTCGGCCCGGAGGGCGGCGCGGGCGGTGCTCGCGGATGCGGCCGCCTGGGCCTCGCGGCCGGCAGGCCGCCGTTTGGAGACGGCGGCGTAGCGCGGTGGTGGCGGGGGCCTTTGTCTCGCCCCCGCCGCCCCTACCCGTCCCATCCCTTCAAGGGGCTCCGCCCCTTGGACCCCGGGGGTGCGTTGTCGGCCGACGGCCGGTGGGGCTTCTCGCGCAGTTCCCCGCGCCCCTAAAGAACCGGGGCGCGCCCCCCGCCTTTGAGGGGCGCGGGGAACTGCGCGACTAGCCACGACGCACCCGCACCCGCCAACGCACCCGACCCCCCCGCCCGGAGGGCGCCCGAGCCCCGCCCGGGGGGGCGGGGCCGCACGGAGGGCTACTGGAGTACGCCCACGCGGTCGCGGTAGCCCCGCACGGGCGCCGCATCCCGGTACGGCTCGAGCCGGCGCTCGAAGTCCCGTACGTACTCCACCGCCCGCACCGACCGCATCTCCGACGCCTGCGCGGCGGCCTCCGCGCCCAACTGGCAGGCCTGGTCCAGCTCGCCGAGGCCCAGCCGGGCCGAGGCGAGCACCACCCGGCAGAACAACCGGCTGCGCGCGAACGCGACCGGCCGCAGCTGCAGCGAGCGTTCCGCGTGCTGCACGGCCGCACGGTACTGCTGCAGATCCCGGTGGCAGTGGCCGAACTCGTCGGCGAGCTGGGCCTCGTCGAAGAAGCGGGCCCAGGGGGGAAGGTCGTCCCCGGGCCGGCTCGCCTCAAGGGCCCGCTCGGCCCGGACGAGCGAGGCCGTGCACGCCCGCACCTCCCCGAGCACCCCGTGCCCGCGCGCCTCGACCGCGTGCAGCAGCGCCTGCACGGCGGGCGGCGCGGTGTTGACGGCGCCCTGCTGCGCGACACGGGCGAGCTGTACGGCCTCCCGGCCATGGCCCAGGTAGATGGCCTGCCTGCTCATCGTCACCAGGACGTACGCCCCGTAGACCCGGTCGCCGGCCGCCTGCGTCAGCCGCAGCGCCTGGACGAAGTAGCGCTGCGCGAGTCCGTGCGCCCCGATGTCGTACGAGGTCCACCCGGCCAGCCGGGTGAGGTCGGCCGCGGCGGCGAACAGACGGCGTCCGGTCTGCTCCCCGTACGTGCCGCGCAGCATCGGTTCGACCTCGTGTTCGAGGTAGCGGACGAGGGCCTGGCGGGCGTGGCCGCCGCCGTAGGCGTGGTCGAGGGTGCGGAACAGCTCGCCGACCGAGCGCAGCGCGGCGATGTCGCCACCGGTGACCCGCTGGCCGGGACCGCGCTCGGAGTGCCCGCGCTGGCGCGGCACCGCCGGGCGGCCCTGCGCGGGCAGCCGTACGGGGCCGGGCTCGCCGTGGGCGACCCGGTCGTCGGCGCGGCCGATCAGCCAGTCCCGGCTGGGGACGACGAGACCGGCCGGGGTGAAGGCGATCTTGCGGAGCTCGGCATGGCTGCCGGAGTCCTTGCGCCACAGCCCGCCGACGATGTCGACGGCCTCCTCCGGCGTCGCGGCGAACTCCAGACCGGCGTAGACGGGGGCGCACGCGTCGAGCCCGAGGTCCTGGGCGCTGAGCCTGCGGCCCAGCCGCCGGGTGAAGACCTCGGCGATGAGCGCGGGCGTGGTGCCGCGGGGCTGCTGGCCGCGCAGCCAGCGGGTGACGGAGGTCTTGTCGTATCTGAGGTCGAGTCCGTGTTCGAGGCCGAGCTGGTCCACACGACGGGCCAGACCTGCGTTGGAGAACCCCGCTTCTGCGATGAGTGCGGCGAGCTGGCGGTTGGGGGTGCGCTGCGCGGGTCGTTCCGTCATCTGCGGTGCGGTCTCCTGCCTTCCGGTGCCGTCCGGGGCCGCGCGCTGTCCGCGGGGACTTCGCGAGCTGCCCGGATCGCCTCTGAGCAGCCGTTTTGGCGCTCACTTCCTGCGTACGTCTGCTGCCGTCGGCGCGAATGTAGCGGAGAGTGAGCGACTGATCGCACACTTCGGCGCCCATTCATCCGATCGTGTGAGGATGCGCCCGACCGGCTGACGCAACGGGAGCGGGCGGCGGCGCGGCGGCCCGCCCGCACGCCCTCGCCGCACCGCCCGCACGCCCTCGCCGCACCGCCCGCACGCCCTCGCCGCGCCCTCCGCACACCCCCCGCGCGCCCCCCGTTCGGCCCTCTCCGGGGGTCGCTTTCGCACGGACGTACAGTGGCTTGGGCGCGGTGCACGCGCCCGACACAGTTCGCTGAGGGAGGCGCTCGCCGTGGGTGAGGTGCGGTTCGTCCATATGGGGTTCGGCCCGGATGCCGTGGAGTACCAGGAGGCGTGGGACGAGCAGCGCCGGGTGCACGCGGCGCGGTTCGCCGACGAGGTTCCCGACACCGTGCTGCTCCTGGAGCACCCGCCGGTCTACACCGCCGGCCGGCGCACGGAGGACAGCGAACGCCCGCTCGACGGCACGCCCGTCATCGACGTGGACCGCGGCGGCAAGATCACCTGGCACGGGCCCGGACAGCTCGTCGGCTATCCGATCCAGAAGCTGCCGCGCCCGGTGGACGTCGTGGCGCACGTGCGGCGGCTGGAGGAGGCGCTGATCCGTACGTGCGCGGAGTTCGGTCTGGAGACGACGCGGGTGGAGGGGCGCAGCGGGGTCTGGGTGCTGGGCGATCCCGTCGAGCAGCGGCCCGCGCTCGGGGGGCTGTCGCTGGACTTCGACCCCCGGCTGACGGACGAGGAGTTCGATCCGCGGTTGAACGGGCCGGAGTACGCGCCGTCGAACGCGGGGCAGCGGCGGGAGGACCGGAAGGTCGCCGCCATCGGGATCCGGGTCGCCAAGGGCGTCACGATGCACGGGTTCGCGCTGAACGTGAATCCGGACGCGACGTGGTTCGACCGGATCATTCCGTGCGGGATCCGTGACGCGGGGGTCGCGTCCCTGGCGAGCGAACTGGGGCGGGACGTGACCATCGCGGAGGTGCTGCCGGTGGTGGAGCGGCATCTGCGGGAGGTTCTGGAGCACGCGGAGTTGAAGCCGAGGGTGGTGGAGCGGGCGTCGGTGTAGGGGTGCGTGGGGCTGGGTCGGGTTTTTCGTCCCCGCCGCCCTTACCCTTCCCGTCCCCGGGGGCTGTGCCCCCGGACCCCCCTGAAAGATTGCGCAGTTCCCCGCGCCCCTATGGAGCCCGAACCGGTTCAGGACCTGTCCTCGTACGGGCGTACGCTGGGGTTTGCCGACGAATCGAAGCTACAGGGAGCCGACGTGTCCGCAGTCGCACCCGACGGACGCAAGATGCTGCGCCTGGAGGTCCGCAACAGCCAGACCCCCATCGAGCGCAAGCCCGAGTGGATCAAGACCCGGGCGAAAATGGGCCCCGAGTACACCAAGATGCAGAGCCTCGTGAAGAGCGAGGGGCTGCACACGGTCTGTCAGGAGGCCGGTTGTCCGAACATCTACGAATGCTGGGAGGACCGCGAGGCGACCTTCCTCATCGGTGGCGACCAGTGCACCCGGCGCTGTGACTTCTGTCAGATCGACACCGGCAAGCCGGAAGCGCTCGACCGTGACGAGCCCCGCCGGGTCGGTGAGTCCGTGGTCACGATGGACCTGAACTACGCCACCATCACCGGCGTCGCCCGCGACGACCTGGCGGACGGCGGTGCCTGGCTCTACGCCGAGACGGTCCGCCAGATCCACGCGCAGACCGCCGGCCGGGCCGAGGGCCGGACCAAGGTCGAACTGCTGGCCCCCGACTTCAACGCGGTCCCCGAGCAGCTGGCGGAGGTCTTCTCCGCCCGCCCCGAGGTCTTCGCCCACAATGTCGAGACGGTGCCGCGGATCTTCAAGCGGATCCGCCCCGGCTTCCGTTACGACCGTTCGCTCCAGGTCATCACCGCGGCCCGCGACTACGGCCTGGTGACCAAGTCGAACCTCATCCTCGGCATGGGCGAGACCCGCGAGGAGGTCGTCGACGCGCTGAAGCAGCTGCACGACGCCGGCTGCGAGCTGGTCACCATCACGCAGTACCTGCGGCCGAGCGTCCGCCACCACCCGGTGGAGCGCTGGGTCAAGCCGCAGGAGTTCGTGGAACTGAAGGAGGAGGCCGAGCGCATCGGCTTCTCCGGTGTGATGTCCGGCCCGCTCGTCCGGTCCTCGTACCGCGCGGGCCGGCTGTACCGCATGGCCGTGGAGAAGCGTGGCGCCTACGTCGCCTCGCAGGCGGTCTGATCGGTTCATCTCCCGTACGGGCGGCGGCACTGGCACCCAGTGCCGCCGCTCGGTGGTTCCGGGGCCCGGTGATCGTGTGAATCCGCGCACAGGGCACTACCGGTCGGTAAACGCCGGTCCGCCGCGGCCCCGGCGTCCTCGCAGCTAGGGGCTCCGCTCGTGCCGCGACGGCCGTTTCCGGCGTCGTACCCAGGCTTCATGCCCGTTTGACCGGTCGGTCACGTCCTGGTAACACCGAAGCGTGACCCTGGGTTCACATCATGTAGGGCCCCGACCCTGGCCGCCGTTTTCCCGAGGGGGAACCTCCGTCATGCAGGCCGCACCCGTCCGTGCCACCGCGCTTCCGAAGTTCACCGATGCACTCCGTGCCGTCGAGAGTCTGCTGCTGAGCGGTGGCCAGCGCACCGCCCGTCGCAACGCCTGGAACTCGGTCCTGGAGGACCGCCGCCGGGCCAAGGACCGCATCGAGGCCGAACGCGTCCTCGACGCCGCCGCCCTGCCCCTGCTGACCGGGGTCCGTGCCGACGGCTGACCGCGCCGCCGTAACGATTCGGCGGGTACGGCGTCACCCTCCCGCATCGCAGCGGGCACTGCCGTCGTCGGCGCCTGTCGGGACACGTAGACTTCGTGCCATGGCGAGGAAGGAATCCGCGGCGGAGACTGCGAACCCCGGGCGACTGAAACAGATCGCCCTGACCTACAAGATGACCCGCAGGGCCGACTCGAAGATCGGTCTTGTACTCGCGGCTGTCGGAATCGTCACTCTTGGCGTCTTCCTCGCGATCGGTTTCCTGATCGGTCACCCCATCTATCTGGGCATCTTCGGTCTGCTGCTCGCCCTGCTGGCGATGGCGATCGTCTTCGGCCGGCGGGCCGAGCGCGCGGCGTTCGGGCAGATGGAGGGCCAGCCGGGTGCGGCGGCCGCCGTGCTCGACAACGTCGGGCGCGGCTGGACGACGACCCCGGCGGTGGCGATGAACCGCAACCAGGACGTGGTGCACCGGGCGGTCGGCAAGGCCGGCATCGTACTGGTGGCCGAGGGCAACCCGAACCGGCTCAAGACGCTGCTGGCGGCCGAGAAGAAGAAGATGGCCCGCATCGTGGCGGACGTGCCGGTGCACGACGTGATCGTCGGCACGGGCGAGGGCCAGGTCGAGCTCAAGAAGCTGCGCACGACGATGCTGAAGTACCCGCGGGTGCTGACCGGCCCCCAGGTCACCGCGACCAACGACCGGCTGCGCGCGCTGGGCGACCTGATGAGCAACATGCCCCTCCCGAAGGGCCCGATGCCGAAGGGCATGCGGATGCCGAGGGGTGGCCGTCTGCGGTAACCGCAGCGCCCACTGACACGGAAAGGGCTCCTGGCAACGGTACGGATTGCCAGGAGCCCTTTCCGTGTCAGAACCGCCTACGGGCGCGGGCTACGCCCGCACCTCCACCGTCCCCGCGAGGCGGTCGTGCAGGCCCCGGCCGTCCCGGTCCCATACGAGCGCCGGGATCGCCAGGCACAACAGCACCGTCCGCAGCACCGCCCGCCCCGGGCTCACCCGCCCGGACGCCAGCGCCACCACCCGCAGCCCGAACAGCCGCTTGCCCGGGGTGAACCCGATCGTCCCCACGGTCAGCACCCCCAGCAGGAAGAAGACGAGCAGCGTCCAGTTGCTCGTCGCCTGCCCGTAGCCGTCGGTGATCAGGCCGTATGCGATCAGCAGGCACAGCGCCCAGTCCACGACGACCGCTCCGAGCCGCCGCCCGGGCCGGGCGATCGACCCCGGCCCCTCCTCCGGCAATCCCAGCTGCTCCCCGCGGTAACCGAAGTCCGCTCCCGCCTCCTCGGCGGCGGCGCGGGGCCCGGAGAGCCATGATCCGATTGCTTGCCTGTTGTCCACCCGTCCACGGTACTGCGCCCCCGCGGGCGCCCACACGGCCCCCGCCCCACCCCGCGCGGACGTCCGGCACACGTCACAATGGGGGACGAGCCGGTTAACCTCCACGAAACAAATGGGTCACGCCCGAGAAATCACCCCTCCCTAGGGTCGTTAACCGGTTGTGCCACCGCACCGGCCGCACGAACGAACTACCACCCCGGCAAGGAACGGCCGGGAGTAGGAGGAGCTTGATGTTCCAGAACGCCGACGAGGCCAAGAAGTTCATCGCGGACGAGGACGTCAAGTTCGTCGATGTCCGGTTCTGCGACCTGCCGGGTGTGATGCAGCACTTCACGATCCCGGCCGAGGCCTTCGACCCGGCCGAGGAGCTCGCGTTCGACGGCTCCTCGATCCGCGGCTTCCAGGCCATCCACGAGTCGGACATGGCACTCCGCGCCGACCTGTCCACCGCGCGCGTCGACCCGTTCCGCCGCGACAAGACGGTCAACATCAACTTCTTCATCCACGACCCGATCACGGGCGAGCAGTACTCCCGCGACCCGCGCAACGTGGCCAAGAAGGCCGAGGCGTACCTCGCCTCCACCGGCATCGCAGACACCGCGTACTTCGGCCCGGAGGCCGAGTTCTACGTGTTCGACAGCGTCCGCTTCCGGACCGCCGAGAACGAGTCCTTCTACCACATCGACTCCGAGGCCGGCGCCTGGAACACCGGCGCGGTCGAGGACAACCGCGGCTACAAGGTCCGCTACAAGGGCGGCTACTTCCCGGTCCCGCCGGTCGACCACTTCGCCGACCTGCGCGCCGAGATCTCCCTGGAGCTGCAGCGCTCCGGCCTCCAGTTGGAGCGGCTGCACCACGAGGTGGGCACCGCGGGCCAGGCCGAGATCAACTACAAGTTCAACACGCTGCTCGCCGCCGCGGACGACCTCCAGCTCTTCAAGTACATCGTGAAGAACGTCGCCTGGCGCAACGGCAAGACCGCGACCTTCATGCCGAAGCCAATCTTCGGCGACAACGGCTCGGGCATGCACGTCCACCAGTCCCTGTGGGCGGGCGGCGACCCGCTGTTCTACGACGAGGCCGGGTACGCGGGCCTGTCGGACACCGCCCGCTACTACATCGGCGGCATCCTCAAGCACGCCCCGTCGCTGCTGGCCTTCACCAACCCGACGGTGAACTCCTACCACCGTCTGGTGCCGGGCTTCGAGGCGCCGGTCAACCTGGTGTACTCGCAGCGCAACCGCTCCGCGGCCATGCGCATCCCGATCACGGGTTCGAACGCCAAGGCCAAGCGCGTCGAGTTCCGTGCCCCGGACTCCTCCGGCAACCCCTACCTCGCCTTCTCGGCGCTGCTGCTCGCGGGCCTGGACGGCATCAAGAACAAGATCGAGCCGGCCGAGCCGATCGACAAGGACCTCTACGAGCTGGCCCCCGAGGAGCACGCGGGCGTCGCCCAGGTCCCCACCTCCCTCGGCGCCGTCCTCGACCGCCTGGAGGCCGACCACGAGTTCCTCCTCCAGGGCGACGTCTTCACGTCCGACCTGATCGAGACGTGGATCGACTTCAAGCGCACCCACGAGATCGCCCCGCTCCAGCTCCGCCCGCACCCGCACGAGTTCGAGCTGTACTTCGACGTGTGAGCCGACCCGGGCGGGTGCGCGCACCCGCCCGATGGCCCCCGGGGCCGTCGTCCCTCGTGGACGGCGGCCCCGTCGTCGTCCCTCCCGGCCTTTGCCGTCCCTGGGGGCGTTCGGGGGCCGCGCATGGGCCGCGGCGGCGGGTGCGGGCGCACAATGGAGAGCGGGACGAGTGCTTTACGCCTTATGCCTTATGCCGAGGTACCGCGAGGTGATGCGGAATGCGGAGCCGGTTCCACAGTGATCGGCGGCTGACCGTGCGGATGACGGTCACGATGTTCCTGCTGGGATTGCTGTACGTGGCCTTCGTGGCCGCGTTGGTCGTGCTGCTGAAGTCGTGGGTGCTGGTCGTGGTGATCGCGGCGGCGGTGCTCGGGGCGCAGTACTGGTTCTCCGACCGGATCGCGCTGTACTCGATGCACGGGCGGGTCGTGGAGCGCGAGGAGTATCCGGAGCTGCACGGGGTCGTGGACCGGCTGTGCGCCGTCGCGGACATGCCGAAGCCGCTCGTCGCGGTCTCCAACATGGACATGCCGAACGCGTTCGCGACCGGGCGGAACGCCGATCACGCCGTGGTGTGCGTGACCACGGGGCTGCTGCGGCGGCTGGAGCCCGCGGAGCTGGAGGGCGTCCTCGCGCACGAGCTGTCGCACGTGGCGCACAAGGACGTCGCCGTGATCACGATCGCGTCGTTCCTCGGAGTGCTCGCCGGGCTGGTGGTGCGGTTCGCCTTCTACTCGGAGCTGTTCGGGCGGGGCCGGCGGGACCAGAACACGCTGGCCGTGCTCGGCATCGTGATGGGCGTCTCGGCGGCGGTGTACGCGCTGAGCTTCGTCCTCATCCGTGCACTGTCCCGGTACCGGGAGCTGGCCGCGGACCGGGCCGCCGCGCTGCTCACCGGGCGGCCCTCGGCGCTGGCCGCCGCGCTGACCAAGGTCGACGGGGACATCGCGCGCATCCCCAGTGAGGATCTGCGGACCGCGCAGGCCTTCAACGCGTTCTACTTCACCCCCGCGTTCGGCAAGGGCGCGGGGTTCGCCCGGCTGTTCTCCACCCATCCGAGTCTGGAGCAGCGGCTGGAGCAGTTGGGCCGGATCTCGGCGGAGCTGGGCGAGACCGGGAGGGTGGGCTGAGGCGGCGTGGGGTTTCTCGACATCCTGCTCGGGCGGACCAGGCCGGTCGCGCCGGATCTCGATCAGCTGTTCGCCTTGCCGGCGGCGGCGGTGACGTTGGAGGCGGGGGCCGGGTTCACCCCTACGGGGGAAGGGGCCGTGTGTTTCGCGACGGTCGAGGGGGCGGCGTTCGAGCAGACGCACCGGGAGGTGCGGGCGTTGCTGGACGCGGATGCGGAGCGGATGGGGGCGGGGGTGGAGCTGCGGCGGGACGAGTACGGGTACTCGTGGCTCGTCTCGCGGCGGGGGGTCGGGGAGGTGGCGTCGGTGGTGAATGACGTGCATGCGGTGAACAGTGCGATGGAGGTGAACGGGTTCGGGCCGCAGTTGTTGTGCTCGGTGGTGGGGTTTCGCGAGGCAGGGGTGGAGGCCGAGGCCGGGGCGGGGCGGCGGCTGGGGCTGGTGTATCTGTTCAAGCGGGGGACGTTCTACCCGTTCGCGCCGGTGGGGGGTGAGCGGCGGGACACGGCGTTGGAGCTGCGGGTGCGGGGGGTGCTGGCGGGTGAGCTGCGGATGGAGTCCGACCTGGGGCGCTGGTTCCCGCTGTGGGGCGCGCCGGGTCTGTGACGGGCTTTTCCTCGCCCCCGCCGCCCCTACCCTTCCCGTCCCCGGGGGCAAGCCCCCAGACCCCCGAAAAGATTGCGCAGTTCCCCGCGCCCCTGGTCAGGGGCGCGGGGAACTGCGCGCGAAGCACCTGTTCAGCGGGTGTAGCGGAGCAGCGCGCGGACCATGTGGCACGTGCGTTCCGACGGCGGGTGGACGCCGATCAGCGCCGCCGTCCGGTGGATCACCTCGTCCCGCGCCTGATGCGGCACGTACACCCCGGAGTCGAGCAGCGCGATCGCCAGCCGCATCGCCTTCAGCCGGCGGTTGTGGGTGACGTACCACTCGCGGGGCCGCCCCGCCGGGAGCGGGCGCTTGGCGACGGGGGCGTACGGCAGGTCCAGCGGGACCTGCCGCGCGGCGGTCGACTGGGTGGGCAACGGCGTGGACGTGAGGGTGGCAGCGGGCACGGGCATCCTCCTGTCGCGGTCGGGACACCGTCCGGAACCTCCGGCGACGGCCTCGAACACTGCTTCTATTCTACTGCCCGGCACTGACAATCGGAGGGCCCCAACGGCGCCAAAAGGCCAGGTCAGGACGTGAGTTGGGGGATGATGGAGGGCCGTGGGGGCTCCGGTGCGCGTGGGGCTGCCGGGGGCCGGGAGAGCACCGCTACCGTGTCCCGCATGGAGATCTGGATCAACCCCGCCTGTTCCAAGTGCCGCAGCGCGCTCACCCTGCTCGACGCCGAGGGCGCCGACTACACCGTCCGCCGTTACCTGGAGGACGTACCGAGCGAGGACGAGATCCGTCAGGTGCTCCAGCGCCTCGGGCTCGAACCGTGGGACATCACACGGACCGGCGAGGCCGAGGCCGGGGAACTCGGCGTCAAGGACTGGCCGAAGGACCCGGCGTCCCGCGACCGCTGGGTGCGGGCGCTCGCGGAGCACCCGAAGCTGATCCAGCGGCCGATCATCACCGCCGACGACGGCACCGCCGTGGTCGCCCGCACCGAGGACGCCGTACGCGACGCGCTGTCACGCTGAGCCAAGCCCCGTGTGGCACAGGTCACTTGTGCGACTCCTGTGACCGCTGAGTAGGTCCTGTTCGGGATCTCGTACATAGCGGCGTACGCTCCCCTACCTCCCAGGAGGCGCGCATGTCGCGCAGGAGAAAGCTCGGCACGAAGAAGAAGATCGCGCTGCTGGCCTGCGCCGCGACGATGGCGGGCGGCGGGGCCTTCGCCCTGGCCGCCACGTCGAACGCGGCGCCCGTGCAGAACGCGGCCACCTCCACCGTCTGCCAGGGACTGGCCACCGCGCTGGGCAACAACCAGAAGTTCATCGAGGGCCAACGGGCCGCGCCCGACGCCCAGTCGGAGGCGCGGATCGCCAACCGCGAGGCGGTGATCGCGGAGATAGAGCGCAAGCAGGAGGCGTCCGGCTGCGAGGTCGGGGAGTCGGCTCAGGGCTCCCCGACCGCCGCCGCGCAACCCCCGACGCAGGCCGCGACGGAACCCGCCGGGCAACCCCCGGCCCAGGCCGGCGGCGACGCGGCGGCCGCCGGCGAGCAGGTCTGCGCGGGCTCGACCGTGACGCTCTCCGGCGAGGACGGCGCCCCCGCCGCGTCCAGCAACCAGTTCCCGGCCGGTACGAAGCTCAAGGTGACCAATCTGGACAACGACAAGTCGACCACCGTGGAGGTCACCTCCGTCTCCGGCAGCTGCGTCCTGCTGAACAACGCGGCCTTCGAACAGGTGCGGGAGTCCGGCAAGTTCCTCATCCGCCGCGCGCTCATCGAGAAGGTGGGGTAACTCCGGGAGATACCCGCGGTGGCTGTGACGCCGCGCACAGCCGCCGCGGGTAACACGGCGTTCACATACGGGCAACGGCCGGGAAACCGCCTGTTGACAGCCTCGAAGCACCACGCAGCGCCCCAGTGCCGCAGCGCCGCGTGCCGCACCCGCACCCGCACCGGCCGCGCGGCCCCGTACCGCCCCGGCCGGACTCCCGAAGGACGTGGCCCGTGACCTTCAAGGCTGAGTACATCTGGATCGACGGCACCGAGCCGACCGCCAAGCTCCGGTCCAAGACCAGGATCATGGCCTCCTCCGAGAAGACGTCCACCGCCGCCGACCTGCCGTACTGGGGCTTCGACGGGTCCTCCACCAACCAGGCCGAGGGCCACGCCTCGGACCGCGTGCTCAAGCCCGTCTTCGTCTGTCCCGACCCGATCCGCGGCGGCGAAGACATCCTGGTGCTGTGCGAGGTGCTCAACACGGACCTGACGCCGCACGAGTCCAACACCCGTGCCGCACTGGCCGAGACCGCGGAGCGGTTCGCCGCGCAGGAGCCGATCTTCGGCATCGAGCAGGAGTACACGTTCTTCAAGGGCTCCCGCCCGCTCGGCTTCCCCGAGGGCGGCTTCCCGGCCGCGCAGGGCGGCTACTACTGCGGCGTCGGCTCGGACGAGATCTTCGGCCGTGACGTCGTCGAGGCGCACCTGGAGAACTGCCTCAGGGCCGGCCTCGGCATCTCCGGCATCAACGCCGAGGTCATGCCCGGCCAGTGGGAGTTCCAGGTCGGCCCGCTGGCCCCGCTGGAGGTCTCCGACCAGCTGTGGGTGGCCCGCTGGCTGCTCTACCGCACCGCCGAGGACTTCGAGGTCTCCGCCACCCTCGACCCCAAGCCGGTCAAGGGCGACTGGAACGGCGCGGGCGCGCACACCAACTTCTCGACGAAGGCCATGCGCGAGGGGTACGACGCGATCATCACGGCGTGCGAGTCGCTCGGCGAGGGTTCCAAGCCGATGGACCACGTCAAGAACTACGGCGCCGGGATCGACGACCGCCTCACCGGTCTGCACGAGACGGCCCCGTGGAACGAGTACTCCTACGGCGTCTCCGACCGCGGCGCCTCGGTCCGCATCCCCTGGCAGGTCGAGCAGGACCGCAAGGGGTACATCGAGGACCGCCGCCCGAACGCCAACGTCGACCCGTACGTGGTGACGCGGCTGCTGGTCGACACGTGCTGCACGGCGCTGGAGAAGGTCGGCCAGGTCTGACGACCGGCCGACCACCGCCGCGCGAGGGGCGCTCACCGTCACGGTGGGCGCCCCTTCGCACGCCTCCTCCCGCGCCGCCCGCGTGTACCCCGGCGTCCACGCTGTGAGAGGAGGCTCCCCGCGGCGGCGGGCGTCTGCTTCAATGTGAGCATGGCCGGCATTCAGCAGCGCACCGCGACAGGTCGCCACGACCTGGAGCCCTTCTGGCCGTCCCGTCAGCACCACGACTTCGACCGGGTGTGTTGCCGCGCGACGAACGCGCCGGCCCTCTGACGCCGTACCCGGTCTTCGGCCGGCGCGAACACGACGCCTTTCCTCGACGCCCCGGCAGCCGGGCCACCCGCCCCACGTCCCGCGGCCGTCGAGCCTTCCGTCGAACCCCTCGCGCGAAAGAGCTGACGTCTCATGGCGACCACCCGTTCCCTCTCCACCGCCTCCTCCGTCACCGCCACCGCCGCCCAGCGCCACCGGCTGCGCGCCGTCGACCGGGACGAGGTGGTCGAGATCGCCGACTTGCTGCCGCCCGGCGCCACCTGGCTGCCCGCTCCCCCGCACACCCTCCCGACGCTGCCGGGCCGGCCGCCGATGGTCGGCTATCTGGTCCTCGTCCCGGCCGGACAGCAGCCGCCGTTCGCCCCCGCCGCGGTACCCGACACCCCGGAGCGCCCGGCCCCCGACGCCGCCCCGGAGCCGAGCGAGCCGTCCGGCACCCCGCTGGTCCGCATCGACCCGGTGCGCCGCACCGCCGAGGTCGCCGGACGCCCGCTCGACCTGACCTACCTGGAGTTCGAACTGCTGGCGCACCTCGTCGCGCACCCCCACCGGGTGCACACGCGGGACCAGCTCGTCACCACCGTGTGGGGCTATGGGCACGTGGGCGACGGCCGCACCGTCGACGTCCACGTCGCCCGGCTGCGGCGCAAGCTGGGCGCGGAGCACCGCGCGGCGATCCAGACGGTCCGCCGCGTGGGCTACAAGTACGCCCCGCCCACCGGCGGCTGAGTCCCCGCTCTCCTGTCAGCAGAGCGGCGTTCGCTCCCCGGCCCGCTCGGGCACAGTCGTCGGCATGAGACTGCTGATGCTGGGCGGGACGGAATTCGTGGGCCGGGCCGTGGTGGAGGCGGCGGTGCGCCGCGGCTGGGAGGTGACCCTCTTCCACCGGGGCCGCAACGACGTACCGCGGGGCGCGCGTGCACTGCTCGGCGACCGTACCGCGCCCGACGGGCTCGCCGCGCTGGCCGGCGGCGCCTGGGACGCGGTCGTCGACACCTGGTCGGGCGCACCGCGCGCCGTACGGGAGACGGCCCGGCTGCTGTCGGGGCGGGCCGGCCGCTACGCGTACGTGTCGAGCTGCTCGGTGTACGAGTGGCCGCGCCCCGCCGGCTTCGCCGAGGACATGCCGGCGGTGGACGGCGCCGACGCCGGTGCGGAACGGACCGACTACGCCCGGGACAAGCGGGGCGGCGAGTTGGCGGCGGTCGAGTCGTTCGGCGCGGACGCCTCGCTGCTCGTCCGGGCCGGGCTGATCCTCGGCCCGTACGAGAACGTCGGCCGGCTGCCGTGGTGGCTGCACCGCATCGCCCGGGGCGGTGACGTACTCGCCCCGGGCCCAAGGGAGTTGGCGGTGCCGTATGTGGACGCCCGGGACCTCTCCGAGTGGCTGCTGTCGGCCGTCGAACGGGGGTCGAGCGGGCCGTACAACGTGGCGGGGACGCGGGACCGGGCCACCATGGGCGAGCTGCTGGACGCCTGCGTCCGGGTGACGGGCGGCACGGCACGGCTGCGCTGGACCGCGCCCGAGGCGGTCCTCGCGGCCGGGATCGAGCCCTGGACGCAGCTCCCGGTGTGGGTGCCGCACGGGAGCGAGCTGGAGACCTCGGTCTACTCGATGGACGTCTCCCGAGCGGTGCGCGAGGGGCTGCGGCACCGCGAGGTCGCCGAGACGGTCGCCGACACGTGGGCGTGGCTGCGCACCCTGGACGGACCCGCGCCACGGCGCACGGACCGGCCGGGGGTGGGCCTGGATCCGGCGGTGGAGGCGAGGGTGCTGGCGGCCTCGTCGGGCACCGCCGAAGCCTGACCGGTGACCGGGTGAGAAGGCCAATTCCACAATCCCCGAGGGACCGTCAACTACCCGTCGGCTGAATCCCGTTCAAGAATGCGCGCCAAGTTTTTTCCGGTGTCCCTGAACGCCCCACGAGCCCCTCCCGTATGAAATGGAGCCGCTTCACTCCTGTCGGGCGCCTCCGCCCCGCCAAGGAAGTCAGAGGAGTTCCATGGGACGCAACACAAGAAAACGCCGCTCGTCGCTGGCCACCAAGGCCATAGCCGCATCGGCGGCCCTAGCGCTCGGTGGGGGCGGGCTGATCTGGGCGAACTTCTATGCTTCTGCGCACGAGGAGAACTCGGGCCAGAACCGGACCAAGGCCGCCGGAGCACAGGTGGCCACGATCTCCTGCCCGGACGTCGGCCAGAAGCTGACCGACGTGCCGGGGCGGGCGAAGGCCAATGTCGACAAGGAGCTGGCGAACCTCGACAAGCAGATCACCGAGGCGTACGCGCGGCTCGCGTCGACGCGTCGGGCGCAGACGAACGACGCCAACTTCGTGCAGAACGCGATCCTCGGCCCGCTGAAGGACAAGCGGTCCGCGGTGATCGGGCGCATCAAGACCGACTTCAGGCGGGTCGGCGGCACCGCGCCCGGTTCGCTGGACTCCATGGCGCCCTGCACCGGCACGCCCGCCGACCAGACCAACGCGGGCGGCACCGGCGACGGCCAGAACGGTGACGGGCAGAACGGCGGCCAGGACCAGAACGGCGGTCAGGATCAGGGCGGCCAGGACCAGAACGGCGACGGCCGCCAGCAGGCCGGCAACGGCGGTCAGGGCGGCAACGGCCCGGTGGCCGCGGACTTCGTCGACATCACCAAGGTCCAGCCCAACGTCTCGAAGAAGGCCAAGACCCGCAAGGCCGGACGGTCCGGCCGGGGCGGCCGCAACAGCACCCGGGGCGCGTCGACCGGCACGTTCACCGTCGACTGCGGGGTGAACGAGAACAAGAACTACAACACCGACAACGTGATCGTCGCCCCCGGCGTCACCAACGGCGCGCACCACACCCACGACTACGTCGGCAACCAGGACGTCAACGCCTTCTCGAACAACGACACGTTCGCGGCGGCCGACACCTCCTGCGACGAGCAGGGCGACAGGTCCTCGTACTACTGGCCGGTGATGCGTGTGCAGGACGGCACGCAGGAGTTCGACCAGAACAACGACGGCGGCGGCAAGGAGGGCAACGTCGGCAAGATCCTCACCGCCAAGCAGGCCGAGATCACCTACGTCGGCAGCGCCACCTCCAAGGTCGTCGGCATGCCGAAGTTCCTGCGCATCATCACCGGTGACGCCAAGGCCTTCACCAACGGCCCCGCGAACGCCAACGCGCACTTCAGCTGCACCGGCTTCGAGGACAAGGTCCAGCTCACGGACAAGTACCCGATCTGCCCCGAAGGCAGTGACGTGGTCCGCTCGTTCGCCTTCCAGAGCTGCTGGGACGGCCAGAACACCGACAGCGCCAACCACCGCGCGCACGTGGCCTTCGCCGACGCGAACGGCAACTGCGCCAACGGCTTCAAGGCCATCCCGCAGCTGACGATGCGCCTGGTGTACGAGGTTCCCACCCCGACGATCGAGAACGGTCAGGTGAAGAACGCCTACGCGGTCGACGGATTCCCGGAGCAGCTGCACAAGCCGATCAACGACCACGACGACTTCATCAGCGTCATGGACGACAGCCTGATGAACAAGGTGGTGAACTGCATCAACTCCGGGCGGAAGTGCACGTGATCCGCTAGTCCCGCGTATTCCCCACAGATCCCCCCACGGGAAAGCCGGCGGTGGTAATTCCACCGCCGGCTTTTCGACTGCCCGTATCTGTGGTCGGACGACCGCCCGCTCAGCCCTCGTGGCTCGCGTGCGCCGCGTGGTTGGTGCCCACCTCGAGCGTGCCGCCGAGCGTCCCGCGCAGCGTCTTGACCAGCTTCTGGTCGCCGACGGCGACCCATTTCGCGCCGACGAGGTAGAACCCGCCGTAGTCCTTCGCCTCGTTGACCCATTCGCGCTGGCCGCGGTCGGTGGCGAAGGTGGCCAGGACGAACCTGCCGTCGCCGTTCTTGCAGATCGCCTGACGGATCTCGTCGGCGTCGGTCTGCATGTCCGGCGTGCAGTGCGCGTCCGAGGCGATCTTCTCCAGGCTTCCGGTGGCCGTGGCGGGCACCTTCTCGGCCGCGGCCCCGTCCTTCCCGGCACCGCACGCCGTCAGCGCCAGCAGGGCCACGGCCGCGCCCGCCGCGAGCCTCGCAGTTGTCAACCTCATCCGTTCCTCCGGTCCCTTCGGGCGACGTGAACTCGCCAGCTCCGTGCGCACCGTTGAGCACGGACGGCCGTCCCGTTAGCGTGCCGCACCTGTCGACACAGGGGGCACACAGATGGACTCATCGAACCTTCCGTCGCGACGTACGGTGCTGGGCACGGCCGGTGTCCTCGGCCTCGGAACCGCCTTGAGCACGACGGTTCCGGCCCACGCCGCCGGGGCCCCCGGCGGGGGCCCCGCCTTCGATACGGCTCCGGCGCGCTCCGCGCTCAATCGGCTGCTGCCCGATCACGCCGGACAGTTCCACCTGACGCCCCTGCGCCCCTCGGGCGGGCACGACCGCTTCCAGGTCACCGGCACCACCGGACGGATCGGCGTGGCCGGCACGTCACCCGCCGTACTGCTGCACGGGGTGCACTGGTACCTCAAGTACGTGTGCGGGGCCCACCTCGCCTGGAACGGCAGCCAGTTGGACCTGCCGCACCGGCTGCCCGCGCCCGCCCGCCTCGTCGGGAGATCGAGCGCGCTCCCCCACCGGTTCGCGCTCAACGACACCAACGACGGCTACACCGCCCCCTACGCCGACTGGTCGTACTGGGAGCACGAGATCGACCTGCTCGCCGCGCACGGCTGCAACGAGGTCATGGTGATCGCCGGGATGGAGGCCGTCTACCACCGGGTCCTGAAGGACTTCGGCTACAGCGACGCCGAGGCCCGCGCCTGGCTCCCGGCCCCCTCCCACCAGCCGTGGTGGCTGCTGCAGAACCTGTACGGCTACGGCGGCCCCCTCTCCCCCGAACTGATCGCGAAGCGGGCCGCGCTGGGCCGCCGGATCGCCGACCGGCTGCGCTCCCTCGGCATGCGTCCCGTCCTGCCCGGCTACTACGGCCACGTCCCCAAGGGCTTCGTGGACCGCAACGGCGGCGACGCGCACGTCGTCCCGCAGGGCACCTGGCACGGCTTCGACCGCCCCGACTGGCTGGATCCGCGCACGGACGCCTTCGCGAAGGTCGCCGCCTCCTTCTACCGCCACCAGCAGGACGTCTTCGGCACCGCCGCCCACTTCAAGATGGACCTGCTGCACGAGGGCGGCACCGCGGGCGACGTCCCCGTGCCCGACGCGGCGCGCGGCGTCGAGAAGGCGCTGCGCACCGCCCGCCCCGGCGCCACCTGGGTGATCCTCGGCTGGGAGGCCAACCCGCTGCCCGAACTCCTCGACGCCGTCGACAAGGAGAGGATGCTCATCGTCGACGGCGTCTCGGACCGCTACACGAGCGTCACCGACCGCGAGAAGGACTGGGGCGGCACGCCGTACGCGTTCGGCACCATCCCCAACTTCGGCGGCCGCACCACGCTCGGCGCCCGCGCCCACATCTGGCAGGAGAAGTTCTTCGCCTGGCGCGACAAGCCCAACAGCGCGCTCGCCGGCACGGCCTACCTTCCGGAGGCCACCGACCGCGACCCGGCCGCCTTCGAACTCTTCTCCGAACTGGCCTGGACCGACGACGTGATCGACCGCGCGCAGTGGTTCGCCTCCTACGCCGACCTCCGCTACGGCGGCCGGGACGCGGGCGCCCGCCGGGCCTGGCGGGCGCTGCACGACACCGCGTACCAGCAGCACGCGGGCGAGCGCAGCGACCCGCACGACTCCCTCTTCTGCGCCCGCCCCGACCTGTCCGCCACCCGTGCCGCCCGGTACGCGCCCAGCGCCCTCACCTACGACCCGGCCCGCTTCGACGCCGCCCTCGCCGGGCTCCTCGCGGTCGCCGGTCACCGGCGGGGCAGCGCGGCCTACCGCTACGACCTGGTCGACGTGGCCCGGCAGGCGCTCGCGCACCGCAGCCGCCAGTACCTTCCGCAGCTCAAGGCGGCCTTCGACCGCGAGGACGCCGCCACGTTCAAGGCACTCGCCAAGCAGTGGCTCGCGCTGATGCGGCTGTCCGACGACGTCACCGGCACGCATCCGGCGTTCCTGCTGGGTCCCTGGATCGACGACGCGCGCCGCCTCGCCACCAACACGGACGAGCGCGCCGAGTTCGAACGCACCGCCAAGGTGCTGCTGACGGTGTGGGGCGACCGGGACACCTCCGACGCGGGCAGCCTGCACGAGTACGCCAACCGCGAGTGGCACGGTCTGCTCGCCGACTTCTACCTCCCGCGCTGGCGGAAGTGGCTGGACGCGTGCGAGGACGCGCTCGCCGCCGGGACACAGCCGGCGGCGGTGGACTGGTTCGCGTTCGAGGAGCCCTGGACCCGGGAGCGCAAGGACTATCCGCTGCGGCCGGTGGGCGACGCGTACCGGACCGCCGCGCGGGTGCGGGACGTGCTGGCGCGGGCGCCGTACCAGGGGGCGCTGGAGGTGTCCGCCGACCCGGTCGCCTTCCCGCCCGGCGGGCACGCGCGCGTGACGGCCGTCTTCCGCAACGTCAACGGGCTGCGCGGCACCGGGCGCGTCGACTTCGCGCTCACCGGAATCGACGCGGAGCCGGAGGGTGCCGGGTCGCTGAGCGGGGTGCCGGCGGGCGGGAGCGGCACGGTGCGGTGGCGCGCGAGCGCGCCGGGGACGCCGCTGGAGGAGCCGCTGCGGGCGCTGCCGTACTCCCTCGCCGTGACGTACGGGCCGCGCGGGGAGCAGCGGGTGACCTCCCGCTTCGACGGCACGCTCTTCGAGGCGGGGCCGCTGGCGGAGGGGTGGCGGACGTACACGAACAACGACGCCGTCTTCGGGCAGCTCGGCGAGCGCTTCGCGATCGACGGGGGTGGGGCCGACCTGTGGAAGGGCACGAGTGAGTTCGGCACGGCGTACCGGGAGGGGGCGCTGCGGGACGGGGTGTCGGCGACGGTGCGGGTCGATGCGCAGGCGGCGACGGGGGCGTGGGCGCGGGCCGGGATCGTCGCGCGCGACGCGCTGGCGACGGCGGGGGCACGGGGGTTCGTCAACCTGGCGGTGACGCCGTCGAACGGGGTGGTGTTGTCGTACGACGCGAACGGGGACGGCACGCTGGACACCTACCGGAGGGTGACGGGGGTGAAGGCGCCGGTGCTGCTGCGGCTGACGCGCGACGGGGACGCGTTCCTGGGTGAGTTCTCGACGGACGGGGGTTCGTCCTGGCGGACGGTGGCGACGGTACCGGTCCCCGGCGTCGGGGCCGTTCAGGACGTCGGCCTCTTCATGACGGCGACGAACGGCGGCGACGGGGGGCGGGGCACGGTCCAGTTCTCCTCGTGGGGGCTTGCGTAGGGTCCCTCGCCCCCGCCGCCCCTACCCTTCCCGTCCTTGACAAGGGGCTCCGCCCCTTGCACCCCGGGAGAGCTCGGGTGGGTGGGGTTGTGTGGGGGCGTGCGGGCGGGTGGGGGTTGCTCGCGCAGTTCCCCGCGCCCCCTAAGGAGCGCGGGGAACTGCGCGACCAGCCACGACGCACCCGCACCCGCCGACGCACCCCGCCCTCCCGAGTTCTTCCCCACCCACCCCCAAGTCCCCCGCCCCCGGGAGGGAACCCGGTGACCTCGTCGCCGTTCGCTCGTTCTGCTGAACGTGCAGTCACAGGATGTCGCCCCTCGCCCCGCCATCGACGTCACCACCGCCGAGGCCGCCCTCATCGAGCACTACCCCCGCCTCACCCGCCTCGCCTACCTCACCCTCCCCGCCACCCTCGGCCGCAACCGCCGCGTCCTCACCGCACACGCCCTGGTCCAACGCGCCCTCCCCCACGGCCGCACCCCCACCCCCACCACCGTCATCCCCACCCAGGCCGGCGGCGCCAAGTCCCGCGACACCGACCCCGGTTACGCCCTCGTCCGTACCCGGGTCATCCGCACCGCCCTCGACGCCGCCCGCCCCCTCACCTTCCGCGCCTGGCCCAGGCGGGCCCAACTCCCGCCCCTGCTCCCCCACCTCCGCGGCCTGAGGCTCTTCCCCCGCTCGGGCGGCACCGACGAACCCGCCCTGGACAAGGCGCTGTCCGCGCTCTCCGCCCCGGCCCGCGCGGCCTACGTCCTGCGCGGTCTGGACCGGCTGCCGGACACCGCGCTCCGCGACGTCCTGGCCGCGGCCGGCGTCACGGACCCGGCCGCCGCGCTCGCGGAGGCGGCCACCGTCCCCGCGCAGGAGATGCTGCTCGGTTCCCCCGAGTTCGACCCCTGCACGCTGCACGCCCGCCCCACCGACCTGATGCGCCGCCGCCAGCACACCCGCGCCGCGCTCGCCGCGGCGGCGGCCGTCGCCGTCTGCGGGGCGCTGCTGGCGTGGCCGGACGGCGGCTGGGGCCCGGACGGCGCCGCCGCCCCGGCCTACGCGCAGAACCCGTCCGCGCAGGCCGCGTTGGACCCCGGCCGGCTGACGAAGGCGGCCCCCACCGCGTGGAAGACGTCACCGCGCACCGACTTCTCCGCCTGGCCCGCGCGTGGCGACGCCGTCGGCGACACCGCGCTGCTGCGCCGCGCGCTCGCGGTGTGGGCGCGGCCCGGCGAGTCGGTGCAGGTGTCGGCGACCCCGGGCTCGCCCACGGGCGGCCCGGCCGGACCGCCGCAACTGCTGTACGCCGGGAAGGTCGACTCCGCCCGCGTGGTGCTGTTCTACGACGGCCTGCGCATCGTCCGGTACGCCGAGCCGACGTCCGGCACGGCGGGCGCCGCGCTGGACTTCGCCCGGGTCGACGGCGCCGGCCGCGCGGAGGCCACCGCGGTGGTCCTCGGCCGCGCCGACGGCAACGTCCGCTATCTGACGGCTCCCTGGATCGAGAAGGCGGGCGAGCGGGACCTGATGAAGCCGACGGCCGGGGTGATGGACCTGCATCTGAAGGCCGACGGGACGACCTCCCCGCTGGCCAGCCCGGCCACCCACCCCGGCGCCTGCACCTCCTGGAACGTGCTCCAGCTCACCGACCGCTCGGGCGACGCCCGTCTGATGACGGACCTCGGGGAGCTCACCCCCGCCCATCTGACCGTCGGCCGCCCGTCGGCACCGCGCGAGGCGGCCGGGGCGGCGGCGCTGCGCGCCTGGGCGCCCTTCGCCTGCTCGCTGGCGGCGGAGCGCGCGCAGGGCGTGCGCTCGGTCAACGCCTGGCAGTACGCGCGCCAGCCCCTGCCCGACGGCAGCGGCGACGGAACGTGGGTGTGCACCCGGGCGGAGACCTGGCGGGGCGAGGGGGCGCGGGCGCTGGCCCAGTTCCGGGCGCCGTCCTCGGCGTACGGGGCGGTGGCGGCGAAGGCGCAGGACGACCCGGCCTGCGGCCCGAAGGACCCGCACGTCCTGGCGGGCGTGCTGTGGAAGTCGGACGCCGACGCGTGGTACCTGCTGGCCGCCGCCGACCGCGCGGCCGGCACCGTACGGGCCACCGGCGCGCTCACGGGCGAGGCGGAGGGCCACACCCTGACCCTGCCGGCGAAGCCGGACACCAAACCCGAGCTCACCGCCACACTGGACGACGGCCGGACCCTGAACCGCCTGCGGTAGGCCGAACCCCCGTACGTACACGGACGCGGCCCGCCCGCAGCGGGCCGCACGACGGGAACAGCGCCGCTACGACGCCTCGCTCAGCGCCGCCGCCGGATCCGTGCGCCACACGTCCGCGAGTTCGGAGAGCGGCACGCCGAGCACCTCGCTGAGCCGTACGACCGTGCCGAACGCGGGCGTCGGCAGCCGGCCGGTCTCGATCTTGCGGAGGGTCTCCGGCGAGATGCCGGCCGCGAGGGCCACTTCACCGGGGTTGCGTCCGGCCCGGGCGCGGCGCAGCGCGGCTCCGAGGCGTCGGCCCGCCTCGATCTGTTCGGGGGCGAGCGGGTGGCGAACCATACGGCCATGCTACCCGTCCACCACCGTCTCGGGCGTGGACCGAGCTCCACTCTCGCCTGGTATAAATATACCTGTCGGCCACCCCGGGGAATCGAGGAATCGCAGTGATCGAGCACAAGACGCCCAGAGACATCGAGCGCATGCGTGTCACCGGGCAGTTCGTCGGCCAGGTACTGGCCGAGCTCGGCGAGCTCGCCGCGGTGGGGGTCGACGTGATGGACCTGGAGCACCACGCCCGCCGCCGGATCAAGGAGCGCGGCGCCGAGTCCTGCTACTGGGACTACGCCCCCTCCTTCGGCAAGGGCCCGTTCCGCAACGTCGTCTGCCTCTCGGTCAACGACGCCGTCCTGCACGGGCTGCCGCACCCGTACACACTGCGCGACGGCGATCTGCTGACCATGGACATGGCCGTGGCCATCGACGGCTGGGCCGCGGACTCGGCGCACACCGTCGCCGTCGGCAACGCGGCCCCGGCGGACCTGCGGCTGATCGAGGCCACGGAGGTCGCCCTGGAGGCCGCGATCGCGGTGGCCCGGCCCGGCAACCGGCTCGGGGACATCTCCGCGGCCATCGGTTCGGTCGCCGCCGAGTACGGTTACCCGGTCAACCTGGAGTTCGGCGGCCACGGCATCGGCCGCACGATGCACGAGGATCCGCACATCCCCAACAACGGCCGTCCCGGCCGGGGCTGGAAGCTGCGCCCCGGGCTGACCCTCGCGATCGAGCCCTGGTTCACCGCCGGCACCGACAAGATCCGCTTCGACCCGGACGGCTGGACGATCCGCTCGGCCGACGGCTCGCGCGCCGCCCACTCCGAACACACGGTCGCCATCACCGACTCCGAGCCGCTCGTCCTCACCCGGCGCCCGCGGGAGGAGAAGGCGGCGGCGGACCGCCACGAGTCCTCGTCCGGCACGGACCGCTGACGGCACACCCGAACCGCCCCGCACACGCACCGCACCACACACACCACACCGCCTTTCACGCGCATCCCACCGCCCGCAACCGGCCGGATCCGATCGGTGAAGTGATCGGTAAAGTGTTCGTATGACTACCGGGGCTCGCCGCAGGATGGGTGTCGAGGAGCGACGGCAGCAGTTGATCGGCGTCGCCCTCGAACTGTTCAGCCGGCGCTCCCCCGACGAGGTCTCCATCGACGAGATAGCCTCGGCCGCCGGCATCTCGCGGCCGCTGGTCTACCACTACTTCCCCGGCAAACTCAGCCTCTACGAGGCCGCGTTGAAGCGGGCCTCCGAGGATCTCGCCGGGCGGTTCGCCGAACCGCACGAGGGTCCGCTCGGCGCCCGGCTGCTGCGCGTGATGCGCCGCTTCTTCGACTTCGTCGAGGACCACGGCCCCGGTTTCTCCGCCCTGATGCGCGGCGGCCCCGCCGTCGGCTCCTCCCGGACGAACGCGCTCGTCGACTCCGTGCGCCAGGCCGCCTACGTCCAGATCCTGTCGCACCTCGGCTTCGACGCGCAGGCCGAGGCCCCGCCCGCGCGGCTGGAAATGGTCGTCCGCTCGTGGATCTCGCTGGCCGAGTCGAAGGCGCTGATCTGGCTGGAGGGCCGCCGCATCCCGCGCGGCGAGCTGGAGGTGCAGCTCGTGCACGACTTCGCCGCGCTGGCGGCGGTCAGCGCGGCGTACGACGAGGAGATGAGCGACGTGCTGCGCGCCATGGTCAAGGAGGAGCCGGCCGACAGCCCGTTCACAGACCTGGTCGCCCGGCTCGTCGCCCTGGCCGCGCCGCTCCCGGCCCCCTGATGAACCGGGTCAGACCTCGAACTTGCGGTAGGACGCGTCGAGTTCGCGCACCTCGGCCGAGGCGTGCAACCGCTCCCCGTCCGTCTTCAGGTGGGTGCGCAGCAGCTCCAGTACGTTCTCGGTGAGGCCGGCCTTCGTCTCGTCCGTGCGGCCGGGCAGCAGGGCGATCGAGACGTGCACGAGTGCGTGCCCCTCGGTGTCGGTGCCGACCGTCACGCCCTCGGCCCGCAGGAACCGTGTCTTGCACGCCTCCGGTTTCGCCGCCGCCGTCCGAACGAGCTCGGCGTGCAGTGCCGTGGCGAAACCCCTGCGGTCGAAGCCGGATGCGAGCGTGTCCGAGTACTCGACGGTGACCTGCGGCATGAGCGGCTCCTCAGCTCGGGAAGCGGGGCCCGCCGCCGAACACGGCGGGCCCCCTCACCCTAACCGCGGGTGAAGACGGCGACCGTCCGCCCCGGGACCGTGAACGTGCCCGCCGCCCTGTCGTACGAGGCGCCCTTCACCACCGCGTCCGCGCCCTTCGCCTGCACGGGATGCAGCGCGTACCGCGTCCCGGCCACGGCGCGCACCGTCTGCTTCTGCTTCTCCGGTGTGGCGTTGAAGACCACGACCAGGTCGCCGAGGCGCATGGTGAGCACGCCGGGCGTCTCGTCCCTGCCCGAGAGCGGGAAGGAGAGCCGGTCCTGCACCGTGGCCGCCGTGGCGAGGGAGAAGTCCTTCTCCGTCGTGCGGATCCGCAGCAGGTCCCGGTACGCCGCCGAGGCGCCCTCGATCTGCGCGCACCCGACCCGCACCGAGGTCAACAGCGGCTTGGCGTAGGGCCACTTGGCCTCGTTGTCGGCCGCCGGGGGCAGCCCGCGCCCGAAGCCGTTGCCGTCGGCGCAGTTCCAGTGGATGGCGTTGAACCAGTCGCCGCTGTCGAAGGAGTTGCGGTCCAGCGACTTGGAGCGCAGCAGGTCGGTGCCGGCCTGGGAGAGCGCCGGGCCCTGCGAGAGGGCGGCCGTCGCCATCGCCAGGACCTGCATCCGGGCCCGGTCGGCGGCGGAGGTGTCCTTCGGCAGCTTGTAGGCGAGCGCGTCGAACAGGGACTCGTTGTCGTGCGCGTCGACGTAGGCGAGGGCGTCACCGGGCGCGTCCGCGTACCCGGCGGGGGCGCCGTTGTAGTCGACCTCGGCGCCGGTGACCTCCTTGCCGCCCGAGTCCGTGAACCGGTACGTCGCCAGGTTGCCGCTGAGGCCCACCTTGAGCAGGTCCTGGTAGTGCAGCAGTCGGGCCTTCTGCTCGGCCTTGGTCCCGTTGGCCGTCGAGGAGTTGGGGTCGGTGTACAGGCCGCTGGCGAAGCCCTGCACGCCGGGGTCCTCGTCGAACGGGCTGCCCCCGCGTACGGCGTCGCGGGCGCGGTCGGAGAAGGTGGCGATGCCGGTGCCCGCCATGTTCTTCTGCGTGGCCTGGACGAACCGGGCGTCGTCGGCGACCTCGCCGAAGTTCCAGCCCTCCCCGTAGAGGATGATCCGCTTCCCGTCGACGCCGTCCTTCTTGAGCGTGAGCGCGTCGAGCGCCTTGCGGACGGCGAGGATGTTGGCTTTCGGGTGGTGGCCCATGAGGTCGAAGCGGAAGCCGTCGACCTTGTACTCCTTGGCCCAGGTGACGATCGAGTCGACGACCAGCTTGCCCATCATCGCGTTCTCCGGCGCGGTCCCCGCGCAGCAGGTGGAGGTCGCCACCGAGCCGTCGGCGAGCAGCCGCTGGTAGTAGCCGGGGACGACCTTGTCGAGGACGGAGGCGTCGGCCTGCCCGGAGGCGGCGGTGTGGTTGTAGACCACGTCCATCACCACCCGCAGCCCGTCCTGGTTGAGGGACTTCACCATCTGCCGGAACTGGACCGTACGGGCCGTGCCCTCCGGATCGGTGGCGTACGAGCCCTCGGGGACCGTGTAGTGGTACGGGTCGTAGCCCCAGTTGAAGGCGTCCTCCGCGGCGGTCTTCGCCACGCACTCCTGCTGCTTGTCGGAGTCGGGGGCGTGGGAGGCGAGGTCGCAGCCGGGGGTTGCCTGGTCGGACTTCTTCTCCGGGATGGTGGCGATGTCGAACGCCGGCAGCAGATGCACGTAGGAGGTGCCGGACTCGGCCAGTGCGCGCAGGTGCTTCGAGCCGTCGCTGTTCCTGTCGGTGAAGGCGAGGTAGGTGCCCCGGTCCTTGGCCGGGACGGTCGGGTCGGCGACGGAGAAGTCGCGGACGTGCAGTTCCTGGATCTGGGCGTCCCGCAGCGGCACGGCCTTCGGCTTGTGCAGCGTGGACCAGCCGGACGGGGCGAGCCGCCGGTCGGCCAGGTCGACGACGAGGCTGCGCGCGGAGTCGGTGGTGAGGGCGACGGAGTAGGGGTCGGTGACCTTGTTGGTCACCACCTTCCCGGACTCCCCGGGCTTCCCGGGCTCTCCGGCGCTGGGTGCCCACACCTTCACGACGTACCGGTACGGCTTGTTCTTCCACGACGCCGGCCCGGTGACGGACCAGACGCCGGTGGTGTCGTCCCGGTGCATCCGCACACTGCGGCCGTCCAGCTCCAGCGCGACGCTCTGCGCGGTGGGTGCCCAGACGGCCAGGGTGGGCCGGCCGTGGTGGAACGTGGGCCCGAGGTCGGCCTTGGTGGCGGCCGGGTAGAGGTCGTCGAGGACACCGGCGGTCTGCACGCCGGTCGCCGCGAGGACGGCGCCGTTCGCGGCCCGCTGGGTGGCGACGAGCTGTCCGCGCAGCGCGCTGCGCACCCGGTCGCGGTCGCGCGGGTCGACGGACCAGGCGGTGTAGTCCTTCAGATGCGGGAACCTCGCCTTCTGGGCATCGGTGAGCGTGGTCTTCGTCAGCCGCAGCCAGCGCTCGTCGTCGCTGGTCAGCGCCCCGTCCTCGACGGCGATCGAGCCGTCGTGGGAGGAGAGGAGCTGGGTGGAGGCGGCGCCGTCCGTCCCGTTCCAGGCGACGGTGTCCCGGTCGATCCAGACCGCCTTGGAGGTGCCGAGGTCGAGCGCGGCCGCGCCGCCCGCGGGCTGCGGCAGCAGGTGTTCCTCCTGGCCGCTCATCAGCCACACCTCGTGGCCGTCGGTGGCGGTGAGGTCGAGCGACTGGTCGGTGGGGAGGTCCTTCTCGTCGCCGTTGTGGAGGATGTAGCTGAGACTGGTGGCACCCGCGGTGAGCGGCACCTCGTAGACAGCGCCATAGCTGTCAGTCTTCACCGGCTTCAGGGGTGCCGACCAGTCGGTGGGCTCGGCGGCGCCGGTCCAGACGTGCAGCCCCCAGCCGTCGTAGTCGCCGTCGGCGCGGTGGTAGTGCAGGACGGCCTTGGCGGTGTCCTGCGCCGGGTAGTCGGGCCTCTCGGTGACGACGTCCGGGTCACCCTGCGCGATCCACACCTCGCCCGTCTTGGTGACGTCGATGGAGCGGTCGGCGGCGACGTCCTTGTTGCCGTCCTTGTCGACGACGAGGAAGCCGACGTCGGACGCGCCCGGCTTGAGCTTCACCCAGGCGAAGGCGCCGTACGCGTCACGCCCGGTGAAGGGGTGCCCGGCGGGCCAGGTGGTCGCCTCGCCGTCGGCCAGGTCGCCCCACGCGTACAGGTTCCAGTCGGCGTAGTCGCCGTCAGTGCGCTTGTAGTGGACGATCGCGTAGGCGCGGGAGGAGGCGGTGGGTGTCTCCGCGGCGGGCGGGGTGCCGGAGGTCGAGGCGGCGGTGGCGCTCGCGGTACGGCCGGCGGAGTCGACGACGACCGCCTTGTACCGCAGGGTGGTGCCGGGCTTCACGTCCGTGCCGAGGGTCTGGGTGACCTTGTAGGGGGCATGGTCGGCGGAGCCGAGGACCCGCCACTTCCCGGTGCCGGTCTGGGCGGCGAAGACGACCCGGTTGAGCTGTCCGCCGTCGACGTCGGCGGTGAGTTCCACGGTGCCGGTGGCGCCGGCCGCCGGGGCCTTGAGGGTGAGCGTCGGCTTGGTGGCGGGCTTGTCCAGCGGTGCGGTCGCCTTGAGGACGATCGCGGAACCGGCCGGGACGGTGACGGTGACCTTGCGGTCGGCGTCGGAGGTGGCGATGGCCTTGGTGCCGTAGATGCCCCGGTAGGTCGTGCCGGCCGCCGAGTCCGTGGCGAAGGTGGCCGTCTTCGCCTCGCCCGCGTTGTTGAAGGCGACGACGTACTCCTCCTTGTCGCCTTTCTCGCTGCCGGTGCGGGTGAAGGCGTAGACACCGGCCCCGTCGGCCGCGTACCGCTCGGTCTGGACCCCGTCGGTGAGGGCGGGGTGGGCCCGGCGGAGCTTGGCGAGGGCCGCGATCTGCTCGTAGAGCGGGGAGTTGGTGTCGTAGGCGTCGCTCGCGTGGGTGCGGGTGGTACCGATCTCGTCGTCGTCGAGGTAGTCGGCGACCTTCGAGGCGAACATGGTCTGGCGGGCGTCCTTGTCGCCGCCTACGCCGGTGAAGCCCTGTTCGTCGCCGTAGTAGACGACGGGGTTGCCGCGGCTGAGGAACATCAGCTCGTTGGCGAGCCGGTCCTTGGCGAGGAGTTGGGCGTCGGTGGCCTTCGGGTTGTCCTGGTTCAGGAAGTACCCGATGCGGCCCATGTCGTGGTTGCCGAGGAAGGTGACCTGTTCGTAGGCGTTGGCCTTGTCGGTCGTGTACTTGTAGTCGTCGCCGAAGACGGACGCGAGCTTCCTGGCGCTGCCGCCCTGGGAGGCGTAGGCGCGGGCCGCGTCCTGGAAGGGGAAGTCGAGGGTGGCGTCCAGGCGCCCCTGGGTGACGTAGGGGGCGGTGACGGAGGTGTCGGCGGAGTAGACCTCGCCGTACTGGAAGAAGTCCTCGCGGCCGTGGCGGGCCGCGTACGCGTCGAGGGCGGTGGCCCACTGCGTCCAGAACTCCATGTTGACGTGCTTGACGGTGTCGATGCGGAAGCCGTCGACGTCGAAGTCGCGCACCCAGCGCTCGTAGATCCTCTCCATGCCGCGGACGACCTCGGGGCGCTCGGTCCACAGGTCGTCGAGGCCGGAGAAGTCGCCGTAGGTGGCGGACTCGCCGGCGTAGGTGGAGTCGCCGCGGTTGTGGTACATCGTCGGGTCGTTGAGCCAGGCGGGGACCTTGGCGTCCTTGTCGGCGGCGGCGACGGTGGGGGTGCGCGGGAAGGAACCGGCGTCGACGTCGGGGAACTTCCCGCTTCCGTCCGCGTAGTCGGCGTCGTCGAAGGGCCTGCCGTCCTTGGTGAGGTAGGGGAAGGCACCCTTGGAGAGGTAGTCGTAGGACTTCCCCTCGTAGTCGACGACGTCGGCGGTGTGGTTGGTGATGACGTCGAAGAAGACCTTCATGCCCTTGTGGTGGGCCTTGTCGATGAGGGTCTCGAGGTCCTTGTTGGTGCCGAAGTGGGGATCGACCCTGGTGAAGTCGGTGATCCAGTACCCGTGGTAGCCGGCGGACGCGTTGTCGCCGGTGCCCTGCACGGGACGGTTCTCGAAGATCGGGGCGAGCCAGAGGGCGGTGGTGCCCAGGCCCTTGATGTAGTCGAGCCGCTTCGTCAGACCCTTGAGGTCGCCGCCCTGGTAGAAGCCCTTGTCGGTGGGGTCGTAGCCGGTGGCGAGGCGGGAGCCGGTGAGTCCGCCCTTGTCGTTGGCGGTGTCGCCGTTGGCGAACCGGTCCGGCATGACGAAGTAGAACTGCTCGCGGGTCGCGTCGTGCCGGGCGGGCTGCGCGGCGAGCTTCGCGTCCGACGGGGGCGCGGGCGGGGTCTGGGCCCGTGCGGCGACCGGGCTGAGGAGCGCGGCGGCGAGCGCGGCCGCGGTGAGGGCGGCGATCCGGCCGCCCGGTGGGGTGCGGCGCCCGGACACGGGCGCCTGCGCTCTCGACGATCTCGGTCTCACAGGGTGAACTCCTCGCGGGTACGGCTCGGTTCGGCTCGGTTCGTGGACCCCGCACCGGGGTGGCGGCGTCGTACGCTGCCGGGCGCGGCGTGACCGTACCGCCGCCGCAAGGGTTGCAGCAAGAGTCCTGAAACCCATAGCAAGAAATTTCAACCACAGCCTTGACGTGGCCCTCTCGACTCCCGCACGCTCGGCTCGCGTTGAAAGGCGGACTCCGCGGGTCCCCACCGCCGGAGCCGCTCTCCCCACGACGGAGCCGCACATGACGACCCCACACAGACCCCCCGGCGGGCTGATACGACGCCTGTGCACCGCCGCGGCCGCCGGCGCGCTCGCCCTGGCGGGCGCCGTCGCGCTGCCGGCCGCCCCGGCGCAGGCGGACACCACCGCGAAGAACGACGTGATCGCCAACCTGTGGGAGTGGAACTGGAAGTCGATCGCCAAGGAGTGCACGGACGTCCTGGGCCCGGCGGGCTACGGCGCGGTGCAGGTGGCCCCGCCCGCCGAATCGCTCAAGCAGACGAACTTCTACTGGTGGGACGTCTACCAGCCCTACTCCTACAACCTGAACAGCCGCTTCGGGACGGCGGCCGCGTTCTCCTCGATGGTGTCGACCTGCCACTCTGCGGGCGTGAAGGTGTACGTGGACGCGGTGATCAACCACACCGCCGCGCAGACCGGCACCGGCTACAACGGCACGACGATCACCAACAAGTACGACACCCCGGACTTCGACTCCGGTGACTACCACCACGCCGGTGACGGTTACTGCAACGACGAGGACGGGACGATCGACGACTGGAACAACCTGGCGGAGGTGCAGAACTGCGAACTGCTCGGCCTGCCCGACCTGAAGACGGGCGACGACTCGGTCCGCTCGAAGATCGCCGGTTACCTCAACAAGCTGCTCGCGGCCGGTGTCGACGGCTTCCGCGTGGACGCCGCCAAGCACATCGCCGAGGGCGACATGGCGGCCATCGAGGCCAAGCTGGACAACACGTCCTCGGGGGCGGACCCGTACGTCTTCCAGGAGGTGTACCCCGGTACGACCCCGCAGCCGGCGGACTACTACGCCTCCGGTGACGTCCTGGACTTCACCTACGCGAGCAGGCTGAAGTCCGCCTTCCAGGGCAACGTCTCCGACCTGTCGTCCCTCGGTTCCAGCGGCATCCTGCCGGCCGCGAACGCGGTCGCCTTCGTCACCAACCACGACACCGAGCGCAACGGGCTGCACCTGTCCTACAAGGACGACGACACCTACAAGCTGGCCAACCTGTTCCAACTGGCGTACAAGGGCGCGACGCCCACGGTGTACGCGAGCTGGAAGTGGAACGTCTCCGACGAGGCCCCGCCGAACTCGGGCGGCTTCGTCACCGACACGGACTGCTCGGGCGGCAGCTGGTACTGCCTGGACCGCGACGCCGCGGTCCTCGGCATGGTCGCCTTCCACAACGCCACGGACACGGCGGCCGTCTCGAACTGGCAGAGCAAGTCGTCGAACGTGATCGGCTTCGGCCGCTCGGGCAAGGGCTTCTTCGCCCTCAACAACGGCTCTTCGTCGACGAGTTACACGTTCACGACCGGCATGGCCGACGGCACGTACACGAACGTGATCGACGGCGGCGCGACGAAGGCCACGGTCTCGGGCGGCAGCGCGACCCTGACGGTGCCGGCGAAGGGGGCGGTGGCGTTCTACGACGGCACGTACACGTGCCCGACGACGAGCTGCGACGGCGACGGGGGCGGTGACGGCGGCTCCGGAACGACGATCACGGCGACGTTCAACGAGTACGCCTCCACGACCTCCGGCACGGACGTCTACGTGGTCGGCTCCTCGGACAGCCTGGGCGCGTGGGACACGGCGAAGGCGGTGAAGTTGTCGTCGACGGGCTACCCCATCTGGTCGGGCGAGGCGAACCTCCCCACGAACACGACGGTCACGTACAAGTACATCAAGAAGGACGCGTCGGGGAACGTCACCTGGGAATCAAACGCGAACCGCTCGGCGACGACGGCGACTTCCGCCCTGACCCTGAACAACACTTGGAACGTGGCGAGCACGGACGCCACGGACGTCACGTTCAACGTCAATGCGACAACGACATCGGGCACGAACGTCTACGTCGTCGGCTCCCTCCCGTCCCTCGGCTCCTGGAACCCGACGGACGCGATCCCCCTGTCCTCCGCGTCGTACCCGACCTGGAGCAAGCTGGTGATCGTCCCCAAGAGCACGGCGTTCACGTACAAGTACCTGAAGAAGGACACGTCCGGGAACGTGACATGGGAGTCCGGCACGAACCGCTCGTACTCGACGGGGGCGTCTAGCGGCTATACGGCCGCGGACACGTGGAAGTAACCGGTACGGAACCCCGGCCCCGGCCCGCCAGGAACGGCGGACCGGGGCCACCGTAGCGTGGTGGCCAGGTGACGGTGATACAAGACGGGAGACCTGTGATCATCTGGGTGAACGCTCCCTTCGGGAGCGGGAAGACCACTCTGGTCGACGAGTTGCACCGGCGCCGGCCCGATGCTTTGGTGTACGACCCTGAGCAGATCGGCTTCGTATTGCGCACCATCGTCGATGTGCCGACCGGGAATTTCCAGGACTTGCGTGTGTGGCGCGACAGGTGGCCGGCATGGCCGTGGGACTGCTGGAGGAGTACGGGCGTCCGATCCTGGTGCCGATGACGCTGGTCGACCCGGAGTACGTTGCCGAAATCTTCGGCGCGTTGCAGGAAGCGCGGGTGGTGATCCACCACTTCTTCCTCCACGTCCCGTCCGAAGTGCTGGCGCGACGTATCGACGCCCGGAGTGTGGCGCCGCACGACCCTGAACGTGACGAGGCGGTCCGTCAGTGGTGCAAGGCCCAGATCAAGCAGTGCGTGGCCGCAGCGGACACCTTGCCGACGGACACGATTTTCCTGGACGGCGAGCGCCCCCCGCAGGAACTGGCCGACGAAATCATGGCTCGTGTCGGTGTGAACGCAAGCCCGTAGGACTGGTCACCACCTCAACACTTGTTCGCGGAGTGCGTCGAGCGCGTCGGCGGATGGAGCCCAGGTAAGCGTTGAGGTGGAGCAACGACGAAACGGCTAGTAGTGCTTCGTTAGGTTCTGGGTCTGATTCTGCGTGTGGTGAGTGGTCGACCGCAGGTGGTGCAGGTGCCGGTCCAGCACCTCAGCAGGTCCTGGAGGACATCGAGGACCTGGTAGAGGGTCAGGCCGGCATGTGGGCTTTTGGGTCGAGCCGCCGGAGGGTGAGGAAGGCCTGGGCGGCGGTGACGAGGGTGACGTGGTGGTGCCAGCCGCGCCAGGTGCGGCCTTCGAAGTGGTCCAGCCCGAGTCCGTGCTTGAGCTCGCGGTAGTCGTGCTCGATGCGCCAGCGCATCTTCGCCCACCGCACCAGGTCAGCGACCGGGGTGGTGGCGGGCAGGTTTGATATCCAGTAGCCGGTCGGAGCGTCCTGGCCGTCCGGCCATTCGACCAGCAGGGTCTGGGAGGGCAGGACTCCGTTCCAGTGGTTGCGGCCGCCGCCCGCCTCCTGGGCAGCGGCCAGGCATTGCTTGCCCGCGGGCCGCACTGTCAGCACCGCGAACCGTGAGGTCATCGCGCCTTTGCTGCCCTGCCTCCAGGTCACCTCGGTGAACCGGCTGGCACTGGCCCGCGCCGCAAGGGCGGAAACGGCTCGGGGTGGGGTGCGGTAGCGGGGCAGGGTCGGCGGTCCGAGCCCGCCGTAGACGGGCTGGTGCGGCTCGACCTCCTCCGGGTGGGCGACTTCCTTGCCGGTCAGCGCGAGGACGTAGGACAGTCCTCGCTTCTCGAGGCCGAGGCGGAAGGGGGTGCTGACGCCGTAGCCGGCGTCGGCGACCACGACCGGCGCCTTCAACCGCCAGTCGGTCAGGCTGTCGAGCAGGCCGAGCGCGAGACGCCACTTCTCCTGGTGGACGACGTCGTCGGGGACTCCGGCCCGGCGGCAGCGGTCCGGTTCGTCCGTCCACTCGCGCGGCAGATACAACTCCCAGTTCAGCGGGCAGGACGCGGTGTCGGTGGCGGCATGGACGCTGACCGCGACCTGGCAGTTCGCGCGTTTGCCGACCGCTCCGCAGTATTGGCGGGCCACCCCGGCCGACGCCTTGCCGCACTTGGGGAACGACACGTCGTCGATCACCCACACCTCAGGAGTGATCACCTCGGACAGCCGCTCAGCGATCCGCTGCCTGACTGGCAGCGGATCCCACGGCGACTGGTTCACGAACTGCTGCAGGGCCTGCATGTTCCCGTCCGGCAGCCGCTCGGCCATCGGCTGGACCGACTTGCGCCGGCCGTCGAGCATCAGGCCCCGCAGATAACACTCGCCCCACCGCCGCTGATCCCGGCGCGGCAACGACCCGAACACATCGGCAACGAACCCCGCCAACTCGCCCCGGAGCCGTTCCACCTCCCCCAGCCTCATCCTGGGAGGCTGCCCACCACCAGCCGAGATCACTCAACGTAACGAAGCACTACTAGGGGGTTTCGTTTGGATCAAGAGGGAGGGGCGGGTCGATCGACAGCGAGGGGGTGTCCGACTGCAGGTTGATTTCGCCCCAGTCGCCCAGGAACCTGTAGCTGTCGTCGACCCTGGTCAGAGAGTCGACTGATCCGTAGTCGGTGGTGCCGCTGGCGTCGATCGCCGGTGTGATGACGCTCTGGCCCGTCCAGTGCAGTTCACGGATGGACGAGAAGACGACCGTCGCCTGCCGAAAGCAGGCACGTTCTCCCGGCGCCGGGAGGCGGTATTCAGGGTGACCGGGCAGGAGCAACACATCGAGCTTGAGGAGAAGGACAGCTGGACGAACCAAGATGTCCAGTACGTGACTGTCCTCCAAAATCACGTTCTCGAACCCGGGGAACCTCGGGTAGTTGTCCCGCACGGTCTGCCTCCCGGACTGCTTCTCCACTGACCAAGACGGCGTAGCCGACTACTTCCTCCGCCGTATGCCCGTGACGAACGCCGTCCAGGCGGCGGGCCCCAGGAGCAGCGTCGGGCCGGTGGGGCGCTTGCTGTCGCGGACGGGCACCGTGTCGGGGATGTTGGTGGCGATTTCCAGGCAGTCGCCGCCGCCGCCGTCGCTGTACGTGCTCTTGCGCCAGGTGGCGGCTGTCAGGTCGGCTCGTGTGCTGCGCATGTCTCGTATTCCTCCATGGCCCGCTGGATCAGGGCCGCTGACGGCTCGGGCGGCAGGGCTTGGGCGTGCACGAGATCGTAACGATAGGAGTGACGGGCCACCATGGCCCTGTCCTCCACCAGCTCGCCCGAGTGCCCGGCTTCCAGGTACGCCACGTCCGACGCCTTCTCGAAGGACAGGAGGGTGAGTGAGCCGCCCATCGCCGAGTGGCCACCGGTCGCAAAGGGGATCACCTGCACCTCGACGTGCGGCGTCCTCGCCATCTCGAGCACGTGATTCAACTGGTCGCGCATGACCGTCGGCCCTCCCACGGGCCGACGGATCACCGATTCGTCCAGTACCACCCACAGCAGCGGCGGCTGCGGTCTGCGCAGCAGGCCCTGCCGACCGAGTCGGGCCGCTACCTTCGCGTCGATCTCCTCTGCCGCGCACCAGGGTTGCCCCAGGCGCAGCAGTTCGCGCGCGTACGCGGCGGTTTGGAGCAGGCCGGGCACGCTGTGCGCCATGTACTTGTGCATGGTGATCGCCTTGGCCTCGTACTCCATGAACTTCCGCGCCCAGTCCGGGATCGGTGTCCGCCTGATGTGGCCCCAGAGGGCGACGAGGTCGCCGTCGGCCTCGAGGACCGTGTCCAGCTTGGCGTTGACGTCCTCGGGTGGGTTCTCCTTGCCAACTCGTACTGGGCGATCCGGCTGTGGGCGATCGGGATCAGGTCGCCCAGCCGGCGCTGGGTGAGCCCGGACCGCACACGGAGCTTGCGCAGCTTCGCGCCGTAGAGCGCGGTGAGGGACGTGGAAGGGTCGAGTTCCTTCGGCGCGGGCATCGCTGACCCCGGTTTTCGTTCAAGTACCGCGAAAACAGTTACTCCTTGTGATCGTAGCGGCACGCACCGATGCTCGGGAGAGCAAGCAGAACATCGGTAACAACGAAGGAAGGTGCAGCGCACATGGATGGCAGCCCGAAGGACGCCTGGAAACCCGGATCGCCCGGATCCGCGACACCGAGGCGGCGAAGGACGAGCTGGAGAAGGCACTGTCGGGGGCGGGGGTCGTGCTGCCCTCGCTCGGGCTGGACGCGGTCTGCCTCGCCAGCGACTATCTGCCACCCCTCGTGGAGCTCGGCCGCTGCAACCCCGCGACGGCACGCAAACTGGCGGCCGTCCTACGGGATCGCCGGGCCGAGCTCCTCGCCAAGGTGGACGAAGCCAACCGGCAGAGCGCCGTCAACCGGGCCGGTTGAGGACCTGGAGCGGACGGCGGACGGAGGCGGAGACGGCGGCGGTGACACCGGCGTGGGCGTGGCCGTGCGGCCGGCTCCGTCCGGTCAACATGGGTACAGACGCGGGTGACAGCGGGGGCAAACACCGCCCGACGGGGGCGGTGGATGCCAGACTGAGCAGCATGACCACTGACGCACTGCACCTGACCGCCGCGATCACCCACGAGGGCGAGTGGTACGTGGCGCGCTGTCTTCAGGTTGAGGTCACCTCCCAGGGTGAGACCATCGAAGAATCCCTGGAGAACCTCCGCGAAGCGCTGGAGCTCTACTTCGAGGACGCCCCCGCCCCCGAGGTCACCGAAGTGATCACGGCCCCCGTCGAAGTGCGGCGCGTCGCGTGAGTCCCGCCGTCCCCACGGGCCTCTCCGGAGCCGCAGTGGGCAAGGCCCTACAACGGGGCGGGTTCGCGTACGTCTCTGCCCGTGGCAGCCACGCCAAGTACCGCAGCGGCGAGCGGACCGTCATTGTTCCCCTCCACCGCAGCCTCGCACCCGGCACCCTTCGGTCCATCCTCCGCCAGGCCGACTGGACCGTCGAAGATCTCGAGACGCATTTGCAGTAATCGGCCACGGGTTCCAACGGCAATGGTCTGCTGAGCGGCGCTGGGCGGCCGATCCGGTACTGCGGCGTTCAGGAGGTCGGCGTGGGCGAGGTCGTCGCGCCGTCGGACCCGCAGGATGAGTAGAACTCGTTCAGCGGGGTCCGGGGCAGGTTGGCGGGGCTGTGTTGGCCCCACTCGTCGTTCTCGTGGTACGTGCCGTCGCGGGACAGGCCCTTGCCCGTGTTCAGGAGGCGGAGGACGCCGTACACCCCGTCGCCCTGGTAGTCCCACGCGGCCACGTCGAGGCGGTGGTCGTGGTTGAAGTCGGTGAGGGAGAGTCCTCCGTTGCCGCGGAGGTCGAGGCCGAGGGTGTGGCCGCTCCTGCCGTCGCGGTGGAGCGGACCGATCCGCAGTTCCTTGATCCGTGCGGGTTCCGGGGCGTCGTAGAGCGGAGTGGTCAACGCGACGACGACCAGGTCGAGTTCGTCGTCGCCGTTGATGTCGGCGGCGACTGCGGCCGCGTCTTCCTTGTTCCGTGCGCCGATGAGGGAGCGGATGCCGACGGGCTTGCCGAAGCCGCCCCCTGACGTTCCCCACTCCACCGTCGTGGCCCTGCCCTGGTCGCGGTCCGTCACCCGGTCCGGGTACGCGTCGCCGTCCAGCCAGCCCACCAGCACCCCGTCGTCCGCCACGCAGGGCGGCTTCCGGGCGGCGGGCAGCGGGACCGTCGACGTCTCCGATCCGCCGCAGGCGCTCAGGGTCCCTAACAGGGCGAGGGCGCAGGCCGTGCCCCGCCAGGGCGTTCTCATCGTCACGGCCTCCAGGCGTCCGCTTACTTGTCGTTCCTCAACAGGCTTGCCGGGCAGCCAGGTTACGGAGTCGGCGCCGGGGCCCGGTACTTGGGCGTAACGGGCCCCGGGGGGCGTGGTCACCGCATGCTCGTCACATGTGGACGGCGGGGGCGTCGGCGGCGGTGGGCGTCGGGGTGCCGCGGCGGTAGAGGAGGATCGTGATGAGTGCGCCGGCCGCGAAGAAGGCGGCCGACCACCAGTACGCGGTGGAGTACGACTCCAGTGCCGCGTGGGCCTGGACGATTTTGCTGGTGGCGTCCCTGCCGCTCAGGTAGGACGTGGCGGCGCCCGCCGCGAGGGTGTTGAGCAGCGCCGTGCCGATCGAGCCGCCGACCTGCTGCATCGTGTTGACGGAGGCGGAGGCGACCCCGGCGTCCTCGGCGGCCACACCGCTGGTGGCCAGGCTCATGCCGGGCGCCATGACCAGGCCGATGCCGAGACCGGTGACCACTACGGCGGGCAGGACATCGGCGGCGTACGTGCTGTCCAGGCCGAGACGGGTCAGCCAGATCAGGCCGACGGCTCCCAGGGCCATGCCGAGCGGGACGACGGTCTTCGGCCCGATGCGCGGGATCAGGACGCTCGTGGACAGGGTGGCGGCCACCATCAGGGCACCGACCATCGGAAGGAAGGCCAGCCCGGTCTCGACCGGGGAGAGACCGAGGTAGAGCTGGAGGTAGTAGGTGAGGAAGAGGAACACACCGAACATTCCGGCGGCGGAGACGAGCATCGCCGCGAAGGACGCGCCGCGGTTGCGGTCCAGCAGTACGCGCAGCGGCAGCAGCGGATGCGCGGCCCTCGTCTGCCACCAGGTGAAGGCAGCCAGCAGTACGGCACCGGCGGCGAGGAAGCCCCAGGAGCGCGGCGAGCCCCAGTCGTGCGACTCAGCCATGGAGAAGCCGTAGACGAGGGCGAAGAGGCCGGTGGTGACCAGGACCGTGCCGGGGATGTCGAGCTTGGCGCCGGGCTCACGGCCGGTGCGCCGGAGCAGCAGCCAGCCGCCGACGAGCGGGACGGCCGCCAGGGCGACGTTGACGTAGAGGGTCCAGCGCCAGTCGGCGTACTCGGTGAGGACGCCGCCCAGCAGCAGGCCGACGGCCGCGCCGGAACCGGCGATCGCGCCGAAGATCCCGAACGCCTTGGCGCGCTCCTTGGCGTCGGTGAACGTGGTGGTCAGCAGGGAGAGCGCGGCGGGCGCGAGCAGCGCGCCGAAGACGCCCTGAAGGGCGCGGCCCGTGACCAGGACCTCGAAGTTGGTGGCCGCGCCGGCCACGGCCGAGGCGGCCGCGAATCCCCCCACGCCCGTCAGGAAGGCGAGCTTGCGGCCGAAGAGGTCGGCGATCCGGCCGCCGAGCAGCAGCAGGCTGCCGAAGGCCAGGGAGTAGGCGGTGACTATCCAGGTCCGGTCGCCGTCGGAGAAGCCGAGGTCGGCCTGGGCGGACGGCAGGGCGATGTTCACGATCGTCGCGTCCAGCGTGACCATCAGCTGGGCGAGCCCGATCAGGGCGAGGACCCACCACCGGTGGCTTGCCCCGGCCTGTTCGGGCCGGGCGCCGGTCTTCTTGCTGAGCGACGCCGAGTCCGGCGACGCGGCTGTCTGGGGCATGGGACTCACTCCGGTTCAAGGCTGCTCGGGACCGCTCCGCACGCTTCCAGGAACGAAACGGTTTCGTACCGATAGGCTAGACGCCCCGCCATCGAAACGCAAACGTTTCGCTGAGGGCACCGAACCGGCCCGGACGTCCCGGCGGTCACGCACCGGGGCCCGGCCACCGCCGAAGCGGTGACCGGGCCCCGGTCTGCTGGTCACCGGACGGTCAGTCCGCCCACCACACCGTCGTGTCGGCCGGCACCTCGGCCGTCTCGCCCGCGACCCGCACCTCGCCGTTGGCGAGCAGGACGCGGCCGTACGCCGGGACCGTCACCGGCTCCCCCGTCGTGTTGGCCACGCACACGAAGTCGCCGCGGCGGAAGGACAGGACGCCCTCGGGGGACGTCAGCCACTCCACCGCGTCGCCCGCGCCCAGGTCCGGGTGGGCGCGGCGGGCGGCCAGGGCCGTGCGGTAGAGGGTGAGGGTGGAGTCGGGGGCGCCCGTCTGGGCCTCGACGCTCAGCTCGGCCCAGTCCGCCGGCTGCGGGAGCCAGCTGCCGCCGTCGCCGAAGCCGTACGAGGAGCCCGTGCGGGTCCACGGGATCGGCACCCGGCAGCCGTCGCGGAAGCCGTCCTGGCCGGCGCCGCGGAAGTACGCCGGGTCCTGGCGCACCTCGTCGGGCAGGTCGGTGACGTCCGGCAGGCCCAGCTCCTCACCCTGGTAGACGTATGCCGAGCCGGGCAGCGCCAGCATGAGGAGAGTGGCGGCGCGGGCGCGGCGCAGGCCCAGTGCGCGGTCGCCGGGCAGGCGGATCTGCGTGCCGAGGCCCGCCGGGTTGGCGAACCGCGTGGTGTGCCGGGTGACGTCGTGGTTGGACAGCACCCAGGTGGCGGGAGCGCCGACGGGACGCATCGAGTCGAGCGTGCGGTCGATGACCTCACGCAGCTCGGCGGCGTCCCAATGGGTGCTCAGGTACTGGAAGTTGAACGCCTGGTGCAGCTCGTCGGGGCGCACGTAATTGGCCGTGCGCTCGATGGTGGGCGTCCACGCCTCGGCGACGAAGATGCGGTGGCCCGCGTACTCGTCGAGGATGGTGCGCCACTGCCGGTAGATGGCGTGCACGCCGTCCTGGTCGAAGAACGGCATGACATCGTTGCCCAGCAGTTTTACCTGGTCGTGGGCGCCGAGGTCGGGCAGTCCGGCGGCCTTGACCAGGCCGTGGGCGACGTCGATGCGGAAGCCGTCGACGCCCATGTCCAGCCAGAAGCGGAGGACGGAGCGGAACTCGTCGCCGACGGCCGGGTGCTCCCAGTTGAAGTCGGGCTGCTCGGGCGCGAACAGGTGCAGGTACCACTCGCCGGGCCGGCCGTCGGGTTCGGTGACCCGGGTCCAGGCGGGGCCGCCGAAGATGGACTCCCAGTCGTTGGGCGGGAGTTCGCCGTGCTTTCCCTTCCCGGGGCGGAAGTGGTAGCGGTCGCGCAGCGCGGAGCCGGGGCCCTCGGCGAGCGCCCGCTTGAACCATTCGTGCTGGTCGGAGGAGTGGTTGGGGACGATGTCGACGATGATCCGCAGCCCCAGTTCATGGGCGTCGCGGATCAGCGCGTCGGCGTCGAGGAGGTTGCCGAACATGGGGTCGACGGCGCGGTAGTCGGCCACGTCGTAGCCGGCGTCGGCCTGCGGGGAGGCGTAGAACGGGCTGAGCCACACGGCGTCCACGCCGAGGTCCCGCAGATACGGCAGCCGGGTGCGGATGCCCTCCAGGTCGCCCATGCCGTCGCCGTTGCTGTCGGCGAAGCTGCGCGGGTACACCTGGTAGATCACCGCGTCCCGCCACCAGTCGGGGCGGTCGGCGGGGACGGCGGTGACGGCTTCGGGGACGGTGGCCGGGGCGAGGGGGGCCGGCTGCGCGGCCGGGGCGGTTTCGGCGGAGTGCTGGGTCATGGCGTCCTTGGGGCGTCGTGGAGTTCTAAGTGCGGGGCGGGCGGGGCGCGGGCAAGGGTGCCCGGCGGTGGATGGGCCGGGCACCCCTCGTCGGCGCGAGGAGGGCGTCAGCCCTTCGTGCCGCCCGCCGTGAGCCCGGTGACCAGGTTCTTCTGGACCAGGTAGAAGAAGACCGAGACGGGTATCGCGATCAGCACCGCGGTGGCGGCCATCAGGTTGCGCTGGGCGTCGTGCTCGCTGACGAAGCTCTGCAGGCCGACGGCGAAGGTGTACTTGTCGTCGCTCAGCATGAACGTGGAGGCGAAGGCGACCTCGCCGAACGCGGTGAGGAAGGAGTAGAACGCGGCGACGGCGAGCCCGGGCCGGGCCAGCGGCAGGATCAGCCGCAGGAACGTGCCGAACGGGGTGAGCCCGTCGACGCGGCCGGCCTCGTCGATCTCGAAGGGGATGGTGTCGAAGTACCCCTTGAGCAGCCAGGCGCAGTACGGCACGGTCGTCGTGCTGTTGATCAGGATGAGCCCGAGGTAGGTGTCGATGAGTCCCAGGTCCGACATGATCTGGTACATCGGCACGATGAGGACGGCGATCGGGAACATCTGGGTGAGCAGCAGCAGCCACATGAACTTCTTGTAGCCGGGGAAGCGCATGCGGGAGACCGCGTAACCGGTGGTGGCGGCGATGACCACTCCGATGACGGTGGTGCCGGCCACGACGACGAGGGTGCTCTTGAGCCAGTCGAAGAAGCTCGTGTGCTCCAGGACGAACGTGTAGTTGTCCAGCGTCATCGTGTGCCAGATGCGGCCGGGGTGCAGATAGTCGTCCTTGCCGGGGCCGAGCGAGAGGAAGAGCAGCCAGGCGACCGGGAAGAACGCGATCAGGCTTGCGGTGATCAGCACGCCGTGGGAGGCGAGGGTGGCGAGCGGTCCGCGTTCGCCGCGCCGGCGCACCCGGCGCCGGGTGGTGTCGGCGGCGGGCCGGCCGGTGACCGGGGCGGAGGTCTCTGCGGTGGTCGTACTCATGGGAGCTCCTGCCTCAGATCGCGAGCTGCTGGTCGTTGCGGTTCAGCCAGCGGCGGTAGAAGGAGGTGAAGACGACGAGGATGGCCAGCAGCAGGATGCCGTAGGAGGCGGACTGCGCGAAGTCACGCGGCTGCTGCCCGAAGCCCAATTGGTAGGCCCAGGTGACGAGGATCTGCGCGTCCGGCGCGGTGTTGCCGAACAGCAGGAAGATGATCGCGAACTGGTTGAACGTCCAGATGATGCCGAGCAGGACGACGGTGGAGCTGACCGACCTGAGCCCCGGCAGGGTGACGTAGCGGAACCGCTGCCAGGCGCTGGCGCCGTCCATCTCGGCGGCCTCGTACAGGGTGGTGTCGATGGACTGCAGTCCGCCGAGCAGCGAGAGCATCATGAACGGCACGCCGCACCAGGTGTTGACCATGATGGCGGCGAACCGCTGCCAGAAGGTGTCCTCCAGCCACAGCGGGCTCGGCAGGTGCAGGGCGTCCAGGGCGGCGTTGATGATGCCGCCGTCGGCGAGCATGAACCGCCAGCCGAACACGGTGACGAACGTGGGCACGGCCCAGGGCAGCACGAGGACGAGCCGGTAGAAGGTGCGGCCGCGCAGCTTCTGGTTGAGCAGCAGCGCGAGGCCGAGACCGATGCCGTAGTGCAGGGCGACGCAGAGGGCCGTCCAGAGCACCGTCCACAGGAAGTGCGACCAGAAGCGGTCGTACGCCGTCGGGCCGAACAGGATGTCCTGGTAGTTGTCGAGGCCGATGAACTTGTAGGTGGCGTCGATGTGGTTGACGCCGATCGTGCGCGCGGTGTTGAGGCTGTTGGCGTCGGTGAGGGTGAGGTAGAGGCCGTACACCAGCGGGTACAGCACGAGCACGCCGAGGACGACCGCCACGGGGGCGATCATCGCGTAGGCGTACCAGTGCTTCTGGTACGCCCGCCGCAGGCGCCCGGTGCGGCCGGGCCGCGGCGCGCGGTCACCGTGGCGCTTGCCGGTCGCGCGGTCGATGGCGACTGTCATGGTTCGACACCTTCTGGAAAGTTCTGCGGTACGACGGAATGTGCGGCCGAAGCGGAGGTGGTGCGGCCGCCGGGCCCCTCCCCCGGTGCGGGGGCCCGGCGGCCGGCGGGGCTCACTTGCTGAAGTCGGGGACCAGCTTGGTGAAGGCGAGTTCCGCGTTGCTCAGCCCCTTGTCCAGGGACTCCTTGCCGCCGGCGATCTTGGGCAGTTCGGTGTCGAGCGGGGTCCACAGGGAGCTGTACTCCGGCAGCGCCGGGCGCGGCTGGGCGGCGGGCAGCACCTTCTGGTAGCCGGCGATGCCGGGGTCGGCCTTGACCTTGTCGGTGTAGGCGTCGTCGCGGGTGGGCAGCGTGGAGTTCTTCAGGGCGATGGTCTCCTGGGACTTCGCCGAGGTCATGAAGTTGACGAACTTCAGCGCGGCCGCCTGGCGCGCCTTGTCGGAGCCGGCGTAGACGGAGAGGTTGTGGCCGCCGGTCGGGGCGCCCGCCTTGCCGGTGGAGCCGGCCGGGACGGTGGCGATGCCCAGGTTGCTCTTGTCCTTGAAGGCGCTGCCCTTGTAGAAGTTGGTGATCTCCCAGGGGCCCTGGATGATCGCGGCGACCTTGCCGCTGACGAACGCGTCCTGGATGTGGGCGTAGGCGTCGGCGGTGGTGTCGGCCTTGTGCAGGCCCTTGCCGGAGAAGAGGCTCAGCCAGGTGCCGTACGCCTTCTTGGCGGCGGGCGAGTCGACGGTGATCTTCTTGGCGGCGGCGTCGACGGTGTCGGTGCCCTCGCCGTAGAGGAACGGCTGGCCGTAGTAGCCGGCGGTGGAGCCCCAGTAGCCGTCGACGCCCGCCTTGTCCTTGATCTTCGCGGCGTCGGCCTTCAGCTCGTCCCAGGTGGTGGGGGCCTCGGTGATGCCGGCCTTCTTGAACAGGGCCTTGTTGTAGACGAGCGCGAGGGTGTCGGTGACCAGCGGGACGCCGTACGTCTTGCCCTGGTACTGGGCCTGCTTGATCAGGCTGGCCTGGAACTTGGACTGGTCGGCGAGGGCCTCGGTGCCGTCCAGCGGCAGGAAGTAGCTCTTCTTGGCGAAGGCGGGGGTCCAGCCGACCTCGGAGCGCAGCACGTCGGGGGCGCCCTTGGAGCCGGCGGCGGTGTCGAACTTGTTCTGCGCCTGGTCGAAGGGGACGTTGACGTACTTGACCGTGATGTCCTTGTGGGCGGCCTCGAACTCCTTGACGAGGGCCTTGTACGTCGGTGCCTCGTTGGTGGCGTTGGAGGTGTCCCACCAGGTGATCGTGACCGGGCCGTCGGCCTTGCCGCTGTCGCTGTCGCTTCCGCCGCAGGCCGTCGCCGCGAGGGCGAGGGACGCCACCAGCGCGGTGGCCGCTATGCCACGCCGCATGAGTTCTCCTTGAGGGGTGAGTGCCCTTGAGGGCCAGGGAGGACGGTCCCGCCCGCCGTCCCTGCCGCCGACCTCGCGGCCGGCACCTCGGCAAGGCCGCCGGGCGACGTGAACGTAACAGCGATGTAAGCGGCGCGAAAGACCTTGCAGCAAAAAAGTGCAAGAACTGGTGACAGTTACGGGTCCGTGATGTGCGGGCGGTTGCCTTGCGGTAGGGGGTTACCGGGGGTGCGGCAGGCCGGGGCGGGTTGTGCAAGTCTCTGCAAGCTCTTGCCGCGAGGGGGTCCGACGGGGGATCATCCGTTGCAGGCGGCGGCGGAAGGCCGCTGAAAGCGGGTCACCACCCGGACCCGACCCACCTACGCGGACACATACGCGTCACCTGCGCGCAGACGTACGCGGAACTCACGAGGGAGCGCGATGACGCAGCAGCCCGCCGCGGGCCGGTCGCCCGCCCGCACCCGGCGTGCGCCCGGTGCGCGAGGGGCGAGGGGGCCGGTACAGTCGCATCCCGTGACCACACGGCTTTCCGACATCGCAGCGCAGGCGGGGGTCAGCGAGGCGACCGTCAGCCGGGTCCTGAACGGCAAGCCGGGCGTCGCCGCGACGACCCGTCAGTCCGTCCTCGCCGCCCTCGACGTGCTCGGCTACGAGCGCCCCGTCCGGCTGCGGCAGCGCAGCGAGGGCCTGGTGGGGCTGATCACCCCGGAGCTGGAGAACCCCATCTTCCCGGCGCTCGCCCAGGTCATCGGCCAGGCGCTGACCCGGCAGGGCTACACCCCGGTGCTCGCCACGCAGACCCCCGGCGGCTCCACGGAGGACGAGCTCACCGAGATGCTGGTGGACCGCGGGGTCTCCGGCATCATCTACGTCTCCGGGCTGCACGCCGACACCACCGCCGACATGCAGCGCTACGAGCGGCTGCGGGCGCAGGGCGTGCCGTTCGTCCTGGTGGACGGCTTCTCGCCGAAGGTGCAGGCGCCGTTCATCTCCCCGGACGACCGGGCGGCCATGGCCCTGGCCGTGACCCACCTCGTCTCCCTCGGCCACACCCGGATCGGGCTGGCCCTCGGGCCGAAGCGGTTCGTGCCGGTGCAGCGCAAGATCGAGGGGTTCGTGCGGACGGTGCAGGACCTGCTCGGGCTGGCTCCGGACGTGATCGAGGAGGAGCTGGTCCAGCACTCCCTCTACACGCTGGAGGGCGGCCAGGCGGCGACCACCGCGCTGATCGACCGGAACTGTACGGCGGTGGTGTGCGCGAGCGACATGATGGCGCTCGGTGCGATACGGGCGGCCCGGCAGCGGGGGCTGCGGGTGCCGACGGACGTCTCGGTGGTCGGCTTCGACGACTCCCCGCTCATCGCGTTCACCGACCCGCCCCTCACGACGGTCCGCAAGCCGGTCCCGGCGATGGGCCAGGCGGCCGTCCGCACGCTGCTCGAGGAGATCGGCGGAACGCCGGCGCCCCACAGCGAGTTCGTCTTCATGCCGGAACTGGTGGTGCGGGGTTCGACGGCGTCGGCGGTGAAGACTCCGCCGCGCGCCTAGGGCGCGGGGCTGTGCCGACATGCGGCTCCGCCGCGTGGGCGCGAAACGGGGCGGAGCCCGTGCGGGGTCCAAGGGGCGGAGCCCCTTGAAGGGACGGGAAGGGCAGGGGCGGCGGGGGCGAGGAAAAGGCGCCGCACACCCTCACGCGTCGTAGAACAGCCTCTCCGCCACCGTCCGTGCCAACCGCGTCGTACGGCGGTAGTCGTCGAGCATGTCACCGACGTGACCGGGGCCGTACCCCAGATAGCGCCCCACCGCCGCCAACTCCCGCGCGTCGGAGGGGAACGTGTCCCCCGCCCGCCCCCGCACCAGCATCACCGCGTTCCGCACCCGCGTGGCCAGCACCCACGCCTCGTCCAACGTCGCCGCGTCCTCCGCCGACAGCAGCCCCGCCTCCCGCGCCGCCGTCAGCGCGGCCCGCGTCCGGGTGGTGCGCAGCTCCCCCACCTCGTACCCGTGCCGCAACTGCATCAACTGCACCGTCCACTCCACGTCGGACAGCCCACCCCGCCCGAGCTTCGTGTGCAGCGTCGGATCCGCGCCCCGCGGCAGCCGCTCCGCCTCCATCCGCGCCTTCAGCCGCCGGATCTCCCGTACCGCGTCCTCCCCGAGCCCGCCCCGCGGATACCGCAGCGGGTCGACGAGCTCCAGGAACCGCGCCCCCAGCTCCGCGTCCCCCGCCACCGGCTCCGCCCGCAGCAGCGCCTGTGCCTCCCACCCCAGCGACCACCGGCGGTAGTACGCGGCGTACGAGGTCAGCGTCCGCACCAGCGGCCCGGACTTCCCCTCGGGCCGCAGATCCGCGTCGACGAGCAACGGCGGGTCCGCGCTCGGCAGTTGCAGCAGCCGCCGCATCTCGGTGACGACGGCGTTCGCGGCCCGCCCCGCCTCCGTCTCATCGACGCCCTCGCGCGGCTCGTGCACGAAGAGGACGTCCGCGTCGGAGCCGTAGCCGAGTTCGTGGCCGCCGAAGCGGCCCATGCCGATGACGGCGAACCGGGTGGGCAGCGTGTCGCCCCACCGCTCGCGCACCACGGCCCGCAGGGTTCCGGCGAGCGTGGCGGCGGTGAGGTCGGAGATCGCGCCGCCGACGAGGTCGACCAGGGCGCCCTGGTCCGCCTCGACGGGCGTCTCCTCGGTGCCGTAGGAGCCGACGATGTCGGCGGCGGCGGTGCGGAACAGCTCGCGCCGGCGCACTCCGCGCGCGGCGGTGACCGCCTGCTCGGCGCCGTCGGCGCGCCCCACGGCGGCGACGATCTCCTGTTCGAGCTGGGCGCGGGAGCGCGGGGCGAGCCCGCTGCCCGCGCGCCGCCCGTCCCCGTCGCCGAGCAGCGCGACCGCCTCGGGCGCGCGCATCAGCAGGTCGGGCGCGAGCCGCCCGGCGGACAGGACGCGCGCGAGGTTCTCGGCGGCGGCGCCCTCGTCGCGCAGCAGCCGCAGGTACCAGGGGGTCTTGCCGAGCGCGTCGGACACCTTGCGGAAGCCCAGCAGCCCGGCGTCGGGGTCGGCCGAGTCGGCGAACCAGCCGAGCAGCACCGGCAGCAGGGTGCGCTGGATGGCGGCCTTGCGGGTGACCCCGGAGGCGAGCGCCTCCAGATGGCGCAGGGCGGCGGCGGGGTCGGCGTACCCCAGGGCGACGAGCCGCTCGCGGGCGGCGCCGGGGCTCAGCCGGGCCTCGCCGGGGGCGAGCTGGGCGACGGCGTCGAGCAGCGGCCGGTAGAACAGCTTCTCGTGCAGCCGCCGTACGACACCGGCGTGCCGTTTCCACTCGCGGGTGAGGGTGGCGACGGGGTCGGTGCGCAGCCCGAGCGAGCGGCCGAGGCGCCGCAGGTCGGCCTCGTCCTCGGGGACGAGGTGGGTGCGGCGCAGCCGGTAGAGCTGGATGCGGTGCTCCATGGTGCGCAGGAAGCGGTAGGCCGCGTCGAGTTGTTCGGCGTCGGTGCGGCCGACGTAGCCGCCCGCGGCGAGGGCGGCCAGCGCGTCGAGGGTGGTGCGGCTGCGCAGGGAGGTGTCGGAGCGGCCGTGCACGAGCTGGAGGAGCTGGACGGCGAACTCGACGTCCCGCAGTCCGCCGGGGGCGAGTTTGAGCTCGCGGTCGATCTCGGCGGCGGGGATGTTCTCGACCACCCGGCGGCGCATCTTCTGCACGTCGGCGACGAAGTTGTCGCGCTCGGCGGCCTCCCAGACCAGCGGCGCGAGGGCGTCGGTGTAGGCCGCGCCGAGCTCGGCGTCCCCGGCGACCGGGCGGGCCTTGAGCAGCGCCTGGAACTCCCAGGTCTTGGCCCACCGCTGGTAGTAGGCGAGGTGGCTGCTGAGCGTGCGGACGAGGGGCCCGTTGCGGCCCTCGGGGCGCAGATTGGCGTCGACGGGCCAGATGCTGCCCTCGATCGTGGTCTCGGAGCAGATCCGCATCAGGTGCGAGGCGAGCCGGGTGGCGGCCCGCAGCGCCCGGGCCTCGCCGTCGCCGTCGCCGCCGCCCGGGGACTCGGCGGGTTCCGCGACGAAGATGACGTCCACGTCGGAGACGTAGTTCAGCTCGTGGCCGCCGCACTTGCCCATCGCGATGACGGCGAGCCGGCAGAGCGCGGCGTCCTCGGGCGCGGCGGCCTCGGCGAGGGCGAGGGCGGCGCGCAGGGTGGCGGTGGCGAGGTCGGCGAGCTCGGCGGCGGTCTGGGCGAGGTCGGTGGTCCCGCACACGTCGCGCGCGGCGAGCGACAGCAGACAGCGGCGGTAGGCGACGCGCAGCGCGACCGGGTCGTCGGCGTCCGCGAGCCGGCGTTCGAACTCGGGAACGCCGGGGTGCAGGTCCCGTGCCTCGTAGGTGACCAGGGCCTGCCAGTCGGCGGGGTGCCGGGCGAGGTGGTCGGCGAGCGCGGTGGAGGCGCCGAGCACCCCGAGCAGCCGGTCGCGCAGCGGCTTGGCCGCTATCAGGGTGTCCAGCAGTTCATGCCGTGCCGTGTCGCCCGGCTGCGCCTCGAGGAGCCGGACGAGTCCGAGCAGCGCGAGGTCGGGGTCGGCGGTGGCACCGAGGGCCTCCAGGAGGACGGGGTCGGCGCGCACGGCGGCGAGTTCGGGGGCGTCGAGCAGCCGTTCGGAGGCGGACGGATCGGTGAATCCGTGCCGCAGCAGCCGTGTGAAGGTACTGCTCCTGCGCCCCGGCACCGTCATCCCAGCCTCCCGTCGCTCACCCGGCCGCCTCGCGGGCCGTACGGCACCGCCGAGGGCCAGGCCGTACGGCGGCCTGATCAGGCCCGTCCGGGGGCGAGCCTATCCGCACCGGCACGGGGCGGCCCCGTGTGACCCCCGTGGGCCCCGTCCGGCGGGGTCATCCGGCGGCCGGCACCGGAACCGGGCTCTCCGGGAGCCGCCAGGCCCCGCCCCGGTCCTCCTTGGCGTACCGGGCGACGAGGTCGGGGACGCGCAGGAAGGAGGCCAGCGCGGCGGCGGAGTGGAAGGCGCCGATGGCCGGCCGGCTCTCCGGCAGCCCGAGCCGCAGCAGGCGCGGCTTGACGGCGGCCTGGATCTCGTCGACGAAGGGCCGCAGCACGGTGTCGTAGTCCGCCAGCGCCCGGGGCAGGTCGCCGGGGTGCCGGTTGATCTCCCCGGCCAGGACGTACGCGCCGACGAGGCCGCCGGAGACGCCCATGCCGCTGTACGGGGAGGCGCAGTGGGCGGCGTCCCCGACCAGGGCGACGCGGCCGCGGGACCAGGTGTCGGTGCGCACTTGCAGGACTTCCTGGGAGTAGAAGCTCGCGGTCGTCGCCATGCCGTCGAGGAAGCGTTCCGTCTGCCAGCCGGCGTCGCGGAACCTGTCCGTCCAGAACCGCTTCTGCTTCTCGACGGGCTCCCGGTGCACGGCGGAGGCCGCCGCGGACTCCTCCCGCAGTACGAAGTAGACCTGCGTCTCGTCCGGGTGGTGGCTCCTGCGCATGATCATGCGGCCGCCGGGGGCGAGGTAGGTGTCGCGGACGTTGCCGTCCGTGGCGATGCGCGGCACGAACCAGTAGGCCATGTGCATCCCCACCCGCCGGTACGGGTCGGGGGCGCCGGGCGGGAGGAGGGCGCGCCGGATGCGGGAGCCCTGGCCGTCGGCGCCGACGAGGAGGTCGACGGTGCGGGAGGTGCCGTCGGAGAGGTGGGCGACGACCTCCGTGTCCCCCTGCTCGAAGCGCTCCACGCTCACGCCGAAGACGTACTCCACGTCGTCCTTCGTCGCCTCGTGCAGGATGCGCACCAGGTCGCCGCGCATGATCTCGTACTCGGAGGTCAGCGTCTGCCGTCCCCTGCCGGAGGTGTTGGCCATGATCGTGGCCCGCGTCCGGCCGCGCGCGTCCACGAAGGCGACGCCGCGCTCGTCGACGAGGCGGCCGCGGACGGCGTCGAGCAGCCCCATGCGCGCGATCGCCTCGATGCCCTGACCGCGCAGGTCGACCTGGGCGCCGGTGGCGCGCAGCGCCGGGAACCGTTCGACGACGCTCACCCGGTGTCCGCCCCGGGCGAGCCAGTGGGCGAGCGCCGGCCCGGCGATGCCGCCGCCGCAGACGAGGACGCGCAGAGAGGACTTCATCCCGGAACTCCGAATCTCTATCGGTGATAGGTGTCTTTCCAAAGTCCCCCTATCGCCGATAGATTGTCAAGGTGGCAAAGATGAACCGGGAGACCGTGATCGCCGAGGCGCTCGACCTGCTCGACGAGGTCGGCCTCGACGCCGTCAGCACGCGTCGGCTGGCGCAGCGGCTGGGCGTCGAACAGCCGTCGCTCTACTGGCACTTCAAAAACAAGAAGGAGTTGCTCGGCGCGATGGCCGAGGCCGCCATGGCCCCGCACGCGACGGCTGCGCTGCCGGCGCCGGAGGAGGACTGGCGCGAGTGGTTCCGCGAGAACACGCGGAGCTTCCGGCGCACGCTGCTGCTGCGCCGGGACGGTGCGCGGCTGCACGCGGGGAGCAGTCCCGGCGCGGGGGACCTGGACCGGATCGCGCACAAGATGGCGTTCCTGGTCGCGTCCGGCCTGCCCGAACGGGAGGCCGGAATGGCGATGCTGGCCGCCGGCCGCTTCACGGTGGGCAGCGTCCTGGAGGAACAGGCGGAGGACGGCTCCGCGGGGCCGCCGCCCGGCATCCCGCCGGTCGACCACGACTCGGCGTTCGAGGCGGGCCTGAACCTGATCGTGGAGGGGCTGGCGCACGGGGCGGGGCGGGGTGAGGAGCCGCGTTGAGCCGAACGGCGAGGGGCGTCACGATCCGTGTGGCGGACCGTGACGCCCGTGGCGTCCTTCGTCCTGGCGGGTCGGGACGGGGCGGGTCGGACGTGTCAGCGATGCCCTCTACTCGGAAGGCGGCTCAGAGGCCGGTTCAGAAGTCGGCTCAGAAGTCGGCTCAAAGGTCGACTCAGAAGTCCGGGATGTTCTCGGCCTTGTGGCCCACGGACCTGATCGCCTTGAGCAGACGGTTCTGCCGCCGGTCCCGCTCCGCCCGCTCCGGCAACACGAGCCGCGCGGCGGCCTTCACGGCGTAGTCGTCCGGGTCACCGAAGGCGGTCCGGGGGTCCTCCCCCGTCTCGTCGCAGTGGAACGTGACCTCCTTGAGGGCCTGGAGCACGACGGCCCGGTCCACCCCCGGCTGCATGGCCAGCTTCCACTGGAACCGCGACAGCCACTTCTCGGCGTCCTTGTCCTTGCCCCTCGCCGCGTCCGTCGGCCGGTCCTTCTTCGCCACGTGCTCTCCCGGGTGCTCGGCAGGCGTCCGCCGTGTAGGACGCCGGGGCGCCGGGGCGGGTTCCACGATCACGATTTCCGCAGAACGACAGTCCGTCAGAGGTCATCGGGCAGGATGCGGAAGCACGTGTGCCTGCCGTCCACGGGGCGCAGCGCCCGGAAGTCCCGTATGTCCTTCGTGAGGATGGCGTCCGTGGCGTACTCGGCGGCGAGGGCGACATTCACCGCGTCCACCAGATCGAGGTCGAGTGACGCGTAGCGTGCCCGAACGGTCAGCGCCATATCCAGAATCTCGGCGTGGGGCGTCGCCAGGACCAGGCGCGTCTGCCGTACGCGCGCGGCAAGGGCACGAAGGATCGTGTCGGCCGCTTGTCGCCCGACACGACTGGTGGCCACCTGATGCACTTCGGTCAGCGCCAGCGGGGTGGCCACGAGAAAGCCGCACTGATCCGCGGCCTTCCTGGCTTCGTAATGATCGGGGTCGGACCGATTGAAAAGAGCGAGAATGCCCGAGGTGTCGGCGATCGCGATCACGCGGCGTCGCCCTGACCATGGCGCTCCTGACCGGCGTGCGCACCGGTCGTCGCCGCACGGATCTCGTCCTTGCCCACCGGACCGCCGAAATCGAAGGTCTCGTCGTCGGAAACGAACGGCTCGTCCCAGACGCGATGTGCCAGAGCGATCCGGTGAATGCCCTCACGAATTATCTCCGCCTCGGCGACGCCCAGACGTGCGGCGGCTTCCTTGATCAGGTCGAGATCGCTGTCTTCGGCGTAGACATTGGTTCGCTTGAGAGCCATGTCACGATGGTACAGGTTATGTACCAAGGCCGCAGGAGTGAGTTCTCGACGTCCGGCCGGCGGCGTACTGAAGGACACCGGCTCCGGCGACTGGAGCCGGGCCTTGGGGCCACATCACTCGTTGGCGTGGTGACCGGCCCATTCGCCTCACCGAGCACGCGTTTCCATTTATCGTGAGATGCATCGCGATACGACGCGTTGAGCGGAGGGGGTGCGGATGTCCGTAGACGATGAGGTGATGCGGCCCGAAGGCGCGGCCGAGGCGGCGGACGAGCCAGGGTGGGAGGTGGATCCCGACGACGACTGGGGGGTCGCGGTCATCACCACGGTGGGGCGGCAGTTGCGGCTCCGGCGGGAGGCGTCGGGCATGCGGGCGGCCGACTTCGCGACGGCGATGGGATACGGCGAGGACCTGGTTCACAAGTGTGAGGGCGGTAAGCGAATCCCCCGGCCCGACTACCTGGACCGCGCCGATGAGGTGCTGAACGCCGGCGGGTTGCTCGCGGCCATGAAGGAGGACGTGAGGAAGGTCCGGTACCCGAAGCGGGTCCGGGACCTGGCTCGGATGGAGGCCCACGCAGTCGAGATCGCGTTGTACAGCACGCACAACATCCACGGCTTGCTGCAGACCGACGAACACATGCGTGCGTTGTTCGACGTATGGCTCCCTGCCTACTCCGAGGAGGAGACAGAGCGGATCATGGGTGCCCGGTCGGCGCGTCCGCCACTGGCATGGTTCAAGAGCAGCTACAGCAGCAGCGGAGACGGCAACGACTGCGTCGAGGTAGCGATATCCCCCGCCGCCATCCACGTCCGCGACTCCAAGAACACCACCGGCCCCCGGATGACCCTCGCTCCGGGCGCCTGGACGCGCTTCGTCACACACACCGGACGTTCAAGCCGCCTCTGACCGCCAGCCGTTGAGGAGCAGGTCGAAGATCTGCTTCACGCTCGCCTCCGGGTCCTCGCGGTCCCGTGTGAGCGTCGGGACCTCCAGGACGAACCGTGCGAGGGCCGCGCACGCGAGGTCGTCGGGGGTCCGGCCCAGCTCCTCGGCGATCGCCGTGCCAAGGGTGTCCGCGTGGCGCATCCACATCCGCTCGCTGTACTCGCGGAGCGCCGGTGTGCCGTCGACGAGGGCGGCGAACCCCTTCCGGCGCGGGTCCGCCGCGATCGGGATCCAGGCCGTCAGCGCGTGCGCGCGCAGCGCCTCCACCACGCCCTGGCCCTCGGGCCGCTCGCGCACGCAGGCGCGCAACCGCGCGTCCACGTCCTCCTCGCGGTCGAAGACCAGTGACTCCTTGCTCGGGAAGTGCGCGAAGAGGGTCGTCGTCGAGACGTCGGCCTTCTCGGCGACGTCGCGGACGCTGACGCGGTCGAAGCCGTGCTCCAGGAACAGTTCGAGCGCGGCGTCGGCGATGGCATGCCTCGTCGCGGCCTTCTTGCGCTCGCGGCGGCCGACGGCGGGGCGGGGGGCGGCGGTGCGGTCCGGGGGCGTGACGTCGGGCATGGCCTCACCGTACCGCATAGCTGGACCGATACAGAAACTGTACTGGTTGCACTTTCTTACTCACTTCTGCTTTGGTGGTGGCACGGCGCCGATCCGACCCCGGATCCCGATCCCAAGGAGCCCCGCCATGCCTTCGCCCACCCCTGCCCACGCCCGCATCAGCGTCATCGGCGCCGGTCCCGGCGGCCTGACCTGCGCCCGCGTCCTGCAACGGCACGGTCTCGCGGTGACCGTGTACGACCGCGACCCGGACGCCGGCTCCCGCAACCAGGGCGGCTCCCTGGACCTGCACGAGGACGACGGCCAGCTCGCCCTGCGCGAGGCCGGCCTGCTGGAGGAATTCTTCGCGCTCGCCCGGCCCGAGAGCCAGGAGATGCGCCACCTCGACCCGTCGGGCCGGCTGCTCGGCCACCACCTGCCCGGCGAGGGCGAGACCGCCGCCCCCGAGATCGACCGCGGCCAGCTGCGCGGCCTGCTGCTCGGCTCCCTCGCACCCGGAACGGTCCAGTGGGGCCGCGCGCTCGCCTCGGCCGGCGGACCGGCCGACGGCCCGCGCACCCTGACGTTCACCGACGGCACGACCGCCGAGACGGACCTCGTGATCGGCGCGGACGGCGCGTTCTCCCGCGTCCGCGAGTCGGTCTCGTCCGCGAAGCCGACCTACACCGGCGTCGGCTTCCTGGAGGCCTGGTTCGACGACATGGAGGACGCGCACCCCGAGCTGTCCGCCCTGGTCGGCAAGGGCAACGCGCATGTCGCCGACGGCGAGCGCGGCCTTTTCGCGCAGCGCAACAGCGGCGACCACATGCGCGTCTACCTCATACGGAAGACCCCCGTGGACTGGCTCACCCGGGAAGGGCTGCACCCCGAGGACACCGCCGGCATCCGCGCCCACCTGCTGCGCGCGTACGCCGACTGGTCACCGGAGCTGCTGCGGATGCTCACGGACAACGACGGCCCCTACGTCGACCGCCCGATCTTCGCCCTCCCCGTGCCGCACACCTGGGAGCACTCCCCCACCGTGGCGCTCCTCGGGGACGCCGCCCACCTCATGCCGCCGCTCGGCGTCGGCGTCAACCTCGCCATGCTCGACGCCAGCGAACTCGCCCTCGCGCTCACCCGCGCCGCCACGGTCGACGACGCCGTCCGCGCCTACGAGAAGACGATGCTCCCCCGCTCGACGGAGATCGCCCAGATGCTCGACGGCGCCGCGGAGTCCCTGCTGGAGAGGCCGACGGTGGAGGACCTCGCACGGTTCACCGAGGGCCGGCGCTGACCGGCCGCGTCACGACAAGGGCCCGGGGAGGTGGCCGTACGCCACCGCCCCGGGCCCTTCGCCGTCCGGTTCCCGGACCCTCGCCGACCGCCTACAGCACCGGCAAACTCTTCCGCAGCTCGAACGCCGTGACCTCGCTGCGGTACTCCTCCCACTCCTGCTTCTTGTTGCGCAGGAAGAAGTCGAAGACGTGTTCGCCGAGGGTCTCGGCGACCAGGTCGCTGCGTTCCATCAGGTCCAGCGCCTCGCCGAGGTTCTGCGGGAGCGGTTCGATGCCCAGGGCGCGGCGTTCGCCGTCGCTGAGGGCCCAGACGTCGTCCTCGGCGCCGGCCGGGAGTTCGTAGCCCTCCTCGATGCCCTTGAGGCCGGCGGCGAGGAGGACGGCGTAGGAGAGGTAGGGGTTGGCGCCGGAGTCCAGCGAGCGGATCTCGACGCGGGCCGAGCCGGTCTTGCCGGGCTTGTACATGGGGACGCGGACCAGGGCCGAGCGGTTGTTGTGGCCCCAGCAGATGTACGAGGGCGCCTCGCCGCCCGCGCCGGCCGTACGGGCGGCGCCGCCCCAGATGCGCTTGTAGCTGTTGACCCACTGGTTGGAGACGGCCGAGATCTCCGCCGCGTGCCGCAGCAGGCCCGCGATGAAGGAGCGGCCCACCTTGGAGAGCTGGTACTCGGCGCCGGACTCGTAGAACGCGTTCCGGTCACCCTCGAAGAGGGAGAGGTGGGAATGCATGCCCGAGCCGGGGTACTCCGAGAACGGCTTCGGCATGAACGTGGCCTGGAGCCCCTGCTCCAGCGCGACCTGCTTCATGACCAGGCGGAACGTCATGATGTTGTCGGCCGTGGAGAGCGCGTCGGCGTAGCGCAGGTCGATCTCCTGCTGGCCGGGGGCGCCCTCGTGGTGGGAGAACTCCACCGAGATGCCCATCGACTCCAGCATGGTGATCGCCTGGCGGCGGAAGTCCATGCCGATGGCCTGCGGGGTGTGGTCGAAGTAGCCGGAGTTGTCGGCGGGGGTGGGCCGGGTGCCGTCCACCGGCTTGTGCTTGAGCAGGTAGAACTCGATCTCCGGGTGGGTGTAGAAGGTGAAGCCCAGGTCGGAGGCGCGGTTCAGGGCGCGCTTGAGGACGAAGCGGGGATCGGCGAAGGACGGCGAGCCGTCGGGCATCAGGATGTCGCAGAACATCCGGGCCGTGCCGGGGGCCTCCGCGCGCCAGGGGAGGATCTGGAACGTGGACGGGTCCGGCTTGGCGATCATGTCGGACTCGTAGACCCGCGCGAAGCCCTCGATCGCGGAGCCGTCGAAGCCGATACCTTCATCGAAGGCCTGTTCGAGTTCGGCCGGGGCCACGGCGACGGACTTGAGGAAGCCCAGCACGTCCGTGAACCACAGGCGTACGAACCGGATGTCGCGCTCCTCCAAGGTCCGGAGCACGAACTCCTGCTGCTTGTCCATCTTCCGTTCCCCATCCTTGCTGGTCAGGCCGCCGTTCCCGAGGGTGACGGAGCGGGCGGTCGGGCACCTGAGCATCCCACCACACCAGCATTTCATCCGCGTTGCGGACCCCCGGCGGCCCGGCGGTCCTGTTCCGAACGTCACACGTGCGGCAGGTGTCCACCCGGGTGCCCCACTCCGAGGCCATCTTGCCCGCTGAACTGCGGTTTCGTGAATGGCCGATCCTCGCCCCCCGCGGCGTTCTTAATTTGCATCTCCGATGCAAGTTTTATTACGGTGCCCACGGAATCCGGCGGAGCCACCACGATCCACTCCTTCCGCCGGTGCCCACCAGGGCCGTTCGGCCCTGGTGGGGCCGTACGGCTCTCCCCCGGGCCGTACGGCCCCTCCCACGGGTCCGCCGGTCCTCGCCGGGGCCGAAGGACCGTCACTCCGTTCCTCAGAGGAGTTCCGATGCTCTCCGAGCAGTCCGCAGCCACCGTCCGCGCCACGCTTCCCGCCGTGGGCGCGGCGATCGGCGACATCACCGAGCGCTTCTACAGCCGGCTCTTCGCCGCCCACCCGGAGCTGCTGCGCGACCTGTTCAACCGCGGCAACCAGGCCGCCGGCACGCAGAAGCAGGCGCTGGCCGGTTCCATCGCCGCCTTCGCCACCCACCTCGTCGACAACCCCGACCAGCGGCCCGACCTGATGCTGCGTCGGATCGCCCACAAGCACGCCTCGCTCGGCATCCGGCCGGAGCAGTACCCGGTCGTCCACGAGCACCTGTTCGCCGCCATCGCCGAGGTGCTCGGCGACGCGGTCACCGAGGAGGTCGCCGCGGCCTGGACCGAGGTCTACTGGCTGATGGCCAACGCCCTCATCGCCATCGAGAAGACGCTCTACGCCGCGAGCGAGGAGAGCGGGCTGCGGCAGTGGAAGGTCGTCGAGCGGATCGACGAGACCGCCGACGTCGCCACGTTCCGGCTGCGGCCCGCCGACGACGGGCCCGTGCCGGCGTACCGGGCCGGGCAGTACGTCTCGGTCGGCGTGCGGCTCGCGGACGGGGCGCGGCAGATCCGGCAGTACAGCCTGACGGCGGCGCCGGGTTCGCCGGTGCGGCAGTTCGCGGTCAAGCGGGTGCCGGGGGACGCGGTGACGCCGGAGGGCGAGGTCTCCAACCACCTGCACGCGCATGTGCGCGAGGGGGACGTACTGGAGCTGTCGGCGCCGTACGGCGACCTCGTGCTCGAGGACACCGACGCGCCGTTGCTGCTCGCGTCCGCGGGGATCGGGGTGACCCCGATGATCGCGATGCTGGAGCAGCTCTCGCAGGGGGAGCATGCGGGGCGGGTGACCGTGGTGCACGCGGACCGGTCGCCGGCGGCGCACGCCCTGCGGGGTGACCACGCGGCGTACGCGGCGAAGCTCGCGGACGGGGAGGCGGTGTTCTTCTACGAGGAGGACGCGGAGGGGGCCGGGCGGCCGGGGCTCGTCGACCTCGGCGAGGTCGACGTGGCGCCGGGGACGGTTGCCTATCTGTGTGGGCCGCTGCCGTTCATGCGGGTGGTGCGGGAGCAGTTGCTCCGCGCGGGGGTCGCGGCAGCGGACATCCACTACGAGGTGTTCGGGCCGGACCTGTGGCTGGCGAAGGATGCGGCTGCGGCTGCCTGACGGTATTTTCGCCCCCGCCGCCCCTACCCTTCCCGTCCCTTCAAGGGGCTCCGCCCCTTGAACCCCGGGGGGTGCGTTGTCGGCTGACGGCCGGTGGGGGCTGGTCGCGCAGTTCCCCGCGCCCCTGAAAGACGGGGGCGCCCCCTGCTTTCAAGGGGCGCGAGGAACTGCGCGACCAACCACGACGCACCCGCACCCGCCCACACCCCACCCACCCGAGCTCTCCCGCGCCCTCCCCCTCGGGGGCCTGAGGGCGTAGCCCCCGGGTCAAGGACGGGAAGGGCAGGGGCGGCGGGGGCGACAAAACCCGGGGTGCCCCCTACGCCGGCGCGCCCACCCCCGGGAGGCCCAGGAGGAGGGGGCCCGTGGGGGACGCGATCATGTCTTCCACCGTCAGGGGGTCCAGCGTCGCGTAGAACGCCTCCTGGGCGCGGCGCAACGCGCCCCGCAGCCGGCAGTCCGAGCGGAGCGGACACGGCGGGGTCCCGGGCCCGGCCCCCTCGCAGTCGACCACGTCGGACGCCTCCTCCCCGCCCTCGAAGGCCCGCACGATCGCCCCGACCGACGCCGTCCGCCCCGCCTCCGTGACCGACAGCCCCCCGCCCCTCCCCCGCCGCGCCGCCAGCAACCCCCGGTGCTGGAGCTCGGCCACGACCTTCGCGGCATGCGTGTACGGCACGTCCATGTCCGCCGCGACCTCCCGGGTCGTGGGGCTGGACTCGCCCGCGACGGCGAGCCTCATCAGGACGCGCAGCGCCAGATCGGTGGAGCGCAGAAGCCGCATACCACCAGCGTAAATAATACGCATCGGGCATTCAACTTTTTGACCGGTCCTTCTCCCCATCTCTCCCAAACCCCCACCAATCCCCGGCACTTGGGCTCTTCTTGGCCATTCCATTCCCCTGACATGAACCGATCATCGAAAGAGTGGCCGGGATCGTGCGATCGACATGCGACGAAACATGCGAAGAACCGCATCGCAGGGGGTTTTATGAGATCCACTCGCGCCACCGCGCGCGCCGGGTTGAGCCTGGCAGCGACACTGCCGCTGCTCGCCGGGGCCCTGGCCCTCGGCACGCCCGCGGCCCACGCCGCCGACGGCCACGGCCGGGACTCGCTCGCCGGCACCAAACCGGTCTGGGCCAAGAGCTCGACCGACAAGGGCGCCACCAGCGACAGCACCAAGGTCTCCGTCCGCGTCTATCTCGCCGGCCGCGACGCCACCGGCCTGGCGGCGTACGCGAAGGCCGTCTCCGACCCGGACTCCGCCTCGTACGGCAAGTACCTGTCGGCCAAGCAGGCCGACGCCCGCTACGGCGCCACGAAGGCCCAGGTCGACGCCGTCACCGACTGGCTGAAGTCGGCCGGGCTCGAGGTCACCGGCACCACCCGGCACTACGTCTCCGTCACCGGTGACGTGGCCGCCGCCGAGAAGGCCTTCGGCACCCAGCTCCACAACTACGCCAAGGGCAAGAAGACCTACCGCGCCCCGGCGGAGAACGCCTCCGTGCCCGCCGCGCTGGACGGCGCCGTCCTCACCGTCACCGGCCTGGACAACGCCCCGCACAAGGCGAGCCACAGCGACACCCTGCCCCCGCCGGACGCGGTGTTCCGCAACTCCGGGCCGTTCTCCTCGTACTACGGCTCGAACACGGCCTCCTCGCTGCCGAAGGCGTACGGCAAGAAGATCCCGTACGCGGTCAAGGGCTACACCGGCAAGCAGCTGCGCGCGGCCTACGGCGCCGGCAAGGCGACCGGCAAGGGCGTGACCGTCGCCATCACCGACGCCTACGCCTCCCCGACCATCGCCTCGGACGCCGCCACCTACGCCGGCAAGCACGGCGACGCCTCTTACAAGCGCGGCCAGTTGAGCCAGGTGCTGCCGAGCGACTACACGCGGACCGAGGAGTGCGGGGCGGCCGGCTGGTACGGCGAGGAGACCCTCGACGTCGAGGCCGTGCACGCGGTCGCGCCGAAGGCGGACATCGTCTACGTCGGCGCCGCCTCCTGCTACGACAACGACCTGCTCGACTCGCTGAGCAAGATAGTCGACGGGCACCTGGCCGACATCGTCTCCAACTCCTGGGGCGACATCGAGGCCAACCAGACGCCGGACCTGGCCGCCGCCTACGACCAGGTCTTCCAGCTCGGCGCGATCGAGGGCATCGGCTTCTACTTCTCCTCCGGTGACAACGGCGACGAGGTCGCCAACACCGGGACGAAGCAGGTCGACACCCCGGCCAACTCCGCCTGGGTGACCGCGGTCGGCGGCACCTCGCTGGCCGTCGGCAAGCACGACAAGTACCTCTGGGAGACCGGCTGGGGCACCGAGCGGGCCGCCCTGTCGGACGACGGCCGCAGCTGGGCCGACTTCCCCGGCGCGTTCACCTCGGGCGCGGGCGGCGGCACCAGCCGTACCGTGGCGCAGCCGTACTACCAGCGCGGAGTGGTCCCGTCCTCGCTCGCCAAGGCGAACGGAACGGCCGCGCCGATGCGCACGGTTCCGGACATCTCGGCGATCGCCGACCCCAACACCGGCTTCAAGGTCGGCCAGACGCAGACCTTCCCGGACGGCTCCTACCGCTACTCCGAGTACCGGATCGGCGGCACCTCGCTGGCCGCGCCGGTGATCGCGGGCGTCCAGGCGCTCGCGCAGCAGGAGCGCGGCGGCCGGGCGATCGGCTTCGCCAACCCGGCGATCTACGACCGCTACGGCTCGAAGGTCTACCACGACGTCGTGGACAAGCCGACCGGCACGGACCTCGCGGTGGCCCGCGTGGACTTCGCCAACTCCTACGACGCGTCCGAGGGGCTGATCACCTCGGTGCGCAGCCTCGGCAAGGACAGCTCGCTGAAGGCCGTACGCGGCTACGACCCGGTGACGGGCGTCGGCTCGCCGGCGGGCGGCTACGTGTCGTCGTACCGGCGGCGCTGAGTCACCTGCCTCCTGCGGCCCCCGCGCACCCTGCCCACCGGCGGGGTGCGCGGGGGCCGTCGGCTCACCCGGCCGGAGCAACACGCGTTTCGTGCACGCATGCACACCATCCCAAGTAGTGCAATTCGGGCATGCCTACTTCTGCCCAGACCCGCCGCGCCCTGCTCCGCACCAGTGCCCTCGCGGTCGCCGGGGCCGGTGCCCTCGCCGCCGCCCGCCCGCTGCCCGACCCGTCCTGCTCCACACCGGCCGGCACCCCCGGCGGCACCGCCGCCACGCTTCCCGCGCCGGCCGGCGACGCGAGGTCCGGCGAGGCGGCCACGTCCGGCGCCCGTGCCGTGCGCACCGTCCGGCTCACCGCCGTCTCCGGCACGGTCGACCTCGGCGGACGCACCGTCAGGACGTGGAGCTACGGCGACGATCTGCCCGGGCGGCAGATCCGGGTCACCGCGGGCGAGACCCTCGCCGTCACGCTCGCCAACCACCTGCCGCGGTCGACCACCCTGCACTGGCACGGCCTCGGGGTGCCCAACGCGATGGACGGCGTTCCCGGCATCACCCAGCGCGCGGTCCGGCCGGGCGCCGACTTCGTCTACCGGTTCCCGCTCGACTCCCCCGGCACGTACTGGTACCACTCGCACGCCGGCGTCCAGGCGGACCGCGGCCTGTACGGGCCGCTGATCGTCGAGGACCCGCACGAGCCGCTCGGCTACGACACGGAGTGGGTCGTCGTGCTCGACGACTGGCTGGACGGGGTGGGCGGCCGCACCCCCGACGCGGAGCTGAAGAAACTCCTCGGCGGCCGGGGCGGCGGCATGAGCATGTCCGACGGCGACGGCAAGGGCGGGGGCGGCGACAGCAGGGGCGGGGACGGGGACGGCGACCCGGAGGGTGACGCGCACGGTTCCGCTCCGCACGGTTCCGACCGGGCCGGCCGGCGGCCGCAGCGGGGGAAGAGTGCGCTGCTCGGCGGGGTCGGCGGCGACGTCAAGTACCCGTACTACCTGGTCAACGGACGGACGGCTAACGCCCCCCGGGTCTTCGCGGCGCGGCCCGGGCAGCGGATCCGGATCCGGCTGATCAACGCGAGCGGCGACACCGCGTTCCGGGTCGCGCTCGGCGGCCACCGGATGACGGTGACGCACACCGACGGCCACCCGGTGCGGCCCACCGACACGGACGCGCTGATGCTGGGCATGGGCGAGCGGTACGACGTCCTGGTCACCGCCGGGGACGGCGTCTTCCCGCTGACCGCGCTCGCCGAGGGCAAGGGCGGGGCGGCGCGGGCGCTGCTGCGTACGGCGAGCGGGGCGGCGCCGGGGGCGTCGGCGCGGCCGAGGGAGCTGGACGGGCGGCTGGTGTCGGCGGACGAGCTGCTGGCGGACGACTCGGTGGCGATGGACGACCGGCGGCCGGACCGGACGCTGGGGTTGCGGCTGACCGGGACCATGAAGAAGTACGACTGGGCGTTCGGTGGGGAGCGGTACGACCCGGAGAAGGTGCGTGAGGTGCGGGCGGGGGAGCGGGTGCGGGTGGTGCTGACGAACGCGACGAAGATGTGGCATCCGGTGCATCTGCACGGGCACGCGTTCGCGTTGACCGGGACGCAGGACGGGCCGGGGGCGCGGAAGGACACGGTTGCCGTGCTGCCGGGGAGGTCGGTGGCGGTGGACTTCGACGCGGTGAATCCGGGGGTGTGGATGCTGCACTGCCACAACGCGTACCACCAGGAGGCGGGGATGATGACGTTGCTGCGGTACTGAGGGGGGTGCCTGTGGGGGTGCCTGCGGGGGGTTTCTCGCCCCCGCCGCCCCTACCCTTCCCATCCCCCGGGGGCTGCGCCCCCGGACCCCCCTACGGAGCTTCGCTCCGTTTTGCGCAGTTCCCCGCGCCCCTGATTACGGCGCGGGCATCGTGTCTGTGTGACGATTACACTGGGCGGCGTGCCTCAACTACGTCTCGCCCTGAATCAGATCGACTCGACCGTCGGTGACCTCTCCGGGAACGTGAAGGCCGTGCTTCGGCGGGCCCGGGAGTGTGCCGGGCAGGGAGCGCACCTCGTGGCGTTCCCGGAGATGGTGCTCACCGGGTATCCCGTGGAGGATCTCGCCCTGCGGTCCTCCTTCGTCGAGGCCAGCCGGGCCGCCGTGCGCGAGCTCGCGGCGCGGCTCGCCGACGAGGGCCTGGGCGAGCTGCCCGTCCTCGTCGGCTACCTCGACCGCTCGGAGTCCGCGCAGCCGAAGTACGGCCAGCCGGCCGGCACCCCCCGCAACGCCGCCGCCGTGCTGTACCGCGGCGAGATCGCGCTCCGCTTCGCCAAGCACCACCTGCCCAACTACGGCGTCTTCGACGAGTTCCGCTACTTCGTGCCCGGCGACACCATGCCCGTCCTGCGGCTGCACGGCGTCGACATCGCCCTCGCCATCTGCGAGGACCTGTGGCAGGACGGCGGCCGCGTGCCCGCCGCCCGCTCGGCGAAGGCCGGGCTGCTGCTCTCCGTCAACGCCTCCCCGTACGAGCGCGACAAGGACGACACCCGCCTGGAGCTGGTGCGCAAGCGCGCCCGGGAGGCCGGCTGCACCACCGCCTACCTGGCCATGATGGGCGGGCAGGACGAGCTGGTGTTCGACGGCGACACCATCGTCGTCGACCGCGAGGGCGAGGTCGTCTCGCGGGCGCCGCAGTTCCAGGAGTGCGCGGTGATGCTCGACCTCGACCTGCCCGGCGTCGCCGCGGACGCGCCGGCCGACGGTGACGTCGTCGACGACGGGCTGCGCGTCGAACGCCTGGTCGTCTCCGAGGAGCCCCTCCCGGCCTACGAGCCCGAGCTGACCGGCGGCTACGCGGACCGGCTGGAGGACGTCGAGGAGATCTACTCCGCGCTCGTCGTCGGCCTGCGCGCGTACGTCAAGAAGAACGGTTTCCGCTCGGTGCTGATCGGTCTGTCCGGCGGCATCGACTCCGCGCTGGTGGCCGCGCTCGCGTGCGACGCGGTGGGCCCGGAGAATGTGTACGGCGTCTCGATGCCGTCGAAGTACTCGTCCGAGCACTCCCGCGACGACGCGGCGGAGCTGGCCCGGCGTACGGGGCTCAACTTCCGTACGGTGTCGATCGCGCCGATGTTCGACGCCTACATGTCGGCCACGGAGCTGACCGGGCTCGCCGAGGAGAACCTCCAGTCGCGGCTGCGCGGCACGCTGCTCATGGCGATCTCCAACCAGGAGGGCCACATCGTGCTGGCCCCGGGCAACAAGTCCGAGCTGGCGGTGGGGTACTCGACGCTGTACGGGGACTCGGTGGGCGCGTACGGGCCGATCAAGGACGTGTACAAGACGACGGTCTTCGAGCTGGCGCGGTGGCGGAACCGGTCGGCCGAGGAGCGGGGCGAGACGCCGCCGATCCCGGAGAACTCCATCTCCAAGCCGCCGAGCGCGGAGCTGCGGCCGGGGCAGGTCGACACGGACTCCCTGCCGGACTATCCCGTCCTGGACGCGATCCTCGACCGGTACGTGGACCGCGATCAGGGGGCCGACGAGATCGTCGCGGCCGGGTTCGAGCGGGAGCTGGTCGTCAGGACGCTGCGGATGGTGGACACGGCGGAGTACAAGCGGCGCCAGTACCCGCCGGGCACGAAGATCTCCGCGAAGGGCTTCGGCAAGGACCGCCGCCTGCCCATCACCAACGCGTGGCGCGAACGGGGTTAGAGCCCGCCCTCACGTCCCGGTCGGGCCGCGCCCCTACTCCCCGTCGCCGGTGAGCTCAACGCTCGCCGCGATGGGGAGGTGGTCGCTGCCGGTCTCCGGCAGCGTCCACGACGACACCGGCTTCACGCCCTTGACCATGATCTGGTCGATGCGGGCCATCGGGAACGACGCCGGCCAGCTGAAGCCGAAGCCGCTGCCCACCGCGCCCTGCGTGGAGCGCATCTGCGAGGTGACCGCGGTGAGCGCGCGGTCGTTCATCGTGCCGTTGGCGTCGGCGAGCAGGACGATCCGGGACTGCTTCTCGTGCGCGATGGCGTCGCCCAGCGCGTCCGCGCTGCGGTCGCGCTCGCGGGCGGTGAACCCGGCCCGCAGCTTCACCCGCACGGAGGGCAGGTGGGCGACGTAGACGGCGAGCCGCCCCTCGGGCGTGGCGATCGTCGCCCGCATCGCGCGCTTCCAGCCGAGCCTGATGTCGACGGCCTTGACGCCGCTCATCGGGTACTTGCTCCACAGCCCGACCGTGCCGACCACCGCGTGGTACTTGTACGTCGGCTCCAGCAGGTTCTCGTACGTGGGCACCGCGGAGGCCTTGAGTTCCTGGAGCGCGAGCACGTCGGCGCCCGCGGCGGCGATCGAGCGGGCGGTGCCGGAGGGGTCGGCGTTGCTCGCGTTGACGTTGTGCGTGGCGACGGTCAGGTCGCCGCCGCCCTCGGCGGTCTTGTCGGAGAGCAGGCCGCCGAAGAGGTCCGTCCAGACCAGGACGGGCACCAGCAGGGCGATCAGCGCGGTCGCCGAGCGGCGCACCAGCGCGAGTACCAGCAGGACCGGGACGAGGACGCCCAGCCAGGGCAGGAAGGTCTCCAGGAGGCTGCCGAAGTTGCCGACCCGGTTGGGCACGCTCTCGTGCAGGGCCATCAGCAGTCCGAGGAGGACCGCGAGGACGGCGAGGACGATGCCCCGGCGCCAGATGCCGCGGTCGGTGCGCAGGCGGTGCCACAGCCGCCGGAACCGGGCTCCCCGACGGCCGTCCCCGTTCCCGTCGTCGTTGCCGGTCTCCGTCATTTGCGCCTGCGCCATACCGTCGCCTCACACCTTGCCCGTGCACGTCGTCGTCCCCGTGGAGGAAAACCCTAGGGGATGATCGCTTCCGTACGGCGCCCGCCCGGGCGGCCGTACCCGCACAAGGACGACGAAGGCGGCGTCCCGCGTTCCGAACGGAAGCGGAACGGGCGATTCTTGTGACGAAATGCGCACACGGCCCGGTCGGGAACTGCCTTCTGACGGCGTGTGGGAGGCCCGGCCGCCGGACAACCGGAAGGCCGGACGGGCCGTCAGCGGGGCGGTTCTCCGGCGGGCGGGCACAGGCCTTCCATGACGGTGTCGACGATGCGCTCCGCGAGGTCCTCGGGGAGGTCGCCGTCCGGGCGCAGGACGGACCGCAGGAGCATGGGCCCGGTGAGGAGGTCGTAGGCGAGCCGCACGTCGACGTCGGCGCGGATCTCGCCGCGCTGCTGCGCCTGCCGCAGCACCTCGACGAGGGCGTTGCGGCGGGGTCTGACGACGGACGTCTCGTAGGCCGCCCAGATCCGGGGGCTGGACTTCATCTGCGCGTGGACGTTGCGCAGCACCGCCGAGGACCGGCCGGCCAGGCCGCGTCGGCGCATCCACTCCAGCATGACCACCAGGTCGTCGCGGAGCGAGGTGCCGGGCAGCAGGGGCTCGGCGGGCTCGGCGGCGCGCACGACGTCGACGAAGAGCTCCTCCTTGCCGCGCCAGCGCCGGTAGATCGTGGCCTTGCCGACGCCGGCCGTGCGGGCGATCCGCTCCATGGAGAGTTCGGCGAGCGGCACGCCGTCCTCCAGGAGGGTGAGGACCCCCTCGATGATGGCGTGCTCCAGCGCCTCGCTGCGGGGCCGCCCGCGTGCGGGCGTGCCCCGCTGTCCGGCGGTGCTGTCGGCAAGGGTCACGTGGTGCTCCGTTCGTCTCCTGTGCTGCCAGGATCCCCCACTGCCCCCGTGTGTCCGTGCGCCGCCCCGGGACCGGCCGGTCAGTCCCGGCTGGTGACGAGTTCCGGTTCCGCCTCGCCCGCGGGCTCCGCGGGGGCCTTCCCGGGCAGGAAGACGCCCGCCACGACCGCGCCGAGCACCGCGACGCCCGCACCCCACAGAGCCGTGACGTGCATGGCGTGCAGGAAGGCGTCGTTGGCGGGGCCGACCAGGGCGTCGCCGCGCGGGCCCAGCTTGTGCGCGACGCCCAGGGTGGCCTCGATGGACTCGCCGGCGGTGTGCCGCAGGCCGGCCGGGACCCGGGACAGGCTGCCCTCGATGCCGTTGCGGTAGGCCGTGGAGAGCACCGAGCCGAGGACGGCGATGCCGAGCGCGCCGCCGACCTGGCGGAAGGTGTTGCTGAGCGCGGAGGCGGAGCCGGCCTTCTCGCGCGGCAGGGCCTGCATGATGACCACGCTGGTCGGGGTCATGATGTGCGCCATGCCGGTGCCCATGAGGAAGAACATCACCTCGAGGATCCAGATCGGGGTGTCGGAGTCGAGCACCACGAACGCGGCCAGCATCGCGGAGAGCAGCAGCAGTCCGGCGGTGGTCGTCGCCCTGTTGCCGAAGCGGTCGACGAGGAGCCGGGCCCGTGGCGCGAAGATCATCTGCGCGGCGGCCAGCGGCAGCATCAGCAGACCGGTCTCCAGCGGCGAGAAGCCCCGCACGCTCTGGGTGTAGAAGACGGAGAAGAAGGTCACGCCCATCAGTGCGAAGAAGACCAGGGTGATCGCGACGATGGCGGCCGAGAACACCCGGTTCTTGAAGTAGCCGATGTCGATGGACGGGTGGTCGCTGCGCTTCTCGTGGAGCACGAAGAGGACCAGCACGGCGAGCCCGCCCAGGCTGCTGGCCAGCACCTTGGGGTCGGTGAAGTCGGCCAGCTGGCCGCCCTTGATGATGCCGTAGACGAGCAGGACCAGGCCGATGACGGACAGGACGACGCCGAGCGGGTCGACGCGGCCGGGGCGCGGGTCGCGGGAGTCCGGGACCAGCCAGATCATCAGGCCGAGCGCCAGGACGACGATGGGCACGTTGACCAGGAAGACCGAGCCCCACCAGAAGTGGTCCAGGAGGAGGCCGCCGGTGATCGGGCCGATCGCGATGGCGAGGCCGACGCCGCCGGCCCAGATGCCGATGGCCTTGGGCTGCTCGTCGCGCTCGAAGACGTTCATGAGGACGGCGAGGGTGGCCGGCATGACGAACGCGGCACCCAGGCCCATGATCGCCCGGAAGACGATGAGCTGGACGGGTGAGCCGGACTCGGCGGCGAGCGCCGAGCCGATGCCGAAGACGGCGAGACCGGCCAGCAGCGTCTTCTTGCGGCCCAGCCGGTCGCCGAGCAGTCCGGCGGTGAAAAGCAGCCCGGCGAAGACGAGGGTGTAGGCGTTGATCGCCCACTCCAGCTCGCTCTGGGTGGCGCCGAGGCCGGTGGGGGCCGGGGTGGAGATGGTCTTGATGGCCACGTTGAGGATCGAGTTGTCGAGCACCACGATCAACAGGCTCAGCATGAGCGCGCCGAGGATGGCCCACCGTCGCCGGTGCACCGCCTCCGGCACCCGGCGCTCGGCCGGGGCAGCGGGAGTTGTCATGGAACGAGCGTAGGACGAATTCCGATACGGCACCGTCTCGTATCGAAACTCTTTACGGAGGCGTTACGGAGCCGGGCGGGACGGGACCACCGCGCGTGAGACGGGGATCGCCCCGCCCCACTCTGGTCCGCCGCACCCCGAGGTGCCACCATGGAAAACGGTCCGGGGACGCCGTCAGGGCGCCTCGAGATGACAGAAGGAGCCGTTGCGATGACGCAGTTCTCGGCTGCCCACGAGCAGTCCGCGCCGGGCGCGCTGAAGCCCTCCGGCGACAGCAGGGCGCTGTACGGGGGCAAGGGCACCCGGCGGATCACCGTCCGCGACATCACCGCCGCCAAGGAGCGCGGCGAGAAGTGGCCCATGCTCACCGCGTACGACGCGATGACCGCGTCCGTGTTCGACGAGGCCGGCATCCCGGTGATGCTCGTCGGCGACTCGGCGGGCAACTGCCACCTGGGGTACGACACCACCGTCCCCGTCACCCTCGACGAGATGACCATGCTCTCCGCGGCCGTCGTGCGCGGCACCCGGCGTGCGCTGATCGTGGCCGACCTGCCGTTCGGCTCGTACCAGGAGGGCCCGGTACAGGCGCTGCGCTCGGCGACCCGGCTGGTGAAGGAGGCCGGGGTCGGCGCGGTGAAGCTGGAGGGCGGCGAACGCTCGCACCGCCAGATCGAGCTGCTGGTGGAGTCCGGCATCCCGGTCATGGCGCACATCGGCCTGACTCCGCAGTCCGTCAACGCGATGGGCTACCGCGTGCAGGGCCGCGGCGAGGAGGCCGCCCAGCAGCTGCTGCGGGACGCGAAGGCGGTGCAGGACGCGGGCGCGTTCGCGGTCGTCCTCGAACTGGTCCCGGCGGAGCTCGCAGCCGAGGTGACCCGGGTGCTGCACATCCCGACCGTCGGCATCGGCGCCGGCCCCGAGACCGACGCCCAGGTCCTGGTCTGGACGGACATGATGGGCCTGACCTCCGGCCGGGTCCCCAAGTTCGTCAAGCAGTACGCCGAGCTGCGCCGCACCATGGGCGACGCGGCGAAGGCCTTCGCGGAGGAGGTCGTGGGCGGCACGTTCCCGACGGAGGAGCACTCCGTCCACTGAGCAGGACGCGCGCACGGCCCCGCTCCCCTTCGGTGGGGGCGGGCCGTGCCGGTTCCCGGCCGCGCCGCGCCGACACTCCGTCGAAGCCATGGCCACGACTTGCCCGGAAACGGGTCGATTCGAGACGCTTCGGCAACGGAACGGTGTCGAGGACGCCTCCGGCCCAGCGCGCTCTCCCGTACCGGTGGTGCACTGGTGGTGACGGGACGTAGACCCTCGGGGAGCGGCGATGACCCAGACGACGCGGACGACCTGTTCCGGCTGTTCCGCCGACGCGGTGCCGGGGGCGGCCTTCTGCGGCGAGTGCGGGGCCGCGCTGGTCCCCGCCGGACGGGCGGACGCGCCCCGCCCGGCACGTGGCCTCACCGTCCCCCGCTGGACCGGCGGCCGGGACCTGACCCGGTACATGTGCGCCGCCGTCTTCCTGGACCGGCAGTACGCCAACTCCCTGCTCAGGGACATCGCGGCCGAGCCGCACCTGGGCGTGGCACCGGCTCCGGGATGCGACGTGCCCGTGGTGCTGCGGTACGCCTACGAGGCCAACGCGCGGCGGCACGCCAGGGACCTCGTCCTGGCGGTCGAGTTCCTGGTGCTGTTCGTGGGACTGCTGCTGGGCAGCGGAGTGACCGCCCTCCTCATGTTCCTGCTCGGCTGGCTGACCACGCTGGTGTTCGCCTACTCCACCCACTACGGCGAACACCTCCAGCGGTTGCGCCCGGACCGGTTCGACCCCGCGCTGGCGCCCCCGGCGCCCACCGCCTCCGCCGACCGGCGCCTGCGCCAGATCGACGAGTACGCGCACGGCAACCTCACCGCCTACAGCGGCTTCTCCCCGTTCACCGGGTACGGCCGGGAACTCGACTCGTGGTCGCTGACCTTCGACGTGACCACCTCGGGGCGCGAGGGTGTGACACCGCGGAACTTCGAGGTCACGGACCTGTACGCGCACATCGCCCGGCGGATCGGTGAACTGTCGCTGCCCTGCCTGGAACTGGAGGAGCGGGTGTTCGTGGAGGGGTCGGCCCTGCTGGGCGACTCCCGCTTCCTGCCCAATCCCCTCGGCCGTCCCCTGGCCCGGATCGACGCCGGTCTGCTGGACGCGCTGAAGCGGGCCCCGGAGGAGACCGCCCGCGCCTATCTGGTCACGCACTCCTCGGGCTGGGGCGGCGAGTTGGTGACCTCGGTGTTCCTCCGGCTCGTGCGCTCGGACTCCAATCTGCTCGTGGAGGCCCAGCCCACCGTGCTGTGCCCGCTGCTGGACCGCTACCGGACCATCGACGGCCTCATGCCGCACCCCTCGCCGGGCGAGTTCTGCTCGATGGTGCTCCAGAACCTCATCGGCACGCCGTTCGTGCTGCTCGCCGCCCCGGTCCGCGCGGTCGCGGGCTTCCTGCCGGACTTCGGCATGAAGCGCCGTACGAAGAAGCAGCACCGGCAGATCACCCGGCTCAAGGTGTTCGACTACGGGGCACGCGACAGCGTGCGGCAGCTCGCCTCCGCCGCCGGCCACCAGCGGTACTTCCAGAAGTCCGACTCCGGCATGGTCCTCAAGACCGTCGAACGGCGGATCCTGGACGCCCTCGTGGAGTTCGCCGAGGCGCACGACATCGACGCCGGTGACCTGATCAAGCGTCAGGAAACCATCATCAACAACGGCATCATCGCCGCCGCCGGGGCGCGGGTCGACTCGAGCGCGGTCGCCTCGGGCGACAAGTCCCGCATCTCGGCCGTCATCCGGCGGATCCCGCGGCCCACCGTGGACTGACGGCGGCAAGTGGACACGACGCACGACCAACGGACGGACGGGGAACGACATGGACGCACACGGCAACAACGGTGTCATCGCGACGGGGAACGCCCAGGTCAGAAACGTGGCAGTGGCGAGCGGCAGCAACGCGCGCATCGACCTCCGCGTCACGGAGCGCAAGGCGCCGGACGACGGCGCCCGGGCGGCGACCCCGCAGGAGATCAGCGAGCTGCTGGCCCGGTTCATCGAGGACCTGCGCGCTTCGGACCACCCCGACCGGGAGGACCTGGCGGAGTTCGCGCAGGACGCGCGCGAGGAACTGGCCGCACCGGAGCCCCGTACGGGGAAGCTGCGCCGGGTCGCCAGGGCACTCGCGGAGGCGGTGCCCGGCTTCGCCGCGCTGTCCTCGCTGGCGGTGACGATCGAGGAAGCCGTCCGAGGGCTGTAGGCGGGGGCGGAGGCAGGACCATGCACTACTGCGTTCACTGCGGCGTGCGCGTCGAGGACCCCACGCTGCCCGGCTGCCCGCACTGCGGCGCGGCCCGCCCCGCCGCGGACCCGGCGGCCACCGGCACCCCGGGCGCCTACGTGCGGGTGGGCGGCACCCGGCTGCCGCGCTGGCTGCCCTGGACCCTGCTGGCCGTCCTGGCGGCCGGCGGGACGACGCTCGGCGTGGCCGTCGCCCACCGGTCCGACAGCACCTCGGTGGACAGCTCCCCCGGCCTGCCGGTCCTCCCCGGATACCCGTACGGCACGCCGTCCACGTCCGGCGACGGTTCCGGGACGTCGTACCCCTACTCCGACGACGGCGTGGGCGCCGGTGCCGGCGACCCGGCGACCGACACCCCGACGCCCGCGGAGGACACCGAGGAGGCCGGAACCACCGGAACCACCGGGGACACCGGGGAGACGGAGACCGCGAGCACGGTCGTCACCGACTACTACGACCACCTGAACGCCGGGAACTACTCGGCCGCCTGGGACATGGGCGGCTCGAACCTCTTCGGCGGCTCCTACTCCGACTGGGTGGCCGGCTTCGGCACCACCTCGCACGTCTATGTCACCGCCGTCGACGACGGCTCCGGCTCCGGTTCCGGCGTCGTGGAGGTCGACCTCCAGGCGGTCCAGACCGACGGCTCGGTCCAGACGTTCTCGGGCACGTACACCGTCCAGGACGGAGAGATCACCTCCGCCGACATCGATCAGGCGTCGTAGGACCGGCGCTGCCGACGGCCTGCCGTCGGTCCTTCCGTCGCTCCTTCCGTCGCTCCTTCTGTCGGTTCTCCTGTCGGTTCTCCTGTCGGTGATCTGTAGGTGGTCTGTCGGTGGCGGCTGGCACCGTCATCGGCATGACGCGAATCGACAAGAACCCCGACGCCGCCCGGGACGCGGCCGTCACCGTGCGGGGGCTGGTGAAGCACTACGGCGAGACGAAGGCGCTCGACGGCGTCGACCTCGACGTGCGCGAGGGCACCGTCCTCGGCGTGCTCGGCCCCAACGGAGCCGGCAAGACGACCCTGGTCCGCTGCCTGTCCACCCTGATCGTGCCGGACGCCGGCCACGCCACCGTCGCCGGGTACGACGTGCTGCGCCGGCCGCGGCAGACCCGCCGCGTGATCGGCCTCACCGGCCAGTACGCCTCCGTCGACGAGAAGCTGTCCGGCTTCGAGAACCTCTACCTGATCGGCCGGCTGCTCGATCTGCCCCGCAAGGAGGCCCGGGCCCGCGCCGACGGTCTGCTGGAGCGGTTCTCGCTGACCGAGGCCGCCCGGCGCCCGGTGGGCACCTACTCCGGCGGCATGCGGCGCCGGCTCGACCTGGCCGCCTCCATGATCGGCCGCCCGGCGGTGCTGTTCCTGGACGAGCCGACCACCGGTCTGGACCCGCGCACCCGCAACGAGGTGTGGACCGAGGTGCGCCGGATGGTCACCGAGGGCGCGACCGTACTGCTCACCACCCAGTACATGGAGGAGGCCGAGTACCTGGCCTCCGAGCTGACGGTCGTGGACCGCGGCCGGGTCGTCGCGGGCGGCCGGATCGACGAGCTGAAGGCCCGCGTCGGCGGCCGTACGCTGCGGATCCGCCCGGCCGACCCGCTGGAGCTGCGCCCGACGGCCGCCGCGCTCGACGAGTTCGGGCTCACCGGCACCGGCAGCGCCTCCGTCGACGCCGAGACCGGCAGCGTCCTGGTACCGATCCTCAGCGACGAGCAGCTGACCGCGGTGGTCGGCGCGCTCACCGCGCGCGGCATCACGCTGTCCGCCATCACCACCGAACTGCCCAGCCTGGACGAGGTGTTCCTGTCGCTCACCGGCCACAAGGCCAGTGCCGCCGCGCAGGACGACGTCCCCGCCCGCCAGGAGGTCGCCGTATGAGCGCCGCCACCGCCGCCCCGCACCCCACCGCTTCCGCCCCGCTCTCCGGTGACGGCCGGATCGGGCTGCGCGGCCATCTGCGCCACACCGGCGCGCTGATCCGCCGCAATCTGCTGTGGATCCGGCAGGACCCCGAGTCGATGTTCGACGCGGTGCTCTTCCCGATCGTGTTCTGTCTGCTGTTCGTGTTCGTCTTCGGCGGCGCGATCAGCGGCGCCGACAACCGGCAGGAGTACGTCAACTACCTGGTGCCGGGCCTGATGGCGATGATGGGCATGAACATCGCGCAGGGCGTGGGCACCGGGTTCAACCAGGACTTCCAGACCGGGGTGATGGACCGCTTCCGGTCGCTGCCGATCGGCCGGGCCTCGGTGCTGATCGCCAAGATCGTGGTGGAGATCGGCCGGATGCTCGTGGCCACCGCGATCCTGCTCGTGGTCGGCTTCCTGCTCGGTCTGTCCGTGTCCGACGTCCCCGGTCTGTTCGCGGCCATCGGTCTGTCGATGGTGTTCGGCTTCGGGGTGATGTGGATCTTCCTGACCCTGGGTGTGGTGATGAAGAGCGCCCAGGCCGTCCAAGCGATGGGGTTCCTCGTGCTGATGCCGCTGCAGTTCGGCTCGTCCATCTTCGCCCCGACCAGCACCATGCCGGGCTGGCTCCAGGCGTTCACCGACTACAACCCGCTGTCCTCGCTGGCGGACGCCGCGCGGGGGCTGATGAACGGCGGGCCGGTGGCCCACGACATCCTGATCACCGTCGCCTGGTCGGCGGTGCTGACGGCGGTCATGATGCCGATCGCGGTCCGCAAGTTCTCCACGAAGGCGTGAGGCGGCGCCGGTGTCACCGGCCCTCCGCGCCCCCCGGTCCGCGTTGTACGAGGGCGGTGGCCTCCTCCAGGGTGAGGCCGCCGCCCTCCGCGTACGCGGTCTCGTAGGCGGATGCGTCGAGCACTTCGCGGAGCTGCCGCTCGGCCGTCTCCCGGTTCGCGCGTTCCGCGACGTTGAGCAGCTGACCGGGCGGGAGCAGGGCGTCGGCGGCACCCAGGCAGCGGGCGGCGTCCGCGGGGTCCCGGCCGTCGAGGCCGGTCAGGACGAGGGCGGCGATGACCAGGCCCGTCGAGCCCAGCTGGGGCGCCATCAGATGGGTGAGCCGGTCGGCGGCGCGGTCGAGCGCCGCGCACACGCGCTCCAGCCCGTCGTCGTACCGCTCCTCCAGGGCGTCCAGCCAGGCCTCGATGGTGAGCACGAGCCCGTCGAACACCGGGAAGCCCACTGCCTTGAACTCCTCGCGGAGCAGGGCCAGTTGTGCGCGGGCCTCGCCGGTCCGGCCGGTGTGCCCGAGCCACAGCGCCAGGTACAGCCGGGCGGTGGGCATGCCCTCGGACACCGACCCCGCGTTCTCCTCGATCACCTGCCACAGCAGCCGCTCGCCCCGCTCGTCCTGGCCGGCCTCGATCAGCGCGGCGCCGAGCCGGGACCGCAGGACGCCGACCTGGGCGTGGGCGCCGAGCCGGTCGGCGTGCTCGATCGCCGTCTCGTAGTCGGCGGCGGCGCGCAGGTAGGCGCCCGTGCGCTCCAGTGACTCGCCGCGGGCGGAGAGCGCCTCGGCGGCGCCCCAGGCGTCCCCGATGCGGGTGAAGATCTCCAGTGCCTCCTCCGCGTCACGGGTCGCGTCGCCCGCCCAGTCGGAGCGGTTGGCGAGGATGTTGGCCCGGGTCTCCAGCGCCTGGGCCAGGTTCCAGTCGTCGCCCAGCGCGCGGCAGGTGTCCACGGTCGCGTCGACGACCCCGCGGATGTCGCCCGGCTCGCCGGTGAGCAGCACGGCGAAGAACCACAGGCTGCCGGGCATGCGGCAGACCTGCGGCTGGCCCGGCCGGTAGGTGCCGGCGATGGTCCGCAGCTTCTGCTGGGCCTGCTCGGTCTGCCAGGAGCCGAGCTCGATGTCCATGTAGGCGAGATGGGCCAGGTGGACGCCGCGCCGGGCCTCGTCGAGGAGGCCCGGATCGAACGGCGGGCGGGCGCCGACGGGGCTCTCCAGGACGTCGGGGACGGGCCGCACGGGTCCCGCGAAGGGGTCGGGGAAGAGTTCCATCACGGCGGAGGTCCAGGTCCGCCCCTCGATCCGCAGGTCGCGCATCTGCCAGTACCAGATCAGGGACAGCACCAGGCAGAGGGCGTCCTGCTCGGCGCGGGCGTCGACCGCGCGGCGCAGTGCGGTGCGGAAGTTCTCGTACTCCTGCTGGAACCGTGCGACCGCGGCGCGCTGGCCGGCGCCGCGCAGCAACGGGTCGGTGGTGCGGGCGAGTTCGCGGTAGTGGACGAGGTGGGCGCGCTCGGTGTCCGGGCGCTCCCCGGACTCGTCGAGCCGTGCGCCCGCGTACTCGGCGACGGTCTCCAGGAGCCGGTAGCGCATCTCGGCGCCGTCGCCCGTCTCGGCGGGGGCGGCGACGACGAGGGACTTGTCGACGAGGGAGCCGAGCGCGTCCAGGGCGGCGGGGCCGCAGACGGCCTCGGCGGCGGCGAGGTCGCAGCCGCCGGCGAACACCGACAGCCGGCGCAGGACGCCGCGCTCCTCGTCGTCGAGCAGTTCCCAGGACCAGTCGACGACGGCCCGCAGGGTCTGCTGGCGGGGCAGTACGGTGCGGCTGCCGGAGGTGAGCAGCCGGAAGCGGTCGTCGAGCCGGTCGGCGATCTGGCGCAGTGTCAGCATGCGCAGCCGGGCGGCGGCCAGTTCGATGGCGAGGGGCAGTCCGTCGAGCCGCCGGCAGATCTCGGCGGCGGCCTCCGGGTCGTCCTCGGGCCGGAAGCCGGGGCGGGCGGCGGCGCCGCGGTCGGCGAGCAGTTCGAGGGCGTACGGCTGCGGCAGGGGCTCCACGGGGCGCAGCGACTCCCCCGCGATGCCGAGGGGTTCGCGGCTGGTGGCGAGGACGGTCAGGCCGGGGCAGCGGGCGAGGAGTTCCTCGGCGAGGCGGGCGGCGGCGTCCACGACGTGCTCGCAGTTGTCGAGGATGAGCAGCATGCGGCGGCGGGCGCAGTGCTCGACGAGCCGGGTGACGGGGTCGTCGCGGTGCGCGTCGGTGGCGGCGCGCATCTCCTCGGCGCCGGCGCCGCGCAGCACGGTCTCGCGCGCGCCGAGCGCGGTGAGCACGGCCTCGGGCACGGCGTCGGGGTCGCGCACGGGGGCGAGTTCGGCGAGCCAGACCCCGCCGGGCAGCTCCCCGGCGACGGCCTCCCCCGCCTCCTGCGACAACCGCGTCTTCCCGGCCCCGCCGGGCCCGAGCAGCGTCACGAGCCGCGCGGCCCCGAGATCCCGCCGCAACGCGGCGATGTCCCCGTCCCGCCCCACGAAGGAGGTGAGCCGGGCCCGGAGGTTGCCCGGCGGGGGCGTACGGGGACTCTTGGCGGGGGCAGCGCTCGAGGGTCCGGGAGCGGTGCCCGCCGGGGTGTCCGCGGTTCCCGCTCCGGTGTCACGGGGGTCGACGGCGCCCGGGGTGCGGGCCGGAGCACCGTCGTCGGCGACGGCCAGCAGTTCGGCGTGCAGGGCGCGGAGCTCGGGGCCCGGGTCCGAGCCCAGACGGTCGGCGAGCAGGCGGCGTACGGCCTCGTACGCGACCAGGGCCTGCGCCGGGCGGCCGACCGCCCGCAGCGCGCGCAGGCGCAGGGCCTGCAACGGCTCGTCCAGCGGGTGCAGATCGCACAGCGCGGTCAGTTCCGGCAGGTGCTGCTCCGCCTCGCCCAGCGCCACCGCCGCCGTCAGCCGCGCCCGGCGGGCGTCGAGCCGGCGGGTCTCCCAGCGGGCCGACTCCCCCGTGCGGTCCGGCAGGTCGGCCAGCGGCGGCCCCTGCCACAGGGCGAGCGCGTCGTCCAGGACGGCGGCGGCCTTCGCGGCGTCCCCGTCGGCCAGCGCCCGCAGTCCCTCCCCGGTGAGCCGTTCGAAACGGTGCAGGTCGACGTCGTCGGCGACCGCCGCGAGCCGGTAGCCCCCGTCCGCCGACTCCACCGCGCCCGCGCCCAGCGCCCGCCGCAGCCGCCCCACCAGCGCCTGGAGCGCGCCCGGCGCGTCAACGGGCGGGGCGCCGGTCCACACCTCCTCGACGAGGAGCCCGGCCGGCACGGCCCGCCCGGGCCGCAAGGCGAGCACGGTCAGCAGGGCACGCAGCCGCGCCCCGCCGACCGGGACGGGCGTGCCGTCGGAGCGAAGTGCCTGGGTGGTGCCGAGGATGCGGTAGCGCACGGGGTCCATTGTCCCTGGGGACGCGTTCCCTCCGCCCCCGGGTTTCACCAAGGGCCCGCCCCGCCGGGCCGCGGCCGCCGCGGGGAACCCCCACCGCCTCCCGGATCGTTCTCCCCACATCGCCGCATCACCTGTACGGTCGTTCCGCCCACGCACGTTCCGCACCCACGGACGTCCCGACGACGCACCCCAGGAGCCCCTTCCCCATGAGCACCGCCGCCGCCCGCCGCAGCGACCGGAGGATCAGTCCCGTCTTCCTGGGCATCCTGGCCGTCACCGCGGTCACCGGGTGGGCCACCTGGACCGGGTTCGCCGAGCAGCCGGGCGTGGCCGTCTTCCTGTTCGTGACGGCCGCCTGGATCGTCTCCCTCTGCCTGCACGAGTACGCGCACGCCCGCACCGCCCTGCACAGCGGCGACTTCACCATCGGCGCCAAGGGCTACCTCACGCTCAACCCGCTGAAGTACACGCACGCCCTGCTCAGCATCGTGCTGCCGGTGCTGTTCATGATCATGGGCGGCATCGGCCTGCCGGGCGGTGCCGTCTTCGTCGAGCGCGGGCACATACGCGGCCGCTGGAAGCACAGCGCGATCTCGGCGGCCGGCCCGCTGGCCAACGTCCTGTTCGCCGTCCTGTGCACGGCGCCGTTCTGGCTGGACGCGCTGGACGGCGTGCCGCGCGCCTTCCGCTACGCGCTGGCGTTCCTCGCGCTGCTCCAGGTCACCGCGGCGATCCTCAACCTGCTGCCGGTGCCGGGGCTCGACGGCTACGGCGTGGTCGAGCCGTGGCTGTCGTACAACGCCCGGCGCCAGATGGAGCCGTTCGCCCCGTTCGGACTGCTGTTCGTGTTCGCGGTGCTGTGGATCCCGTCGGTGAACAACGCGTTCTTCGACATGATCGACGCGCTGCTGCGCGGCCTCGGCATCGACGACTTCTCGACGTACTGCGGCTACGACCTGTTCCGCTTCTGGCGCGAGAGCGACCCGTACTGCGCGGTCGGTCAGTGACGCGGCCGGTGACGGCCGTCAGTCGGTGACGCGGCCGCCGTCGGCCGCCGACCGGTGACGGCGTCAGCCCGTGACCGACCGCTGCGCACGGGCGGCAGCGGCGGCGGCCCGGTCGCGGCGGACGTAGTACCACGTCATGTTCGACGACAGGCCCGCGAGCAGCACCCACACGATCCCCAGCCAGCTGCCCTGGACGAACGAGACGACGGCGGCGGCCACGGAGAGGACGCAGACGGCGAGGGCGTAGAGGGCCAGGCGGGGCATGGGGGGCTCCTGTCGGGGACGTGACGACACCGCGGTACCGAAGGTGTGGGACCCGCGGGTGTTCCTGCGGTCTCCAGTGTCCCCCATGCTTCCGGGTGCCCCCCGCCCCCCTCACACGTCCGTCAGCCGGACCCCCGCGTGTGCCTTGTACCGGCGGTTGACCGAGATCAGGTTGGCGACCAACGACTCCACCTGGTGGGCGTTGCGCAGCCGCCCGGCGAAGATGCCCCGCATGCCGGGGATGCGGCAGGCCAGCGCCTGGACGAGCTCCACGTCCGCGCGCACCTCGCCGAGCACCATCACGTCGGTGTCGATCTCCTCGACGCCCGGGTCCTGGAGCAGGACGGCCGAGAGATGGTGGAAGGCGGCGGTGACGCGCGCGTCCGGCAGCAGCGCGGCGGCCTGCTCGGCGGCGCTGCCCTCCGCGGGCTTCAGCGCGTAGGCGCCCTTCTTGTCGAAGCCGAGCGGGTTGACGCAGTCGACGACGAGCTTGCCGGTGAGCTCCTCGCGCAGCGAGGCCAGAATGTCGCCGTGGCCCTCCCACGGCACGGCGACGATGACGATGTCGCTGCGCCGCGCGCACTCGGCGTTGTCGGCGCCCTCGACGCCGTGGCCGAGTTCCCCGGCGGCGGCCCGGGCCCGGTCGGCGGCGCGGGAGCCGACGATCACCTGCTGGCCGGCCCGGGCGAGCCGGTAGGCCAGGCCGCGGCCCTGGGGCCCGGTGCCGCCCAGGACGCCGACGACCAGCCCGGAGACGTCGGGCAGGTCCCAGGGGTCCTTGGCGGGGGCCTTCGCGGGGGTCTGCCCGGAAGTCTTGTCGGCGGCCTTCCCGGACGCGTCGGAAGCGGGGGGTGCGCTGTCGCTGGAGGTCATGCGCCGACTCTACGTGCTCGGCCCCATGGGCCCGGGGCAGGCCGTAAATCGGTTGTCCCCCGCCCTCCGGGACCCGAACATGGCCCGTCGTGACCGACGACACCGCCACCCCCGCGCCCGCCCCGGCGCGACCCGCATCGCGCCGGCGGGCGCTGCTGCCGGACCTGACGCCCTGGCGCGCCTCCGCGGACTTCCGCCGCATGTGGCTGGCCGGCCTGGTCACCAACTTCGGCAGCTTCCTGACCCTCGTCGCACTCCCCGTCCAGCTGAAGGAACTCACCGGCTCCGCGGCGGCCGTCGGCGCGATCGGTGCCGTCGAACTCGTCCCGCTGCTCGTGTGCGGACTGTACGGCGGGGCGCTCGCGGACGCGTTGGACAAGCGGCGGCTGATCCTCGGCACCGAGGCGGGCCTGGGTCTGCTGAGCGCCGTCCTGCTGGTGAACGCGGTGCTGCCCCGGCCGCTGGTGTGGCCGCTGTACGCCGTCGCCGCGCTGTCCTCCGCGCTCGCCGCGGTGCAGCGGCCGGCGCTGGACGCGCTGCTGCCGCGGGTCGTGGCGCACGAGCACCTCACGGCGGCCATCTCGCTGAACAGTCTGCGCTGGACGGTCGGCGGGGTGGCCGGTCCGGCGGTGGCCGGGATCGTCGTGGCCTACGCGGGGCTGGGCTGGGCGTACGCCGCCGACGCGCTGACGTTCGCGGTGTCGGTGGCGCTGGGGTGGCGGCTGGCCGCGGCGCCCGCCGCGCGGGAGGCGGCGCGGCCGTCGCTGCGGGCGATCGCGGAGGGCGCGCGGTACGCGTGGGGCCGCAAGGAGCTGCTGGGCACGTACGCCGTCGACCTCGCGGCCATGTTCTTCGCGATGCCGCTCGCGGTGCTGCCGTTCCTCGCGGACGAGCTGGACGCCGCGTGGTCGCTGGGCTTGATGTACGCGAGCCTGCCGGCCGGTTCGCTGCTGGTGTCGCTGACCAGCGGCTGGACCTCGCGGGTGCACCGGCACGGCCTGATGGTGGTCCTCGCGGCGGCCGGCTGGGGCCTCGCGGTGGTGGCGGCGGGGGCGGTGCGCGAGGTGTGGCTGGTGCTGCTGTTCCTGACCGTGGCCGGGGGCTGCGACATGGTCAGCGGCATCTTCCGCGGCGCGATCTGGAACCAGACGATTCCCGACGCCTTGCGCGGCCGCCTCGCCGGCATCGAACTCCTGTCGTACTCGGCGGGCCCCCAGCTGGGCCAGGTACGCGCAGGCGGCACGGCGGCCCTCCTGGGCATCCGCACCTCGATCTGGACGGGCGGCGCGGCCTGCGCGGCGGCGGTGGGAGCGCTGGCGGTGTTCCTCCCGGCCCTGATGCACTACGACGCCCGCACGAACGAACACGCACTGAGCCGCCGGGCGGCGACTTAAGGGGCGCGGGGCTGTGTCAATGTGCGGCTACCGCCGCGCGGGCGCGAGGAGTCCCCACCCACCCGCACCCGACAACGCGCCCCCACTCACCCCCGCCCCGACGCACCCCCGTCGCTCCCCGCACCCCCGTCATGCCACCGAGGATCCGTCTCCCACTCAAGATCCCGCTCCCGTGCCGTCTCCATCGCATGCCGCGCCTCCTCGGGCGACGCGTACGGCCCGAAGCGATCCTTCGCCGGACACTCCGGCCCCTCCTCCACCTTCTTGTGCTGAAGGCAGTAGAACCACTCCCCCGGCTTCCCGGCGGTCCGCTTCTTGAACAGGGCCATGACCACAGCTCCTCTCACCACTCACCACTTCACCACCGCCATCGTCCCCCCAACCCCGCTGGATACACTCGCCGACATGTCTGGTCAGTCGCTGCTCGCCCCCGGAGAGCTCTCCCCCGCCCGCTCCGTTCCCGGCAACATCCGCCGCCCCGAGTACGTCGGCAAGCCCGCGCCGACGCCGTACACGGGCCCGGAGGTGCAGACCCCGGAGACCGTCGAGGCGATGCGCGTCGCCGGCCGCATCGCGGCGCGCGCGATGGAGGAGGCGGCGAAGCACATCGCCCCCGGGGTGACCACGGACCGGCTCGACGAGGTGGCGCACACGTACATGTGCGACCACGGGGCGTACCCGTCCACCCTCGGCTACCGCGGTTTCCCCAAGTCGCTGTGCACGTCGGTCAACGAGGTCATCTGCCACGGCATCCCCGACTCGACGGTGCTGCGGGACGGCGACATCGTCAACCTGGACGTGACGGCGTACATCGGCGGGGTGCACGGCGACAACAACGCCACGTATCTCGTCGGGGACGTCGACGAGGAGTCGCGGCTGCTGGTGGAGCGCACCCGGGAGTGCCTGAACCGCGCGATCAAGGCGGTCCGGCCGGGCCGGCAGCTCAACATCATCGGCCGGGTCATCGAGTCGTACGCCAAGCGCTTCGGCTACGGCGTCGTACGGGACTTTACGGGCCACGGCATCAACACGTCGTTCCACTCCGGGCTGATCGTCCCGCACTACGACAGCCCGCAGGCGACGACGGTGATGCGGCCGGGGATGACGTTCACGATCGAGCCGATGCTGACGCTGGGCACGCACGAGTACGAGATGTGGGACGACGGCTGGACGGTCGTCACGGCGGACCGCAGGCGGACGGCCCAGTTCGAACACACGCTGGTGGTCACGGAGACGGGCGCGGACATCCTGACCCTGCCCTGACGACCGCGCGACCGCGCGGCCAGCTCGACCGAGAGGAGCCCGCCCCCTGTCACGCGACAGGGGGCGGGCTCCTTCACGCACCCTTGATCACTCACCGGGTTGCGTTGCCGTTTACCGACACGACGTCGGCAAACCATTGACTTAGGCAAGCCTAACCATAAAAACTGATCGGGCGTCCCACCCGGCACAGGAGGTTTCATGAGCACGTCGGAGCACACCGCCCCGTTCTCGGCCCTGATCCGCACCGCGTCGCACGAGCAGCACCGGGAGGCGGAGACCTCGACGTTCATGGGCGACCTGCTCGGCGGCCGCCTCGGCGTCGAGGCGTACGCGCGCTACACGGAGCAACTGTGGTTCGTCTACCAGGCGTTGGAGACCGGCCCCGCCGCGCAGCTGGCGTCGGACCCGGTGGCGGGCCCCTTCATACGCCCGGAACTGCGCCGCCTGCCCGCGCTGGAACGGGACCTGGCCCATCTGCGCGGCCCCGACTGGCGCTCCGGCCTGACCGCCCTGCCGGCCACGGAGGCGTACGCGGCCCGCATCCGCCAGTGCGCGGAGCACTGGCCGGCCGGCTACCTCGCCCACCACTACACCCGCTACCTCGGCGACCTCTCCGGCGGCCAGATCATCCGCGACCGCGCGGAACGCATGTGGGGCTTCCCGCGCAAGGGCGACGGCGTCCGCTTCTACGTCTTCGAGGACGTGCCCAACCCGGCCGCCTTCAAGCGCCGGTACCGCACCCTGCTGGACGCCGTCCAGGCCGACGACCTGGAGAAACAGCGCATCGTCACGGAATGCAAGAAGGCCTTCACCCTGAACACCACGGTCTTCCACGCCCTGTCCCAGGAGTTCCCCCTGACGGCATGACCCGCCCGGGTCCACCCGTCATGCCCGTACGGTCAGCGGCTCGGTCGCGTGGACGTGGAGGGGTGGGCCGTCGTCCAGGGTCAGGACGACGGCGGGGCCGCCCGTCGTGTGCTGGTCGTTCCGTACGGCGAGGACGGTGCGCCAGGCGCCCCATACCCGGACGCGCTGGCCGGTGCGGACCATGACCGCCGCGACTTCGTGCGTCTCCGGTGCGGCGACGAGGTCGGGGTCCTTCAGCTCCGCGTACACCGTCTTGCCGATTCCGGCGGTGCGCGTCTCGTAGCCCCAGTGGTCGGCGAGGGCCTGGACGAGCAGGAGCCCGCGCCCGCCAGTCTCGTCCGCGCCGGGTTCGCGGACCTCGGGGCGGCCGCCGCCGGCGTCGCTCACCTCCAGCCGCAGTCGGCCCTCGCCCACCGCGCGGGTGATCCGTACGCCGACCTGCCGGTCCCGCGGCGCGGGCGCGCGCAACGCGTTGGTGACGAGCTCGGACAGCACCAACTCGGCGGTGTCCCGCACGGCCTGCCCCACACCCCAGCCCCCGAGCACGGCATGCAACAGGGCCCGCGCCCGGGGAACGCTGCTCAGCGACACGTACATCGATCAGATCGAGATGGAGGCCATCTGCGAGAGCATCCGGACCTACCAGGTGCAGCTCGTTCCCGGGCTCCTGCAGACGGCGGAGTACGGGCGGGCGGTGACGGTCGCCTCGCGTGCGTGGCGCACGCCCGAGGAGATCGACCAGCTCGTGCGCGTCCGCCTCACCCGTCAGGAACGTCTCACCGGTGAAGCTCCGCTCACGTACTGGGCGGTGCTGACGGAGGGTGTGCTGCGCCAGCAGGTGGGCGGCCCCGAGGTGATGGGCGCGCAGTTGCGGCACCTCGTGACCATGGCGCGGCAGCCCAACGTCACCCTCCAGGTGCTCCCGTTCTCGCGTGGTGCGCACGCGAGCATGTACGACCCGTATCTGCTGCTCACCTTTCCGCAGATGGCCTCACTCGACCTGGTCCTCACCGAGACGCCGGCCGGCAACATCTGGATGGAGCGGGAGAGCGAAGTGGCGTGTTACCAGGCGCTCTTCGACGGCGCCCGGATGGCAGCATTGCCACCGACGGAGTCACTCACGCTGATCCAGCAGGTCGCCGAGGAGTACGAACCATGAGCCACGAAGCCCGCACCCCCTCCCTCATCGACACGGCGACATGGCGCAGGAGCAGCCACAGCGGCGGGCAGGGCGACTGCCTCGAACTCGCCCACGGCATACCCGGCCTCGCCCCCGTCCGGGACAGCAAGAAGCCGGCCGGGCCGGTCATACCGTTCGGGCGGGACGCCTGGAACGCCTTCGTCGGCGGTGGCGTCGGCTGACGCCGGTTCAGCGTTCCAGGACCACCCGGCCGCCCACCTCCACCCACCCCTCCGGCTGTGGCGCGGTGAGGAGTTGGGAGCCCCTGCCCTGGGTGATGTTGAGGGCTCGGCCCAGTTGGGCGGTGAGGAGGAGGGCAGCGGCGCCCGTCGCCTCGTCCTCCTCGATCCCGTCGTTGCGGCCCGGGAACGCGCGGGCGCGGACGCGGCCGGCCGGCTCGTCCTGCCAGGCCCAGGCGTAGATCGTCCCCCAGACTTCGTCCGGGGGGACCCCCATCTCGCTTCGCTCCCCTGACGGTGGCACCGGCAGCGCGTCGATCTCCGTCGCCGTCGCGTACTGGCGCAGTGTGCGGGGCGGGGCCCACTCCGGGCGGGCCTCGATCCACGTGAACTCGCCGTCCAGGCGAGTGCCCACCGTGCCCGCGGGGGTGACCAGTTCGGGGACGTCCAGGAGCCAGGCCGTGCCGACGCAGGGGTGGCCGGCGAAGGGGAGGCGCAGGGTGGGGGTGTAGATGTCGATGACTCCGCGCTCGGGGTCGTCGACGAAGACGGTTTCGCTGAAGCCGAGTTTCGCGGCGAGGGTCTGGCGGTCGTCGCGGTCCGGGAGGAGCGAGCCGTTGCGGACGACGGCGAGTTCGTTGCCGTAGCCGGCGGTTGGTCCGCAGAAGACGCGGAGGACGTCGTAGTCGGTCACGGGGGGATTCAACCATCGGAGGGCTGGGGGTGAGGGTTTCGCCCCCGCGGCGGAGCCGCGCAGACAACACAGCCCCGCGCCCCTTACGGCGGGGCGCGGCCCCTGTGATGTGTGTCACCCGAGTCGGGGCGCCCACCAGGGGACTTGACCCCGGCTTGACTTCGACTTGGGGGCGATTTTTCGCCAGTGAGATCTGGGCGTGTCTGTGATCCTTCTGTGAGAGGTGAATCACGACTCCTGCGGGTATGACTGAGGTAATCCTCAGTTAAGTTAGGTCAGCCTCACCTGCCGGTGCGGCCCCGTTGCCCTGGAGCCTGGAGCCCTGATGCGAGCCGTCCGTCTCTCCGTCGTCACCGCCGTCGCCACCACGGCGGCCCTGACCGCCCTCACGGGGTGCACCGAGAAGAGCGACGCCAAGGACGGCGACGCGATCCAGGTGACCGCCGCCGACTCCACCTGCGACACCTCCGCCAAGTCCGTGCCCGCCGGGCAGGTCACGCTGCGGATCGAGAACAAGGGGTCCAGGGCGACCGAGGTCGAGATCCTCTTCCCGGACGACCGGATCGTGTCCGAAAAGGAGAACATCGGGCCCGGGACGAAGTACACGCTGACCGCCGAGGTCAAGGCCGGCTCGTACGAGATCGCCTGCCGGCCCGGCATGAAGGGCCACGGCGTCCGCCAGAAGCTCACCGTCACCGGCGGCGGCAAGACCGCCAAGCGCGACCCGAAGCTCGACAAGGCCGTCGCCGCCTACCGCGAGTACGCGCAGGAGCAGGCCGACGCCACGCTGCCCAAGGTCGAGACCTTCGTGAAGGCGATCAAGGACGGCGACCTGGAGGCGGCCAAGAAGGCGTACGCGCCCTCCCGCATCGGCTGGGAGCGCACCGAGCCCGTGGCCGAGTCCTTCGGCGACATCGACCCCAAGGTCGACGTCCGCGCCGACGGCCTCGAAGAGGGCCAGAAGTGGACCGGCTGGCACCGGTTGGAGAAGGCCCTCTGGGAGGACAAGAAGATCGGCAAGGCGGAGAAGTCGCTCGCCGATCAGCTCGTCACCGACCTCACCGACTGGCAGAAGCGGGTCGGCAAGGCCGAGATCACCCCCACCTCCATGGCCAACGGTGCCAAGGAGCTCCTCGACGAGGTCGCCACCGGCAAGGTCACCGGTGAGGAGGAGCGGTACTCGCACACCGACCTCGTCGACTTCAAGGCCAACGTCGAGGGCGCCCAGAAGTCGTACGAGCTGCTCAAGCCCGTCGCCGAGAAGAACGACTCCGCGCTCACCGCCGAACTGGACAAGCAGTTCGCCGCGTTGAACAAGCTGCTCGACAAGTACCGCCCGAACACGGACTCCTACGACTTCACCTCCTACGACCAGGTCGGCAAGAGCGACCGCAAGGAGCTGTCGGACGCGGTCAACGCGCTCGCCGAGCCGCTCTCCAAGCTCGCCGCCGCCGTCGTCAAGTAGGGCACGGAGAGAGAAGAGAGCAGCGACACAGAGGTGGGAGAGAGCGGGATGGCGGAGATCTCCGGGGAGCCGGGTCCGGGCACGGACACGGGCACGGACACGGACAGCGGTGCGGGGTCCGGCCCCGCCGCTCCCGCACCCTCCCGGCGGGCCCTGCTCGGCTGGGGCGGGGCCGGGCTCGCGCTCGGGGCCGCCGTGGCCGGAGGTGCCGTGGCGATGGCCGAGGCGGGGGACGGCATGGACCCGGCCGGTGCCGACACCGGCGGCGCCGTCGCCTTCCACGGCACGCACCAGGCCGGCATCGCCACCGCCGTCCAGGACCGGCTGCACTTCGCCGCGTTCGACGTGAAGACCGAGGACCGGGCCGCGTTCGTCCAGCTCCTGAAGGACTGGACGGCCGCCGCGCGGCGGATGACCGCCGGGAAGACCGTCGGCGACGGCGCCTACGGCGGGCTCGCCGAGGCACCGCCGGACGACACCGGCGAGGCGCTCGGCCTCAACCCCTCCCGGCTGACGCTGACCATCGGCTTCGGCCCCTCCCTCTTCGAGAAGTTCGACCTCGCCGACCGGCGGCCCGAAGCCCTCGTCGACCTGCCGAAGTTCCCCGGCGACAACCTGGAGAAGTCCCGCACCGGCGGCGACCTGTGCGTCCAGGCCTGCGCGGACGACCCCCAGGTCGCCGTGCACGCGATCCGCAACCTCGCCCGCATCGGCTTCGGCAAGGTCGCCATCCGCTGGTCCCAGCTCGGTTTCGGCAAGACCTCCTCCACCACCCCGGGCGCCCAGACGCCCCGCAACCTCTTCGGCTTCAAGGACGGCACCCGCAACATCGCGGGGGACGAGACCGGCCGGCTGAAGAAGTACGTATGGGTCGGGGACGGCGACGGCGGCAAGACGGACGCGTGGATGAACGGCGGCTCGTACCTCGTCGCCCGGCGCATCCGGATGAACATCGAGGTGTGGGACCGGACCTCGCTGCAGGAGCAGGAGGACGTCTTCGGCCGCGACAAGGGCGAGGGCGCCCCCGTCGGCAAGGCCGAGGAGCACGACCCGCCGTTCCTGAAGGCGATGAAGCCCGACGCGCACGTGCGGCTCGCGCACCCCGACGCCAACGACGGCATCACCATCCTGCGCCGGGGCTACTCCTTCACCGACGGCACCGACGGCCTCGGCCGGCTCGACGCCGGACTGTTCTTCCTGGCCTATCAGCGCGACCCCCGCAAGGGTTTCATCCCGCTCCAGCGCAAGCTGTCCGCGTCCGACGCGCTCAATGAGTACATCCAGCACGTGGGTTCGGCGGTCTTCGCGATCCCGCCCGGCGTCCGCGACGCGGACGACTGGTGGGGCCGGGCGCTGTTCTCCGAGGAGGCGTAGCACCGTGTTCTCCAACTATCTGATCGGTCTGCGCGAAGGGCTGGAGGCCAGCCTCGTCGTCTGCATCCTGATCGCCTACCTGGTCAAGACCGGCCGCCGGGACGCCCTGCGGCCCATCTGGACCGGCATCGCCATCGCGATCGCCCTCGCGCTCGGCTTCGGCTGCGTGCTGGAGTTCGGCTCCCAGGAGCTGACGTTCCAGGCGCAGGAGGCGCTCGGCGGCTCGCTGTCGATCGTCGCGGTGGGCCTGGTGACGTGGATGGTCTTCTGGATGCGGCGCACCGCCCGCCACCTCAAGTCCGAACTGCACGGCAAGCTCGACGCCGCCCTCGCGATGGGTACCGGCGCGCTGGTCGCCACCGCGTTCCTCGCGGTGGGCCGGGAGGGCCTGGAGACCGCGCTGTTCGTGTGGGCGTCGGTGCACGCGGCCGGTGACGGCACCCCGCGCCCGCTGATCGGCGTCGCCCTGGGCCTGGCCAGCGCGGTGCTGCTGGGCTGGCTGTTCTACCGGGGAGCGGTGCGGATCAACCTCGCCAAGTTCTTCACCTGGACCGGCGGCATGCTCGTCGTCGTCGCCGCGGGCGTCCTCGCGTACGGCGTCCACGACCTCCAGGAGGCGGACATCATCCCCGGGCTGACCAGCCTCGCCTTCGACATCAGCGGCACGATCCCGCCGGACAGCTGGTACGGCACCCTGCTCAAGGGCGTGTTCAACTTCCAGCCCGACCCGACGGTGCTCCAGTCGGTGGTGTGGGTGCTGTACCTGGTCCCGGCGCTCGCGCTGTTCCTGGCCCCGGTAGGGTTCGCCTCCGGGAAGGGGAAGGTGAAGGCGCCTGATGACCAGGGATCGCGGACCTCGAAGGCTTCGCAGGCTTGACCGGAGCGCACTGCTCGCGGCGTCGGTGACCGTGCTGTCGTTGACGGCGAGCGGGTGCGTGGTGGTGCACGGGGAGCGCGAGGTGCTCCCGGCCGCCACGAAGGGGGAGGCGGCGAAGGCGCTCAAGGCTTTCCTGACCGCCTACAACAAGGCGCAGCGGGCCAACGACCGTTCCCTGGACGCCGGTCACGTCTCCGGTGCGCTCGGCGACATCGACGGCGCCAAGCTCAAGGCGGGGCACGTGACGGCCCCGGACGGCAACTCCTCGTACAAGGCGCTGGAGCTGACCGACACGACGTACACGATCCCGAAGAAGGCGGGCTGGCCGCGCTGGTTCGTCGCCGACTCGGCCTCCAACCGCGGCAGCAGCCGCTGGCTGCTCGTCTTCACCCGCACCGGCGCGGACGACGCCTGGCGGGTGACCTATCTGACGGTCGTCGCCGCCGACGACGTACCCGTCTTCAAGAAGGACGCCGACGGCTTCGCGGAGCCCGTACCCGCTGGTGACCCGGCGCTCGCGGTGGCGCCGGGCAAGCTCCCGGCACGGTACGCGGACTATCTGCGGGACGGCGGCGACACGTTCGCCTCCGGTGCCTACACCAACGCGCTGCGGGACGCCCGCAAGAAGAACGCGAGCCGGCCCGGGCTCGCCCGCCAGTACCAGGACGAGGCGCTCACCGGCGGCGCGTACACCCCGCTGGGGCTGCGCACGAAGGACGGGGCGGCGCTGGTGTTCTTCGCGACCCGGCACTACGAGAAGCAGACGGCCGCGAAGGGGGTCAGCCTCACGGTGACCGACCCCAGCATCAAGGCGCTGATGAAGGGCGAGCCGAAGCAGTCGCTGACGCTGGGGTACGTCTCGAACCAGGCGGTCCTGGACCCGGCGAAGGGCGCGGGCGACGAGGGGAAGGTCCGGTTCCTGGGACGGGTGGCGGGACTGACGGGAGCGAAGGGCGGATAGGGCGGCGACCCAAGGGGTGGCTAGAGGATCTTTTCGGCTCAGGCGCCGTGCGGCCAGGTCGTCTCGAACGCGTCGGCGTCCTCGGCTCCCACGTGATGGCGGGCGCAGGCGTCGGTGAGCGCCTCCAGCAGGCTCAGCGGGTCCGGCAGCGGGTGTTCGGGGCCGCGTACCCACTCCACGCGCTCCTCGCCCGGCAGCGCGGCCGGCGGTACGAGGACGTAGGAGCCCCGGCAGTGCCAGCGCAGTCCGGGATGCTCGTCCATCGTCTCGGGGTGGCAGTCCAGCGCGCACGGCCACCACTCGTCCTCGTCCTGAGGGGTGCCGCGGGTGAGGGTGAAGAACATCATCCGCCCCTCCCCCGTGCCGGCCCCGCCGCCGGTGACCGCGACCGGACCCACCTCGACGCCGGCCGCCAGCAGCCGGTCCAGGGCCTCCCGGCCGGCCTCGCGCGGCACGTCGAGCACGTCGTGGGTCATGCCGGTGGCGGTGATGAAGTTGGCGTCCGGCTGGTGCCTGGCCCAGCGCTCGACCTGGGCCCTGTCGGTGGTCGACTGGGTCTGCCAGGCCCAGGAGACGGGGTGCCGGGCGGGGGTGGGACAGCCGACGCGGTCGCAGGAACAGCGGTAGCCGACGGGGTGTGCGGCGGGGGCCAGCGGGAGTCCGGCGGCGGCCGTGGCGAGCAGCAGGTCCTCCCGGCCGCCGTCGCCGACGGCGGTTTCGTCCGTGTGGCCGCCACGCATCCACTGGGAGATCCGGGCGAACCTGCCCTGCCCGCCCGCGCGGCGGCCGAACCCTGCGCTCATCGATCTCCTCACCTGGGTACGGAATGCCTCGGCATGCTCAGACATGCTCCATGGTCCCACCATCCTCCGCCTTCGGTGGCCGGAGTCCGTATCCGGGGGTCTTTGCGGGGGTCCGTCGGGTGCCCTTCACTCGTCCGAGTGCCGGGGCGGCCAGGCGTCGCCCCAGTCCGCGTCGCGGGCCGCCCGGTACAGGGGGCCGTGCCGCTTGGTGACCGTCTCGCGGCGCAGCGCCTCGTCCGGGGCGCACAGGTCGAGCAGTACCTGACCCTTGCGGATCTGGGGGCGGCGGACGACGCGGTGGGGTGCCGGGGTCGCGGGCTCGCGCGTGGCGGCGACGTAGCTGAACTTCTCGTCCTCGTACGGCAGTGAGCCGCCCTTGATCTGGCGGTGCAGCGAGGAGCGGCTGACCCGGGCGGCGAAGTGGCACCAGTCCTCGCCGGGGACGATCGGGCAGCGGGCGCTGTGCGGGCAGGGCGCGGCGACGCGCAGCCCGGCGGCGATCAGCCGGTCGCGGGCCTCGATGATCCGGCCGTAGCCGTCCGGGGTGCCGGGCTCGACGATCACCACGGTCCGCCCGGTGGCCGCCGCGGCGTCGACGACGTGGGCGCGGTCGGCGTCGGTCAGCTCGCCGAGGACGTAGGAGACGGTGACGAGGTCGGTGGGGTCGAGGGCGAGCCCCTGCCCGATGCGGGCGCGCCGCCACTCGGCGGCCTTGAGCGCGGGGTGGGCGGCGGCGATCTCCCGGCCGAGCGCGAGGGCGGGCTCGGCCCAGTCCAGGACGGTGACCGGGCGTTCCCGGGGCCAGGTGGCGGCGGTGGCCCAGGTGGCGGCGCCGGTGCCGCCGCCGATGTCGGTGTGGCTGCCGGGGGTCCAGTCCGGGGCGGCCGCGGCGAGGGCGCCGAGGGCGGCGCGGACGGCCTCGAAGGTGGCGGGCATCCGGTAGGCGGCGTACGCGACGACGTCCGCGCGGTCCCGCAGGACCGGGGTGTGGGTCGGGGTACGGCCCCGGTAGCTGGCGATGAGCCGGTCGACGGCGGTGGCGGCCCGGCGGGGCGGCAGACCGTCGAGGAGGTGGGCGAGGGTGGTGCGGAGGGTGTCCTCGGCGGAGGCGGGGGCGGCGGGGTTCACGTGCGGAATTGTAGGGAGCCGCCCCTGCCCTCCCCGTCCCCAGGGGCTGCGCCCCCGAAGGAGCGAGGGCGGCTTCGCTTGACTTCGAGCGCGCTCGAAGTCCTAGCGTCGCGGGCGTTCGTCAGTGCTCACCGTACCGCCCGGTCCGCCGGGCAGGAGGAGTGTCCGCGCATGATCAACCGCACCGCCCTCGGCTCGTCCGGGCTCACCGTCAGCGCGATGGGCTTGGGGTGCATGGGAATGAGCGAGAGTTACGGGGCCGCCGACTGGGACGGCGGCCTGGCCACGATCGACCGGGCCCTGGAGCTGGGCGTCACGTTCCTGGACACCGCCGACGCCTACGGCTCCGGGCACAACGAGGTCCTGGTGGGCCGGGCCGTCCACGGCCGCCGGGACCAGGTGCGGCTCGCCACCAAGTTCGGCATCGACCGCAGCGCCGGCGACCGGGCACGCCGCATCCGCGGTGCCCGGGACTTCGTGCTGCGCTCCTGCGACGCCTCGCTGCTGCGGCTGGGCGTGGAGGTGATCGACCTGTACTACGCCCACCGTCCGCCCCAGGACGTGGAGATCGAGGAGACCGTCGGGGCGATGGCCGAGCTGGTCGAGGCGGGCAAGGTCCGCCATCTGGGCCTGTCCGAGATCGACGGCGAGCTGCTGCGCCGGGCGCACGCGGTGCACCCGATCACCGCGGTGCAGAGCGAGTACTCGCTGTGGACCCGCGACGTCGAGGCGGTCACCCCGGTGATGGCCGAGCTGGGGGTCGGTCTTGTGCCGTACTCACCGCTGGGGCGGGGGTTCCTGACCGGCGCCCTGGACCGCTCCACGCTGGGCGAGAAGGACTTCCGGCGCACCAACCCCCGCTTCGCCGGCGAGGCGGGCGAGGCCAACGAGGAAATCGCGGCGACCGTCCGCGAGGTGGCCGGCCGGCTGGGCGCCACCCCGGCCCAAGTGGCGCTGGCCTGGGTGTACGCCCAGGCCGAGCGGCTCGGGGTGACGGTGGCGGCCATCCCGGGCACCCGCAGCCCGGCCCGGCTGGAGCAGAACGCGGCCGCCCTGGAACTCACCCTGGACGCCGAGGCACTGGCCGCGCTGGACCCGCTGAGCGACCGGGTGAGGGGCGCGCGCTACCTCCCCGCGCACACCGCTGAGGTCGCCCTGGCCGAGGGCTCGGCGCGCACGCCCGGCACCGTCCGCGCCCACCGCTGACCTCGCCGGTCACGGCCGGCCGGGGTCGGGCCGGTGGGTCGGGGTGTATCTGGCGAGCATGGTCTGGACGGCCTGTTCGACGGCGTCGTGGATGTCGGAGGCCCCGGGGTTCCAGTCGGTCAGCAGCATGCGCGGCCACAGGACGTAGTTGGCGATCATGCCGAGGAACTGGTTCGCGGCACTCGCGGCATCCGGGACATCGGCGTTGCCCGCCTCGTGCTCGGCTTCCAGGTAGCTCTGGACGGAGGTGAAGTAGGGCAGTTTGCCGAGCTGGAACTGCATCCGCCCCAGTTCGGGGAACCGTGGCAGTTCGGCGATGACGATCCGGAACAGGGCCGTCATGCCGGGCCGGCCGATCAGGTCGGCATAGCGGTGGCCGATCGTCGTCAGTCCGGAACGCAGGTCTCCGGGCCGTGGCCGCGCGGGGGCGTCCTCGGCGTCGCGCTGCCAGGACTCGGTGACGATGGCCTCGAAGAGTGCCGCCTTGGTGGGGAACCGCTTGAACAGGGTGGACTTCGAGACCCCGGCCGCTTCGGCGATCCGGGCAAGCGAGGTGCCGTCGTAACCACGCTCCAGGAACAGATCCGTGGCCGCGGTGGTGATCGCCTCGCGTTTCTGCCGAGCGAGCCTGCGGTGGTGCGCGGAGAGTTCTGCTGCCATGCGGACAGTATGCCGTGGAACCGAGGCGAGTCACTTGACTCGCCTCCATGGTCCTGCCTACGGTGCGGGAGAAAGGCGAGTCGAGTGACTCGCCTCCTATCCGTGGTGCACCGGGTGGATCCCGGTGGCCGGACCGGTGGAGGAACAGTTCATGACGACCGACAGGATCGCTTTGGTGACCGGCGGGAATCGCGGCCTCGGACGCGGCGCGGCCCTCGCTCTGGCCGCCCGCGGCGTGCGGGTCGTGGTCACCCACCGCGGTGACGCGGCCGGGGCCGAGAAGACGGCGGAACAGGTGCGGGCGGTGGGCGGGACCGCCGCTGTGCTCCGGCTGGACCTCAGCGACGTCTCCTCTTTCGCGTCCTTCACCTCCGAACTGAGCGAGCGGTTGGCGCGCTGGGGTGCTTCGCGGCTCGACATCCTGGTCAACAACGCGGGAGTCGGGATCTTCGGAGCGCTGGAGGACGTCACGACCGACGACTTCGACACGGTGATGGGCACCAACGTCCGGGGCACGTTCTTCCTCACCCAGTCACTCGTGCCGCTGCTGGCCGAGGGCGGCCGGGTCATCAACGTCTCGACGTCACTGACCCGCCACACCAGCCCCGCCACCTCGGTCTACTCCGCCTCGAAGGCCGCCGTCGAAGCCCTGAGCCGCACCCTCGCCGCGGAACTCGGTCCGCGCGGCATCCGGGTCAACTCGATCGCCCCGGGACCGACCGCCACCGACTTCAACGGGGGAGCGATGCGGGACGACGCCGGGATGCGCCGGGCTCTGGCCGGACAGACCGCGCTCGGCCGCGTCGGCGAACCCGAGGAGATCGGCGACGCCATTGCCACGCTGGCCTCCGAGGGCCTGCGCTGGGTCACCGCCCAGCGCATCGAGGTCTCCGGCGGCGCCCTCCTCTGAGCGACCGAGCGACGGCCCGAGGAGACGCGGACGGCGACGGACCCGGCTGTCGCGACCGGACAGGGGCGGCGGGGGCGACAAGCCGCCCCCGGTCAGAGCGGCCGTACCGCCCGGTGCAGACGCGTACCCGCCCTCGCCCGCACCGTGTTGTCCGCGGGCCGCCGTCGCGGATGCACCGCGTTGGAGAGCAGAACCAGGAACGAACCCGTCGCCGGATCCAGCACCACCGACGTCCCCGTGAACCCCGTGTGCCCCGCCGCCCCCCGCCCCGCCAACTCCCCCATGAACCACGGCTGGTCCACCGCGAACCCCAGCCCCGGCGGAGTCAGCATCAGCTCCACGAAGTCGGAGCCGAGGATGCGGGCCGGTCCGTACGACCCCCCGCTCAGCAGCGCCCGGCAGAACACCGCGAGGTCCCGGCCCGTCGAGAACAGCCCCGCGTGCCCGGCCACGCCCCCGAGCGCCCAGGCGTTCTCGTCGTGGACGATCCCGCGCAGCATCCCCCGGTCGGCCTTCGCCCACGGCCGCCGCTGGTCCTCCGTCGCCGCCGCCCCCGGGCGCGGCCCGAAGCCGGTGGCGGTCATGCCCAGCGGCCGGGTGACGCCGTCCCGGATCAGGACGTCCAGCGGTCGCCCGGTCAGCCGTTCGAGCAGCTGCTGCAACAGCAGCATGTTGAGGTCGGAGTAGCGGTACGTACCGGGCGCGCCGACCGGCTCCTCCGCCCGCAGCAGCGCCAGCCGCGCGGCCCCGTCGACGGCGTCGTACAGCGGGAGTTCGGGCCGCAGCCCGGAGGTGTGGGTGAGCAGTTGCCGTACGGTCAGCCCGTGCGCGGCGGCGCCGGTGAAGTCCGGCAGGTACGCCCCGACGCGCGCGTCGATGCCGAGCGTGCCGCGCTCCAGCTGCTGCACGGCGACGACGGCCGTGAACAGCTTGGTGAGGGAGGCGAGGTCGAAGGGCGTGTCGACGGTCATCGGGACCCGTCGATCCGGCGGGAGTTCGACGCCGGTGTCGCTCTCCTCGTCGTAGCGGGCGTGCCGGACCGCCCACCCCACGGCCTCCTCGACCGCGACGACGGGCCCGCGCCCCGCGACGACCACCGCTCCGGCGGCCCAGCCCCGCTCCACCGCCGTCCGCACGTCGCGCACCAGCAGGCGCAGTTCGCCGGGGTCGAGTCCGGCCCGTTCGGGGCTGTCGACACGCAGTCTCGGTGCGCTCAGTGCTCTGGTCCCTCCGTGCCGGCCGGTCCGTTCCAGGGACGGCACAGTGCCACGAAGCACACCACCGACACCAGCGCCGCGCCCACCTGTACGACGGCCATGGGGACGGCGGTGTGCTCGCCCGCCAGGCCGACGAGCGGCGAGGCGAGGGCACCGATGAGGAAGGACGAGGTGCCGAGCAGCGCGGAGGCGGCCCCGGCGGCCCTCTTCGTGCGCATCAGTGCGAGCGCCTGGGCGTTGGGCATCGTCAGGCCGAGCGCGGACATCAGCACGAACAGCCCGGCGGCGACCGGGGCGAGCCCCACCTCGCCGAAGACGCCGGTGGTGAGCAGCAGGAGCGCCAGCGCGGCGGCGGTGACGAGGGCGAGGCCCACCGCCAGCACCTTCTCCAGCCGGACCCGGCCCACCAGCAGCTTGCCGTTGATCTGGCCGACGGTGATCAGGCCGACGGAGTTCAGCGCGAACAGCAGGCTGAAGGTCCCCGGGGAGGCGCCGTAGATGTCCTGCACGACGAACGGGGAGGCGGAGATGTACGCGAACAGCGCGGCGAAGGCGAAGCCGCCGGTGAGGGTGTGGCCGACGAAGACCCGGTCGGCGAGCAGCCCGCGCATGGCCCGCAGGGTGTCGCCGACGCCGCCCCCGTGCCGGCGCGCGGGCGGCAGCGTCTCGGGCAGCCGCGCCCACACCAGCGCGCCGAGCACCAGCCCGACCACCGTGAGCAGGGCGAACACCCCGCGCCAGCCGGTGAACCGCAGCAGCTGGCCGCCGATCACCGGGGCGACGACGGGGGCGACCCCGGAGATCAGCATGAGGGTGGAGAAGAAGCGGGCCATGGCCACGCCCTCGTACATGTCGCGCACGACGGCCCGCGCGATCACGATGCCCGCCGCGCCCGCGAGCCCCTGCACCAGCCGGAAGGCGACGAGCGTCCCGACGGTGGGCGCGAGCGCGCACAGCGCGGTGGCCACGACGTTGACGACGAGCCCGGCGAGCAGCGGCCGGCGCCGGCCCCACCGGTCGCTCATCGGGCCGACCACGAGCTGGCCGACGGCCATCCCGACCAGGCAGGCGGTGAGCGTGAGCTGGACGGTGGCGGCGGGGGCGTGCAGGGACCGGGTGACCTCGGGCAGCGACGGGAGGTACATGTCCATCGCCAGCGGGGCGGTCGCGGTGAGCCCGCCGAGGAGGAAGGTGACGAACAGTCCGGCCCGGGCGGCCGGCGCGGGCGCCGGGGGTGTCTTCGTGACACCGCCGTTCCCCCCGTGCTCCTCCAGGCCGTCCGGTACGCGCGTGGTGCGACCACGCTCGGGCATGGGACCCCTCCCTGTTCTCTCGTTCCGCCGTCCCGCCGCCTATGCTCTCAGCTCGAACGACTGATCGAGGGCAGTGCCCACTGGCTGGACTGAACGAGGGGCGGACATGGCGGACGAACGCGTGCGGTGGGGCATTCTGGCGACCGGCGGGATCGCCGCGGCGTTCACGGCGGATCTGGTGGATCTGCCCGACGCCGAGGTGGTCGCGGTGGCCTCGCGCAGCACGGAGTCGGCGAAGGCGTTCGCGGACCGGTTCGGGATCGGGCGGGCGTACGGCGACTGGGAGTCCCTGGCGCGGGACGAGGACGTGGACGTCATCTACGTCGCCACCCCGCACGCGGCGCACCGGGCGGCGGCCGGGCTCTGTCTGGAGGCCGGGCGGAACGTGCTGTGCGAGAAGGCGTTCACGCTGAACCTGCGCGAGGCCGAGGAACTGGTCGCGCTGGCCAAGGAGCACGGCGGCTTCCTGATGGAGGCCATGTGGATGTACTGCAACCCGCTGGTACGGCGGCTGAAGGCGCTGGTCGACGACGGCGCGATCGGCGAAGTCCGCACGGTGCAGGCCGACTTCGGGCTGGCCGGCCCCTTCCCGCCGGCGCACCGGCTGCGGGACCCCGCGCAGGGCGGCGGCGCGCTGCTCGACCTCGGGGTGTACCCGGTGTCGTTCGCGCAGCTGCTGCTCGGGGAGCCGACGGGAATCACCTCGCGCGCGGTGCTCTCCGAGGAGGGCGTCGACCTCCAGACAGGCGCCCTGTTCACCTGGGACAGCGGCGCGCTGGCCTCGCTGCACTGCTCGATCAACGGCGGTACGGCGGTGGTGGCGTCGGTGACCGGTTCGAAGGGCCGCATCGACATTCCGAGCGGCTTCTTCCACCCCGAGCGTTTCGTGCTGCACCGGGACGGCCGTGACCCCGAGGAGTTCACGGCCGACCCGGCGGACGGCCCCCGCACCAGCTTCCGGCACGAGGCGCGCGAGGTCATGCGGGCCCTGCGCGCGGGCGAGAAGGAGTCCCCGCTGGTCCCGCTGGACGGCACCCTGGCGATCATGCGCACGCTGGACACGATCAGGGCGCAGATCGGGGTGCGGTACCCGGGGGAAGCGGCCTGACGCGGGGGGCGGGGCGCGGCTACACCTCCCGCAGCCCCTGCTCCCCCACCTCCGTGACGAAGGAGCCGGCGGTCCTGATCGCCGCTCCGGGGGTCGTCACGGCGGCGACCGTCTTGAAGTCGGCCCGCGCCTGCGACCGCCCCAGCTCCACCGTCACGTAGCCCCGCTGTCCGTTGTAGAACTTCAGGTGCGGGTTGGCCTTGGTGTACGTCGCCCAGTTGGACGGCTTCTCGGAGCCGTCCTTGCCGCTGGTGAGGGAGGTGGCGACGATCTCCGTGCCGAGCGTCCGGGACGACGGGTCGTCGAAGTCGTCCTTGATGTCGAACGCGTACCCCACGTGGACGTCGCCCGTGAGCACCATCAGGTTGTCGACCCCGGCGGACTTGGCCCCGGCGAGCACCCGCTGCCGGGAGGCCCGGTAGCCGTCCCACGCGTCCATGGACAGCTTGGCGGCGGGGTTCAGGTCGAGTTTGCGCTGGGAGAACGTGACCTGCTGCGGGACGACGTTCCACAGCGCCCGGGAGCTCCGCCAGCCGTTGATCAGCCAGCGCTCCTGGGTGGCGCCGGTGATGGTGCGCGCCGGGTCGTCCGACTCGGGGCCGGGCACGTGGGCGCCGTCGCCGTACGCCTGGTTGGAGCGGTACTGGCGGGTGTCCAGGACGTCGAACTGGGCGAGCCTGCCCCAGTGCAGACGGCGGTAGAGCTGGGCGTCGGGGCCCTGCGGGAGCTGGGTGCGGCGCAGCGGCTGGTGCTCCCAGTACGCGCGGTAGGCGGCGGCCCGGCGCAGCAGGAACTCCTCCGGCGGGTCCTCGTTCTCGGAGACGTCGTCGGCGTAGTTGTTCTCGGTCTCGTGGTCGTCCCAGGTGACGACGAAGGGGTGCGCGGCGTGCGCGGCGCGCAGGTCGGGGTCGGTCTTGTAGAGGGCGTAGCGGAGCCGGTAGTCCTCCAGGGTGACCGTCTCGTGGTTGAAGAGGTCGGGGAGCACGCGGTCGGTGTAGGCGCGGGCGCCGCCTGCGGAGGTGACGGCGTACTCGTAGAGGTAGTCCCCGAGGTGGAAGACGACGTCGACGTCGTCCTGGGCGAGGTGGCCGTACGCGGTGTAGTAGCCGTCGTGGTACGCCTGGCAGGAGACGGCGGCGAGCTTGAGCCGGGCGGCCTGCGCGCCGGTGGCGGGGGCGGTGCGGGTGCGGCCGGTGCCGCTGGTCCACGAGCCGGTGCGGAAGCGGTAGTAGTACTCACGGCCGGGGTCGAGGTGGGGGACCTCGACGTGCACGGTGTGCCGGAACTCGGGGTGCGCGGTGGCGGTGCCGCGTCTGGCGATGCGGCGGAAGCGGGCGTCGTGGGCGAGCTCCCAGTGCACGGTGACGCGGGAGGCGGGCAGTCCGCCGTCGGCCTCGTACGGCCGCGGGGCGAGCCGGGTCCACAGCAGGACGGAGCTGGGCTGCGGGTCGCCGGAGGCGATGCCGAGGGTGAACGGGTCGGCGGTGATCCTCCGGGCGTCGAGCTCGGCGGCGCTCGCGGCACCGGCGGCGGGCAGGTTCACCGCGAAGGCGAGCGCGGCGGCCGCGCCGGTCACGGTGAGGAAGCGACGGCGGCCCAAGTGGCGGGCGGCGGCGCGGAGTTCGGGAGCGTGCTGCGACGGCTGCGACGACTGGTGGGACGCGGGTGTCATCCGGGGCCTCCCCTGGCGGTTGCGGACCCCGCCATTCGAACGACCCGGATCGACTCCCGCCTGTCACGTACACAACAGCCACATGGCGGACGGATGAGTTCCGGTCGTCGCCGGCGCCGGTCAGCGCCCGGACCGCCCGCTGTCGGGACCGTCGGGCTCCGCCGTGCCTCCCGCGACCGCCCGCCTCCGCCTCCCCCGCAGGGCCAGCGTGCCGCCCGCCAGGAGGGCCACCGCCGCGCCGGCGCCGCCGATCAGGCCCCAGGACGGGCCGTCGCCGGAGGCCGACGCCGAGGCCGCCTGCGCGCCGGCGGCGCCCTTCGCGCCGGCCGCCTTGTCCGCGGGCGCCCGCTTCGCCCCGCCCTCGCTCAGCGGGTCGACCAGCACGCCCACCGGCTTCACCTTGTCCGCGTGGGCGAAGCCCCAGTCGAGCAGCTCGGCGGTCTCCTTGTAGACGCCGTTGCCGCCGGACCGGGGGTGCAGCACGCTCACCAGCAGGGTGCGGCCGTTCCGCGTGGCCGCGCCCGTGAACGTGTTGCCGGCGTGGCTGGTGTAGCCGTTCTTGACGCCGATGAGGCCGTCGTACGTCTCCATCCCCCACGCCCCGGTCAGCAGGCGGTCGGTGTTCTGGATCTGGAAGGTCTTCTTGCCACCGGCCGGGAACTGGGCGGTCCTCGTCCCGCAGTAGGCGCGGAAGTCGTCGTTCTTCAGGCCGTGCCGGGCGAACAGCGTCAGGTCGTACGCCGAGGAGACCTGCCCCTTGTGGTCGAACCCGTCGGGGCTGCGCACCTGCGTGTCCAGCGCCTGGAGGTCGACGGCCTTGGCCTGCATCTCGGCGACCGTCTTGTCGATGCCGCCGTTCATGTGGGACAGCACGTGCACCGCGTCGTTGCCCGAGCGCAGGAAGACGCCGAGCCACAACTGCTCGACGGTGTAGGTGTAGTTCTCCTTGACGCCGACGAGGCTGGAGCCCGCCGGGACGTCCGCGATCTCCTCCGGGGCCACCTTGTGCCGCTCGGTGCGGTCGAACTTGCCCAGCACGGTGTCCGCGAACAGCATCTTCAGGGTGGACGCGGGGGCCAGGTGCCGGTGCGCGTTGAACGCCGCCAGGACCTCGCCGCTTTCGTGGTCGGCGACCAGCCAGGCGCGGGCGGTCAGCTTGGCGGGCACGTCGACACCGCCCCGCACCTGCAGCCCGGAACGGCCCAGCCGTTCACCGCCGATGGCGGTCGCGGCGTACGCGGAGGTGGCGGTGGCCGCGGGAACGGCGGCGGCCAGGGGCGCGGCGGCGGCGAGGCCGAGCAGCGCACGACGGGAGAGCGGAGAAGAGTCACGCATCCCGGGACCGTACAAAGTCCCGCACACCACGCCCACATCGGGGTCCCCAAGCCCTGGCAAAGTCCACCCCTCGGCCCGTCCCGCGCGCCGCCGATTTCCCCCCAACTCCCCATACTTCTCAGCTCACGCACACCTCGCACCCAGCCCCTGTCCAAGGTTCCTCCCTACTTTGTGGCCGCGCCCACCCACGCGGGCGCCATGAACCTACGAGGAACGAGATGTTTGGCATCTATCTCAGGCGCGAACTGAGCCGCCGCAAGAAGGCGGCCCTGGTCATCGCGATGGGTCTGGCGCTCGGTATCGCGCTGGTGATCACCGTCGACTCGGTGTCGGCCGGAATGCAGCGGGCCCAGGACAAGGTCCTGGAGTCGCTCTACGGCCTCGGCACCGACATGACGGTCACCAAGGCCAGGACCGCCCCCTCCGGGAACAGTACGGAGAGACCGAAGTTCGAGTTCGACGCCAAGTCGGACGACAGCGACACGCAGAGCTCCGACCGGGTGATGACGCAGGGCGGCCAGGCCCTGAAGTCCTCGCTGGTGGCGAAGGTCGCCGCGCAGAAGGGCGTGGCGAGCGCGGTGGGCGCGCTGTCCCTGAACGTCACCAAGGTCGACGGCTCGTTCACCCAGGGCGAGGCGCAGAGCTCCACCTCCGGTTCGTCCGGCTCGCAGCAGGGCGGCCCCGGCGGCGGCCAGAGCCAGCAGCAGGGGCAGGGCCAGCCACAGGTGCAGGGCGGCGGGGCCTCGTTCGACGTCAACTCGTACTCGGTCGCGGGCGTCGACGTCACCGACCAGGACCTCGGCCCGCTCGCCGCGTCGAAGATCACCTCCGGTAAGACGTTCACGGCCGCGCAGACCGACGCCAAGGTCGCCGTCGTCAGCAAGTCGTACGCCAAGGAGAACGAATACAAGGTCGGCAAGACGCTGAAGATCTCCGGCACCAAGTACGAGATCATCGGCATCGCCACGCCCGACAGCAGCGACTCCACCACCGACGTCTATCTGCCGCTGAAGCAGGCGCAGACGCTGGGCGACGCCAAGAACGAGGTCACCACGATCTACGTCAAGGCGACGGACTCCAAGCGCATCGACGCCGTGAAGTCGACCATCCAGAAGAACATCTCGGGCACCACGGTCACCACCTCCGCCGACCTCGCGGACACGGTCTCGGGCTCGCTGTCCACCGCCTCCGATCTGGCGGCCGGTGTCGGCAAGTGGCTCTCCCTGGTAGTGCTGGTGGCCGCGTTCCTGGTGGCCGCGCTGCTCACCTCCTCCGCCGTCTCCCGCCGGGTGCGCGAGTTCGGCACGCTGAAGGCGCTGGGCTGGCCCAGCCGCCGGGTGACCCGGCAGGTGGTCGGCGAGTCGATCGTCAACGGCCTGCTCGGCGGCGTCCTCGGCATCGCGCTCGGCCTGGCGGCGGCGTACGCGGTGACGGCGATCAGCCCGACCCTGACCGCGCAGCTCGGCGGCGGAGGCGGGACGGGCGGCGGCCCCGGTGGCAGCGGCGGTCCGGGTGGCGGCGGTCCCGGCGGGCAGAGCGCGCAGAACACGCTGGAGATCGCGCTGTCGGCGCCGGTGTCGGCGACCACCATCGCGCTGGCGGTGGGCCTGGCCGTGGCCGGCGGTCTGATCGCCGGTGCGATGGGCGGCTGGCGCGCCTCCCGGATGCGTCCGGCGGACGCGCTGCGCAGCGTCTCGTAACCGCCCCGCCCCCCTGAGCAGGGGCGCCGCCTCCACTCCCCCGGGAGGCGGCGCCCCCTCCCCCTTCCACTCTTCCGTCCGAACCCATGGAGCACCCGATGTACAGACTCACCGGCGTCACCAAGCGCTACACGCGCGGCAAGGAGACGGTGGAGGCACTGCGCGGCATCGACCTCACCATCGAGGACGGCGACCAGCTCGTCATCCAGGGCCCCACCGGCGGCGGCAAGTCGACGCTGCTCCAGATGATCGGCGGCCTGGACCGCCCCACGTCCGGCAGCGTCGAGCTGGACGGCGTCGACCTCGGCGCGATCGGCGAGGCCAAGCTGACCCGGCTGCGCGCCGAGAAGATCGGCATCATCTTCCAGTCGTTCAACCTCATCCCGACACTGACCGCGCAGGAGAACGTCGAGACCGCGCTCGTGCCGCTCGGCGTCAAGGCCGTCGAGCGGCGCGAGCGGGCGGCCGAGGCGCTGCGCTCGGTCGGCCTCGGCGAGCGGCTCGGCCATGTGCCCTCGGAGCTGTCCGGCGGCCAGCAGCAGCGGGTGGCGATCGCCCGTGCGCTGGTGAAGCAGCCGAAGGTGCTGCTCGCCGACGAGCCGACCGGCAACCTCGACGAGGGCACCCGCGACGACATCATGGCCCTGCTCGAAGGCCTGTGGCACGAGTACGGCCTGACGTTCGTCATGGTCACCCACGACTCCTCCATCGCCCGCCGGGCGCCCCGCCTGGCCACGATCCGCTCGGGCCGGATCACGCTGAAGGACCAGCGGACCGGCGACGCCACCCGGCACGCCGAGCCGCAGTCGGCCCACTGAGCCGACGCCCCCTGCGCGCCCCGGCCGCTCGCAGGGGGCGACCGTCGTCACCCGTACGGCCGCGCGGGGCGGGCCCGCGGGGTGGGCGGCGTGGAACGGTGGAGGCGCAAGAGGGACCGTTGCCGTTCCGGGAGTGATCGTGACGCTGTGCGACCGACGTGATGTGGGACTGCTGCTGCTCCGCCTGGGCACCGGAGGGGTGCTCGCGGCGCACGGGGCGCAGAAGCTGTTCGGCTGGTTCGGCGGCCACGGGCTCGAGGGCACCGGACAGTTCATGGAATCCGTCGGCTACGCGCCCGGCCGGGCCAGCGCGACGGCGGCGGGGGTGGCCGAGACGGGCGGCGGCGCGCTGCTGGCGCTGGGCCTGGCGACCCCGGCGGCGGGTGCCGCGGCGGCCGGGGCCATGGTGGGCGCGGCGGCGGTGCACGCGCCCAACGGCTTCTTCGCCCAGGGCGGCGGCTACGAGTACGCGGCCTCCCTCGGGCTGACGGCGGCGGGGCTCGCGGTGGCGGGCCCGGGCCGGCTCTCCCTGGACCATGTGCTGCGCCACGCGGTGAACCGGAACTGGATGGTTCCGGCCGCGCTCGGCGCGACGGCGGCGGTCACCGCGGCGGTGGTCGGCGCCCGCACCAGGCGGGTGCGCGAACGGGAGCGGGCGGAACGCCTGGGGGATCAGGCGCCGCTGTTCGAGGAGTGATTGGCGTGGGGAAGAAGTGAGGGGGACTCCGGCGCGGGGTCGTCCGCGCCCCGGAATCACACGCTGAGGTTCGCCCACACCGCGTTGCCGCCGGTCAGCCGTGACCGGCAGACCCCCCACGTGTCGGCGAGCTGCTCGACGAGGAACAGCCCCCGGCCGCTCTCGGCGTCACCGCCCGGCCGGGACCCCGTCATGTCGCCGCTGCCGCCCCCGTAGTCGTGGTCGTGCACCTCGAGCCGGACGCGGCCGTCCCCGACGAGCCCGACCCCGCACAGGATCCGCGCACTCAGCGTGTGCCGTACGGCGTTGGTGGCCAGCTCCGAGACGAGCAGCACGGCGTCGTCGCACAGCTCCTCCGGCAGCCGCCACCCGGCCAGCCGCGTGCCCATGGTGCGGCGGGCGACTCTGACGCTGGAGCGGTACGCCGGAAGCTCCAGCCAGTGTGTGCGGTCCGGGTTGACGACGTCTAACAGCTCGAAGGACGTGGTCACGGGGGAGGTAATCGCGTGGGGGGACACGGTGGTCGCCTTCCGTCGGGCCGGCGGACGCAGTCGGAGCCGGTGGCCGGTGGTCCGGTTGCGCGGGACAAGCGTCGGGGCAGGAGCGGGTGCGCGACGGGGCACGCCGGACAGGCGGTGTCCGTCGGGCGGCGTCACTCAAGTAACTATGCTCGCGGGGCAGTTCACCCTGCAACCGACTCGCTGATAATTTCACCCGGTAGATGTCGGACAGTTGTTTTCGGTCTGGCGCAATCAGCCAAGTCACTGTCATGCTCGTACCGGTGACGGTTGTTCAGGAGGTTGGTCGTGAGTGATTCCCGTTCGGGTGCGAGCGGTTCGGGCACGAGTGCGCCCACCGTTCTCCGGATGATCCTCGGCCGACGGTTGCAGGAGCGACGACAGGACGCGAACGTCTCGCTGGAGACGGCGGCCAAGGCGCTGCGTGTGACGTCCCTGACGATCCGCCGGCTGGAGAAGGCGGAGGTCGCGCTCAAACCGCTCTACGTGGAGAAGCTGCTCGAGACGTACGGGGCGGACAGGCAGGAGATCGACGAGTTCGTCGGCATGGCCGACAAGGCCAACGAACCGGGCTGGTGGCACCCGTACCGCGATGTGCTGCCGAACTGGTTCAGCGCCTACGTCAGCCTGGAGACCGGGGCGCGGACCCTGCGCACGTACGAACCGCAGTACGTCACGGGGCTGCTCCAGACCCACGCGTACGCCAAGGCCATTCTGCGCGGCGGCTTCCCCAACGACAGCGAGGAGGACCTGGACCGGCGCATACATCTGCGGCTGCGCCGGCAGAGCCTGCTGGAGCGGGCGGACGCGCCCACGCTGTGGGTGGTCCTGGAGGAGGCCGTGCTGCACCGGGTGGTGGGCGGTCCGGAGGTGATGCGGGAGCAGATCGAGCGGCTGCTCGAGGTGTCGGAGCTGGAGCACGTCAGCATCGACGTCGTGCCGTTCGCCGCGGGCGCCCACACGGGCGCGTGCGCGCCCTTCACCTACTTCCGCTTCCAGGAACCCGAACTCCCCGACATCGTCTACAGCGAGATCCTGTCCGCCGGCGTGTACCTGGACCAGCGCTCCGACGTGGTGACTCACCTCGAGGCGCACAACCGGATGTCCCTTCTGACCTCGTCCGCGGAGAGCAGAGCGCTCCTGAACCAGATGCGCAAGGAATACTCATGAGCACCAGCAAGAGCAGTGCCCGCAGCACGTACACGACCCACAGCACCCATGGCCGTGTCTACAACGGCATGCCTGCCCTGGACCTCGGCGAGCAGGGCTGGGAGTCTCCGTGGAGCGGCCCCAACGGCGGTCAGTGCGTGCAGACCAAGCAGCTCTCCGACGGCAGGGTCGCGGTGCGGCAGTCGACCGACCCGGCCGGGCCCGCCCTGATCTACACCCCGCAGGAGATGGCCGCGTTCGTCGCGGGCGTCAAGCGGGGGCTCGCCGACCATCTGGCGGCCGGCTGACCGCCGGGACCGACCACCACCGACACCGAAAGGGACAGAGGGAAGGGACAGGATGAACACCTCGCACACGGCCCGGGAGATAGACACCAGCCGGCCCCACTCCGCCCGGATGTACGACTACTACCTCGGCGGCAAGGACCACTTCGAGGTCGACAAGCAGGCCGCCGAGGCCGTCGCGGAGGCCTACCCCGGCATCTTCGTGTGCGCCCGCGAGAACCGTGCCTTCATGCACCGCGCGACCCGCGTGCTCGCCCGGGAGCACGGCATCCGCCAGTGGCTGGACATCGGCACCGGCATCCCCACCGAGCCGAACCTGCACCAGGTCGCGCAGTCGGTGGTGCCGGAGGCCCGGGTCGTCTACGCCGACAACGACCCGCTGGTGCTGAAGTACGCCGAGCGGTTGATGCGCAGCAGCCCGCAGGGCCGCACGACGTACATCGAGGCGGACGTCAACAGCCCCGAGACGCTGATCAACTCCCCCGAGCTGGCCGCGGTGCTCGACCTGAACCAGCCGGTCGCGCTCTCCCTCAACGCGCTGATGCACTTCGTCACCGACGCGCAGGACCCGTACGGCATCGTGGAGGGGCTCCTCGCGATCCTCCCGGCGGGCAGCGCGCTGGCCCTGAGCCACTGCACACCCGACTTCGACCCGGAGACGTGGGAGAAGGTCACCGCGATCTACACCAACTCCGGGACGCCGGTGCAGTTCCGCGCGCAGAAGGACGTCGCCCGCTTCTTCGACGGGCTCGACCTGCTCGACCCGGGCATCACCGTCGGCCACCACTGGCGCCCCGACGCCGGCCCCGACGACGCCGACACCGGCACGGACACGGAGCCCCCCACGGACGCCCAGGTCAGCCTGTGGACCGGGGTCGGCATCAAGCGGTGAGCGACGAGGCCGCGACGGACCGCCTGTGGCGGTCCGTCGACGACCTGTGGACGTGGCTGGAGGCCGAGAGCCCGGTCGGCGGCCGCGAGGGCCTGCTGCTGCGGGTGCTCAAGCTCTCGGAGGAGGTGGGCGAGGTCGCCGAAGCGGTGATCGGCACCCTCGGCCAGAACCCCCGCAAGGGCACCACCCACACCTGGGACGACGTCCACGCAGAACTCTGCGACGTCGCCCTCACCGCCCTGATAGCCCTCCGCACGCTGACGCCGGACGCCCGTGGGGCGTTCGAGGCGCATGTGGCGGGGGTGGCGCGGCGGTCACTGGGACCGCCGTCATGACCACGGCACCACCGGACGGCGTGTACGTGGGCAGGGCGGGCGGGTACGGGGCGAGGTCCGTACGGCTCTCCTGGTCCTGATCAGCGGCCGCTTCCGCATGGAGTTCCCCGACCGCACCGTGCTCCTGGCGGAACAGGGCGACTACGTCGTCTGGAGCCGCGGCACCGACCACTCCTGGCTCGCGGAGGAGGACTCGGTGGTCCTGACGGTCCGATGGCCCTCCGTACCGGGCTACGCGGCGCCACGACAGGACGAAGGCCGTCAGGTGTGGGAGCCCGCCACCGGTTCCGAGGAGCCGGGGTCGAGGGGGGTGCGGGGGTCCTGTGGGGGTGTGGGGCGGGCGACGTAGACGGGGGCGTCGGACTGGTAGAAGAGGTCGATGTCGACCTCCTCGCCGCCGACGATCAGCGTGTCCCACGCGCCGCTCTCCCGCAGCGTGCGCAGTGTCTCGGGGGTGAGCGCGGCGAGGTGGGCGCGCAGTTCCTCGTCGCCGGGCATGCCGGGCAGCCGGGGGGCGAGGCGTTCGCGGATCGCGCGCACGCGTGCGAGGAGTGCGTCCAGATCGGAGTCCCCGGAAGCCCCGGAGATCCCGGAACCGGCGGTCGCGCCCGCGTCCGGCAGCGGCTCCGTGCTGCGGGCGATGATGTCCTTGATGGCGCGGGTGACACCCCTGTCGTCGGTGGCGACCATCGCGTTCCACGCCCGGCTCTTGTGCCGGTACTGCAGCATCGACATCGCCGCCTCGTGCCGGATGAAGTCGGCGTCCCGCAGCGGCCGGCCCCGCCAGACCCGGCCGAGCGAACGGGCCAGCGAAGTGGCGGAGGCAAGGCCGCTGTTGAGGCCGCGCCCCGGCCAGAAGTGGATCGCGTTGGCCGCGTCGCCCAGCAGGAAGCCGTACGTCCCCGGGCCGTTCGCGGTGGCGCGGCTGAGCTGCGCGGTGAACCGGGGGCGCTGCACCATGTCGAGGCGGAAGGAGGTGACGGCGCTCAGGTCCTCCTCCGGCACCCCGAACAGCTTCAGCCCCTCCAGGATCCGCTTCCACAGGGCGGAGCCGCGCAGCAGGGCGGGCAGGAAGAGGGTGCCGTGCGTGGGGCAGACGAACTCGTTGCCGTCCTGGCGGCTCATCACGCAGGGGCGGGCGGCGACGCAGTCCTCGAAGACCTGGCGGACGGGGTCGATGCCGACGACCGCCTTGGCCTCCTCGCGGGTGAGCCGCATGTTCAGAAAGCCTTCGCCGCGCAGCGAGTTGAGCAGGAACCGGTTCTGCGACACGGTCAGCAGGACGCTCATCGGGTCCGGCAGCGGCGACTTGACCCGCAGGCCGAGCACCAGGTCGTGCAGGTGTTCGCCGTCGAGCGAGTAGACGGAGGCGTCGGCCCGGCCGAAGCGGTCGGCGTAGTGCTCGCGGGTGCGGGAGCGGCCGCCGTCGCTGATCACCAGGACGTGCTCCTGGGCGAGCCGGTGCTCGTGCTCGGCCACGTCGAACCGCCGGGGCACGAGCCGGATCGCCGGTTTGCGCGCGGCCAGTTCGAGGAGCCGGTCCTCGATGTAGGCGATACGGATGTTGCGGGGCGGGCGGCCGGCCACGGAGTCCGGTCCGACGGGCCACATCTCGGAGAACTCGCCCGCGCCGAACAGCGCCTGGCGCATCTCCTCGGTCAGCGCGAGGTACTGCCTGCTCTGGACCGTCACCACCTGCTGACGGCGGACGTTGCCCTGCGTCTCGTCCTTCCACACCACGTCGGAGCCGGCGCGCGTCCACCGTCCGTCGTAGACGGTGACGGCGACGTTCCCCGGCAGCGCGTCCTCCAGCAGCAGCGCGAACGCGAGCCCGACCGGGCCGCCGCCGACGACCGTGACCCGCAGCTCACCGGGGTGGGCGACGGCGGGCGGGAGGTCGGCCTGGGAGAGGTCCATGACCGTCTCCATCGCCTCCTGCGTCTCGTACAGGAAGGTCTCGTCGCCGATCCGGATGACGTCGCCGGACTCCAGTACGTGCCGGGTGACGCGCCGGCCGTTGACGTGGGTGCCGTTCCTGCTGTCCCGGTCGTGCAGGACGTACGCGCCGTTCTCCTCGACGATCTCGGCGTGCAGCCGGGACGCGCTGGTGCTGACGATGATCACGTCATTGTCGCTCTTGCGCCCGAACCGCAGCGGAGCGGTGCCGAGCAGCACACTCTGACCACTGAAGGGACCGCTCTGTCCCACGATGACCGACGACACGCGATTCTCCTAGGGGGCAAGGGGGTTGTGTCACTCGCACGTCAGCGTGAACGGCACCGTGTCGGACACCGTCTGCTGCGACGACTTGATCTCCACGCCCATCGCGCTGGACAGCGACCCCGACTTGGCCCACGTCGTCACGCTCACCGACTCCTCGTGGGTGCGGGGGCCGTCGGCGGCGAAGGACAGCTTCCGCCAGGTCCGGTCGACCACCGAGCCGCCCGAGGACACCCAGCGGTAGGTGAACGTCGTCGGCAGCTCGCTCACCGCGAAGGTGGCCGTGAAGGTGGGCGCCTGGCCCTGCGGGGGCGGGCAGGTGCCCGCGTACGTGGTGTGGGTGCCGGTGACGGAGACGGTGACCGGCGGCCGGGCGGCCGCCGCGCCGTCGTTCTCCACGGTCGCCCCGTCCTGCGCCCGGCCGGAGGCGGTGGCGGTGGCGGACTTGGCGTCCGTGCCGCCCTTGTCACCGTCGTCGCCACCGCTGTTCGCCAGGGCGTACCCGAGCCCGCCCGCAAGCACGGCGAACGCGGCCGCGGCCGCGCTCCACACGTACACCGCACGCCGTCGCCGCTCGGCGGGCTGCGGAGAGGGGTTGCCGATGACGGTGGCGGGGGGCGTCGGGGGGTCCTGCGGAGGCGCGAGGGAGGGGGCGGGCAGCGGGTGGGCGGTGACGGTCGCGGCGGCGGCGGCCGGTGACGGGTTCTGGGGTGGCGTGGTGGCCGCCTCGGCGGCGGGCGACGGGTTCCGGGGCGGTGCGGGGGTCGCCTCGGCGGTGGGGGTGGCGTCGACGCGGGCGAGGGCGGTGCGGGGGTCGACGGCGGCGGCCGGTCGTCCGGCGTCCGTCGCGGTGGCCGGTCGTCCGGCGTCCGTCGCGGTGGCCGGCCGCCCGTCACCCGTCGCGACGGCGGTCGGCTCGGCATCCGCCGTCGCCGTACCCGCCGTCGCCGCATCCGCCGTCGCCGCATCCGCCGTCGCCGCGCCCGTCGTCGCCGCATCCACCGTTACGGCATCGGTCGGGGCGTCCGTGTCCACCGCCCACTCGACCACCCCCTCGGCCGTTCCCCCGACCACTCCCTCCGCCGTCGATCCCAGGTCCCCGTCCGCCGTCCCCCCGGCCGCCACGAGCCGCAGTTGCTCGGCGGTCCGTTCGGCGGAGGTGCGCTGCTCGGGGTCCTTGCGCAGCAGGCCCTCGATGACGGGGCCGAGCGGCCCGGCCCGGTGCGGAGCGGGCGGTTCCTCGTCGACGACGGCCCGCAGCGTGCTCAGCGTGTTCTCGCGCCGGAAGGGCGAGCGCCCCTGCACGGCGGTGTGGAGCAGCACGCCGAGGGACCACAGGTCGGTCGCGGGCCCCGGCGTACGGCCCAACGCCTGTTCCGGCGCGAGGTATTCGGGCGAGCCGACGACCTCCCCGGTGAGCGTCAGCGCGGTGTCGCCCTGGACCATGGCGATGCCGAAGTCGGTGAGGATCACCCGGTCGTCGTCGCTGAGGAGGACGTTGGCGGGCTTGACGTCGCGGTGCAGCACCCCCGCGTCGTGCGCGGCGCGCAGCGCGGCGAGCACCTCCGCGCCGATACGGGCGGCCTCCCGAGGGGCCAACGCGCCCTCTGCGGCGATCAGTTCGCCGAGCGACCGGCCGCGAACCAGTTCCATCACGACCCACGGACGGCCGGCGTCGGTGACCACGTCGTGCACGGTGATCACGTTGCGTGCGGCGATGCGGGCGGCGGCCCACGCCTCCCGCTCCAGCCGCGTGTACATGCGCTCGACCTTGGCGGCGGGCATCCCGGCGGGCGCGCGCACCTCCTTGATCGCGACCTCGCGGCGCAGCATCTCGTCTCGGGCGCGCCACACGGTTCCCATGCCGCCCTCGCCGAGCGGGGACAGCAGACGGTAACGGCCGGCCACCACGCGTGCGGCGGCCTCTTCCGGGGGCACCGCGTCCTGGTCCTGCATGGGGCGACTCTCCCTCGTCTCTCGGGCGTGGACGGGTTCACCGTGCCGGGAGACACCACTCCGCCCCCACCACCGAAACGTTCGCCCGCCCGCTCAACTACACGCAGGACAGGGCCCGTTCGGTTCGACGAAGTCTAACCCCACGACTTCACACCGCGTGTCCGCGCGGGCGGGCAGCTTGGAGTCACGGATGCGGCCGTGGTCGGCCAGAGGCCCTGCTCGGACAGGTGGAGCACGAGGGCCGCGATGTTCCAGGCGTCGTCCTCACCTCGGTGGTGGCGTCCTTCGAGCGGTAGCCCGGCGATCTCCAGTGCCGTCGCCATGCCGGGGCGCCTGCGCAGGCCGTACGCCGCGGTGAAGACCGCCTTGGCGTTGGTGTGCCGGCGGCCGAAGGGGTAGGGCGTCCGTGTCGCCCGGCACTGCCGGGTGAACTGGTGACGGTCGTAGTCGCCCCAGCTGATCCACGGCCGGCTGCCTGCCCGATGCTCGGCCGCCAGCAGTCGGCACGCCTCGGCGAAGCCGACCCCCTGGTCGACTTCCCGCCGGGTGAGGCCGGTCAGCTCCGTGCAGAACTCGCTGACGGTGGACCTCCCGGGACGCACCAGAATGCGGTTCCGGGCAAGGCGCTCACCGGCCCCCAGGTCAACGACGGTGAGTCCGATCTCGATGATTTCGCTGACCTCGTCGGACGGCGGGGGGCCCGCCCAACAGGTCGCCTCCACGTCCACGACGTTGACGAGGTGCTCGTTCCCGGTGCGCTTCACGACGAAGAACCTAGGGAAGCGCGGCCGCCGGGGCACGTGAATTCCGGCACCGCCCGCCCACCGGTCCGCTCCGGCGCGGGCGCAGGCAACGCCCCGCCCCGACGCCTACGTGCCCGTCGCGGTCGTCGCGATGCCGCCGTCCACCGGGATGACGGCGCCCGTGAGGTAGGCCCCGGCCCGGCCGGCGAGGAACACGGCGGTGCCCGCCATGTCGTCGTCGCGGCCGAGCCGGCGCAGCGGGGCCTTCGCCGCGATCGCGTCCCCGACGGCTTCGAGCGTGGTCGCCATCATCTGCGACGGGAACGGTCCCGGTGCCACCGCGTTCACCGTGATGTGCTGGGGGCCCAACTCCCGGGCGAGCACTCGGGTGAGCTGATGGAGTGCCGCTTTGCTGCCGGCGTAGGAGTAGTTGGGCGAAGCGGCGACGTGGATGGCGGCGATGCTGCCGATGTTGATGACCCGCGCGGGGTCGTCGGCGGTGCCCGCGCTGCGCAGTGCGGGAAGCAGCGCCCGCACCAGCCAGAACGGCGACTTGAGGTTGAGGTCGAGCACCGTGTCCCAGGCCTCGTCCGGGAACGTCTCCAGCGGCTCGCGCCACATCGCTCCGGCGTTGTTGACGAGGATGTCCAGGCGGCCCGAGTCGGCCGTGACGAGATCGGCGAGGCGCCGGCACTCGTCGTGCCGGGAGAGGTCGGCGGGGATCGCTCGGACGTCGCCGAATGCGGACAGGTGATGCTGTGCGTCCGCGCACGCGTCTGCCGTGCGTGAACTGATGACGACGCGGGCGCCCGCCTGGAGAAGGCCGCGCGCGATCATCATCCCAATGCCCTTGGTGCCCCCGGTGACAAGGGCGTATTTCCCCCTCAGATCGAAGAGTCCTGTGTGAGTGGTGAATTGCGTGTCCGCCATGAGTCCCTTTTTTCTCCGGTAGCCGGTAGCCGACTCAACGAGGTTGACAGCCGCTCCGGACGTCCGGGAGACCCGCTGAAACAGGGACCGGGCCGTCGGGGTACCAGCAGTACCTCCCTCCGTCTGCGGGCAGGGCCTACGGTGAGGAGGTGGCCACGATCGATCCGCGCACCGAGATCAAGGAATTCCTGCGTTCGCGTCGCGCGCGGATCGCGCCCGAGCGGGCCGGACTGGCCGCCTACGGCGGCAACCGCCGGGTCACGGGGCTGCGGCGCGAGGAGGTGGCTCTCCTGGCGGGCGTGTCGGTCGACTACTACGTCCGGATGGAGCGCGGCAGCCTCACCGGTGCCTCCGACGGGGTGCTCGACGCACTGGCCTCCGCCCTGCAACTCGACGAGGCCGAGCGCGCGCACCTGTACCACCTCGCCCGGCAGTCCGGGGCCCCCGGCGGCCCACGCCACCGGCGCCCCACCGCCACCGCCGCGACGGTACGTCCGGCGCTTCAGCAGGTCCTCGACGCCCTCACCGACGCACCGGCCTGTATCCACAACAACTGTTACGACGTACTGGCCATGAATCAACTCGCCCGCGCACTGTATTCACCGTTGCTGGCCGACACCCGACGCCCGGCGAACACCGCGCGGTTCGTGTATCTGAATCCCGAAGCGGCGAAGAAATTCTTCGTCGACTACGACCACATCGCCCGCGACGCGGCGGCGAAACTCCGCATGGAATCCGGCCGCAATCCGCACGACGAGGACCTGACCGCCCTGATCGACGAATTGACGGAAAGCAGCGAACTCTTCCGGCAACGATGGGCATCCCGGGACGTCCGCCTCCAATGGTCCGGACGCAAACGTGTGCACCACCCGGTGGTCGGCCGCCTCGATCTGGACGTCGAGTCGATGCAACTCCCCTCCGACCCCGGCCTGCACCTGAACGTCTACACCGCCCCCACCGGCACACCGACCGCCGACGGCCTGACCCTCCTGGCATCCTGGGCGGCCGACCGGGAAAACCCGGCCGCACGCTCCCGCCAGTAGAACTGCCCCGATCATCGGGGGCGGGGTGAGCGGCAGACGAGTCGGGCTGTACGCCGGGTTCTGTTCCGACGGGTCCTCGCGGGCCCGTCGGCGACGGCCATCCATCTAGGGCCGGCGTTGCCGCCGGCCTCGTGCGGTCCACCCGCGGACTCGGGCGGGCAGCCCTCGAACGTCCGCGCAGAGCGCTTTTCACGGCGCTCCTCTTGACCTTGCTCCGGGTGGGGTTTACCTAGCTGCCCAGGTCACCCTGGGCACTGGTGGTCTCTTACACCACCGTTTCACCCTTACCCGGCGCCTGAGCGCCGGGCGGTCTGTTTTCTGTGGCACTGTCCCGCGGGTCACCCCGGGTGGCTGTTGGCCATCACCCTGCCCTGTGGAGCCCGGACGTTCCTCGGGAAGCCCCCGAAGGGTCCTCACGCGGCCGCCCGCCCGGCTCGTCTGCCGTGTCGACCATGGTACCGGGCGGAACGACGGGCAGCGGCTCCGGCTCCCGTGCCGGCGGTGCGACGCGGGGGCCCGTCGTCGCCAGGACCGAGCCCGCGAGGATGAGGGCGAACGCGGCCAGGACGCCCGCCGTCAGGTGCTCGTCCAGGAAGAGGGCGCCCGCGGCCACCGCGATCGCCGGGTTGACGTAGGTGAAGACCGTGGCGCGGGTGGGGCCGGCCTCCTTGATCAGTTCGAGGAAGGCGACGAACGCCAGCGCCGTGCAGATCGCGCCGAGCCCGGCGAGGGCGGTCAGGACCTGCGCGGACGGCATCGTCTCGGGCATGCCCACCGCTGCCGCCGGGGCGTACACCAGTGCGGCCAGTGCCAGGCAGGGAGCCGTGAGTTGCAGCGTCGGCACGTCCTTGAGGTGGCGGGCGACGATCAGCGGCGCCGTCGCATAGCCGAGGACCGTCAGCAGCACCTCCGCCAGCGAGCGGGTGTCGCCCCCGGTCAGATGCGGCAGCGTGAGGACGGTGACGCCCGCCAGCCCCAGCAGCAGTCCCGTGAGCCGTCGCGGGCCCAGGTGTTCCGCGCTGCCGAAGAACCGCGCCAGGACGACGCCGACGATCGGCACACCCGCGATCAGCAGCCCGGCTGTCGAGCTGGAGAGGTGGCGTTCGGCGTCGGTCAGGGTCCACCAGGGGCCGATGATCTCGATGCACGCGAAGGCCAGCATCGGACGCCAGTGGGTGCGGACGGTTCGGGGCAGGCCGCCCCGGCGTATCGCGAAGGGGAGCAGGAGCGCCGCGCCGAGCGCACAGCGCGTGAACACCACGACGGACGGGGACAGGGCATCCACCGCCACCTTGATCATCAGATAGGGGATGCCCCAGACCACTCCCATCAGGGAGAACAGGAACCAGCCGCGTGCAGTCATGCGGCCTACTGTGGCCGGGCCCGCCGTCCGTCGTCTTGAACGCTGTTGCGGTACGCCGCCGGGGTCACCCCGAGCACCCGGCGGAACCAGCGGGTGAGGTGCGCCTGGTCGGCGAAGCCCACCAGCGGGGCCACGTCGGCGGGGCGCAGCCCGGACTCCAGCAGGCCGCGCGCCCGGCTCACCCGGTACTGGGCGAGCCAGGCGTACGGCGGGATGCCGGTGGCGGTGCGGAAGGCCCGCAGGAGCTGATAGCGGGAGAGGTCCAGCTCGGCGGCGAGTCCGGCGAGGGAGGGCGGGGCGGTGAGCTCGTCGGCGAGCCTCTCCCGTACGGCGCGGGCGATGCGCTCGGCGCCGGGGACGGTGCCGTCCACCGGGCGGGCCGTGGAGTGGCGGCGGGCCAGCGCGGTGAGCAGCCAGGGCAGCCGCGACTCGACCTCCAGCGGGTCGGGGCAGGCGCTCAGCTCGGCGTGCGCGGCACGCAGCGCGTCGGCCAGCTCGGGGTCGTCGACCAGCCCCTCGCGGAAGTGCGGCGGACCGGCGCCGACGGTGCCGTCGGAGAGCAGGTCCGGCGCGGCGTACAGGGCGCGGTAGGCATAGCCGCCGGTCGGGGCGGAGGGGCCGCCGGTGTGCATCTCGCCGGGCCCGAGGACGATGACGGAACCGGGGCCGGTGCGGAGCCGGCCGCCCCGGTAGTCGATGCTCTCCGAGCCACCGATGCTGACGCCGATGGTGAACTCGGCGTGCGCGTGCGGCGCGTACACGTGCCGGTCGAACCGCGCGGTCAGCAGATCGAGCGCGGGCCCGCCCCGCCCGAGCCGCGCCCGCGTCCACCGCGCCTGCTCCCGTGCGCCCATCGCCCCCGTGCCCCCCTCGTCGTCCACCAGGATGCAACGCGGGGCGGTCCCGTGTTCATCCCGGGCATCCTGTGCCGCCCCGTACGCTGGCACGCAGTTCCGACGAAGGAGAAAGAAGCCGTGCTCGTCCTGTTGCCGCCCTCCGAGGGCAAGGCCGATGCGGGGCGCGGTGCCCCGCTGAAGCCGGAGTCGCTGTCGTTGCCGGGGCTCGCCGAGGCGCGGGCGGTCGTGCTCGACGCGTTGGTCGAGCTGTGCGCCGGTGACGAGGAGAAGGCGCGCGAGGTGCTCGGGCTGAGCGAGGGGCTGCGGGGCGAGGTCGGCAAGAACGCCGGGCTGCGCACGGCGGGGGCGCGGCCCGCCGGGGAGATCTACACCGGCGTGCTGTACGACGCCCTCGACCTCCCCTCCCTCGACGCGGCGGCCAAGCGGCGTGCGGCGCGCTCGCTGCTGGTCTTCTCGGGGCTGTGGGGTGCCGTGCGGGTGACCGACCGGATTCCGTCGTACCGCTGCTCGATGGGCGTACGGCTGCCGGGGATCGGCGCGCTGGGCACGCACTGGCGTGCGCCGATGTCCTCGGTACTTCCGGAGACCGCCGGGGACGGGCTGGTGCTCGACCTGCGGTCGGCGGCGTACGCGGCGGCCTGGAAGCCGAAGGGTGAGGTCGCGGAGCGGACGGCGTCCGTGCGGGTGCTGCACGCGCCCACCCGGAAGGTGGTCAGCCACTTCAACAAGGCGACCAAGGGCCGGATCGTACGGAGCCTGCTGACCGACGGGGCAGCGCCGAAGGACCCGGCCGAGCTGGTGACGGCACTGCGGGACCTGGGGTACGTGGTGGAGGCCTCGGCACCGGAGAAGAAGGGGCGGGGCTGGTCACTGGACGTGCTGGTGGAGCAGGTGCACTGAGGGGCGCCTGGTCGGGCAGGCGCGTTGCGGGGCGCCCGGTCGGGCGGGTGAGTTGCGGGGGCGTTCGGCCGCATTCCTTGCGTTGCACGCTGCGCAATGCCCTTTGCGCAGGGTGCGTCCGCTCGGCAGGATGAGGGCATGTCCTCCGCCGTGCCCCCGCCGCCCGCCGTCCTGCCCGCCTCCGTCCTCGACCTCGCGCCCGTGCTGCCCGTGGTCGTCGTCGACGACGCCGCCGACGCCGTACCGCTCGCGCGGGCGCTGGTCGCCGGGGGGCTGCCCGCGATCGAGGTGACGCTGCGGACGCCCGCCGCGCTCGACGCGATCCGCGCGGTGGCCGACGCGGTGCCGGACGCGGTGGTCGGCGCCGGCACCGTACTGACCCCCGCGCACGTGACGCGGTGCGTCGAGGCCGGGGCGCGGTTCCTGGTCAGCCCCGGGTGGACGGAGACCCTGCTGGCGGCCATGACCGCCGCCGGGGTGCCGTTCCTGCCGGGGGTGTCGACCGCCTCGGAGGTCGTGGCACTGCTGGAGCGGGGGGTGACGGAGATGAAGTTCTTCCCCGCCGAGGCCGCGGGCGGCACCGCCTACCTCAAGTCGCTCGCCGGGCCGCTCGCCGGGGCCCGGTTCTGCCCCACCGGCGGCATCGGTCCGGACACCGCGTCCGCGTATCTCGCCCTGCCCAACGTCGGGTGCGTGGGCGGCAGTTGGATGGTGCCGGCGGACGCGGTGGCCGCGGGCGACTGGACCCGCGTCGAACGGCTGGCGCGGGAGGCGGCGGCGCTGCGGCGGTGATCCAGGGCCTGTCGTCCGGATCAGCGCAGGTGTGACGTGTCGTTCAGGCCGCGGACGCTCGCGTTGCCGTCCGCGTAGTACGCCACTTCCGACAGCGACGCCGCCGACAGTTCCATGCGGAACAGCGCCTCGGGCGGGGCGCCCAGGGCGAGCCGTACGAGGGTCTTGATCGGCGTCACGTGGGAGACCAGCAGTACCGTGCGGCCCGCGTACGCCGTCACCAGCCGCCGCCGGGCCGCGTCCACCCGGCGGGCGACCTGCGCGAAGCTCTCGCCGCCGCCGGAGGGCCGGGCCCCGGGGTCGGCGAGCCAGGCGTCCATGTCCTCGGGGTGCCGGGCGCGCGCCTCGCCGAACGTGAGCCCTTCCCAGGCGCCGAAGTCGGTCTCGCGCAGGCCGGGTTCGACAGTGACGTCGAGCCCGAGCCGGGCGGCCACGGCGCCGGCGGTCTCGCGGCAGCGGGCCAGCGGGGAGGAGACCACGGCGTCCACCGTGCGGGGCGCGACGGCGAGCGCGGCGGCGGCCCGTTCGGCCTGCCGGCGGCCGGTCGCGGAGAGCGCGGGGTCGTCGCCGCCGCTGCCGGAGAACCGCTTGAGCGGGGTGAGCGGCGTCTCGCCGTGGCGGAGCAGGAGGAGGGTGCAGGGGGTGCCGAGGTCGGGGGGCGGGGTCGCGGAAACGACAGGGCGACGGCTGCCCCGCGGGCCGCCGTCCGTCCCGCCGGTGGACACGCTCAACGCCCCCCGGCCGTCCCTACAGCCCCGACTCGGCCGTCCGCACCAGGATGCGGCGGCAGTTCTCGCAGCGTACGACCGTGTCCGGCGCCGCCGAGCGGATCTCGTTCAGCTCGGTGATCGCCAGTTCCTGCCGGCAGCCCTGGCAGGAGCGCTGGTACAGCTTGGCCGCGCCGATACCGCCCTGCTGCTCGCGCAGCTTGTCGTACAGCTTGAGCAGGTCCCCCGGGACCGCGCCCGCGACGACCTCGCGCTCCTTCGTCACCGAGGCCGCCTCGCCGTCGAGCTCCTCGAAGGCGGCGTCCCGGCGCCCGGTCGCGTCGTCGATCTTCGACTGGACGGAGGCGACCCGCCCGCTCAGCTCGTCGGCCCGCTCCTGCGCGGACTCGCGGCGCTCCATGACCTCCAGCACGACGTCCTCCAGGTCGCCCTGGCGCTTGGCGAGCGAGGCGATCTCGCGCTGGAGGTTCTCCAGGTCCTTGGGCGAGGTGACAGCGCCGGAGTCCAGGCGCTGCTGGTCGCGGGCGGCGCGGCTGCGCACCTGGTCCACGTCCTGCTCGGCCTTGGTCTGCTCGCGGGCGCAGTCGCTCTCCTCGGTCTGCGCGGCGACGAGCAGGTCGCGCAGCTGGGCGAGGTCCTTCGTCAGCGTCTCGATCTCGGCGTGTTCGGGCAGCGACTTCCGCTTGTGCGCCAGCTGCTGGAGGCGGACGTCCAGGGCCTGGACGTCGAGGAGACGGATCTGGTCGGCGGGCGCGGCGTTCAGTTGGGGGCTCCTGCGGTGGTAGAGGTGGACGGGGTGGATGCCGCGTGGGCGGTCCAGGGGTCGGTGACCGTTTTGGAGACGTGGACGCGGAGGTCCCAGCCGTGCCGGTCGGAGATCTCGTCGAGCTGGCCGGCGGCCAGCTCGCACCAGGGCCACTCGGTGGCCCAGTGCGCCGCGTCGAGCAGCGCGAGAGGACTGTGGGCGCGGGCCTCGCTCGCCGGGTGGTGGCGCAGGTCCGCGGTGAGGAACGCGTCGACGCCGGCCGCCCGGACGTCGTCGAACAGGCTGTCGCCCGCGCCGCCGCTGACGGCGACCGTGCGGATCGTCGCCTCCGGGTCGCCGGCCACGCGGATGCCCTGCGCGGTCGCGGGCAGCCGTGCGGCGGCGTGCGCGGCGAACTCGCGGAGGGTGAGCGGGTGGTCGAGCGCGCAGATCCGGCCCAGGCCCCGGCGGCCCTCGGGGTCGGACGGGTCCGGTACGAGGGGGCGCACGACGCGCAGGTCGAGTGCGCCGGCGAGGGCGTCGCTCACGCCGGGGTCGGCGGTGTCGGCGTTGGTGTGGGCGACGTGCAGGGCGACGTCGTTCTTGATCAGGGTGTGCACGACGCGGCCCTTGAAGGTGGACGCCGCGACGGTCGTCGTACCGCGCAGGTAGAGGGGGTGGTGGGTGACGAGGAGGTCGGCGCGGAGGCGGATCGCCTCGTCGGCGACTTCCTGGACCGGGTCCACGGCGAACAGGACGCGGGTGACCTCGCGGTCCGGGTCGCCCACGACCGTGCCGACCGCGTCCCAGGACTCCGCGCGGGTGGCGGGCCAGAGGGTTTCCAGCGCGGCGATGACTTCTGCGAGACGGGGCACGGGCAAAGCGTACCCAGACGCTGCCGCGGGGGCTGGCGGGGATGGGCTCGCCCGGGGGTGGGACGGAGCCGTGGCAGGGGCTGCGCCCCTCCTACCCCATGGGCGCCTACTGGCTCGGGGCTCGTTGTGCGTGGGCGGGTGCGGGTGGGTCGTGGTTGATCGCGCAGTTCCTCGCGCCCCTGGGTAGCTCGGGGTTGCCCCTGGTGTGGGACGTGCGGGTTGCGTGGTCGCGCCCGCGCGGCGGAGCTGCGGATCGGCACCGCCGCGCGCCCCTTGCGTGCCCCAGCACATGAGGGAGCCGTTGCCTGGAGAAACCGTTCTTCGGTACCCGTATGTGTGAAAGCGGGGGGTCGGCGGGGGTGAGGGGTGGGTGGGAAAACTAGCGTCCTTGCCGGAGGTGACCGAAATGATGACGGCCAGTGCCTCCCCCGGGGTCGCCGTACGCGGGTCCGGGGGTTCCGTTTCGCCCAGCCCGAAGGCACCGTCTCCCCCACCGCCCCCGGCCGGGTCCCCGAGCCCCTGCGTGCTCGCCGCCGACGGGTCCTACGCCGCCCGGCTGGCCGGGCACCCCGCGTCCCGGTACGCCGAGCGCTGGACGCTGGACGGCCCGGAGCCGTACGCCGTGCCGCTCCCGACCGGGCAGCCGGAGGAGCCCGGCGCCGAGGTGCTGCCGCTGACCGACGGCCGGGTGCTGGTGCACCGGGCCGCGGACGACGCCCGGCACACGTTCTCCCTGCTGTACCCGACCGGCCCCGGCACCGGAGAGCTCGCGCTCGGCTCGGTCGAGTGCCCGGACCCCGGCACCGTCCTGCGGCTGCTGCCGCCCTCCCCGGCCGGCACCAGGGCCTACGCCCTCGCCGCCGGTCCGGAGTCCACCGCGGTGTGGCTGATCGCGGGCGGCGACTTCGGGCCCGAGCACCTCGCCGAGGTGCCGGGCCACTGCTCGGGCGGGGTGTGGCTGGACACCACCGGCCGGATGCTGGCCCTGGACCGCACCCGGGACGGCCGTACGAAGACGGTGGTCGTGGACCTGGAGCGGGGCGGCGAGATGTCGCCGCTGCTCCAGATCGCGGACGACAGCGACGACCGGCTGCTGCTCGCCGACGCCGACAGCGGACTGCTGCTGATCCGCTCCGACGCCCCCTCCCCCGGCCGGGAGCGGCTCGGCTGGGGCGTACTGGGCAGCACGCTGCCGGTCAGGTTCCCGGAGTCCCTGCGGGTCGAGGGGTGCGCGGTGACACCGTTCGCGATCCAGCCGGGGCAGATCCTGACGCCGGAGGCCTGTGCGGTGGCGCTGCGGGTCGACGGGGCGGGCGGCTCCTGGCTCGGCCTGTGGCGCCCCGCCGAGCGACGGCTCCAGCACGTTCCGGCGCCCGAGGGCTGGCTGCCGGGCACCGGGCGGTGGACCCGCGAGGGCGAGCTGCACCTGCCCTGTGCGACGGCCGCGGCCCCCTGCTCGGTGGCCCGGCTGACGGCGCCGGTGGCGCTGCCCGCGCCGTCCGCTTCCGTCGCGGAAGCGTCACAGCGCCGTAACTCTTCGTCCCCGCCCGAGGGCGGCGAGGGAGCGGCGCACGGCCCGGGAACCCACGCGCCCGAGGGCTCCCACGCGCCCCCGGAGGCGGCCGGTCCGACCACCCGTCCGGTGCCGTTGCAGCAGGCCCCGCTGGGTGCGGCGCGGCCCCGCGAGTCGCCCCGACAGGCCCCGCCGGAAGGGGAGTCGGAACCGCCCGAAGGAGGCTCGCCGAAGCCTGCCCGCCATGTGGTCGTCACTGCGGTTGTCAGTGACGCCCGATAGGATCACCCGGCTGTACGAAGGATCTTTTCTACGGGGTGAAGACTTCCCATGAGCGACATCAGCACCAGCACGCAGCCGCCCGGCACCGAGGGTGACGAGGCGACGGGGCACGGCCGGCACCGGGGTCAGGTCTCCGCGCAGGAGGCGGAGACTCAGCCGCGTGGCCGGCACCGCCGGGAGGGCGAGGAGTCCTCCCACGCGGCCTGACGCCGCCCCGCCGGACGCCGATCGGCCCCGCTCGTACGTTCGTCACGGGCGGGGCCGTCGCATGTCTTCGGGAGAGCGCCGGTTCAGGAGTGGGTGACGGTCGTGTCCGCGAGGACGGGGGCCTCCGCCCGTTCCACCGCGCTCACCGTCACCCGTACCGCCCCTTCCGCGCCCCGCGCCCGCCACATGCGGACGCGCAGGGTCTCCCCCGGGTACGCCACCCCGGCGAACCGTGTCGTGTAGGCGCGGACCCGGGTGACGTCGCCGTCGAGCAGCGTGTCGACGACCGCCTTGAGCGTCATGCCGTACGTGCACAGCCCGTGCAGCACGGGCCGTTCGAATCCGGCGCGGGCGGCGAACTCCGGGTCGGCGTGGAGCGGGTTGAGGTCGCCGGTCAGGCGGTAGAGCAGCGCCTGGTCCTCGCGCACCGGACGGTCGACGGTGACGTCCGGGGTGCCGGACGGCGGCTCGATGCGGGCGGAGGGGCCGCGCTCGCCGCCCCAGCCGCCCTCCCCGCGTACGTGGACCCGCGCCTCGTCGGTCCACAGCGGCCCCTCGGCGTCGGCCACGTCGGTGCGCAGGACCAGCAGGGCCGCGCGGCCCTTGTCGTACGCCGCGGTGATCCGCGAGGTGGCGACGGCACGGCCCGTGACGGGGAGCGGACGGTGGACGGTGAGGTCCTGACCGGCGTGCAGGACGTGGGCGAGGTCGACGTCGACGCCGGGGACGGAGAGGGCGGCGATCACGCCGGGCTCGCCGCCGCCCGCGACGGTGGCGAAGCCCGGCAGGACGTGCAGCCGGGTCTCCAGGGTGTAGCGCAGCTCGCCGGGGTCGGTGGGCGGGGCGCCCGCGCCGAGGGCGAGGTGGTAGAGCTGCACGTCCTTGGCGGTCCAGGCGATCTCGCGGGTGCGGGGCGCGGCGGCGAGGGCCCGGGCGGCGTCGAGGGGCATGGGGGCGGCTCCTGGGGTGGGGAGGCCTTCGGGCTCGGGAAGCCTCGGAAGCCGGGGGCGCTTCGGGAATTTCTCCCGGGGACCCATGACATTTGTCCCGGCGAAGAGCGTACGACCGACACTGCCGCCGGCCGCCCGGCGCCCCTACCTTCGAATCATGACCACGACCGAGGGCACGACGACGACAGCGGCCGGTGCGCCCGCGCCGGCACCCACGTCCGCCGCGCAGGTGCGCGACGCGACCGCGCGGGTGCACGACGCCGGCGCGCGGGCGGACCTCCCGGCGGGGCTCGCCGCCGTCTCCTTCACCGGAGCCGTCAAGACCTTCGGGGCGGTCCGTGCCGTCGCCGGGATCGACCTGGAGATACGGCGGGGCGAGACCGTCGCGCTGCTGGGCCGCAACGGCGCCGGCAAGTCCACCGCGATATCCCTGCTGCTGGGACTGAACACACCGGACGGCGGCGCGGTCGAGCTGTTCGGCGGCTCCCCGGAGGCCGCGGTGCGGGCCGGTCGGGTCGGGGCGATGCTCCAGGAGGCGCGGGCCGTGCCCCGGGTCACGGTGCGGGAGCTGGTCTCCTTCGTGGCCGGCCGGTATCCGGCACCGCTCCCCGTCGCCGAGGCGCTGGAGCTGGCCGGGATCGGGGAGCTCGCCGGGCGGCGGGTGGACCGGCTGTCCGGCGGACAGACCCAGCGGGTGCGGTTCGCCGTGGCGCTGGCGGGCAACCCCGAGCTGCTGGTCCTCGACGAGCCCACGGCCGCGCTCGACGTGGAGGCGCGGCACGCGTTCTGGGCGTCGATGCGGGCCCGCGCCCGGCACGGCCGGACGGTGCTGTTCTCCACGCACTACCTGGAGGAGGCCGACGCGCACGCCGACCGGATAGTCGTCGTCGACCACGGCCGGATCGTCGCCGACGGCACCGCCGAGCAGCTCAAGCGCGCGGCGGGCGGCACCCTCGTCGCCTTCGACCTCGCGGGGGACGACGTCCGGGAGCTGGAGTCGCTGCCGGGCGTGCGGTCGGTGGAGGTGCGCGGGGAGCGGGCGCGGCTGCGCACCGACGACTCGGACGCGACAGTGGTGGCACTGGCGCGGCGGAACGCGATACGCCGCCTGGAAGTCGTCCCGGCCTCCCTGGACGAGGCGTTTCTGGCGCTGACGGCGGACGGGACGGCGGGTGAGACGGCGGACGGGACAGGGGACGAACCGGCTCACGCGGTTGACAAGGCTGACGTGGCTCGCGAGGGCGGGCCGCGACGGGGGACGGAGACGGACTGATGTGGGACTACCTGCGGCTCGAGGTGCGCCGGACGCTGCGTGACGTCGGCTTCGTCATCGGCGGGGTCGTGATGCCGGTGATGATGTACCTGCTCTTCACCAACATCGGCGGCGCCGCCGACGGCGGCTGGAAGGCCGCCGCGATGGTCGGCATGGCGGCGTACGGCGCGGTCGGCTCCGCGCTCAACACCGGTGGCGGGGTCGCCGAGGACCGGGCGATCGGCTGGCTGCGCCAGCTCCGGGTGACGCCGATGACACCGCGCCAGGTGGTGCTGGGCCGGGCGCTGACCGGCGGGGTGACGGTACTGCCGGCGATCGTCGCGGTGCTGCTCGCGGGCGGTCTCGTCAACGGGGTACGGCTCGGGGCGTGGCAGTGGGCGGTGATCGCGCTGCTGCTGTGGCTGGGGTCGGTGCCGTTCACGCTCCTCGGGCTGGGCAACGGCTACCGGCTGACCGCGCAGACCACGGGCGTGGCGAACATGGTGTGCAACCTGGGGCTCGCGGTGGTCGGCGGGCTGTGGTTCCCCGTGGAGCTGTTCCCGCACTGGCTGCGCTCGATATCCGCGTACACGCCGACCAACCGCTTCGCCCAGCTCGGCACGGCGGTGGCCGACGGACACGCGCCGGCGACCGGGGCCGTGCTCGTCCTGACGGTCTGGCTGCTGGTGTTCGGCGGCTACGCCGTACTGGCCTACCGCCGGACCGGACGGACCGTCTGATCCGCCGTCCCCACCCGACCTGCCTGACCGGCCCACCCGACCTGCCTGGGAGTACGGAACATGAGCTGGATGCGGAGCGTCTCCTGCCAATGGCGGGCGTGGCGGGCGGCACGCGCGGCCTGGCGGGAGGACTGGAAACGGACGCGGACCGAGTACCGGGCCGCCCGGAAGGCCGGGCGGGCGCCCGAGACCCCGGGCCCCCCGCCCACCGGCTTCACGCTGCTGCCGTGGCTGCTGATGGGGATGGGCGCGTTCTCCAATCTGTTCCAGGGCGAGACGCCCAACGCGTGGATCGGGGCCCTGGGGCTGCTGGCCTTCAACTCGCTGTACATCTACGTGGTGTTCCGCGCCTTCCACGCGGTGGCGCGCGAGGCCCGCTCCACGCGCCTCGCGTTGGTGCTGATGGGGCTGGTGACCTGCGGCCTGGCCATCGGGTACGGCGGCAACTGGCTGCTGTTCTTCCCGCTGCTCGGGCTGGCGACGGGGGCGGTGGTGCGGGGGCCGTGGCTCGGCAGACACGCCCTCGGGCTGACCGCGCTGGCGACCGTAGTCGCCGGACTGCGCGAGGGCTGGGACGCCATCGGCGTCTCCTACGGCACGTTCCTGTCGACGATGGTGACGGCCGCGATCCTCTCCCTGTCGGAGGCGGTCCGGCAGTTGCGGGCGGCACGGGAGGAACTGGCGCGGCGGGCGGTGGAGGAGGAGCGGCTGCGGTTCTCCCGTGATCTGCACGATCTGCTCGGGCACACGCTGTCGGTGATCGTCGTCAAGTCGGAGGCCGCGCGCCGGCTGGCCCCGCGGAATCTGGAGGCGGCGCTGGCGCAGGTCACCGACATCGAGTCGGTCGGCAGACAGGCGCTGACCGAGATCCGGGAGGCGGTGACCGGGTACCGCGAGGGCAGTCTCGCCACCGAGCTGGACCGGGCGTCCTCGGCGCTGACCGCGGCCGGCATCGAGCCCGTCGTCCGGCGGTCGGGGCCGCCGCTGGCGCCGGCGACGGAGGCGCTGCTGGGCTGGGTGGTGCGCGAGGCGGTCACCAACGCGGTGCGGCACAGCGGGGCGCGGCGGTGCGAGATAGCCGTCGACGGGTCGTCGTCGGCCGAGCGGATCCGGCTGACGGTCACCGACGACGGGGGCGGTGGCGGGGGCGGGGAGGCGGCCGGCGGGGGCGGGGCCTCGGGCGGCGGTACCGGTCTGAAGGGGCTGACCGAGCGCCTCGCGACGGCGGGCGGCTCGCTGCGGGCCGGCCCCTCGCCGCGCGGCGGCTTCACGGTCACCGCCGAACTCCCCCGGGATCCGGAGGGGGTGGCGGAGCCGTCCAGGAGCGGAACGGAGGGTACGGCCGCGGCCGCGGCGTCCGGGGCCGTGTGACCGGCCGGCCGTGCCGCTCGCTCGGTCACACGCCCGTTCCCTACTCTTGGGCCGTGAACGAGACACCCCGCGCCGAGCCCGTCCGTGTGCTGCTCGCCGAGGACCAGGGGATGATGCGCGGCGCGCTCGCCCTGCTGCTCGGCATGGAGGACGACCTGGAGGTGGTCGCCCAGGTCTCGACGGGCGACGCGATCGTGGCCGCCGCGCTGGAGCACCGGCCGGACGTGGCGCTGCTCGACATCGAACTGCCGGGCATGAGCGGTCTGGACGCGGCGGCGGAGCTGCGGGTGCGGGTGCCCGGGTGCCGGGTGCTGATACTGACGACGTTCGGGCGTCCCGGTTATCTGCGCCGGGCCATGGAGGCGGGCGCGGCTGGGTTCCTGGTCAAGGACGGTCCGGTGGAGGAACTGGCCGCGGCGATCCGCCGGGTGCTGGCGGGCGAGAGCGTCGTGGACCCGACGCTCGCCACGGCGGCCCTGAGCGCGGGGCCCAGTCCGCTGACGCCGCGCGAGTGCGACGTGCTGCGCGGTTCGGCGGACGGGGCGACGGTCGCCGACATCGCGGCCCGGCTCCAACTGTCGGAGTCGACGGTGCGCAACTACCTGTCGTCGGTCATCGGCAAGACGCACACCCGCAACCGCACGGAGGCCCTCCGGGAGGCCCGCCACCAGGGCTGGCTGTGACCCGGCCCCCGGCCCACCCCGGCCGGGCACCGGCTCACCGCCGTACGTTCACCCGTGCGCCGTCGCATGCCTCCTCGGCAGCCACGCCGTCATGACCGCCGCCCCCGCCAGCAGGACGACGGCGCTGACCCGGAACGACAGCGCGTAGCCCTCCGTGAGGGCGGCGCCCGTGGTGCGGTCCCCCGTGCGGGTCGCGGCGATCGTCGACATGACCGCGAGGCCGAGCGAACCGCCCATCGTGCGCGAGGTGTTGACCAGTCCGGAGACGAGGCCGGCGTCGTCCGCCGCCGCCCCCGAGGTGGCGAGGGAGGCCAGCGGGGTGGCCGCCAGGCCCGCGCCCAGCATCATCAGCACCCCCGGCAACATGATCGAGGTGACGTACCCGCCGTCGGCCGTCATCGTCGACTGCCACCCGAAGCCGGCCGCCGCGACCAGCGTGCCGAGCACCGCCACGTTGCGCGCGCCCAGCGACGGCATCAGCCAGGGCGCCCCCTTGGAGCCCAGCAGGACCGCGAGCGAGCTGGGTATGAGGGCGGCCCCGGCCTCCAGCGGGCTGTAGCCGAGCACGTTCTGCGCGTACAGGGTCATGAAGAACCACATGCAGAACATCGCCGAACCGCACACGAACATCGCCACGTTGGCCGAGGCCACCGACCGCAGCCGCAGCAGCGCGAGCGGCATCAGCGGCGCCGTCGTGCGCGCCTCCACCGCCAGGAACAGCGCGACCAGGGCGAGACCGGCGCCCAGCGGGGCCAGGGTCCCGGGCGCCGTCCAGCCGTCGGCCTCGCTGCGCACGATCCCGTAGGCCAGTGTCGCCAGGCCGGCCGTGACCAGCAGGGCGCCCGCCACGTCCAGCCGCCGGCCGTCCCCCGCGCGGCTCTCCCGCAGTCCGCGGGCGGCGCCGGCCAGGACGACCGCGCCGACGGGCACGTTGATCAGCAGCACCCAGCGCCAGGACAGCGCGTCCACGAGGACCCCGCCGACGAGCCCGCCCGCGGCGCCGCCGCCCGCGCCGACGGCGGTCCAGGTGGCGATCGCCCGCGCCCGGGCTGCACCCTCCGGCACCGCCGCGGTGACCAGGGTGAGCGTGGAGGGCGCGAGGACCGCCGCGCCCAGGCCCTGCACCGCCCGGGCGAGCAGCAACTGCCAGCCCTCCTGCGCCAGACCCCCGGCGAGCGAGGCCAGCGTGAACAGGCCGAGCCCGACCACGAACATCCGCTTGCGCCCGTACAGGTCCCCGGCCCGGCCGCCGAGCAACATGAGCCCGGCGAAGGCGATGGCGTAGGCGTTGACCACCCACTGGAGCCCGGGCGCGCTCAGCCCGAGGTCGGTGCGCATCGAGGACAGCGCCACGTTGACCACGGAGACGTCCAGGACGACGAGGAACTGCCCGGCGCACGCGAGCGCGACCACCGCCCAGGCGGGCGGCGCGGTCACGGACGGCGTACGGGTCTCTGACACTGCTCGGAGCATGCGGCCATGCTCGCAGCGACCACTGACAGTCGCATCGGCATTTCGCCGCCCGGCCCGGCCATCCAACTGACACTACGCCAGATAGTCATGAAACCTTAAAGTCGGTCAAGATTTAGTTAGTGACCCGAAGCATCGGAATAGTTGCCCGCGCATACAAGGTTCACCCTGCACGCAACCCGCGTACGCGACCGACGCGACGCGTACCCGACCCACGCGCACCACCACCCCTTATCCCGGCCTGGAGGCCTCCTTTCATGACGCACACGTCGACCGACCGGCCTTCCCGGGCAGCGACCGGAGGCGCGGTCGTCCCGGTGCTCGCCTTCGCGGGCATCGTCGTCGCGGTGATGCAGACGCTGCTCGTCCCGGTCATCAAGGATCTGCCCGTCCTGCTGGACACCTCCGCGGGCAACGCGACCTGGGTCCTGACCTCCACCCTCCTCTCCGGCGCCGTGGCCACGCCGATCATGGGCCGGCTCGGCGACCTCTACGGCAAGCGCAAGATGCTGCTGTTCAGCCTCGCCGTGATGGTCGTCGGCGCGCTGATCAGCGGTTTCACCAGCGCGCTGCTGCCGATGATCGTCGGCCGTACGCTCCAGGGCTTCGCCATGGGCGCGATACCGCTGGGCATCGGTCTGATGCGCGACATGCTGCCCCGTGAGCGGCTCGGCTCGGCGATGGCCCTGATGAGCTCCTCGATCGGCGTCGGCGGCGGACTCGCGCTGCCCGCCGCCGCGCTGGTCGCCCAGCACGCCGACTGGCACGCCCTCTATTTCGGCGCCGCCGCGCTCGGCGTCCTCTGCATCGTCCTCACCCTCGTCGCCGTGCCGGAGTCCCCGATGCGCGCCCGGGGCACCTTCGACGTGGCGGGCGCGCTCGGCCTGTCCGTCGGGCTCGTCCTGCTCCTGCTGCCGATCACCAAGGGCAGCGACTGGGGCTGGGCCTCGGCGCGGACGCTCGGCCTGTTCGCCGCCGCCGTGGTCGTCCTGCTGCTGTGGGGCCTCATGGAGCTGCGTCTGAAGGCGCCGCTGGTCGACCTGCGCACCACCGCCCGCCGTGAGGTGCTGCTCACCAACCTCGCCTCGGTCATGGTCGGCGTCGCCTTCTACGCCGTCTCCCTGGTCCTGCCGCAGCTGCTCCAGCTCCCGAAGTCGACCGGGTACGGCCTCGGCCAGTCCATGGTCGTCGCCGGTCTGTGCGTGGCGCCGCTGGGCCTGACCATGATGTTCACCGCACCCGTCTACGCCCGGCTCTCCGCCCGGTTCGGCCCCAAGGTCACCCTGATCCTCGGCATGCTGATCATCGCCGTCGGCTACGGCGCGGGGCTCGGCCTGATGAGCGCGGCCTGGCAGACGATCGTCACCTCGGTCGTGCTGGGCGCCGGCATCGGTCTGGCCTACTCCTCGCTGCCCGCGCTGATCGTGGGCGCGGTCCCGGCCTCCGAGACGGGCGCGGCCAACGGCCTCAACACGCTGATGCGCTCCATCGGGACCTCGACCTCCAGCGCCGTCATCGGCATGGTCCTCGCCAACAGCGCCACCCACGCGGGCGGTGCGGTGCTGCCGACGATGCACGGCTTCCGGATCTCGTTCCTGATCGCGACCGGCGCGGTCGTGGTCGGCGTGGTGCTGGCCCTCTTCCTGCCCGGCCGACGGCCCGCGACCGCACCGGTCCTGGTCGCGGACAGCGAGGAGGACGCGGCCCTCAAGCGGGCGCGGGAACTGCTCGGCGGCGGCTTCCGCGGCCGGGTCCTGGACGCCGCCGGCGCCCCGGTCGCCCGCGCCCGGGTCACCCTGATCGACCGCCGGGGCCGCCAGGCGGGCGCGACGCTCACCGGCGCCGACGGCAGCTACACGCTCGCCGTCCCGGCCGAGGGCCCGTACGTGCTGGCCGCGAAGGCCGCCGGGCACGGCCCGCACGCCTCCCGCGCCACGCACGCGGGCGACGACCGCCCGGTCGACCTGGACCTGGCACTGCCGCTGCCCGGCGGGGACCGCCCCCTGCCGGAGGAGACGGTCACGGCCTGATCCCGTCCGGCGCACGCGCCCCGCACCCCCCGTCGGTCCCCGGCGGGGGGTGCGGCAGCATGGGGGCCCCGTGCACCACCGAGGGAGGCCCCATGCCGCCGGCACCGAAGCCCGAGATCCTGGCCGCGTTCGAGGCGGCGAAGGGGTTCATGCCCACCGACGAAGGGCTCGCCCTCTACGCGGCGGCCGTCGACGCCGGGCGGCTCGGGCTGCCGCTGCTGGAGGTCGGCACGTACTGCGGCCGCTCGACGATCCTCCTCGCCGACGCCGCCCGGGACGCCGGCGTCACCGCGCTCACCGTCGACCACCACCGGGGCAGCGAGGAGCAGCAGCCCGGCTGGGACTACCACGACCCGGAGACGGTCGACCCCGAGGTCGGCCTGATGGACACCCTGCCCACCTTCCGCCGCACCCTGCACCGGGCGGGTCTGGAGGACCACGTCGTCGCCCTCGTCGGCCGCTCCCCGCAGGTCGCCGCGGTCTGGAACTCGCCCCTCGGCCTGGTCTTCGTCGACGGCGGCCACACCGACGAGCACGCGGGCGCGGACTACGCGGGCTGGGCGCCCCATGTCGCCGAGGGCGGCCTCCTCGTCCTGCACGACGTGTTCCCGGTGGTGGAGGACGAGTTCACCGGGCAGGCCCTGTACCGGGTGTATCTGCGCGCGCTGGAGTCGGGCGCGTTCACGGAGGTGTCGGCGACGGGTTCGCTGCGCGTCCTACGACGGACCGCTCCCGCTCCCGTATCCGCACCGGCCCCCGCCCCGTCCGGTTCGCACGACGCCGCCGCCGCGCGCCGATAGGCTCGCTGTCGTGTCGTACGTCGGTCCAGAGTTCGAGCCCGTTCCGCAACGCCGTTCCCGGCGTGGTCCCTTCACCGTGGCGCTCGCCGCGCTGGTGCCGGCCGCGCTGGCGGGCTGGCTGGTCTACGAGGTGGTGGGCGACTCCGGCGGATCCGGCGGTTCCGGCCCGTCCGCGCAGGCGGCGGGCGTCTCGGGGCACTCCGCCGGCCCGTCGTCGCCGGACGCGAAGGGCGGCCGGGACGGCACGGGCTCCCCGTCCGCGTCGGCCGGAACGGCGGGCTCCGGCGGACGGTCCCTCAAGGGCAAGGTCGTCGTGATCGATCCCGGTCACAACCCGGGCAACTTCAAGCACGCCACCGAGATCAACCGCCAGGTGAACATCGGCACCAACTCCAAGGAGTGCGACACCACCGGCACCGCCACCAACGCCGGTTACCCCGAGGCCGACTTCACCCTCGACGTCTCCCGCCGGCTGCGCACGCTCCTGGAGGAGCGGGGCGCCACCGTGAAGCTGACGCAGGACGGCGACCGGCCGTGGGGGCCGTGCGTGACCGAGCGCGCCCAGATCGGCAACAAGGCGCACGCGGACGCCGCGATCTCCATCCACGCCGACGGTTCGGCGGCCGGCAACCGCGGCTTCCACGTCATCCTGCCGGGCGCGGTGCACTCCGGCTCGGCGGACACCCGTGCGATCGCCGGTCCCTCGCGCGACCTGGGCGTCGGGATCAAGGACGGCTTCGCCCGCGCCACCGGCACCGCTCCCTCCAACTACATAGGCGGCGGTACCGGCCTGGACGTACGGAAGGATCTCGGGGGTCTCAATCTGTCAACGGTTCCCAAGGTGTTCATCGAATGCGGCAACATGCGCGATAGCAAGGACGCGGCGCTGCTGACCAGCGGGGCCTGGCGGCAGAAGGCGGCGGAGGGAATCTCTGAGGGAATCGTGAGTTTCCTGCGGGGGTAGTGGCGGTCGCACGGCACCGGGCGGACACGCATGTCAGGCGGACGATAGTGTCCTCCCTACGATGAGGGGGCCACCCCCCGCGCTTCACACCGCGGCCGACAGGCCCTGGCTACACGGTGCACAGCGACGCCTCCCACGATGCCGGTGACGAGACGACTGACGAAGGACCTGAAGTGAATATCCGCTCCCTCACTAGAGGCGACGGCGTGGTGATCGGAGCAGCGGTGTTGCTGTTGATCGCGTCGTTCCTCGACAACTACTCGATCGACGGCGCCCCGGACAGTGTCGACATCCCCAGCGCCTGGGGCAACGGACCGCTCCTGCTGAGCGTGTTCCTCGCCGGCGTCATCGGCGCCGTCCTCATCGTGCTCGCCCGGGGGCTGCCGCAGGTGCCGAAGGTCGTCGGCCTGGACCTCGGCCAGTTCGGCATCGCGCTCACGGTCTTCGCCGCGTGGAGCGCGATCGGCAACATCTTCGACCCGGTGGGCGGTCTCGACAACTTCGAGGGCGCGGACAGCAACTTCGACCCCGGTGTCGGTCTCATCCTCGGCCTCATCGCCACCCTCGTGATGGCCGCCGCCGCGGTCGCCACGCCGCTGGTGCCGGCGCTGAAGGGGGCGCTCATCGGCGCTCCGCGCCCGGCCGCCCCGCAGCCCTACGGTGCCCAGCCGCCCGCCGGTTACGGCTACCCGGGCGCGCAGCAGCAGCCGTCGTTCGGCGGGCAGCCGCAGCCGGGGCAGCCGTACGGGCAGCCGCAGCCGGGCCCCGCGGCTCCCCAGCCGCAGCAGGCGCAGGCGGCGCCGCAGCCGGGCGGCGACTTCTCGCCGTTCTGGTTCGCGGTGCCGGTGACGCGGCCGCTGTTCGCGGAGGACAACTCCGGCGGGCAGATCGCCGAACTCGCGCCGGGCACCTGGTACCTGGCGGTCGAGCAGCGCGGTGCCGCGCTGGTGGCGCAGACGCAGGACGGCCGGCGCGGCGTCCTCCAGGACACCAGCGGCATCCAGCGCGGCTGAGGCGGCACGTCCGCCCCGTACCACCGAACGGCCCCTCGCCCTCCCGGGCGGGGGGCCGTCGCCGTCCTCACCCGCAACTGCCTTCCGCGCGGGAGCGGTTGGGTTTCATACGGCGGACGGCGGCAATCCGCAAGGTATGTCCCCTCGATATCACAGCAGTGCGAACGGGGCCGGGACGGTCATCGCGATCGTCGCCGATGTCATGGCCCTGATCCTGGGTCTCTGGATCCTGATGTACCTGTTGGACGCCAACCCGGGCAACGACCTGGTGCAGTTCGTCCACGACGTGGCCCGCTGGCTGGCCGGCTGGTCACGTGACCTGTTCACGTTCGACGAGGCGTGGGCGCGCGTCGTGGCGGGCTACGGCTTGGCGGCGGTCGTCTACCTGTTCATCGGACACGCCATCGCCCACCGGATGCAGCGGCACTAGCGCCTGTCGGCTGCTGCGGGGCTCAGCCCCCGCAGCAGTCCGGGTCGAGCCCCCTCGGCAGGTGCGCGCCGCCGAACACCGTGCACGTCGCCTCGTCGCCGCCCAGTGCCGCGACCGCGAGGAGCAGGGAGCCGGCGGTCCACGTCGTCAGCTCGCGCGGCCACACCGTCGCGTCCTCGAAGACGTAGCCCGTCCAGTAGAGCCCGGACTCCGCGTCCCGCAGGTGCTGGATGGACTTGAGGATGTCCAGCGCGCGGTCGGACTCGCCCGTCGCCCACAGGGTGAGGGCGAGTTCGGCGGACTCCCCGCCCGTCACCCACGGGTTGGGGACGACGCAGCGCACCCCGAGCCCGGGCACGACGAAGCGGTCCCAGCCCTCCTCGATGCGCGCCGTGGCCTCCGCGCCGGCCAGCGCGCCGCCCAGCACCGGGTAGTACCAGTCCATCGAGTAGCGGGACTTGTCCAGGAACCGCTCCGGGTGCCGGCGGATCGCGTGGCGCAGCGCGCCCACCGCCAGCTCCCAGTCCGGCTGCGGCTCCTCGCGCTGTTCGGCGAGGGCGAGCGCGCAGCGCAGCGCGTGGTGGACGGAGGAGGAGCCGGTGAGCAGCGCCTCGGCGGTGGCGCCGCCGTCGTCCTCGCCCTTCCAGCCGATCTGGCCGCCGGGCTGCTGGAGCCCGAGCACGTACTCGACGGCCGCGTACACCATGGGCCACATGCGGTCCAGGAACGTGTCGTCGCCCGTGGACAGGTAGTGGTGCCACACGCCGACGGCCGGATAGGCGACGAAGTTGGTCTCCCGGCCGCGGTCGGTGACGCGCCTGAAGTCGCCGTCGGCGTAGGCGGCGTACCAGGAGCCGTCCGGGTTCTGGTGGCGCGCGAGCCACTCGTACGCCCGTGCGGCGGCCTCGTGCTCGCCCGCCGCGTCCAGGGCCATCGCGGCTTCGGTGTGGTCCCAGGGGTCGAGGTGGTGCCCGCGGAACCACGGGATCGCCCCGTCCTCCCGCTGCACGGCGAGGATGCCGGCGACGGTCTCGGCGGCCTGCTCGGCGGTGAGGACCCCGGGCAGGACGAGGTGTTCTGTCCGGGGAGTGGTCACGAAGCGCCCACCGATGCGGTGCCCTCGGCGGCTTCGGCCGGCAGGTGCGGCTTGGTCGCGTAGGCCACGAAGCTCTTGCCGATGAGCGGATTCAGCGCGTTCTCGGCGACCCGCGTGGCCAGCGGCTTCTTCATGATGTCCCAGACCAGCAGCTTGTGGTAGGCCCGCACCGGCAGCGCCTTGTCGTTGTCGACGCCGAACGCGCACTTGAGCCACCAGTACGGGGAGTGCAGCGCGTGCGCGTGGTGGCTGCCGTAGGGGCGCAGCCCGGCCTCGCGCATCTTGGCGAGGAGTTCGTCCGCGCGGTAGATGCGGATGTGGCCGCCCTCGACCTCGTGGTACGCGTCGGACAGCGCCCAGCACACCTTCTCCGGGCCGTAGCGCGGAACGGTGACGGCGATGCGGCCGCCGGGCTTGAGGACGCGGACCATCTCGGCGAGGACGCCCTTGTCGTCGGGGATGTGCTCCATCACCTCGGAGATGATGACGACGTCGAAGGACTCGTCCGGGAAGGGCAGCGCGAGGGCGTCGCCCTCCATGGCGGTGGCGGTCGCGCCGGCCGGGGCCTCGCCCTCCTGCTCCATCGCGGCGAACCACTTGGCGACCTCGCGGATCTCCTCGCCGTTGCGGTCCAGTGCGACGACCCGGGCGCCGCGCCGGTAGCACTCGAACGCGTGCCGGCCGGCACCGCAGCCGAGGTCCAGCACACGGTCGCCCGGGGCGAGCGGGAACCGGGAGAAGTCGACGGTCAGCACGTGGCCCTGCTTTCGCGGTCGGGGTCGTCGGGGGCGGGGACGGAGACGGGGGGAGAAGCGGGAGCGGGGCGGGCGGCGGCCGCCCGCGCCGGGGAACGGCCGCCGTGCGCGGCCCGGGCCATCGCCTCGCGGTAGTGGGCCACCGTGCCGTGTGCCGCGCGCGCCCAGGTGAAGTGCCGCAGCACGCGGTCGCGGCCGGCCGCGCCGAGCCGGGCCCGCAGCTCCGGGTCGCCCAGCAGACGGGCCAGCGCGGTGGCGAGGGCGCCCGGATCGCCGGGCGGCACGGCCAGGCAGGTCTCGCCGTCGGGTCCGGCGACCTCCGGGATCGCCCCGCCGGTGGTGGCCACCAGCGGCGTCCCCGTCGCCATGGCCTCCGCCGCCGGCAGCGAGAACCCCTCGTACAGCGAGGGCACGCACGCCACCTCGGCCGACCGCACCAGGTCGACGAGTTCGGCGTCCGAGATGCCCTTGGCGAACTCGACGGCGCCCTCGACGCCGTACCGTTCCATCGCCTGCGCCACCGGCCCCTCCTCGGGCCGCTTGCCGACGACGACGAGGTGGGCGCCGGGGTGTTCGGCGCGCACCTTGGCCAGCGCCTCGACGAGGAACACCAGGCCCTTGAGCGGCACGTCCGCGCTGGAGGTGGTGACGATCCGGCCGGGCACCTTGGCGACGGAGGCGTCCGGCGCGAACAGGTCGGTGTCGGCGCCGATGTGCACGACGTGCACCCTCTCCCGCCGTACGCCGAGGTGCTCGACGATCTCCTGCTGGGAGGAGCCGGAGACGGTGAGCACGGACGGCAGCCGCCGCGCGACCCGCTTCTGCATCCGCGTGAAGCCGTACCAGCGGCGTACCGAGGCGCGGCGCTGCCATCCCTCGGCGGCGTCCAGCTCCAACTGCCGGTCGACGGTGATGGGGTGGTGGATCGTGGTGACCAGGGGCGCGCCGACATCGCCCAGCAGGCCGTAGCCGAGCGTCTGGTTGTCGTGCACGACGTCGAACTCGCCGCGCCGGGCGCGCAGATGACGACGGGCGCGCAGGGAGAAGGTGAGCGGTTCGGGGAAGCCGCCGGTCCACATCGTGCCGACCTCGAGGGCGTCGATCCAGTCCCGGTACTCGTCCCGCTTCGGGGTGCGGAAGGGGTCGGGCTGGCGGTAGAGGTCGAGGCTGGGCAGTTCGGTGAGGGTCGGCCCGTCGGCCCCCTCGTCGAGCACGTCGAGGACGGGGTAGGGCTGCGCCCCGATGACCTCCACCCGGTGGCCCAGGCGGGCCAGTTCGCGGGAGAGGTGGCGGACGTAGACGCCCTGGCCCCCGCAGAACGGGTTCCCCTTGTAGGTGAGGAGCGCGATGCTGAGCGGTCGCCCGGCGTCGGCGGCAGGTCCGGGAGGGGAACCCGCCTGACTGGCCTCAGCGGTCACTCCGGGCCCCTTCCTGCCTGCGCGGTCCCGCGACCTTACGTCGGGACGATAATCCGGAACAAGTTCAGACTTGATCGTTCAAGAGCCTCCGAATCTACCGGCTGGTAGCCAGGCTGTGAGCGGTGGCCCGGGTGATTCGCACCACGGCGGACCCGGGCCGTGGTCCCGGGGGCGGGCCGGTACAGTGGCCGCGTCGTCATCACGCCCGTACGGGGGAAAGCCGGTGCGAATCCGGCGCTGACCCGCAGCCGTATCTCGGTCCACCAGGACCGAGGAGCCGGATTGCCCCGTGCCCGCCGTGACCGGCTCAGGTGCGTCGGCCGTCCGCCGGCGTACGACACCGTCGAGGTCTGCGGAGTCGAGCCGCCCGGGAGGTCCGTCCGTCCCGTGCTGCCCGGCGCCCCGCAGGGAGAGGCACCCGCCGCTCATGTCTGTCCGCCGTTGCGCCACGGCTCTGGCCGCCGTCGCCGTGCTCGGTGCCGGGGCCGCGCCCGCCGTCGCCGCCTCCCCCTCCCCGTCGCCCTCGGTGGCGCTGCCCTCCGGGCTGTACGGGAGCTCCGACCCCACCTACGACGGCGTCTGGCGGCAGTCCCTCGCCCTGCTCGCGCAGGACACGGTGGGCGTGAAGCCCGCCGCCAAGGCCGTGGACTGGCTGACCGGGCAGCAGTGCGCGGACGGCGCGTTCGCCGCGTTCCGCGCGGAGCCGTCGAAGGCGTGCGACGCCAAGACCATGGTCGACACCAACAGCACGGCCGCCGCCGTACAGGCCCTCGTCGCCCTCGGCGGGCACGGCACCGAGGTCGGCAAAGCCGTGGACTGGCTGACGGACCACAAGAACAAGGACGGCGGCTGGGGTTACTCCCCCGGCGGCGCGAGCGACGCCAACTCGACGTCCGTCGTCATCGGCGCGCTGACCGCCGCCGGGGAGAAGGACCTCGACGCCTCCTACGACGCCCTGCTCACCTTCTCCCTGCCCTGCGACGGCAAGGGCGAAGGCGCCTTCGCCTTCCAGCCGGACAAGAAGGGCAGGCTCACCGCCAACGCGGACGCGACCGCCGCCGGTGTCCTCGGCGCGCTCGGCAGGGGCCTCGCCGCCCCGGCGGGCAAGAAGGCGACCGCCCCCTGCTCCGACACCGGTGACCTCACGCCCGAGCAGGCCGCCGCCAACGGGGCCTCGTACCTCGCCGGGGCGATGGCGAAGGACGGCCACCTGATCTCCGCGCTGCCCGGCTCCGCCGATCAGCCCGACTTCGGCAACACCGCCGACGCCGTCGTCGCGCTCGCCGCGCAGGGCGGTGCGGCGCGGGCCGCGAAGCCGCTCGCCTGGCTGGAGAAGAACTCCGCCGCCTGGGCGAAGCAGAACGGCCCCGCCGCCTACGCCCAGTTGGTCTTCGCCGCCCACGCCACCGGCACCGACCCGCACGACTTCGGCGGCGAGGACCTCGTCTCGCTCCTCAACGCCACCGGCCCGGCCCCGCAGCACCAGGCGCGGGCGGAGGGGGCCAAGGACTCGGCCCAGCAGGGCGACGACAGTGACAGCTACGGCGTCTACTGGTTCGTCGGCGTCTGCCTCGTCGCCGGCATCGGCATGGGCTTCCTGCTCAGCGGCCGCCGCAAGGCCGGGCAGCAGCCGTGAGCCGCCGCCGTCGCGCCGCCGTCCTGCTCCTGTCGGCGTTCCTGCTGCTCGCGGGCGCCGGGCAGGCGCGGGCCGCCGGGTACCGCTACTGGTCCTTCTGGGAGCGCGACGGCGACCACTGGACGTACGCCACACAGGGCCCCTCCCTCGCCCGCCCCGCCGACGGGGACGTGCAGGGGTTCCGGTTCGCGGTGAGCGAGGACTCCGCCGACGCCACGCGGCCGCGCGGGGACGCCGGCTTCGCGGACATCTGCGCGAAGACGCCCGCGCGGGCGGGCGCGAAGCGGGTCGCCCTCGTCCTCGACTTCGGTACGGCGGCCGACGCGCCCTCCGGCGAGACGCCCCCGGCGCGGCGGGTGGCGTGCGCGCGGGTGGCACCGGACGCGACGACGGCCGAGGCGCTGGCGTCGGTGGCGGAGCCGTTGCGGTACGACACGAACGCGTTGCTGTGCGCGATCGCCGGTTATCCGCAGAAGGGGTGCGGGGAGCAGGTCGCGGCGAAGGGTGCGGGCTCGGACGCCGGCACGTCCGACGACGACGGAGGTGGCCCCTCCGTGGGCCTCCTGGCCGGGGGCGCGGCGATCGTCCTGCTGGCGGCGGCGGGGGTCTGGCAGGCCAGGCGTCGTGGGTGAGGGCGGTGATCGTGCCGTGCACCCCGGGGCCTGGTGGGTCTGGGCCCTTTCCCTCGGGACCGCCGCCACCCGTACCACCAATCCCCTCCTCCTCGCCCTTCTCCTCACCGTCACCGGCTACGTCGTGGCCACCCACCGCACCCCCGCCCCCTGGTCCCGCTCCTACGCCGTCTTCCTGCGGCTCGGCCTCGCCGTACTGCTGCTGCGGCTCGCCTTCGCCGTCGTGCTCGGCTCGCCCATCCCCGGAACGCACACCCTCCTCACCCTCCCCGAGGTGCCGCTCCCGCACTGGGCGCAGGGCATCCGGCTGGGCGGCCGGGTCACCGTCGAGGGCGTGCTGTTCGCGCTGTACGACGGGCTGAAGCTGGCCACGCTGCTGGTGTGCGTCGGCGCCGCCAACGCCCTCGCCAACCCGGCCCGTCTGCTCAAGTCGCTGCCCGGCGCGCTGTACGAGACGGGCGTCGCCGTCGTCGTCGCGCTCACGTTCGCGCCGCACCTCATCGCGGACGCCCGGCGGCTGCGCGCGGCCCGCCGGCTGCGGGGCCGCCCGGACCGGGGGCTGCGCGGTCTGGCGCAGGTCGCGCTGCCGGTCCTGGAGGGCGCCCTGGAGCGGTCGGTCGCCCTGGCCGCCGCGATGGACGCGCGCGGCTACGGCCGTACCGCCGACGTACCCGCCCCGGTGCGCCGTACGACCGCCGCGCTCACCCTCGGCGGTCTGCTCGGCGTGTGCGCGGGCACGTACGGGCTGCTCACCGCGGCGGGCGGCACGTACGGGCTGCCGGTGCTGCTGGCCGGGGCGGCCGCCGCGCTCGCGGGGCTGTGGCTGGGCGGCCGGCGTTCCCCGCGCACCCGCTACCGTCCGGACACCTGGACCCCGCGCGCCCTGCTGGTCGCGGGTTCCGGCGTCGCCGTCGCCGTGGCGCTCACGTGGGCCGCGTCCGCCGATCCGGCCGCCCTGCACCCCGGCGTGGTGCCGCTCGTCGCGCCCACGCTGCCGCTGTGGCCGGCGGCGGCCGTGCTCCTGGGCCTCCTTCCGGCCCTCGTCGCGCCCGCGCGGCCCCTCCCACCACCGCCGGAAACCGCCGAGGAGCAGCCGTCGTGATCCGCTTCGAGAACGTCTCCGTGACGTACGACGGCACCGCCGAACCCACCGTGCGGGGCGTGGACTTCGAGGTCCCGGAGGGGGAACTCGTCCTCCTCGTCGGTCCGTCCGGCGTCGGCAAGTCGACCGTGCTCGGCGCGGTGAGCGGGCTCGTCCCGCACTTCACCGGCGGCACCCTGCGCGGCCGGGTCACGGTCGCCGGGCGCGACACCCGTACCCACAAGCCGCGCGAACTGGCCGACGTGGTCGGCACGGTGGGCCAGGACCCGCTCTCGCACTTCGTCACCGACACCGTCGAGGACGAACTCGCGTACGGCATGGAGTCGTTGGGCCTGGCCCCGGACGTGATGCGGCGGCGCGTCGAGGAGACCCTCGATCTGCTGGGCCTCGCCGGGCTGCGGAACCGTGCGATCGCGACGCTCTCCGGCGGCCAGCGGCAGCGGGTGGCGATCGGCTCCGTCCTCACCCCGCACCCGAAGGTGCTGGTCCTCGACGAGCCGACGTCCGCGCTGGACCCGGCCGCCGCCGAGGAGGTCCTCGCCGTCCTCCAGCGGCTGGTGCACGACCTCGGCACGACGGTGCTGCTGGCCGAGCACCGGCTGGAGCGGGTGGTGCAGTACGCCGACCAGGTCGTGCTGCTGCCGTCGCCGGGCGCCGCGCCGGTGCTCGGCAGCCCGGCGGAGGTGATGGCGGTGTCCCCGGTGTTCCCGCCGGTGGTGGACCTGGGCCGGCTGGCGGGCTGGTCCCCGCTTCCGCTCACCGTCCGGGACGCCCGGCGCCGGGCCGGCGCACTGCGCGAACGACTGGCCGACCGGGAACCCGCGCCCGAGGGCCCTGCGCACGCCCACGCGAAGCCCCCCGCTCCCCGGCCGCACTCCCCCGCCCGCCGGTTCCTGCGCCGACGCGCCCCCGAGGTGCCGTCCGCGGACGCCCCCGCCGCCGAGGTGCGCGGTCTCGCCGTACGCCGGGGCGGGGTGCGGGCGCTGCACCGCGTCGACCTCACCGTCGCGCCCGGCGAGACCGTGGCCCTGATGGGCCGCAACGGCGCCGGGAAGTCCACGCTCCTCAACACCCTGGTCGGGCTGGTGGAGCCGTCCGCCGGCGAGGTGCGCGTCGGCGGGGCGGTCCCGCACCGCACCGCGCCCCGCGACCTCGTGCGCCGGGTCGGCCTGGTCCCGCAGGAGCCGCGCGACCTGCTGTACGCCGACACGGTCGCCGCCGAGTGCGCCGCCGCCGACCAGGACGCCGGGGCCGCCTCCGGCACCTGCCGCGACCTGGTCTCCGAGCTGCTGCCCGGGGTCACCGACGACACCCACCCCCGTGACCTCTCCGAGGGGCAGCGGCTCGCGCTCGCGCTGGCCGTCGTGCTGACCGCCCGCCCGCCGCTGCTCCTGCTCGACGAGCCGACCCGGGGCCTGGACTACGCGGCCAAGGCCCGCCTGGTCACGGTGTTGCGGGGGCTGGCCGCCGAGGGGCACGCGAGCGTGCTGGCCACGCACGACGTGGAGCTCGCCGCCGAGCTGGCCCACCGGGTGGTGCTGCTGGCCGAGGGCGAGGTGATCGCCGACGGTCCGACGGCCGCCGTCGTCGTCTCCTCCCCCTCCTTCGCGCCCCAGGTCACCAAGATCCTCGCCCCGCGGCCGTGGCTCACGGTGACCCAGGTCCGGGAGGCCCTGCGATGACCGCGCGCCCGACCCGCCGCCCCCGCGCAGTACGTCCCCGCGCCGTCCGCCTCGGCCCCCGTTCCGTGGCCGCGCTGGTGCTGGTCGGCGCGGTGGGCGTGGCCGCCTTCGGGTGGCCCTTCCTCGCGCCGCCCGAGTCGCAGCTCAGCGCCCACGCGCAGGACGCGCCCTGGCTGTTCGCGGGGCTGCTGGTGCTGCTGGTCGGGGTGGTGGCGGCGACGATCTCGGAGTCGGGGCTCGGCCCGAAGGCGGTCGCGATGCTCGGCGTGCTGGCGGCGACCGGCGCGGCGCTGCGGCCGGTGGGCGCGGGCACGGCCGGGATCGAGCCGATGTTCTTCCTCATGGTGCTGAGCGGCCGGGTCCTCGGCCCGGGCTTCGGCTTCGTCCTGGGCTCGGTCACGATGTTCGCCTCCGCCCTGCTCACGGGCGGGGTGGGCCCCTGGATGCCGTTCCAGATGCTGGCGATGGGCTGGTTCACGATGGGCGCGGGCCTGCTGCCGGCTCCGATGGGGGTCCCCCCTGCTCCTGGGGGTCCCCCCTGCTCGAACGAAGTTGAGAGCTTGGGGGAAGGGTCGAGAACTTGGGGGAGGTTGCGCGGCCGGGGCGAACTGGCGTTGCTCACCTTCTACGGCTTCCTGGCCGCCTTCGCCTACGGCACGGTCATGAACCTGGCCGGCTGGCCGTTCATGGGCGGCCTCGCCTCCGGCATCGCCTTCGACCCGCACGCGGCGGTCCCGGCCAACCTGGCCCGTTTCGTCGCGTACTGCGTGGCCACGTCGCTCGGCTGGGACCTGGGCCGGGCCGTCGTCACCGCCGTCCTCACCCTCACCCTCGGCCCGGCGGTGCTGCGGGCGCTGCGCCGGGCCACCCGACGGGCCGCCTTCGAGACGCCGGTCACGTTCGAGGGCTCCGAAACGGCTCCGGAGGGTGAGACGGCGCACGCGCACCGTCACACCGAGACGGTTGAGCGGTGAAGCACCCCACATGACCCACGTCACCTACGACCCGGCGTCGTAGCCGATCGGGCGTGACGCGGACACTTCATTACAGGCGCCGACCTGGGGTTTGAGAGCCAGGTCACAGGAGGGGCCGGTTCGCCGGATGCGACGACAACTAGTAAAAGGGGTGTTTGCGGATGATCCGTCCGGCCTGTTTCTCTGGAGCAGTCGTCAGGCGCTGCCGGGCCCACCGGCCCCGGCGCCCGGCACACATCCGCCCCACGCACCGCGTGGTCACCGTGTGCCGCCGACGGCCCCACGTCCCCGAAGAAAAGGTTTCACGTGTCCGTCTCCCTGCTCCGCCGCATCGCTTCCCCGAAGAAGGCCCTCACCGGTGTCGCCCTGGCCGCCGCCACGGCCGGCATGGCGATGACCGCCGCTCCGGCGCACGCCTCGACGTCCTCCAGCGCGCAGGCGATCGCCCACCAGATGATCCCGGACGCCGCGCAGTACGCCGCGTTCAGCAACATCGTCTCGCACGAGAGCGGCTGGAACGTCTCCGCGACGAACGCCTCCTCCGGTGCGTACGGCCTGGTCCAGGCGCTGCCCGGCTCGAAGATGGCCTCCGCGGGCCCCGACTGGAAGACCAACCCGGCCACGCAGATCAAGTGGGGCCTGGACTACATGAACTCCCGCTACGGCAGCCCCGTCGGCGCGTGGAACTTCTGGCAGACCCACCACTGGTACTAAGCCTTTTCCGCTCCGCGGAAGACGGCAGAACCACCTCAGCCGAAGGCGGCGGTCCCCCGATCCCCGGGACCGCCGCCTTCGCCATGCGGCGCCTCATGGCTCGGGGGTGTGTGTTGTACGGCGCCTGCGGGTGCGTCGTGGCTGGTCGCGCAGTTCCCCGCGCCCCTTCAGGGGCGCGGGACTGTATTGTCTGCGCGAGCGACCACCCACCCATCCGCACGTCCGGGGTCAAAGGGGCAGCGCCCCTTGAGGACGGGAAGGGTAGGGGCGGCGGGGGCGAGGAAAATCCCCACAGTGCCCCGGCCGCGCGTACACCGTGACGCGAGCCCCCCACACCCCCGTACGCCCGCACACCACGAACCACCGCGCGAGCACCTCCCGCTTGACCACCTCCCGCCGGTCGGGGTCGAGCGGCTCGCCGGGCGGGTCGCTCAACGCGACGACCCGCTCAGCGGCGAGCAACCGGCGCCGCATCGCGCCGGCGGCCACCTCCGTCCCCCACAGCGTGCGCGACGCACGCGGGCTCTCGCCGAGCGCCAGATCATCCAGCCCCCCGTACACCGACGGCGCCCACAGCACCCACTCCCGCCGCCGCCCCGGCAGAAACACCACCGCATCCCCCGGCCGCGCGACCCGCGCCACCACCCCCGCGACGGCCACCACGTCGTCCTTCCGACTCTCCGGCGCCCGCACGAACACCGACCAGGGCACCAGCACCGCCAGAGCCACGGCCACCGCACCCGCCCGCCGCCACCTCGCCCACGCCACCCCCCGCTCCAGCACCACCCCCGCCGGCAACGCCAGCCCCTCCAGCCCGTACAGCACATACCGGTCCACGTAGTAAGGCCGCACCAGCGAGACGAGCAGCAGCGCCCCCGCCGGCACCACGAGCAACGGCACCGCACAGGCCGCCGGCACGACCCCCGAGCCCTCACCCCCACCCCGCCCGGCCCACCGCACGAGCAGTACCCCCGCCCCCGCCACCAGCAGGAACCCCGCCCACACCTCGGGCCCCGGTCGCCCCAGCCACCCCAGCTGCTCCTCCGACTGCCCAAGGCTCACCAGCGCCAACGGCGACACCGCCACCACCACCGCCCCCGCCGCGAGCCCCCATCGCGCCCCCACCCATCCCGGCACCCGCAGCCACCGCAGGGTGACGCCATGGGCGAGCAGCGCCAGTACGGCGAACTCGTGCAGCCAGCAGGCGAGGGCGAGCGCGGCGCCGTACGCGCACCACCACCGCACGACGGCGGGCCGCGCCAGCGCACGCAGCAGGAAGTACCCGCCCCACGTGACGGCCGCGCAGACCAGGGCGTAGGAGCGGCCCTCCTGCGCGTACTGCTGGACGGCGGGCAGCACGGCGAACACCTCACCGGCGCACACGCCCGCGCGCCACCCGGCGAGCCGCGCGCCCGTCGCGCCCACCCCGGCGGCGGCCAGCGCGGCCCCGGCCACCGACGGCAGCCGGAGCGCGGCGAGCCCGCCGTCCCAGAGGGCGAAGACGGCGTGCATGAGGAGGTAGTACAGACCGTGCACGGCGTCGATGCGGCCGAGCAGCTCGCCGAGTTCGCCGAGCGGACGGTGGGCGACCTCGTAGGTGACCGCCTCGTCGCGCCACATGCTGTGCCGCCGGTCGAGTTCCCACAGCCCGGCCACCGTGGCGAGCAGGGCCGGTACGACGGCCGCGCCCCGCCGCACCACCCGCACCCGAACCGGCGCGAGCGCCCGCGCGGACGCCGGGGCGAGCGCCGGGGCGAGGCCCGGGCCGGGCGCCGGGGCGCGCGTCCCCTCGGCGGCCACGAGGACGGAGACGGAGGCCCCCGGAACACCGGAAGCGCGCGAGATGTCGGGGGGCGTGGTGATGGTCTCCTCCTGAGCTGCCTCGGGGCGCACGGCCGCTGCCGCTGCCGCTGCTCAGGAGAACGGCAGATGCGCCCCCGGGCTTGACCGCCACCCGGCGGAGCGGCCCCGCGCATGGGGCGAGGAGAGAGAGGAAACCGCAGGTCGGACGCGGTGCGGACGGCCAGGACCGCCCGCGCCCCGCGTCAACCGCGCGCGACCTCGGGCTCCGGCGCCGACGGCGGTGGCGAGGGCGGTCCGGCCAACGCCGCCGCCCGCACCGTCCGGGCGCGCGGCCCCTGGAGGACGTAGGAGAGGCCGAGGCCCGCCCCGACGACGGCCGCGCCGCCCACCGCGTCGAGCACCCAGTGGTTGCCGGTGGCGATGATCGCGGAGACGGTGAACAGCGGGTGCAGCAGGCCGAGCGCCTTCATCCACCACCGGGGCGCGAGGACCGCGATGACCACACCGCACCACAGGGACCAGCCGAAGTGCAGGGAGGGCATGGCCGCGTACTGGTTGGTGAGGTGGGTGAGCGTGCCGTAGTCCGGCTTGGCGAAGTCCTGCACGCCGTGCACGGTGTCGATCATGCCGAGCCCCGGCATCAGCCGCGGCGGGGCCAACGGGTAGAGCCAGAAGCCGACGAGCGCGAGCAGCGTGGCGAAGCCGAGGGAGGTGCGGGCCCAGCGGTAGTCGACCGGACGGCGCCAGTACAGGACGCCGAGGACGGCGAGCGGGACCACGAAGTGGAACGACTCGTAGTAGAAGTCGAAGAAGTTCCGCAGCCAGTCGACCTTCACGACCGCGTGGTTGGCCCAGTGCTCGATGTCGAGGTGCAGGAACCGCTCGGCGGAGAGGATCTGGTGGCCGTGGTGCTCGGCGGTGGCCCGGCCCGCGGAGTTGGAGCCGCCGGTCGCGGCGAGCCGGACCTTGGAGTAGGCGGCGTAGGTGACGCGGATCAGCAGCAGTTCGAGCAGCAGGTTGGGCCGGGTCAGCACCCGGCGCAGGAAGGGCACCAGCGGCACGTGCCGGAAGCGGGCCGGGACGGCGGGGGCGTACTCGGTGGGCACCGGGTGGTCGTAGTACGGCGAGGAGCGCGGCTGGAAGGGGACGACGGTGGCGGCGGCGAGCGCGGCCAGCAGGACGAGGTTGTCGCGCAGCGGGAAGAGGACCGCCATGTTCGGCAGCAGCATCCTCGCGGGCAGCGACATCACCAGGACGACGGCGACGGGCCACATCAGCCGGTCGGAGGCGCGCCGGCCGACCCGTCCCACGACAGCGAGCAGCACCCACAGCAGTTGGTGCTGCCAGGCGGTGGGCGACACCGCGACCGCGACGCACCCGGTGACGGCCACCGCGAGCAGCAGCTGCCCGTCGCGGGCGTAGCGCACGGCGCGGCGCAGTCCGAGGACGGCGACGGCGGCGCCGAGCGCCAGGAACAGGGCGATCTCCAGCGGGCCGCTCAGGCCGAGGCGGAGCAGGGCGCCGTGCAGGGACTGGTTGGCGAGGCCGTCGGCGGCGCCGCCCAGGCCGACGCCGGCCATGTGGTGCACCCAGTAGGTGTTCGAGTCGTGCGGCAGCGCGGCCCAGGCGAGTGCCGTGCACGCGGCGAAGGCGCCGCCGGTCCAGGCGGTGGCACGGCGGCGGCCGGTCCACCACAGCAGCGGGGCGAAGAGCAGCACCGTCGGCTGGAAGGCGGCGGCGACGCCGATCAGGACGCCGGCGGCCCGCTGGTCGCGCACGGTGAAGCAGCCGAGCAGGACGAGCAGCACCGGGATGATGCTGGTCTGCCCGAGGTACAGGGTGTTGCGCACCGGCAGCGACAGCATGAGCAGGCTGATCGCCACGGGGGCGGCGAACAGCGAGGTGCGCCGGGACACCGGTTGGGGCAGGGCGCGCGCGGCGATCACCCCGAGGGCGACGACGAGCAGCAGGGTGCCGAAGGTCCAGCCCCAGCCGAGCGCCTGTTCGGCGGCGCGGGTGAGCGGTTTGAGGACGAGTCCGCTGAACGGGGTGCCGGTGAACCGCGTCGAGTCGTAGAGGGAGCCCTTGACGTGCAGGACGCCGTCGGGTCCGACCCAGGTCTCCAGGGCGGTGAGCCGGTCGGCCTCGGGGGTGCCGAGGACGGCGGCGACCTGCCGTACGGCCAGCACGGCGGCGACGAGCCACAGGACGACGCGGGCCGTTCTCATCCCGGCTCTGGCCGACTCCTCCGTGTCTCCGAAGGTGTCACCGAACGTGTCACCGAATGCGTCGCCCGCTCGTCCACCGTGTTCCGCGTTCGCCACGCCGCGTCGGCCTCCCGCTCCGTCACCCATATGTCCGCTGTGCCAACACTCGCACCCGTCTTCCTTGGAAGATGCGGACAACCCCCTCTTCACCTGACAGCCGGCCGCATTTTGTCCGGATGACGATAGTCCGCGAACATCCTTTCGGCCCTCCGGGGCGCGAGAAGGCTCACATCCGGGAACCGGACGAGGGACCCGAAACGTCCCGGAACCCCCTGGCCGGACCACTTTTGGGTGCTGCTTGCAGCTACTTTGTCACGCCACGTCACCGCACCCCCACCTCGTATGGTCGATTTCCGGCCTGCTCGACGGAGCGCGGGTCCCCGTCCCTGTCCCCGTCGAAAGGCAGGCGAGCCGAGTCTTGGCCGCGATCACCGCTCCCGTCGCACCCCGTACCCGTCCGACCCCGCCCGGCGTCACCGTCACGGACCCGGCACTCGTCCGGCGCGCGGTCAAGGCCGCCGCCCTGGGCAATGCGATGGAGTGGTTCGACTTCGGGGTCTACAGCTACATCGCGGTGACCCTCGGCAAGGTGTTCTTCCCCTCCGGGAACCCCACCGCACAGCTCATGTCCACGTTCGGCGCCTTCGCCGCGGCCTTCCTGGTGCGGCCGCTGGGCGGCATGGTCTTCGGCCCGCTCGGCGACCGCGTCGGCCGCCAGAAGGTCCTCGCCGTCACCATGATCATGATGGCGGCGGGCACCTTCGCCATCGGCCTGATCCCGTCGTACGCCACCCTCGGCGTCGGCGCCCCGCTGCTGTTGCTGGCCGCCCGGCTGGTGCAGGGCTTCTCCACCGGCGGCGAGTACGCGGGCGCCTCCACGTTCATCGCCGAGTACGCGCCCGACCGGCGGCGCGGCTTCTTCGGCAGCTGGCTGGAGTTCGGCACGCTCGCCGGGTACATCGGCGGCGCGGGCCTGGTCACGGTGCTGACCGCGCTCCTCTCCGACCAGGACCTGCTCTCCTGGGGCTGGCGGATCCCCTTCCTGATCGCGGGCCCCATGGGCATCGTCGGCCTCTATCTGCGGCTGCGCCTGGAGGAGACCCCGGCGTTCGCGGCGGAGGTCGACAAGGCGGAGCGCAGCCGCGAGCGGGTGCCGCTGCGCGAGATGATCACCGGCCAGTGGCGGACGCTGCTGCTGTGCATGGGCCTGGTGCTGGTCTTCAACGTCACCGACTACATGCTGCTGTCGTACATGCCGAGCTATCTGACCAGCGAACTGAAGTACGACGAGACGCACGGCCTCCTCGTCGTGCTCGGCGTGATGGCCCTCATGATGATCGTCCAGCCGTTCGCGGGCGCGCTGAGCGACCGCGTCGGCCGCCGCCCCGTCATCGCCACCGGCTGCGCGGGCTTCCTGCTCCTCTCCGTCCCGGCGCTGCTCCTGATCCGCCAGGGCAGCCTGCTCGCCATCGCGCTCGGCATGGGCGCGCTGGGCCTGCTCCTGGTCTGCTTCACCGCGGCGATGCCGGCGGCACTCCCCGCCCTCTTCCCCACCCGCGTGCGCTACGGCTCGCTGTCCATCGGCTTCAACGTCTCGGTGTCCCTCTTCGGCGGCACGACCCCCCTGGTCGTCACCGCCCTGATCGGCGCGACGGGCAACGTCATGATGCCCGCGTACTACATGATGGCGGCGGCGGTCGTGGGCGGAGCGGCGGTCTGGTTCATGCGGGAGTCGGCGGGCCGACCGCTGCCGGGTTCGAAGCCGTCGGTGGAGCCGAGCGAGCTGGGGTGACGTCGCGCGGCTTCCGGCGCCGGGGTCGCTGGGCGGCGCGCTGAGGGAGGCGCGCCTTCCCACCCCACCTAAACCTCGTGAAAGAACCCCACGTTCACGCTCCTGGGAGCCGTCCGGTCCAGGACGACCAACTCCCCCGAGCCGCCGAGCGGCAGAACCGCCGTCCCCCCGTACGGCACCGGCTGCGACTGCCCCCCGGCCAACGTCAGCAACACCTGCGACGACGGATCCGGCTGCGACCCCCGCAGCCAGGTCACCCGCCAGGCACCGTCCGCCCCGTACACGAACTCCAGGTGCACACGGGAGATGAACAGCCAGTCGTCGGGCGTGACGAGCCGGCACACGGTCCGGTCGCGCCCCACGCGCAGTACGGATTCCGGCCGGCTGGGCGCGTCGGCCATCAGCATGCCGGCCGTCGCCCCGGCGTCCGCCCCGGAGACCAGGGCCATGGTGAGTTCGAGCACGTGGTGCGCTCCTTCTGGAGGCGACGGATGTCGCGGCTGTCACGGAACCCGGCACGGGGACCGGGCCCCCGCACCGCCGCCGCATGATAGATCGCGCCATGGCCCGGGTGGGCGGTCTCCTGCACAATGGGCGTTATGACCGAGCGCAAACCTCCCGGTGTGAGCTTCGAGTCCTTCGTCGAACGGCAGATCCGCGAGGCCGAGGACCGCGGCGAGTTCGACGATCTGCCGGGCGCGGGCCGGCCCTCCCGCGCGGTCTCCGACACCGCGTACGACGAGATGTGGTGGATCAAGCAGAAGCTGGTCCGCGAGGGCGTCTCCGTCCTCCCGCCGACGCTCGCCCTGCGCAAGGAGGCCGAGGACACGCTGGCGGCGGCGTACGCGGCGCCGACGGAGACGGTGGTGCGGCGGCTGATCGACGGCGTCAACGTCAAGATCCGCGACGTCATGTTCAAGCCGCCGCCGGGCCCGCCACTGGGCCTGAAGCCGTACGACACGGACGCGGTGGTCCGTGAATGGCGGGCCCGCCGGGCGGAGTGAAGCCGAAGGAACGGCCCGCCGCACGCACACGACAACGGCCCGGGAGCACGAGGCTTCCCGGGCCGCGGGCCACAACAGGCCCTGGACGTGCCCTAGACGTGCAGCAGACGCTCCGCGAACTCGCGGTAGTCCCGCAGGGCGACGCGGAGCCGTTCCGTGTCGCCGTCGTTGCCGTCACCGGCCTGCCAGGCGGCGCGCAGGTCCCGGCGGCGCCGGTTCAGCGCGTCGGCGAACAGGTCGGCGACCTCCTCCAGGACGTGGTCGGCCTCCTCGACGGCGGCCCGGGGCGCGTCGACGAAGCCGCCGACGGCGTGGTGCAGCTGGGCCGAGAACTTCTCGGTGTCGCCGTGCGCGAGCAACGGCGTGTGCGCGGCGTGGGGTTCGCCGCCGTGGCCGTGCCGCGTCTCGTGGTGGGCGCCGGCGCCTCCGGTGAGCGCGTCGTCGGTGGCGCTGCCGGCCCGCCCTCCGATGAGGGAGGAGCCGGAGACGGGACCGTGCGCGGAACCGGTGCCGGCGGCACCGACGCCGGCCTCGCTGCCGCCGGCGGCGGAACCGGTCAACGTCTTGCCCGTACCCGCGTCCTTGCTCGCGCCCGTGCCTGTGCCCGGAGTGGACGCACTCGCGGGCGGCTCGGTCCTGTGCATGGGCGCCGCGGCCGGACCGGCGTCCGGGTCGCCCGCCGCCTCGTGCGCGGCACGCGCCTCGCGGGCCTCCCGCACGAGTCGGTCGTCGCGCGCGTCACGGTCCTCGTTGGACGGTGTCACCTCTGCCATCACCCCTCAACTCCCCTTCACATGACGCCGGCCGAAGGCCCAGGCGGGCTGGGCGCCCCGGGCTTCGCCGGTCGCGCCGGACCGCTTCGTCTCCGTACGCGGTGCCCGGTGGCCGTCGTCGTCGCCCGTCAACTGCGCGAAGAGCGCGCGGGCCTCGACCATGGATGCGCGCAGCTCCTCCGTACCGGGCCGGCTCTCCGGCGTACCGTCGGCCGGGGCGTGCGCGGCCCGGTGCAGCCGGCGGTAGCCGTGGACCTGGTGCGCGTGGTGGACGGAGAGCGCGTCGAGCCGGTCCTCGTGACGGCCGTCCGGGAAACCGCGCTCCTTGGACAGTTCGGCGATCAGCTGGTCCGCGTCGGCCACCGCCTCCCGCGGCGAGTCGACGAACCGTTCCTGGGCCGCCGCCCAGCGCGCCTCGTAGCGTGCGCGGGCTTCGGGCGCCAGCGGCCGCCTCTTCAACGAGCCGTGGCGTTCGACGCGTTCGGCGAGTTCGGCCTCGGCAGCCCTGGTGTCCCCGTTGTGGCGGGCCACGGTCCGCTCGTACTCGGGGCCGAAGCGCCGCTTCAGCCCGTGGCCGCCTTGCGCGCCGCGGGCTCGCAGCAGAAACAGTACGACCGCGGCAACGACCACGGCCGCCACGATCACAATTGCGATGATCACGCCTGTGGACATGAATGCCTTCCGGTAGACCCAAGGGCCCCGGAACCGGACGGCTCCGGCGAACCCCTACCTCAACCGGGTTGCCCGCAACCCGCCCCGCAAACGGCACCCGCTCACGGAGAGGCACGAACGGGGGCGGCACGTGAACGCGGCCTGGGCGCGCGGGGGTTGGCCGGCGTCCGCAGGCCACGTCACCGCACGACGGCAGCGCCCCGTGCCGCCGCGTGCGGCCGCTCCGCGTCCGACCCGCACAACTCCCCCGTCAGCTCCTCCACCAACCGGTTCAGATCCGTCGGCCGGTCCGGCCCCCACCAGTCCCCCAGCAGCTCCGCCAGCGACTCCCGCCGCGCCGCGGCCAGCCGCTCCGCGACCTCCGCGCCCCGCTCCGTGAGCACCAGGTCGGGCCCCCGCCGCGCGGCCAGCCCCCGCTCCTCCACCTGCCGCGCCGCTTCGATGATCACGTGCAGCGGCACCGCGCTGCGCTCGGTCAGCACGGCCGGTTCCGTCCAGCCGTGCTTCCGCGTCCGCAGCAGCAGCCAGCTCGCCGCCGGCAGCAGGTCGTACCCGGCGCGCGCGGTGATCCGCTCGTAGATCTCCCGCCGCCCGTTGCGGGAGCCGAGCAGCGACAGCGCGCGGCAGACCTCGTCGTAGGACGAGCGCTGCACCGGGTTGCTGGCGAAGGTCTCCGTGCCGTCCGGCGCCGTCACGGACGCCCGCAGCCGGTCCTCGCGCAGGAACCAGGCGAGCACGAAGGCGACGGCGGCGACGGGCGCCGCGTAGAGGAAGACGTCGGTGATGGAGGACGCGTAGGCGTGCAGCACGGCGGGCCGCAGCGTCGGCGGCAGCCCGGCGATGCCGCGCGGGTCGGCCTTGAGGCTGTCCACGTTCACGCCCGCCGGCAGGGGGCGCCCGGCGAGGACGCCGGCGAGCTTGTCGCCGAGCCGGCTCGCGAAGACCGTGCCGAAGACGGCGACGCCGAAGGACGCGCCGATGGAGCGGAAGAACGTCGCCCCGGACGTGGCGACGCCCAGGTCCTCGTAGGCCACCGCGTTCTGCACGATCAGCACGAGGACCTGCATGACCAGGCCGAGACCGAGCCCGAAGACGAAGAAGTACGCGCTGGTCGCCGCGGTGGAGCTGTGCTCGTCGAGCTGGTGCAGCAGGAGCAGTCCGATCGTGGTGACGGCGGTGCCGGCCACCGGGAACACCTTCCAGCGGCCGGTACGGCTGACGATCTGCCCGGAGACGGTGGAGGACAGCAGCAGTCCGAACACCATGGGCAGCATGTGCACGCCGGACATGGTCGGCGAGACCCCGCGCACGACCTGGAGGAACGTCGGGAGGTACGTCATCGCGCCGAACATGGCGAAGCCGATGACGAAGCTGATGACGGCGGAGAGCGTGAAGGTGCGGACGCGGAACAGCTTGAGCGGGAGGACGGGTTCGGCGGCCCGGCGTTCGACGGACACGAACGCGCCGGCGAGGACGACCCCGAGCACGATGAGCCCGATGATCTGCGGCGAGCCCCAGCCCCAGGTGGTGCCGCCGAGGGAGGCGACGAGGACCAGGCAGGTGGCGACGGCGGCGATCAGGAACGTGCCGAGGTAGTCGATGACGTGCCTGGCCGCGCGGCGCGGGATGTGCAGGACGGCGGCGATCACGGCGAGCGCGACGACGCCGACGGGCAGGTTGACGTAGAAGACCCAGCGCCAGCTCAAGTGCTGGGTGAACAGCCCGCCGAGCAGCGGTCCGAGCACGCTGGTGGCGCCGAAGACGGCACCGAACAGGCCCTGGTAGCGGCCGCGTTCGCGGGGCGGCACGAGGTCGCCGACGATCGCCATGGACAGCACCATGAGCCCGCCGCCGCCGAGTCCCTGGAGCGCGCGGAAGGCGATGAGCTGGCCCATGTCCTGCGCGGCGCCGCAGAGCGCGGAGCCGACGAGGAAGATCGCGATGGCCGTCTGGAACAGCTTCTTGCGCCCGTACTGGTCGCCGAGCTTGCCCCACAGCGGGGTGGCGGCGGTGGAGGCGAGGAGATAGGCGGTGACGACCCAGGAGAGGTGCTCCAGGCCGCCGAGGTCGCTGACGATGGTGGGCAGGGCGGTGGAGACGATCGTCTGGTCGAGGGCGGCGAGGAGCATGCCGAGGAGGAGGGCACCGATGGAGACGAGGACGCTGCCGCTCGGCTGGGCGGCGACACCCTCACCCCCCGTGTCCACTCCTCCCGTACCGTCGCCGTTCCGGAGCGCGTCCTCGGCCATGGAGACCTCCCGCCGTCTTCCCTCCTGTTCGGTGTGACCAGTTATGGCCCGTTCAGTCCTGCTGGACGGCGGCATTCCGGGGGGATCGCCGGAGAAGTTGTGCGGGAGGTCTGCATAATTCCTGGAGTTCGCAGGGAGGGAACCCAGGCGTGAGCGGAACGAACGAACAGGCGTGCCCGGAGTGCGCGGCACCACGCGACCCCGACGGCTCGCCGACGTGCACCTGCACCCAGCGCACGGCCGACGCCCTCCGCGAAACCCGCACGGCGGAAGCGGCGGCGGCAGAGGACTTCGACCCCCTGCGCATACGCCCGTACGTGGCAGGCCACGGCAACGAAGCCCCGGGCGACGCCACCCCCGGGGGCCCAGGGGGCGGAGCCCCCTCGGGAGCCGGGGCGGAGCCCCGGAACCACCACCCCGCGCAGGAACCCGGCACCTTGGACGACCTCCCCCTCGTCACCTCCTCCGGGGTCGAAGGGGCGGAGCCCCTGGTGGTCGATGGGGGTCCCCCCGGCTCGAGCGAAGCCGAGAGCTTGGGGGAGGGGAGGGGCGGCGGGGGCGAGAAACCCTCCCGCGCCCCCCGCCGTACCGTCGTCCTCGCCGCCGGCGGCGCCGTCGTCGCCGTCCTGACCGCCACCGCCCTCGCCACCGGCCTCTTCACCTACGGCAAACCCGAACGCAACGACGCCCTCCCCGACGAGGTCCGCCCCAGCGTCCCGGCCGGCTCGGCCACCCCCACCGCGACCGGCCCGACGGGCACGTCGTCCGCGTCGGCGGGGACGGGCAGCCCGTCCCCCAGCGACACCGCCTCCGCCTCGGCCACCGCCTCCGCCGGCCGCACGGCCTCCTCGTCCCCCTCCCCCACCGCCAGCCGCACCTCGAAGGACACACAGGCGACCGCGGACGCCACCCATTCCACGAACCCCGCCCCCGGCGGCGACGCCCACGAAGACCCCCCGGTCCTGCGGAACGGCGACGAGGGCCCGGAGGTCGAGGAGCTCCAGCTCCGCCTCCGCCAGCGACTGTTCTACCTGGGCAGCGCGGACGGCGAGTACGACGACGACCTCGAGACGGCCGTCGCGAACTACCAGCGGACCAGGGGCATCACGGACGACCCCCGCGGCGTCTACGGCAAGACCACCCGCACCCGCCTGGAAGCGGAGACGGACGAACCGTAGGAAGAAGAAGACGCACGGACGGTGAAGGGACCACCCCCGCGCTCACCCCACGTGCAACCGCACGCCCGCCCCGCCCTCCAGCACCTCGACCCGCACCCGCCGCAGATCCCGCACCACCGCATCCGGCCGGTGCAACCCCGCCCGCGCCCCGACCCCCACGACCCGCATCCCCGCGGCGCGCCCCGCCGCGACCCCCGCACCGGAGTCCTCGAAGACCACGCAGTCCTCGGGCGCGACGCCCAGTTCCGCCGCTCCCTTCAGGAACCCCTCGGGGTCCGGCTTGCTCGCGCCCACGGACTCCGCCGTGATCCGCACCGCCGGCAGCGCGAGCCCCGCCGCCGCCATCCGGGCGGTGGACAGCGCCACGTCCGCCGAGGTCACCAGCGCGTGCGGGACCCCGGCCAGGGAGGCGAGGAAGTCCGCCGCGCCGGGCACCTCGACCACGCCCTCGGTGTCGGCGGTCTCCTCCGCCAGCATCCGCGCGTTCTCGGCGAGGTTCTGCTCCATCGGCCGGCCGGGCAGCAGCAGGGCCATGGAGGCGTAGCCCTGGCGGCCGTGCACGACCTTCAGCACCTCGTCGCCGTCCAGCCCGTGCCGGTCGGCCCAGCGCCGCCAGACGCGCTCGACGGCGGCGTCGGAGTTGACGAGGGTGCCGTCCATGTCCAGCAGGAGGGCCCGTGCGGTGAGAACGGTGGTGGCCGTCATCGGCATGCTCCAAATGCGGAACCAAATACGGAAAGGGGGATGCCCCGGGAAACAGGGCGGCCCCGCCCGCAGGTCAGGGAGTACGGGCGGGAGCCACTTTGTTTCTCCACGATACAAAACACCCCACCGCCACGCCACCACCCGCGACCAGGCACAACACGCACGGCGACGACGCAACACACCGGGTCACGAACGACTGTGCGACACGCAGGCCTCCCGTACCCCGCGAACCCCCACTCCACTCACGAACCCGCGCCCGCGCCCACACCCGGGCCCACGCCCGCTCCCCGGCCCTACCCCGCGATCGCCTCGTACAGGCTCCACACCCCGAGCCCCACCATCAGCACCGCCGCGATCCTCGTGATCAGCGTCAACGGCACCTTCCGCATCAGCGCCCTGCCGCCCACGATGCCGAGCCCGGCCACCGCCCACAACGCAAGCACCGCGCCGAGGCCGACGGAGAGCGGGTCGTCGTAGCGGGCGGCGAGGTTGGCGGTCATGATCTGGGTCAGGTCGCCGAACTCGGCGACCAGGATGAGCATGAAGCCCGCCCCGGCCACCTTCCAGAAGCTCTGGTCCTCGGGCCGGCGGATCTCCTCCTCGCCGTCGTCCTTCTTCAGCAGCAGCACGGCCGCGCCGCCGAGGAAGAGCACGCCGGTGAGCGCCTGCACCAGCTGGTGCGGCAGCAGCGTGAGCACGCTGCCCGCCGCGACGGCGAGCACGACGTGCAGGGTGAAGGCCGCGGCGACGCCGGCGAAGACGTACGAGGCGCGGTAACGGGTGCCGAGGACGAGGCCGGCCAGGGCCGTCTTGTCCGGCAGTTCGGCGAGGAAGACGACGCCGAAGACGAGCGCCGTCACGGTCGGGCTGATCACAGTTCCTCAATCGGTCGGGGCGCCGCCCACCGAGAGTCCGCGTGCACTGCTCACGACACCCCGGCACGGCAGCGCACTCGCGCACCCGTGCCGGGCGGCACGGGTGGTGCACTGCTTGCCGAAGGTCTCGCCGGCCGATCCGGAACCCAGGGGTTCGCGGGATCTGCCTCCGGGCGCCGGCTCAGGCTGGCTGAGCAGTATGTCGACGGTCCGGCGAAGGGCTACTCCCCTCCAACGCGGCCCATCGTACGCGACCCCGTACGCGTCCCGCACCCGCCGGCCGCGTCCCTCGCGTCCCGGCCCGCCGTTCCACGCCGCCGAGGTTCCCGCAGGTCAACGCCCGTTCCAGCATTCCAGCGTCCCGCGATGACCTTCATCCGTGGCGGGTGGGACGGATCACGGCACACGCTTCATCCGTCGCCGGCAGCCGGCCGGACGGCACACCGCGTCACAGGTCGTCACACACGTCATCACGTCTCATCACGACACTCATCACGACACATACGGAGATCATCATGCGTTCGCTCCTCGCCTCCCGCGCCGCCCGTATCGCCCTCACCGCGGTCGCCGCCGTCGGACTCGCCACCACCGCGGCCGCCACGGCCAACGCCGGCACCGCCCACACCGCCGCCAAGCACACCACCCGTGCCTGCGTCACCGACGACCTCGTCTTCACCACCAACTTCGAGTCGCAGGCGGGTGGTTACATCCTCGTCACCGCCAAGGCGCTGCCCGGCGTCAAGTGCCACCTGGACGGTGTGTTCCCCTCCGCGTCCTTCGGCTCCAGCCCCGACACCGCGGTCTCCCCCGCCGAGCAGGCCGTCAGCGAGGGCGTCACCCTCTCCGGCGCCAAGGCGGCGTACGCCGGCATCAACCCCAAGACCACCAACAACGACAACGGCATCGAGTTCGACCAGCTCAGCCTCTCGGTCGCCGGTGACGAGTACAACAGCGTCGGCCTCTCGCTCCCCGACAGCGTCCTCGTCGACCAGCCCATCGCCACCAACTGGCACGCCAAGGCCGCCGACGCCGTGCCGTTCGCCGACTGACGCACACTCTTCACAGCGGCGCCACGCCCGGAACCCGCCCGGACCCCTCCGTCGTTCCGTACCGTACGGGGCGACGGAGGAGGTCGATCACATGGTGGAACTGCGGCTGGGGCCGCTGCTGAGGTACGTCGACGGCTCGTCCGCGACCGTCTGGGTCGAGGCGGGCCGTCCGTGCACCGCCGAGGTGCGCTGCGCGGACGGCGGCGGCGGCGGCGGAAGCAGTCGAACGTTCGAGATCTGCGGGCACCACTACGCGCTGGTACCGGTCACCGGGCTCACCCCCGGCACGGCGACGGCGTACGAGGTGCTGCTCGACGGAGCGCGCGTGTGGCCGCTGCCCGACTCGCCGTTCCCGCCGTCCGTGATCCACCCCCCGGCCGGGGACGAGACGCTCGACGTGGCCTTCGGCTCCTGCCGCTGGGCCGCGCCCGCGCTCGGCCAGAAGGACCCCGTCGGCCCGGACGCCCTGGACGCGCTCGCCACCCGCGTCGCCGCCGACCCGGACGGCGAGCGCCCGGACGTGCTGCTGCTCCTCGGCGACCAGGTGTACGCCGACGAGACCTCCGAGGCGACCCGCGACTGGCTCGCCGGCCGCCGCGACCTGGACGAGCCGCCCGGCGCGCAGGTCGCGAACTACGAGGAGTACACCCACCTCTACTACGAGTCCTGGCTCGACCCCGAGGTGCGCTGGCTGCTGTCCACCGTGCCGAGCTGCATGATCTTCGACGACCACGACGTCATCGACGACTGGAACACCAGCGCCTCCTGGCTGGAGGAGATGCGCGCCACCGGGTGGTGGCGGGACCGGGTGCTCGGCGGGCTGATGTCGTACTGGGTCCACCAGCACCTGGGCAACCTCTCGCCCGACGAGCTGGCGAAGGACGAGGTGTACGCGACCGTCCGGTCCGTCGAGGACGGCACGGAGGCGCTGCGCGCCCACTGCGCCCGCTCCGACGCCGACCTCGGCTACGCCCGCTGGAGCTACCGCCGCGACTTCGGCCGGACCCGGCTGCTGATGGCGGACAGCAGGGCGGCGCGGGTCCTGGCCGAGGGCGAGCGGGACATGCTGGACGCCGCCGAGTGGGAGTGGCTGCGCGCACAGGCGCTGGACGCACCCGGATCGTACGACCATCTGCTGATCGGTACGTCGCTGCCGTGGCTGCTTCCGCACATGATCCACGACGTGGAGTCGTGGGACGCCGCGCTGGCCACCGGTGCCCGGGGCGCACGCTGGGGGCGGTTCGGGGAGTGGCTGCGCCGGGCGCTCGATCTGGAGCACTGGGCGGCGTTCCCGTCGTCGTTCGACGCGCTGGCGGACCTCATCGCCAAGGCCGGCTCGGGTCCCGACGCGCCCGCGACGATCTGTGTGCTGTCCGGCGACGTCCACCACGCCTATGTCGCCGAGCCGAGCTGGCGGACGGCCGGCGCCGGTCCCGACGCGCACGTGGTGCAGCTGACCTGCTCGCCCGTCCACAACTCCGTGCCGCTCTCCATCAAGGTGGCGTTCCGGTTCGGCTGGACCCTGCCCGGGCGGGCGATCGGCCGGCTGCTCTCCCGGCACGGCCGCTGCGCCCGGCCGGCCGTCGACTGGCGCCGCACGGGCGGGCCCTGGTTCGGCAACCAGCTCATGACCCTGACGCTGCGGGGCCGTTCGGCCCGGCTGCGACTCGAACAGGCCCGCCCCTCGGAGACCACCGGGCGCGACGGCCAGGGCGACGGGTCCGGAGGGCGCGGGGGCCGGCTGACGACGCTCATGGAGACCCGGCTGAGCGGCCCCGCCACCTGAAACGGTCGAAGTCAAACGGTCGAAATCCAGCCCGAAAACGGACCGACAATAGTTGAACATTGGCTGAATGACGATCTGGCAAGCGGAATGCGACCACACCTAATCTGACGTGGCCCGGCCGCTTCCGGGAGACGAAAACGGTGTCTTGAGGAACCGAAACTTTCGGACCGGCCGAAGGAGCTCTCCCCCATGTCAGGACGTCTCAACAGCGCCCAGCCGTATGCCGTCGGACTCTTCCGTATCGTGCTCGGCCTGCTCTTCACCTGCCACGGCGCCGCCTCGCTGTTCGGTGTGCTCGGCGGCGCCGCGGGCACCGACGGCGGCACGATCGAGGCCGGCACGTGGCCCGGCTGGTACGCCGCGGTCATCCAGCTCGTCTGCGGCGCCCTCGCCCTGCTCGGCCTCGCCACCCGCCCGGCCGCGTTCCTCGCGTCGGGCTCGATGGCGTTCGCGTACTTCCACGTCCACCAGCCGAACGCCCTCTGGCCCATCCAGAACGGCGGCGAACAGGCCGCCCTGTTCTGCTGGACCTTCCTCCTCCTGGTCTTCACCGGCCCGGGCGCGTTCGCCCTGGGCAACACCCTCCGAAGCCCCCGCACCCTCCGCACGGAACCGAAGGAAGAGGAGACACCTTCGGAGCCGATAGCGGCCTGAGCCCCACAGGGGCGCGGGACCGTATCAATCTGCGGCTCCGCCGCGCGGGCGCGACAGCCCGCAGACAAGCCAGTTCCCCGCACCCCCCAGGGGCGCGGGGAACTGCGCGACCAGCCCCCACGCACCCGCAGGCGAACAACTCCCCGCACCACCCCCAAGGGGCGCGGGGAACTGCGCAAAACCCCCCACACACCCGCAGGCGAAACACCACGGAACACTTCCCGAGCCCCGCCTACTCACCACCGGAGGGCTCGCCCCCACCCACCCTCTTCAACCTCATCCGCGCATCCACCCGCTCCGCCGCCACCACTTCCGCCCAGTACCGATGCGTGGAGACGAACACCGCCAACTCCCGCTCACGACACCGCAGCTTCTCGACCTCCGCCTGCTCGTCCTCCGTCCACCCGGGCGAGGCCGCCCGCTCGACCCGGCGCCACCCGTCGTCGTCACGGAAACCGTCCAGCGGCTCGACCGACCAGGGGAGCCGCTTCAGCAGGGCCAGAAGCTCGGCCCGGATCTGATGCAGCTCCTCCTGACCGGCCAGCAGGTCACTCGGGAAGTCAGGAGTCTCAGCCACCCCGTAATGGTACGCCTGTTCGAATTCGCGAAGCGAGCACTCCCGGGCCCAGGACCGGACCCGTCAGCCTGAACTGGACAGCCCAGACTGTCGAGCTCTACCGTGACCCCATGGAGCAGAAACCCGACGGCGTCTCCGACTCGGCGGCCCGCGCCGCCCGCGATCTCACCGTCGTCCTCAACCGGCTGCGCCGGCGCGTCCGTTCGGTCGCCGGGGACGAGGAGGACCTGACCCCGCCGCAGGTCTCCGCGCTCACCCTCGTCGGCAAGCACGACGCGGCCACGGCCAGCGCCCTGGCATCGGCCGAGGGCGTACGCCCGCAGTCGATGGCGACCACGCTCGCCGCACTCGACCGGCTGGGCCTGATCCACCGCAACCCCGACCCCGACGACGGCCGCCGCCAGCTGGTCACGCTCACGGAGGCGGGCCGCGAGCGCATCGAGGGCAACCGCCCGGCCCGCCGCAGGTGGCTGGCGCGCACGCTGGAGGAGCAGTACAGCGAGGAGGAGCGGCAGACGATCCTCGACGCCCTCACCCTCCTGGAACGGCTCACCCAGTCGTGAGCCCCGCCCTGGCCCGCGCACTGAGAACCCTCCGCCCGGGCGGCGCCACCGGCAAGGCCCCCCACGGCGCCACCGGCAAGGCCCCGCACGGCGGCGCCGACGCCGAAAGGCGCCACGCCACCGCCGGTCCGGCGCGCCACCCCGCCGACCCCACCGCCTTCGACCGCCGCCTGATCGCCCCGATGCTCCTCGGCTCGATCTGCAACCCGATCAACTCCTCCATGATCGCGGTCGCCCTCGTGCCGATCGGCGCCGCCTTCGGCGCCACGCCCTCGCGCACCACCTGGCTGGTCACCGGCCTCTATCTGGCCACCGCGCTGGGCCAGCCGGTGATCGGCCGGCTGGTCGACATGTACGGCCCCCGCCGCCTCTACCTCCTCGGCACCGGCACCGTCGGCGCCGCCGGACTGCTGGGCGCGCTCTCGCCGTCCCTCGGCGTACTGATCGCCGCCCGCGTGCTGCTCGGCTTCGGCACCTCCGCCGCGTACCCGGCGTCCATGCAGCTCACCCGGCGGGAGGCCGAGCGCACCGGGAAGGACAGCCCGGCCGGGATACTGACCGCGCTCGCCGTCGCCAACCAGACCGTCTCCGTGGTCGGCCCGGCGCTCGGCGGGCTGCTCATCGGGCTCGGCGGCTGGCGGGCCGTCTTCACCGTCAACGTGCCGCTGTCCGCGGCCTGTCTGGTGCTCGGCGCGCTGTATCTGCCGGCCACCGCGCCCGGCGAACGCTCCCGGCGCCCCGTCGACCTGCCCGGCATGCTGCTCTTCGCCGCGCTGCTGCTCTCCTTCATGCTGTTCCTGATGAGCCCGGGGGCGGCCCTGTGGTACCTGCCGGTGCTCGCCGCCGTCGCCGCCGCCGGTTTCGCGGTGCGGGAGCTGCGGGTGGCCGAGCCGTTCATAAACCTGCGGGTACTCGGCGGCAACGTGCCGCTGCTGGCCACGTATCTGCGTCAGTTCCTCGGCTACCTCACCTCCTACGCCTTCCTGTACGGCTTCACGCAGTGGCTGGAGGAGGGCCGCGGGCTGAGCGCCTCCTCCGCCGGGCTCGTGCTGCTCCCCCTGTCGGGGACCGCGCTCGCCGTCTCCAGTCTCACCGGACGGCGCGAGGCGGTGCGGACCAAGCTGGTCGTCGGCGGGGCGGTGCAGCTCGCGGGCTGCGTCGTCCTGCTGCTGCTCGGCACCGGAAGCCCGGTGTGGCTGCTGCTGATCGCGGGCGCGGTGATGGGTGTGCCGCAGGGTCTGATTGGTCTGGCCAACCAGAACGCGCTCTACCGGCAGTCCGACCCCGCGCGGATCGCCTCCGCCGCCGGACTGCTGCGCACCTTCATGTACCTCGGCGCACTGGGCGCCTCCGCCGCCGACGCGGCGTTCTTCGCCCACGGCGCCGACACGGCGGGGCTGCACGGCCTCGCGCTGTTCATGCTCGCGGGGGCGGTCGCGCTCGTCGCGCTGTCCCTGCTGGACCGTTCCCTGCGGACGGTCACCCCCAGGAACCGGAAGTGATCCGGCGAGAGCCGGAAGCGATCCGGCGAAACGGCGGCCCCGCGGGGCCGTCACCCCACGAAACAACCAGGAAGGCCCCGTCCCCCATGGCGCTCACCGCCCTCGACCCCACCACCGCCCTCGTCGTCATCGACCTCCAGGCCGGCATCGTCGGCATGGACACCCAGCCGCACGCCGCCGCCGACGTCGTCTCCCGCTCGGCCGAGCTCGCCGACGCCTTCCGCGCCCGGAACCTGCCGGTCGTCCTGGTCCGCGTCTCCTTCGCGGCCGACGGCGCCGACGCCGTGCCCGGCCGCACGGAGGCCGGCCGCTCCGGCGGCACGCCCCCCAAGGGCTGGGACGTCCTCGTCGACGAGCTCTCCGGCCACGCCGGCGACATCCACGTCACCAAGCGCAACTGGGGCGCCTTCCACGGCACCGGCCTGGACGTGCAGCTGCGCCGCCGGGGCGTCACGCAGATCGTGCTGACCGGCATCGCGACCAGCATCGGCGTGGAGTCCACCGCCCGCGCCGCGCACGAGCACGGCTACCACGTCACCCTGGCCACCGACGCCATGGCCGACCGCAGCGCGGAGGCGCACCAGGTCAGCGTGGACCGGATCTTCCCCCGCCTCGGCGAGACGGGCACCACGGCGGAGATCCTGGACCTGCTGCGGAAGACGCACGCGTAACGAACCCGGAGGGGGCGGAGCCGTCAACCGGTCTCCGCCCCCTCTCCCCTCCCCCGGTGCCACACTGAACCCATGTGCCGAAGCATCAAGACGCTCCGTCCGCCCGCGCTCCCCGAGCAGGCCACCGAGGAGGAGATCCGGGCGGCCGCGCTCCAGTACGTCCGCAAGGTCTCGGGCTTCCGCGCGCCCGCCGCGCACAACCGCGAGGTGTTCGACCGCGCGGTGGACGCGGTGGCGGCCGCGACGGCGGACCTCCTGTCCGGCCTGGAGGTACGCGGCGCCGGCCGCCCCTAGGCGGCGGCGTTCTCCTCAGCGGCCGCCGGACGGCGGCGGACGAGGAAGGCGGCGCCGGCGCCCGCGACGAACAGCGCGGCGAGGGAGACGCCGGTGGCGAGCCAGGTCGTACCGAGCCACTGTCCGCCGTAGTAGCCGAGGGCGACGCTGTAGGCGGCCCAGGCCACGCCCGCCAGCGCCGACCAGGGCAGGAACTCCCGCACCCGGCGCTGCGCGGCGCCCGCGGCCAGCGACACCACCGAGCGTCCGGCCGGCGCGAACCGGGCCAGCACCACCAGCGCGCCGCCGCCCCGCGCGAGGGCCGCGCCAAGACGTTCCTGCGCGCTGGTCAGCCGCCGGGAGCGGGCGATGGCCCGGTCCAGCCGCTCCCCGCCGCGCCGGCCGACGCGGTACGCGAACAGATCGCCCACGACCGAGGCCGTGGCCGCGCACAGGGCGAGCACGAGGATGTCGGGCACGTGATCGGCGACGGCGTCCCCCGCGGCGGCCGTGGCATCGCCCGCGGACCCCGCGGCGGCGGCCGTGGCGGCGGTGATCACCAGGACCCCGCTCGGCAACAGCGGCACGAACACGTCGAGCAGCACGGACAAGGCCACGGCGGCATAGATCCACGGGCTGCCGACCAGCGGCCCCACACTCTCCAGCACCGAGACTCCCCGTCTACTCCCCCGTGGACACGACCAGCCGCTACGTCGCGGGGGAACGGCAGGGCGGCCTGTGACAGCCATACAGCGTACGCGGCGGGAGTGACAGCAGGGTCACGGGGGGCACACGGCGCGAAAACGGGGCGCACGGGCGCGCTCCCCCTCCCCCGCATTCACCCCCACAACCCCCAACTCACCCCACCCCACTCCGCATTGAGGCCCGAGAAAACCCACTCGGCCCCACCCCCTCGTCCCGTAGGGTCGGCCCGTGCCCGAGCTGGAACGGTTGCGCCCCGACCACGCCCCCGCGGTCCTGGCCTTCGAACTGACGAACCGCGCCTACTTCGCCGCCTGGATCACCGACCGGGGCGACGAGTACTTCGAGCGGTTCGACGAGCGGTTCGCCGCGCTGCTGGCGGAGCAGGAGGCCGGGGTCTGCGCCTTCCACGTGCTCGTCGACGCGGACGGCCCGGTGCTGGGACGGTTCAACCTGGTCGACCTCGAGAACGGCTCCGCGGAGCTCGGCTACCGGGTCGCCGAGCACGTCGCCGGGCACGGCGTGGCGACCGCGACCGTACGCCGGCTGTGCCGGCTCGCGGCGTCGCGGTACGGGCTGCACACCCTGCGGGCGGCCGCCGCCCACGCGAACCCCGCGTCCCGCAAGGTCCTCACCAAGGCCGGCTTCACCCTCACCGGCCCGGCCGCCCCCGCCGCACTCGGCGGCAAACCGGGCAGCTGGTTCCACCGCACCCTGCCCTGACCAACACAACGGCCCAGGCACCCGGTTCACACCGGCCTGCCTGGGCCTTTTCCCCGTCGAGCACTGGTGGGCGCGGACGGTTTCGAACCGCCGACATCTGCCTTGTAAGGGCAGCGCTCTACCGCTGAGCTACGCGCCCGGGGTGAGTGGACAGCCTACCCTGCCGGGGGGCCGGGGCGGCACACACCCGGGGGCGGGGGGTTAACCCCACCCCGGGAGGGCGGTGGGCCGGATCGTGCGGGGGGTCGGGGGCTCGTACGGTCGTTGCACAGCGGAGGTGAGCGGCCGTGCGGTGCGGGCGCCGGGATTCCGGGGGGTCGTGGTGGGCGTGACGGCGAATCGGCGGCGGGGGCTCGTGTGGACGGTCGTGCTGGGCGGGGTCGTGGTCGCCGCGGCCGGGTGCGGGGCGGACGCGGGGGACGACGCCTCGCCCGACCACCGCTCCTTCGCGCTGCACGGGCGGACCCTGACCGTCGACTCGGACGACTCCACGCTCGTCCTCGTCCCCGGCGACGACGACCGGGTCCGCGTCACCCGGTGGTTCAAGGGCAAGGTCGTGCTGGGCGGCGACCCGAAGGTGTCCTGGAAGGTCGACGGCGACCGGCTGGTGCTGCGCACGCACTGTTCCGGACTCGTCGCGGACTGCTCCGCCAAGCACCGCATCGAGGTGCCGCGCGGCATCGCGGTCAAGGTGACGGAGGACGACGGCGGCGTCACCGCGCGCGGCTTCCGCTCGGGGCTGGACATCCGCACCGCCGACGGGTCGGTGCGCGTCAGCGACGTCACCGGGCCGCTCTCGCTGCACTCCGACGACGGGTCGGTCCGCGCCACCGGCGTCGGCTCCCGCAGCGTGCGCGTCGGGACCCAGGACGGCTCCGTGCGTCTCGCCCTGAACACCGTCCCCGACCGGGTCACGGCCGAGAGCGACGACGGCTCCCTCCGCCTCACGCTGCCGCACGCCACCTACCGGGTCACGGCCACGTCCAAGGACGGCTCCGTCCGTGTGTCCGTCCCCCGCGACGAGGCCAGCACCCATGTGATCGGCGCCCGTACCGAGGACGGCTCGGTGGCGGTGGGCACCGCCCCGGAATAGGCGGTCTTCCCGGCGAACCGGATCACCCGTGTGTTCGTCCTCAACCGGTGGGAGAATGAACACCGGGCAGCGGACGACAGTACGGGAGAGGGATGTGACGGCGACACCTCCAGAGCCGTACACACAGTCGAAGCACCACCGGCAAGCGTCCTCGCACGCGCCTGTCCCGCCGTTCCCCGTCGTCCGTGACGCCTTCGCCCTGCTCGCGCTTCCGTTGCTCGCCGCTCCCCTGCTGGCCGCCGCGTTCGCCGGAGGCGGGACCCGGCGGTGGTTCGGCGGGCGCTCGGAGGGCGCGCGGGCCGAGGCGCAGGCCGCCAAGGACGCCGCCGCGGCCGCGTTCTACGAGCTGGACACCGCCCAGCGCGATCTGCGCATCTCCATCGAGACCATCGCGGCCGTCGACGACTCCCCCGCCGCCCGCCGCGCCCTCACCGACTTCGAGGCGTTCGGGCGCCGGATAGACGAGGTCAGCGAGCGCTACATCGCCGCCGTCGACGCCTGCGACCTGGACCGCGACGACCTGGACGCCTCCGCCGCCGCCCGCGCCCGCCGCGACCTCGCCGCCGCCAAGGACGAGCTGACGAAGGTCAAGCAGGAGCTGGATCGTTTCGCCCAGGGGCTCGGCCCGCTGCTCGGCAAGGCCGAGACGCAGCTCGCCCGGCTCGCCCCCGCCGTCGAGCGCGCCCGGCAGGCCCTGCGCGCCGCCGGTCAGGCCCTGGACGCCGTACGGGGCACGGGGCTGAACGCCGACGACCTCGCCGCCCGGCTGGCCGCCCTCGGCCCCGAGCTGACGAAGCTGAACGAGGGCGCCGGGCGGCACGGCGTCACGGCGACCCTGGAGCGGGCCGAGCGGGTCTCCCGGGAGGCCGGGGCGGTACGGGCCGAGGCCGAGCGGCTGCCGGAGCGGGCCGCCGAGATCGACCACCGGCTGGTGTCGCTGCGCACCCGCGCGCAGGCGCTGACCACGCGCGCGGGCCAGGTGGAGCCGGTCCTCAGCGAGTTGCGGCGGCGGTTCGTGGCGGCGTGCTGGCAGGACCTGCAACCGGTGCCGGAGCTGGCCGCGGAGAACGTACGGCAGGCCGAGCGGAAGCTGGCGGAGGCGCGGACGGCCCGTCAGGAGCAGCGCTGGGCGGACGCGACGGCGCGGCTGGCGACGGTGCGGGCGCTGTTGAACTCGACGGACGAGGCGGTGTCCGCGGCCGGGGACCGGCTGCGGCGGCTCAACGCCGTGCAGAAGGATCCGCAGGCGGAGATCGAGCGGACGCGGTTCGCGGTGCGGGATGCGCAGCGGCTCGCGATGGCGGGGCGGTCGACGCCGGAGCCGCGGCATGCGCGGCCGCTGGACGCGGCGGTGGAGCGCCTTGAGCGGGCGGTCGCCTCGTTGGAGGGGCGGCATCCGGACTACTGGCACTTCTTGGTGGAGACGGATGCCGTGCGGCAGGCCGCGGCGGGGGTTGTCTCCGACATTCGGGGGGAGCGGGCCGGGGGGTGACCTGTGCGGGGGGGGCTGCCGGACGGTTTTTCGCCCCCGCCGCCCCTACCCTTCCCGTCCCGGGGGCAAGCCCCCGGACCCCCTGAAAGATTGCGCAGTTCCCCGCGCCCCTTAAAAGCATGGGGCGCGGGGGAACCCCGCCTAAATCACGTGCGGTACGCGTAGTACGCCGCCGTCGGGTACGACGCGATGATGCTCGCCACCGACCGGTTGTACGTGTTGGTCGAGTGGTACGACAGGTACGGCACGCCGTTGACGCGGGACGTGACGATCATGGTGTGGTCCTTGGACCCGTCCTTGTTGAAGTCCATCTGCAGCACGTCGCCGACGTCCAGCTGGTAGACGTTGGCGAGGCTCGTGACCCGCTTCGAGGACAGGGCGAACCAGGAGAACTCGTTGACGCCGACGAACGAGTTCGACTGGATCTCGGAGTTGCCGAACCACTTGTGGAAGTCCGTGCCGTCGCCCGGCACGTGCTTCCAGCCGCCGGCCTTCAGCGCCTGGCTGACGAAGTTGGTGCAGTCGCCGCCCTCGCCGGCCCCGTTGAAGTCGGGGTAGTCCGGGTTGTAGTTGCTCCAGTACTTCTTGGCGTAGTCCGCCATGGCCTTGTAGTCGTACGTACCCGACGTCAGGTTCTTCGGGTTGGCCGCCGGGTTGCGCGTGATGGCCGCGCGGGTGGCCTCCGGCGGGTTGTCGTCGTCGGCCGTGTCCGGCGCGGCGACGGTCGGCGCCGTGGGCTGGTTGACGGCGACGCCGTCGTCGGTGTCACGGACGCCGGTGAGCTGCCAGTTGCCGTTCCGGTCGGCCGTGAACGACAGCTTGTGGTGGGCCTGGAAGCCGGTGGTCTTCGGCTCCTTGCCCCTCGCCTCGCCGTACGTCAGCGTCGTGGTCTCGGTGACCTCGGCGGTGGCGTGCCGGCCGTCGACATGGGTCTTGTCGAGCGTCACGCTGGTCTTGCCGCCGCTGTACTGCTCGCCGAGCGCGGCAAGGCGCTTCTTGCGGTCCCGCAGCTGCGAGACGGCGGTCTTCTCGTTGCGCGTCTGGGACTTGGACAGCCGGACGTCGCCGTGGAAGCGCTTGGACAGGGACTTGCGGCCCTTGTACTGCTGCTTGTCACTGGCGACCAGCGCGTCCGTGCGGTCGGTGAAGACCGCGTCGGCCAGGCGCTGGAACGTCGCCTTGGTCTGCGTGTCCACGGTGGGGTCGTCGACCGTCGATGCGCCCGCGCTCCAGTTGGGCAGCATGGCCACGCCCGCGACGACCGAGGCGGCCGCCGCCGTGAATATGGTCGCGCGTCGCCGCTTGCGGCTCAATTTCCTTGACTTCACTGAGTTTCCCCTCTACCCGGCACAGGGACGCCGGGGGCTGGAATGATGCCATGACCCCTGTATCGCCTGTGAAGGGGGATGCACAAGAGACGTCGGGAAACTTCACAGAACCGATCTGTTCCGGAGATGTCCGAAGCGGCAGGATGATCACGTGATCACCTGATCCCCCGTCACCTTCCGCGACCCGCGGCGGCCGTCACTGCACCACGGTCGACCAGTCCGGCGACTGCCCCGGGTCGAGACTGCGCAGCCGTTGCAGCGTGGCCGGCTTCTGCACGTCCATCCAGTCGGCGAGCTCCTTGAAGGACACGCACTTGACGCCCTTCTTGGTGCACACGTTCTTGATGACCTGGTCGATGGACTTCATGTAGATGCCACCGTTCCAGTCCTCGAAGTGGTTGCCGATGAACAGCGGTGCCCGGCTGCCGTAGTAGACCCGGTTGAAGCCGGCCATGTACGAGTCGACCGTCTGCTGCTGCCACTGCGGGAACTTGGCGGGGTCGCCCTGTGTCTCCCCGTCGGACTGGTTGTAGAGGAAGTTGAAGTCCATGGACAGGCCCTGGTACTTGCCGCTCTCGTACGGGAGCATCTGCAACGGGAAGTCCCAGATGCCGTCCTTCTTCACCGGCCATATCTGGAAGTCGCCCGGGGAGCTGGCATCGTAGCGCCAGCCGTAGTCCTTCATGGCCTTGAGCAGGTTGGGCTGGCCCTCCAGACAGGGGGCGCGGCCGCCGGTGACCTCCTTCTTGAAGTCGAAGGGCAGCGGGTCGATGTCCTTGTAGCCGGTGTTGGTCTTCCACTTCTCGACGAAGTCGTAGAACTGGTCGATCTCGCTCTTCCACTGCGCCACGCTCCAGTCGCCGCCGCCCTTGGCGCCGCAGAAGTGGCCGTTGAAGTGGGTGCCGATCTCGTTGCCCTGGTCGTAGGCCTCGCGCAGCTGCTCCAGGGTGGTGCGGATGTGCTCGTCGGTGGGGTAGCTGATCGCGGCGGAGCCCCGGTCGTGCATCGGCGGGTCGTAGAGATCCTTCTTGTCCTTCGGCAGCAGATAGATGCCGGTGAGGAAGAAGGTCATGTGGGCGTCGTACTCCTTGGCCAGCTCCCGGTAGTGCGAGAACAGGTGGTCGCTGCCCTCCAGCGCGCCGTCCCAGGAGAAGACCACGAACTGCGGCGGTTTCTCCCCCTTCTTCAGCGGTACGGCCTTCAACTGGTCCTTCTGCGGCCCGGTGTAGGAGGTGGAGCCGTCCCCGAGCACCTTCGTCTTCCCGTCCCACTCGGGCTCCTTGGACGCCTTGGCGGAGGTCGTCCCGGTGCCCTCGCCGGTGGAGGCGGCCGGGGAGGCGTCGTCGGAGCGGCTGAGCGTCAGGAAGGCGACGGCCAGCGACGCCACGACGAGGAGGAACGCCATGACCACGAACCCGGGGCGGGCATTGCGGCGGGGACGGGCGCGGCGGCGGTGGCCGGAGGTCTGTTTCATACGGGGCACCATCTGGGAGAGGGGGGTGGGGGGTTGACGTGGCGGCCGTCAGCCGAGCGGGGCCAGGGCGCTCGACCAGATGCCGTACGGGACGCTGTCGTCGGCGGTGCCGGCGAGTCCCTTCAGCGGCAGTGGTTCGAGGCTCTTGGCCAGGTCCATGCGGTAGACGACCACGGCGGTCGAGACCTCCTTGTCCGTTCCGACGTACCAGGACGCGGTGTCGTCCTCGGTGGTGCCGGCCTTGCCGGACGCCTTGGCCAAGGCGGCGGGCGCGGTGGGGTGTGCGAGGTGGAACGCGTCGGTGAGCGCCTTGGTGACCTCGGTGGCCACATCGGCGCCGACGGCGCGGCGGGTGTCCGGCTTGTCCATCGGCACCGTCGAGCCGTTGTGCGTGACGCGGCGCACCGAGTACGGCTCGGTGTGCCGGCCCTCGGCGGCGAACGTGGCGTAGGCACTGGCCATCCGGATGGCGCTGGGCCGGGAGCTGCCCAGGGACAGGTCGGGCACCTGTGCGCCCATGCTGGAGGAGAGCAGCCCGGCGGCGACAGACGTGTCCCGCACCCTGTCCAGGCCGGTGTCCATGCCGAGCTGCATGAACGGGGTGTTCACAGAGTGGGCCAGCGCGTCGTGCAGGCTGATTCGCCCCCAGTCCTTCTTCCCGTCGTTGTGCGCGGCGACCTTCTTGCCGCTGCGGTCCCAGTACGGCCCCTCGGGCGTCGTCACGGGCACGGCGTCGTCGCCGTCGTAGACCGACTCGGGGGTGACGGGGCTGCGCGGGGCGTCGCGCTCCTTGGTGATGCCGTGTTCGAGCCCGGCGGCGTAGACGAAGGGCAGGAAGGCGCTGCCGGCCGGGACGGTGGTCGCGTTGGACTCGTTGTAGCCCTGTTTACGGTGGTCGGGGCCGCCGTAGACGGCGATGATCCGTCCGTCGGAGGCGACCGAGGAGGCCCCGTAGTGGGCCGTCTTCGCGGCCTTCGGATCGTCCTTGAGCGCCTTCTTGCGGGCCTTGGTGACGGTGTCGGTGAGCGCCTTCTCCCGCTTCTTGTCGAAGGTCGTGTAGATCTGGTACCCGCCCAGGTCGAACTCCTTGTCCGTCAGGTGCGCGGACTTCTTGGCGTACTGGGCGGCCAGTTCGACGAGGTAGTCGCTCTGCTCACCGGTGTCGTAGAGCGGGTTGGTCTTCAGCGGCTCGGGAAACGTCTTGTAGGTGGCGCGCTCGGCGGCGGACAGCTTGCCGATCTTGACCATGCGGTCGAGCGTCCAGCTCCACCGGTCCACGGCCCGCGCGTGGTTGGCCTGGCTCAGCGTCGGGTCGTACAGCCCCGCGCCCTTGAGCAGACAGGCGAGGAACGCGGCCTCGCTCACGTTGAGTTCGCTGACGTCCTTGCCGTAGTAGGCCTGGGCGGCACGCTGGATGCCGTAGGTGCCGCGGCCGAACCAGCTGGTGTTGAGATAGCCCTCGAGGATGTCGTCCTTGCTCATCTGGTTGTCGAGCTTGAGGGAGATCATCGCCTCGGTGAACTTGCGGCTGACCGTCTGGTTCTGGTTCAGGTAGACGTTCTTGACGTACTGCTGGGTGATGGTGGAGCCGCCCTCGGTGTCCCCCTCGCCGAAGGTGCGCCACACGGCGCGGCTGATGCCCTTGAAGGAGATGCCGGGGTCGGAGTAGAAGGTCTCGTTCTCCGCGGCGAGCACCGCCCAGCGGACGTCCGCGGGGATGTCCTTCAGCGGCATCGCCTGCCGCTGCACCCAGCCGGTACGGGCCATCGGGGTGCCGTCGGCCCAGAAGTAGACGTTGTCCTGCTGGGTGGCATAGGTGTTGAGGTTCTCCGGTATGTCCGTCGCCGCGTACGCCACGGCCAGGGTGCCGGTGCCCAGGCCGAGGGCTATCAGCCAGGCGCCCAGCCACTGCCGCCAGGACGGCAGCCAGCGGCGCCAGTCGGTGCGGCCGGGGCGCGGGTAGACCGGCTTGAAGTGGCGGGCGTACGGGGCGAGTCGGGCACCGGCCGCGGTGAGCGGGGGGCCAAGGCGTGCGGCGAGGGGCGCGAAGAGGCGGGCGACGGCGGAGGGCACCGTCGCAGCGGCCTTCGGCTTCGCCTTGCGGCGGGAGCGGCGTTGCGGGGCCGGCTCCTGCGGTTCGGCTCCGGATCCGGCCGCCTCGGCCTCGGCGGCGCTGACGACGCGCAGGGCCATCGTCTCGTCGGGCGGCGGCGGGACGCGCAGCGCCATCGTCTCCTCCGGAGAGGGAGGACGGCGCAGGGCCATCGTCTCCTCCGGCGGCGGAGGGACGCGCAGGGCCATGGTCTCGTCGGGGCGACGGGTGTCGGGGTCGGCGTCGGGATCGGTGCGGGTGTGGTCGCGTGATGCGGTGCGTTCCGGACGGTCCGGATGGTCCGGATGGTCCGGACGGTCCGGACGGTCCGGGTGTTCGGAATGTTCCGAGCCTTCCGGACTTTCCGAACCTCGCGCACCTTCCGAACCATCCACACCTTGTGCACCTTCCGACCGTTCGGAACGTTCCGACCGTTCGGGATGGTCCGGCCACACGGGTACGCCGGACGGATCGGGTATGCCAGGGCGCTCGTCGCCCTCCCCTCTATCCATGATCGACTCCGGAATGGGGACGGCCCAGGGGCTGCGGGACATCTGTTCGATGCCGGGCATGGGTCACGACTGCGTCTCCCTCCGCACTCGGTGTTGCGCGCGCGGGTAGATGCAGCTGCCGCGTTCTGCGGCTGCGAGCCCCCCTCCCACGACATGCGGCTCATCGCGGCACGCATAAATTATCAGTGACCAGTGCGCACTCTTCGGTCAGCGGCGAATGAGAAATGGTCAAGAACGGGCGGTGTAGGGAGAGTACGCGGCGGGGGCCGGTTCGTGCGACAGGGGTGACCTGGGATTTTTCCTCGCCCCCTGAGCTCTTACGCGCGCGGATCCTCCCCCACCGCGCGGAGGAACTCCCGCAGGATCCGCTCCCCCGCGGCCACGCCGCGCTCCGGAAGCGCGGTGACCGTCGGGGCCGTCCAGCCGGCCTCCGCGAGTTCGCCGTGGCCCGGGCGCCATGCGACGTCCGCCGCGAGCAGCAGGTCCGCGTCGAGGAGCGAGTCGCCCGCCGCGAGCGTCCGCTCCGCCCCCGTCCGCCGCGCGACCTCCCGCACCGCCGCGCTCTTGGTGAGCGGCTTCGGCACGGCGTAGACCTTGCGGCCCTGCAACGACACCGTCCAGCCCCGCTCCTGCGCCCACACCGCGAGCTCCTTCACCCAGTCCCCGGGCAGGAGTTCGCGTTCGACGACCAGGTAGGCGAAGAGATCGTCGGCCGTCCGGTGCGTGCGCAGCCACGCCGGGTCCGCCGCGGCGGCCAGGTGCGCCTGCACCTCGGCCAGCGGCACGCACTCCTCGTCCAGCCGGGCCCGTACGGCCGCGTGCCACTCCGGATCGGGCTCGCCGTCCACCAGCAGGTGCCCGCCGTTGGCGCACACGGCGTAGCGCGGCGCGGGCCCCGGCAGGTTGACGCGCAGGTACTGCTCGCGCGTCCGGGTCGTCGTCGGCACGAAGACCGCCGCGTCACCGTCGCCCAGCTCGGCGAGCAGCCCGGCCGCCGTCTCCGTGACGTAGGACAGCGGACGGCCCTGGTAGACCTCCACGCACAGCAAACGGGGTGCACGGGCGTCGGGCATGGTGAGGCCGAGGGCGGCGGCGGAGTAGATGAGGGTGCGGTCGAGGTCGCTGGCGACCACGACCGGGGCGGCGGGAGTTCTCGGCGTCGTCACCGCGCCACCGCCCTGCCGTCGGCGCCGGTCGCGCCCCGGGTGTAGCGGGGGTGGATCAACCCGACGCAGGAGTACGGCAGCTCGCCGACCTCCTCCACCGGTACGCCGCGCTGCGCGGCCAGCAGCCGCACGTGGTCCAGGTCGGCTCCGGCACCGGCCCGCGCGAGGATCTTCCACGGCACCCGGCGCAGCAGTACCCGGGTGGTCTCGCCGACGCCGGGCTTGACGAGGTTGACGTCGTGGATGCCGTACTCCTCGCTGATGCGCTCCACGGCCGCCCAGCCCTCCCAGGTGGGCGTGCGGTCGGCGGCGAGGAGGTCCTTGGCGCGGGCGTCGGCGTCGTCGGCCACCTCGGCGAACCGGGCGGAGACGGCGTCGAGGAAGGCGACGGAGAGGTCGGCGCCGGCGAGGTCGCGGTAGAACTTCGCACCGTGGAAGTCGTCCGGACCGACGAGGTCGGCGCGCAGCACCGTGCGCGAGATCAGCCCGGAGACCGTGGAGTTGAGGCAGGCGGAGGGGATGAGGAAGTCGTCCCGGGTGCCGTAGGTGCGTACGCACGAGCCGGGGTCGGCCAGTACGGCGATCTCCGGGTCGAAGCCGGCGGCCCCGCCCGCGGCCTCGAAGTCGCGCACGGCGGCGGCCAGTTCGCGGGTGATGGCGCCCTTGCCGGTCCAGCCGTCGACGAAGACGACGTCGGCGGGGTCGTGGTGGGCGGCGAGCCAGCGCAGCGCGTTGGCGTCGATGCCGCGTCCGCGGACGATGGACACGGCGTAGTGCGGCAGGTCGAGGCCGTGGCGGTACTGGCCCCACCGGCGCATCAGGATGCCGACGGGCGTCCCGGCGCGGGCGAGGGAGACGAGGACGGGCCGGGGGGAGCGCTCGGCGAGGACCGTCTCCGTGACGACGCCGACGGCGCGGGCGATCCGCGCGGCGGAGGTCTCCAGCGCGGCGTGGAAGAGGGCCTGGTACTCCTCGCTGGGCTGGTACTCCACCGGCAGGGACTCGGCGTAGTGGGCGCCGCCGCTCTGGATGGCCTCCTCGCGCTCCTCGGTGGGCGCCTCCAGGGTCACCTCGGAGAGGTCCTGGAGCAGCCAGCCGACCTCGTCGGGCGCGTACGAGGAGAAGGCGGGGCCGCGCAGCGGCTCGGACAGCATGGAAGGCCTTTCGACGGCGGCGGGAGCGGGCAGCGGGGGCACGTACGAGGGAACGACCGCGAGCAGAACATGCGGAATGTGCTCGGCGAGCCGGGCCGGCAACCCGTCGGGCGCGTGCAGCGCGGGGGTGTCGCCGACGGAGTCGACGACGACGACAACGGCGTCGAACCCGGCCCCGGCCACGTTGTAGGCGTACCGCTCACCGGCCCCGTCGGCGGGACCGTCGTGAGCGGGAAAGACCAGACGGCTGCGTATCGCGTACCCGGGGTCGTCGACGGCGAGCACGGGCGACCGCGTGGTGGTGGAGAACCGCACGTCGACCTCGTCGCCGAGTTCCCCCTCCAGCCCGAGCGCGAGCCGCAGCGGTGCGTACATCAACTCCTCGAACCCGAGCACGAGCACGCGCCGGGCCGCGTCGGGCAGTGCCTCCGCGATCCGCGCGACCATCCCGGGCAACGCGGCGTCGAGCCTCCCCCGGTCCACGCCGGTGAACCCATGCCGCCCCCCGTCCGGCACCCCCGAGGGCCACCCGAGCGCCACGCGAACGACACGGCCACCCTTCGCCCCCGCCACACCACTCGCCCCGCCGGCCACCGGGACCGCAACCCCATCCCCCTCCGGGGGTCCAGGGGGCAGAGCCCCCTCGGGGCCGGGGGCGGGAGCCCCGCCCGCCCCCTGGAACCGCTCCACCAACGCCCGCCCCCGCTCCAGCACCCCCTCCGGCAGCACCACCCTCCCCGACGCCCCCGCGACAAGATCGACCCGCGCCCCGATCTCCCCCGCGAACGCCGCCAACCGCCCCGCATCCTCCTCCGACCGCATGTCCACCAACGCCACGACCACATACCGCTCCCGCGGGAACCGCTCATGCAGCACCCGCACGGTGTTCAGCACCGTGTTCCCCGTCGAGAACTCGTCGTCCACCAGCACCAGCGGCCCGTCGCCCCCCAGCAACCCCGGATCCTCCGGCAGCAGCAGATGCGACGTGGCGTGCGAGTGCGACTCCTCGAAGCCCCCCGCCGGCGCGACCCCCGCGACCGGCCGCCGCGTGGAGTGCAGATACGGCACACCCCCGAGCCCGTCCGCGACACAGTGCCCCAGCCCGGTGGCCGTCTCGGCGTACCCGAGGACGACCGCCTCCCCCGCCGCCCGCTCCCCCAGCAGCTCCCGCACCCGCCGCCCCAGCGCGACCCCGTGCCCGTGCACGACCGACGGACGCTGCGGCACATGCTTGCCGAGGACGTGGGACACCAGCAGATGCGCCCGCTTGGGGTTGCGGCGCAGCGCCAGCCCGAGCAGCTCACGCAGCCCCTCGTCACCGGCGAGCTCGACCCCGAGCCGCTCGGCCACCCACGCACCGGACCACACCACGTCACTACCCCTGTCGCCGCTCATCGCTTCCTCAGCACACCCGCCGCACCCGCCACACCCACACTCGCCACGTCCGCCACACCCACCACGCCCCCGCCTCAGCCCCGCAGCCCCGCAGCCAGCAGCTCCACGAAGCCCACGTCCTCCCCCGCCACCCCGAACGCCTCCGCCCGCAGCACCGTCCGCTCCGCCCAGGCCCGGTGCGGCTTCACCTCGTTCATCTTGTTGGTGTACGCGGACCGCAGCACACCCCCGCCGCCCCGCTCCGGCCGCAGGATGTCCTGCGCGTCGCTGTACTCCTCGTGGCTGACGACCGACAGCGCGTGCACGGGCGCCACGTGGGAGGGGTGGATGCACGTCTTGCCGAGCAGCCCGTTGGCACGGTCGAGGGAGATCTCGCGCAGCAGCCCGTCCATCCGGTTCTCCAGCAGCGCCTGGCGCAGTTCCACCGCCCGCCCCTCCAGGAACGGGCTCTGCCGCAGCAGCGGCTTGAACATGCGTTCCTGCTCCCGGAAGTACTCCCACACCGGCCCGGTCACGGTGAACCCGGTGCCGTCGGAACGGCCCAGCACGTTGACGACGTCGGCGATGACGGAGGCGACGATCTGGACGTCGTACGCCGTCATGTCGGGCGCCCGGCGCAGCCCGTACGCGGAGCAGAAGTCGGTGACGCCGAGGCGCAGCGCGAGGACCCGGTCGCGGTACTTGTCGACGGTGCGGGAGATGCCGTCGAGCGTGGCGGCCCGGGTCTCCAGGTAGAGCAGCTCGGGCGATTCCAGCACCGGCATGGCGAACAGCCGCCGCCCGCTCGCCGCCTCGGCCGCGGAGAGACCTTCGAGGAAGGGGATGCCGCGCTCCTCGGTGAACTTGGGCAGTACGAATCCGGACAGCAGCCGCACGGCCGGGCCGAGCCGCCGCACCAGGTCGGGGATCTGCTCGGGGGCGCGGACCCGGATGAAGAGGAGCGGGAGATCGGGGTCGGGAAGCGCGTCCAGGGCGGCGAACTGGCGTACGAGGTTGGCCTCGGCGTCGGTGACGTCGGCGTCGTCGATGGAGTCCTCCAGGCACAGCACCATGGAGACGACCCCGCGCGCGGCCTGCTTGACGACGTCCTCGGCGAGGCGGGGGCGCGTCGCGGGGCTGTAGAGCGTGGCGCCGAGGGCGGCGGAGAGCAGCCGGGCCGGGGAGTCGGCGGTGAATTCCGTGGGCTCCCGGTAGAACAGGCGCTGGCGCTGCTCCGGGGCGATGTGCCCGAAATGACGCATAAGACTCCCCCGTGGTGCCGATCGGCCGGAAAACAGGTGGCCGGTAATAGTACGTACGGACGTATGTCCGCAGTTCCCTCAGGGTGTGAAGTCCCGATGACCTCGCTGTGACGGACGTGTCCGCGGCGTCCCTCCGGGTATCCCACGGACCGGGCGGGGAACCTTTCGCGTACCTCGGCGCACCGCGGCACGGTCACCGCCGCGCGATCCCCGCCCCGCGTTGTCGTGAGCAGGACCGAGAAGGCAGGATGACCGCATGACGCACGCGATGCTGAAGGGGTCGAACGTCCCGCTGGAGGCGACGGCGGTACGGGCCGTGCTGCGCTGGGCGCCGGGGCAGGGCGCCCCCGAGGTGGACGCGTCCGCGCTGCTGCTCGGCCCCGACGGGCGGGTGCGCTCCGACGAGGACTTCGTCTTCTACAACCAGCCCCGGCACCCCTCGGGGGCGGTCCGGCTGCTGGGCAAGAAGCGGGAGCCGGAGGGGATGACCGACTCGATCCAGACGGATCTGGCGGGCGTCGAGGGCGATGTCGGGCGGGTGCTGCTGGTGGCGTCCGCGGACGATGTGCCGTTCGAGCAGGTGCGGTCGCTGTGCATCGTGCTGTACGACGCCGGGGCCGGGGGTGCCGGCGGGGCCGCCGGCGGGGAGCCGTTGGCGTACTTCGAGATCACGCCGGAGACCGGGGAGGAGACGGCGCTGATCTGCGGGGAGCTGTACCGGCGGGGGGATGCGTGGAAGTTCCGGGCGCTCGGTGAGGGGTACTCGAACGGGCTGAAGGGGCTGGCGAACGACTTCGGCATCTCGGTGGACGATTCCGAGCAGGGGGCTCGGGTGGAGGGGGCGGGCGGGGCGGTGCCGTTGCCGCCGGAGCAGCCGGTGGTGGTGGCGCAGCAGTCGGCGGGGGTGCCGCAGCAGGCGGCGTACGGGTATCCGCCGGCGGGGCCGACGGAGCCGGTGGCGCAGCCGGCGTACGGGTACCCGCAGCCGCAGACGGCCGGCGTGCCGGCCCCGGCGTACGGCCACCCGGCCGCACCGGACCCCGACTTCCAGCTCCCCCCGCAGGGCCCCCAGTTCATCGGCCGCTAGGCGTCACCGCAGGACTCTTCTCGCCCCCGCCGCCCCTTCCCGCCCCTATCAGGGGCGCGGGGAACTGCGCGAAAACGGGGCGAAGCCCCGTGCCGGGGTCCAAGGGGCGAAGCCCCTTGAAGGGACGGGAAGGGTAGGGGCGGCGGGGGCGAGAAAACCCCCCGGGCGCACCCCCTACATCGCTCCCCGATCCGCCCGCGACTTGTACCCCCGCCCCCACTGCAACCCCCACCCGAACAACCGGTCGAGCTCCGCCTGGAAGCCGTACACGAACTTGACCTCCCGGCGAACCATCAGTTCGCCCTTCACGTTCTCGATCAGCACCACCGCACACGACCGCGCCTGCGGATGCCGCTCGTCGAGCCCGATCTCCACCCGCGGCCCGTTGCTCGGATACAGCGTCACCACCGCATGCGTCCGGTCGAACGCCGGCGTCTGGTCGTAGATGTAGACGAAGATCAGCAGCCGCTTGAAGTCGTCCCGGTGGTCGAGGTTGATGTAGATGTCCTCACCGGACCCCGACCCGAACCGGTCGTCCCCGCTCAGCTTCACGTACGGCGGCGTGTTGAGCTCCCCGAAGAAGCCGCCCAGCGGCTGCACGACCCCCTTGGAGCCGTCCGCCAGCTCGTACAGACACCCCAGGTCGAGGTCGACGTTGACCATGCTCATGGTGTGCGCCTGCACCACCTCGGGGGTGAACATCCGCAACGGATGCCGCAGCAGACTGCCCCGCTGCGGCGCACCGATGTCGGACGTGCGCATCCGCCAGGACAGATTGACCCGCAGATGCCCGCCGGCCGCACCCTGCTTGGTCAGCGAGACCGTGTGACGCCGCTTGGTCAGCTCTATGGAGTTGCTGGCCGCGCTGCCGGAGTCGAACTGGGCCGCCCGCGCGCCCAGCAGACCGTCGAAGAACCCCATAATCCGCCCCCACGCGTGACACGTTCGCCGGAGATGCACCGGCCATACAGACGAAGCGTTCCTCAGGGGGCGCCACGTCACACCCCCGCCGCGACGGCGGCGGAAGCACTCGGGCGGGCCCGGTCGTGCGCCGGGCCCGCCCGAGAGGGATCGTGCCGGTCAGACGCCGGACGAGACCTCGTCCTTCGCCTCGCTCCCGCCGCCCTCCGCGGCGAGCGCCCGGTTGCGGCGGACGGAGGACCAGAAGGACCAGGCGATCAGCACGACGCCGACGAGGCCGGTGATGACCTCGTTGATCTCGTACTGGATGGTGACGATGAGGATGACGGCCAGGGCGCCGATCGCGTAGTGGGCGCCGTGCTCCAGGTAGACGTAGTCGTCCAGCGTGCCCTGGCGGACCAGGTAGACGGTGAGCGACCGGACGTACATCGCGCCGATGCCGAGGCCCAGCGCCATCATCACGATGTCGTTGGTGATGGCGAAGGCGCCGATCACGCCGTCGAAGGAGAAGGAGGCGTCCAGGACTTCCAGGTAGAGGAACATGAAGAACGCGGCCTGGCCGGCCAGCAGTACGGCCGATTTCTTCTTGCCGCTGCGCTCGGCCTCTTCCTCCGCCTCCTGTTCGCGTTCCTCTTCCTCCTCCAGGCGGTCCTCGAAGTATCCCGAGAGGCCGCCGACGATCATGTACGTGATCAGGCCCGCGATGCCGGAGAGGAGGACCGTCTGCCCCTTGTCGACGTGGATGCCGCCGTGCTGGTGGGCGTGGGCGGCGACCGTCATGGAGGCGATGAGCAGGCAGATCAGCGAGATGCAGACCGAGAGCATGTCGACCTTGCCGAGCTTGGCCAGCGGCCGCTCCAGCCAGGCGAGCCACTTGATGTCCCGGTCCTCGAAGATGAAGTCGAGGAAGATCATCAACAGGAACATGCCACCGAACGCGGCGATCGCCGGGTGCGCGTCGGTGACCAGCTGCTGATAACGGTCCTTGTCGGAGAACGCGAGATCGACCGCGTCCCACGGATTCAGTTTCGCGGTGATGGCGACGATCACGACGGGGAAGATCAGCCGCATGCCGAAGACGGCGATCAGCACGCCGACGGTGAGGAAGATCTTCTGCCAGAAGGCGTTCATCTTCTTCAGTACGCCGGCGTTGACGACCGCGTTGTCGAAGGAGAGCGAGATCTCCAGGATCGCCAGGATGGCGACGATCCCGAACCCGGTCCATCCGTCGTAGAACACGGCCGCCACCAGGCCGAGTGCGGTGATCGCAAACGACCAGCCGAAGGTTTTCAGAAGCACTGGCTACCCAATCGTGACTCGTGATGTGTACGGGTTTCCCCCGCGCCGTACTCGGCTTTACTGAACGTTGACCACGAAGTCTAGAGTGCTCATCCTCCAGCCGGCCGTGCGGGCTCCGCGCGCGACCAGGGGCCCGGTGAAGGACGGCGGCCCCCGGGAAAAGGACCGCCGTCCTAGGAAACGTTGACGCCGAAGTCCAGGGCGATGCCGCGCAGGCCCGAGGCGTAGCCCTGGCCGACGGCGCGGAACTTCCACTCGCCGCCGTAGCGGTAGACCTCGCCGAAGATCATGGCCGTCTCCGTGGAGGCGTCCTCGCTCAGGTCGTAGCGGGCCAGCTCCTGGCCGTCCGCCTGGTTGACGACGCGGATGAACGCATTGCTGACCTGGCCGAACGTCTGGCCGCGCTCGTCGGCCATGTGGATCGAGACCGGGAAGACGATCTTGTCGCAGTGCCCCGGCACCTTGGACAGATCGATCAGCAGCGACTCGTCGTCGCCCTCGCCCTCACCGGTGAGGTTGTCGCCGGTGTGCTCGACCGAGCCGTCCGGGCTCTTGAGCTGGTTGTAGAACACGAACCACTCGTCGCCCAGGACCCGGCCGTCGGTACCGCACAGCAGCGCGCTGGCGTCCAGGTCGAAGGGGGCCCCGGTGGTGGAGCGCGCGTCCCAGCCGAGTCCGATCATCACCTGGGTGAGGTTCGGTGCGGCCTTGGAGAGGGAGACATTGCCTCCCTTGGCGAGTGTGACGCCCATGATGCTGTCCTCCCCGATTTTTCTTGCCGTATCGCTGTTTCTCTGCTGTTTCTCTGCTGCTGCTCTGCTGCTGCTCTGCTGCTGCTCTGCTGCTGCTTGTCTACTGCTGCTTCCTGGATGTACTGCGCGTCCGGCGCCGCACGCAAACGGTGCGACGCCGGACGGTTGTACCTTCGTGCCCCTGGCGTTGACGCCGGGCGCACGGATCAGACGTTGACGCCGAAGTCCTGGGCGATGCCGCGCAGGCCCGAGGCGTAGCCCTGGCCGATGGCGCGGAACTTCCACTCGGCGCCGTTGCGGTACAGCTCGCCGAAGACCATCGCGGTCTCCGTGGAGGCGTCCTCGCTCAGGTCGTAGCGGGCGATCTCCTGCTCGCCGGCCTGGTTCACGACGCGGATGAACGCGTTGCGGACCTGGCCGAAGGACTGCTGGCGGTTCTCGGCGTCGTAGATGGAGACCGGGAAGACGATCTTGTCCACGTCGGCCGGGACCCCGGCGAGGTTGATCTTGATCTGCTCGTCGTCGCCCTCGCCCTCACCGGTGATGTTGTCACCCGTGTGCTCGACCGAGCCGTCCGGGCTCTTGAGGTTGTTGAAGAAGATGAAGTGCTGGTCGCTGGCGACCTTGCCCTCCGTGTTCAGCAGCAGGGCGCTGGCGTCGAGGTCGAAGTCGGTGCCGGTGGTGGTACGCACGTCCCACCCCAGGCCGACGATGACCGCGGTCAGGCCGGGGGCCTCCTTGGTCAGCGAAACGTTGCCGCCCTTGCTGAGGCTGACTCCCACGGGTCCTCCCATTGTCTTCAGGGGCGGGGAGCCCCGTCGTGCATCGGATGTGTCGGATGTACCGGATCAACGCTTCGATCCTAGTGACGGGTTCCCGCCGCCCGCAGCGGCTGCACCCGATCGGTCACAGGGTGTCGAGCGCCTTCACGTACTCGTCGAGGTCGCGGGCGTCGGGCAGGGCGTTGACGACGCTCCAGCGCACGACGCCCTCCTTGTCGATGATGAAGGTCCCCCGGACGGCGCAGCCCTTGTCCTCCGCGAAGACGCCGTACGCGCGCGAGGTCTCGCCGTGCGGCCAGAAGTCGGAGAGCAGGGGGTACTCGAGGCCCTCCTGCTCCGCGAAGACGCGCAGGGTGTGCATGGAGTCGTTGGAGACGGCGAGCAGCTGGGTGTCGTCGTTCACGAACTTCGGGAGGTTGTCGCGCAGGGCGCAGAGTTCGCCGGTGCAGACGCCGGTGAAGGCGAAGGGGAAGAAGAGCAGCACGACGTTCTTCTCCCCGCGGAAGTCGGAGAGGCGGACGGGGCTGCCGTGATTGTCCTTGAGCGCGAAGTCGGGGGCCTTGTCGCCGACCTGGATGACCATGATGTTCGCTGCGTCCCTCCGTAGGACCATGTGGGGCACTCCCCACCCTACGCAGCGATCTTCCGGCGGGGCCGGGGGGTGGGTTTCCTCGTCCCCGCCGCCCTTACCCGTCCCGTCCCGGGGCTCCGCCCCGGACCCCCTGGGATGCTTTGTCGGCCGCGGGCCCGCCGCCGACGTACCCCCGCACCCCTGCCCGGAACGCGCCCAACCCCCGGGAAGCCATCGCATCCGGGGGTTGGGTAAGTGCCGTTTACTTCCTCTTCGCCGCCTTCGGCGTGACGAGCCGGCTGCCGCTCCAGTCCTTGCCCACGCTCACGCTCTTGGACGCCGACAGCCCCGCCGTCGTCGCCGCCTCGGAGATGTCGCTGGGCTCGACGTACCCGTCGCGCCCCGTCTTCGGCGTCAGCAGGAGGATCGAGCCGCCCTCTTCGATGTACGTGGTGGCATCCACCAGCGCATCCGTCAGGTCGCCGTCGTCGTCTCGGAACCACAGCACCACGGCATCGGCGACGTCGTCGTAGTCCTCGTCGACGAGGTCACTGCCGATGGCTTCCTCGATGGCCTCGCGGAGCTCCTGGTCGACGTCGTCGTCGAAGCCCAGTTCCTGGACCACCTGCTCGGGCTGGAACCCCAGCCTTGCGGCAGGGTTCGTCCGCTCCTCCGCGTGGTCCGCGGTCGCGCTCACGGGTTGCCTCCTGATCATGTTGCGAATGTCCTTGGGCCTCGCGCGTGCGCGAAGCATTGGCGGTAGTCCACACGGGCGGGACGGATCGCGCAAGTACCCGGCCGTCCGGACCGCCGAAACGGTGACGATCCTGGCGGTGCCGCCGCGACTCCGGCCAAGGAATCGCGACCCCGGGTGACGCACGCCACACCGTTATGCCCCGTTCACCCGTTTCGGATTCCTTCGAGCCTACGGGACTCGAACGGTTTTGCGTAAGGCGTCACCCCCCGGGCGTATCGTTGCGATTGGGGTGGGCTCGCCCCGGACCGGCCCCAACAGGGCTGTCCCCGCATCCCGGTTACCGATCGGTAAAGATGAAGTTTCCGTATCCGAGGTACACGATGGGGAACGGTGCCAAAGGCGCAGTTGTGCAGCCCCAACAGCCCCCAGAGAGCGAAGGAACAGCGTGGCTTCCGCATCCGATCGCAATCCGATCATCATTGGCGGCCTTCCCAGTCAGGTTCCCGACTTCGACCCCGAAGAGACCCAGGAGTGGCTCGACTCGCTGGACGCCGCGGTCGACGAGCGCGGCCGTGAGCGCGCGCGCTATCTGATGCTCCGGCTGATCGAGCGCGCCCGCGAGAAGCGCGTGGCCGTGCCCGAGATGCGCAGTACGGACTACGTCAACACGATCCCCACCAAGAGCGAGCCGTTCTTCCCCGGCAACGAGGAGATCGAGCGCAAGATCCTCAACGCCACCCGGTGGAACGCGGCGGTCATGGTCTCCCGGGCGCAGCGCCCCGGCATCGGGGTCGGCGGCCACATCGCCACCTTCGCCTCCTCCGCGTCGCTCTACGACGTGGGCTTCAACCACTTCTTCCGGGGCAAGGACGACGGGCGCGGCGGCGACCAGGTCTTCTTCCAGGGGCACGCCTCCCCCGGCATCTACGCCCGCGCCTACCTTCTCGACCGGCTCAGCGAGGCGCAGCTCGACGGGTTCCGGCAGGAGAAGTCGAAGTACCCCAACGGTCTCTCCTCGTACCCGCACCCGCGTTCCATGCCGGACTTCTGGGAGTTCCCGACCGTCTCCATGGGCCTCGGACCGCTCGGCGCGATCTTCCAGGCGCGGATGAACCGCTACATGGAGGCGCGCGGCATCGCGGACACCTCCGACTCGCACGTGTGGGCCTTCCTCGGGGACGGCGAGATGGACGAGCCGGAGTCGCTCGGCCAGCTCTCCATCGCCGCCCGGGAGAACCTGGACAACCTGACCTTCGTCGTCAACTGCAACCTCCAGCGGCTCGACGGTCCGGTGCGCGGCAACGGAAAGATCATCCAGGAGCTGGAGTCGGTCTTCCGGGGCGCCGGCTGGAACGTCATCAAGCTGGTCTGGGACCGCACCTGGGACCCGCTGCTCGCCCAGGACCGCGACGGCGTGCTGGTCAACCGGATGAACACGACACCGGACGGCCAGTTCCAGACGTACGCCACGGAGTCCGGCGCGTACATCCGCGAGCACTTCTTCGGCGACGACCACCGGCTGCGGGCGATGGTCGAGAACATGACCGACGACCAGATCCTGCACCTGGGGCGCGGCGGTCACGACCACCGCAAGATCTACGCGGCGTTCAAGGCGGCCAAGGAGCACAAGGGCCAGCCGACGGTGATCCTGGCCAAGACGATCAAGGGCTGGACGCTGGGTCCGAACTTCGAGGGTCGCAACGCCACGCACCAGATGAAGAAGCTGACGGTCGACGACCTCAAGCGCTTCCGCGACCGGCTGCATCTGCCGATCTCCGACAAGGAGCTGGAGTCCGGCCCGCCGCCGTACTACCACCCGGGCCGGGACACGGAGGAGATCCAGTACATGCACGACCGCCGCAAGCAGTGCGGCGGGTACGTGCCGACCCGGGTCGTCCGCGCCAAGCCGCTGCCGCTGCCCGACGACAAGACGTACGCGACCGTGAAGAAGGGCTCGGGCCAGCAGTCCATCGCGACGACCATGGCCTTTGTGCGGCTCCTGAAGGACCTCATGCGGGACAAGGAGCTCGGCAGGCGGTTCGTGCTGATCGCGCCGGACGAGTACCGCACGTTCGGCATGGACTCGTTCTTCCCGAGCGCGAAGATCTACAACCCGCTCGGCCAGCAGTACGAGTCGGTCGACCGTGAGCTGCTCCTCGCGTACAAGGAGTCGCCCACCGGGCAGATGCTGCACGACGGCATCTCGGAGGCCGGCTGCACGGCGTCGGCGATCGCGGCGGGCTCGGCCTACGCCACGCACGGCGAGCCGCTGATCCCGGTCTACGTCTTCTACTCGATGTTCGGTTTCCAGCGCACCGGTGACCAGTTCTGGCAGATGGCCGACCAGCTCGCGCGCGGTTTCGTCCTGGGCGCGACCGCCGGCCGTACGACCCTGACCGGCGAGGGGCTCCAGCACGCGGACGGCCACTCGCAGCTGCTCGCCTCGACCAACCCGGGGTGCGTCGCCTACGACCCGGCGTACGGGTACGAGATCGCGCACATCGTGCAGGACGGGCTGCGCCGGATGTACGGGGCGAGCGAGGAGCACCCGCACGGCGAGGACGTCTTCTACTACCTCACCGTCTACAACGAGCCGATCCAGCACCCGGCCGAGCCGGCGGACGTCGACGTCGAGGGCATCCTCAAGGGCGTGCACCGGATCGCGGCGGGCTCGGCGGGCGAGATCCCGGCGCAGATCATGGCGTCGGGTGTCGCGGTGCCGTGGGCACTGGAGGCCCAGCGGATCCTGGCCGAGGAGTGGAACGTACGGGCCGACGTGTGGTCGGCGACGTCCTGGAACGAGCTGCGGCGCGAGGCGGTGGCGGCCGAGGAGCACAACCTGCTGCATCCGGAGGAGGAGCAGCGGGTGCCGTGGGTGACGCGGAAGCTGAGCGGGGCTCAGGGCCCGTTCGTGGCCGTCTCCGACTGGATGCGGTCGGTGCCGGACCAGATCGCGCGCTGGGTGCCGGGGGCGTACGCGTCCCTGGGCGCGGACGGGTTCGGCTTCGCGGACACGCGGGGGGCGGCGCGCCGCTTCTTCCACATCGACGCGCAGTCCGTCGTCCTCGCGGTCCTGACGGAACTGTCGAAGCAGGGGCGCGTGGACCGCTCGGCGCTGAAGCAGGCGATCGACCGCTACCAGCTCCTCGATGCCTCCGCCGCCGACCCCGGCGTCGCGGGGGGCGACGCGTAGGCCGCCGCCGCGGGCGAAGGGGGTTCCCGCCGAACGCCCTTCGCCCGCGGCGGTGTCAACGCCGGCCCGCACCGCGCCCCGAAGGGGTGGTTTCGTCGGCTGCGGGCCGCATCGCCGGGCGGCGTCCGCGAACACTGGTGGGGACGGCGCGGGCCACCGGTGAAGAGGGGGACGGCATGGCGGACGGCACGGTTCTGGTGGCGGTGGCGGAGCATCCGGACGACGGGGGCGCCGCCGCCGGGCAGCTGACGCGCATCGCCGAGGACATCCGGGCCCGCGGCCTGGGGGTCCGCTGGGTGATGAGCGTCTCCGACGCCGAGGCGGTACTGAGGACGGAGGCCGGCGTGGCCGCCGCGATGGTCGCCTGGGACCTCCCGCCCGCAGCCGAGGACGGCCCGGGCGGCGCATCCGTGCTGCGCGGGATCGGGCGCCGTTTCCGGGACCTGCCGGTGTTCCTGGTCATGGCGGACGAGGGACTGCGCGAGCTGCCGCTGTGGGTGTCGCAGTCGGTGGTGGGCTACGTGTGGCCGCTGGAGGACACGCCGGCCTTCATCGCGGGACGCGTCACCACCGCCGCGCGCGCCTACCAGGACGCCTTGCTGCCGCCGTTCTTCAAGGCGCTGCGGCGCTTCGACGACGCGCACGAGTACTCGTGGCACACCCCGGCGCACTCCGGCGGTGTCGCCTTCCTCAAGTCGCCCGTGGGCAGGGCGTTCCACGACTACTTCGGGGAACGGCTGCTGCGCAGCGACCTGTCGATCTCGGTGGAGGAACTCGGCTCGCTGTTCGAGCACACCGGGCCGATCGGCGAGGCGGAGCGCAACGCCGCCCGGGTCTTCGGCTCCGAGCACAGCTATTTCGTCCTGCACGGCGACTCCACCTGCAACCGTCTGGTCGGCCACTTCAGCGTCACCCGCGACGAGATCGCCCTGGTGGACCGCAACTGCCACAAGTCCGTCCTGCACGGCCTGGTCGTCTCCGGCGCCCGGCCGGTGTACCTGGTCCCCACCCGCAACGGCTACGGCCTGGCCGGTCCGCTGCCGCCGGCCGAGATCGCGGCGGACTCGGTGGCGACGCGGATCGCGGACAACCCCCTCACCGAGGACGCGGTGTCCTCGCGCGCCCAGTACGCGGTGTTCACCAACTCGACGTACGACGGGCTGTGTTACGACGCGGCGACCGCGGCCCGGGCCTTCGCGGCCAGCACGCCCCGACTGCACTTCGACGAGGCGTGGTTCGCCTACGCCCGCTTCCACCCGCTCTACGCCGGGCGCTACGGCATGTCGGTGGACGAGGAGGTGTTCCCCGGCCCCGACCGGCCGACGGTCTTCGCGACCCAGTCCACCCACAAACTGCTGGCGGCGCTGTCGCAGGGCGCCATGGTGCACGTCCGGCCCGCGCCCCGGGCGCCGGTGGAGCACGAACGGTTCAACGAGGCGCTGATGATGCACGGCACGACGTCGCCGCTGTATCCGATGATCGCCTCACTGGACGTGGCCACGGCGATGATGGACGGTCCGCAGGGGCGGTGGCTGGTCGACGAGGCGGTGTCGGAGGCGGTCCGGTTCCGTCAGGAGATGGTGCGCATCGGGCGGCGGATCGAGGCCGCCGGGGACCGGCCGCCCTGGTTCTTCGGGGTGTGGCAGCCGGCCGAGGTGACCGATCCCGGGAGCGGGGCGCGGCTGCCGTTCGACGAGGCTCCGGCGGACCTGCTGTGCGGTGAACCCTCCTGCTGGCACCTCGCGCCCGACGCGGACTGGCACGGCTTCCCCGGCCTGACCGACGGCTACTGCATGCTCGACCCGATCAAAGTCACCCTGACCTGCCCGGGGCTCGACGCGACGGGTGCGATGTCCGACCGGGGCATCCCGGCCCGGGTGCTCACCGCCTACCTGACCACGCGCGGCATCGTCGTGGAGAAGACCGACACCTACACCACGCTGGTGCTGTTCTCCATGGGCATCACCAAGGGCAAGTGGGGCACGCTGCTGGACGCCCTGATGGACTTCAAGGAACTCTACGACGGCGACGCCCCGTTGGACCGGGTACTGCCCGCGCTGGTCGCGGAGCACCCGCGGCGCTACTCCGGGCGCAGCCTGCGCGACCTGTGCCAGGACATGCACGAACACCTGCGCGAGGCCCGGCTGGTCGACCTGCTCGACACGGCCTTCCAGCGCCTTCCGGAGCCGGTCGCCCCGCCCCAGTCGTGCTACCAGCACCTGATCCGCGGCGGCACGGAACGCATCCGTCTGGCGGACGCGGCGGGGCGGGTCGCCGCGGCGATGGTCACGGTCACGCCGCCCGGCATCCCGGTCCTCATGCCGGGCGAGAGCGTCGGGGAGGAGGACGGCCCCCTCCTGCGGTACCTCGGCGCCCTGGAGGCCTTCGACCGCCGTTTCCCCGGTTTCGGCAGCGAGACGCACGGGGTGACCCGCGCTCCCGACACCGGTGACTACCTGATCGAGTGCCTGCGTCCGGACGCACACGAGAGGCTCGCCGACGCCGTGACGCCGGCGCAGCGACGCGGCGGTGAGGGCGCCAGGCCGGTGGGGTGAGCCGCAAAGGCGCGGGCGGGCCCGGCCCCGGGCGCCCCGTTCGGAGGCACGGGCCCGGCCACCGCCCGGAAAGGCCCCGCCCGAAGAGCGCAGAGGCACGGGCAGGGCCCCCGGCGCGCCGTCGCCAGGGGCCCTCTTTTCTCTCGCCCGGGGGTCAGAACAGCCCGCCCCCCGGCCCCGCCGCTCCCGCGATCCAGATGATCGCGAGCAGCGTGTCAATCGCGCCCAGCACGAGGGCGACAAGTGCCGGCACCGGCCGGGACCCCGCCCAGCTGCGCCCCATGGCGAGCCAGCCGCAGATCATGGCCACCGGGCCGAGGACGATCCCCAGCACGAAGAATCCGGCGATCGCACAGATCAGTCCGACGATGCCGAGCGTCGCGCGATCCGGCCCGCTCCGGGACCCCATCCGGCCCCGTGAGCGAGGGTGCGTACGCGAACTGTGTCCGAAGCCCGCCATATCAACTCCCAGAACTAGTCCGTCAGTTCGGGCCTGACATGCGGGTACCCCCGATTCGGTGGACAATCCTCCGCCACGCCACGGGTTTCCGGCCCCGGCCGCGCCGTCCCCCTCCGACAGCGCGGCCGCGGACCGCAGCGCCCCCCGATCCACCGGCCACGCATAGGCCGTACGGAGGACTTGACCCACTGTGACGCGCGTCCCGCCCCACCGGCCAGGGAACGACACCTCCCTCACCCGGATAGGCGAACCGCGGCGGCGCGGCGCGGCGCCCGGCCGTACCCCCACGGCCGCCCACCGCACCGCACCACCACCCCACCGTCAGATGTGCGCGCCCCCCGCCCCCGCCTCCGCGTTGTCCCCCCGCTTCGTGAGGAACGCCACCAGCACCGCCACCGCCGCGACCCCTGCGGCGACCAGGCAGGCCAGGCTCATCCCGGAGATGAACGTGTCGTGCGCGACGTCGGTGATCTTCGCGGCGATCCCCGCCGGGGTGCCCGGCTGCACGGGCGCGATGCCCTGCTGCACGGCTCCCGACGCCTGGTCGAGCTGCTCGGGCGTGAGCGGCGGCAGCTTCGCGTCGGCCCAGTTGTCCGCGAACGTGTTGTCGACCTTGGAGGCCATCACGGCGCCCAGCACGGCGGTGCCGAGGCTGCCGCCGATCTGCATCGCGGCCTGCTGGAGCCCGCCGGCCACCCCGGACAGCTCCAGCGGGGCGTTGCCCACGATGACCTCGGTGGCGCCGACCATGACCGGCGCGAGCCCCAGGCCGAGCAGGGCGAACCACAGCGACATGACGGCGCTGCCGCTGTTCGCGTCGAGCCGCGACATGCCGAACATCGCGATCGCGGTGCACGCCATGCCGCCGGCCAGCGGGATGCGCGGACCGACCTTGGTGATCATCGCGCCGGCCAGCGGCGAGCCGACGATCATCATTCCGGTGAGCGGCAGCAGATGCGTACCGGCGTCGACCGGGCTCATGCCGTGCACGTTCTGCAGATAGAAGGTGACGAAGAACAGGCCGCCGAGGAACGCGATGGCCATGAGCACCATCAGCACCACGCCCGCCGACAGCGGCACCGAGCGGAACATCGCCAGCGGGATCAGCGGCTCCTGGACCTTGGTCTCCCAGAAGGCGAACAGGGCGAAGCCGAGCAGCGAGGCGGCGATGAACGTCCACGTCAGGCCGTCGCCCCAGCCCCAGGTGGGGGCCTTGATGAGCGCCCAGACCAGGCAGAACATCGCGGCGGACAGCAGGACGATGCCGAGGACGTCGAAGGAGCGCGGGGCGTTCTTCGCGCGGTGGTCGACGAGGATCAGCAGGCCGAGGACGAGCGCGACGGCGCCGACCGGCACGTTGATGAAGAAGACCGACTGCCAGCTGACGTGCTCGACCAGCACACCGCCGAGGATCGGGCCGCCCGCGGTGGAGGCGCCGATGACCATGCCCCAGATGCCGATGGCCATGTTCAGCTTCTCGGCCGGGAAGGTGGCGCGCAGCAGACCGAGCGCGGCCGGCATCAGCAGCGCGCCGAACAGGCCCTGGAAGACCCGGAAGACGATGACGAAGGCGATGCTGCTGGACAGTCCGATCGCGCCGGAGGCGGCGGCGAAGCCGACCACGCCGATCAGGAACGTCTGCCGGTGTCCGAACCGGTCGCCGAGCTTGCCCGCGGTGATCAGCGAGACCGCGAGGGCGAGGAAGTAGGCGTTGGTGATCCACTGGACGTCGGCCAGGCTGGCGTCGAGGTCCTTGGCGATCGCGGGGTTGGCGATGGCCACGATGGTGCCGTCGAGGGCGACCATCATCACGCCGATCGCGACGGATATCAGGGTGAGCCACGGGCGGCCGCGCAGGCCGGTGGTGGCGGGAGCGGAGTCGGACGGCGAGTCCGGGCCGTTGTCGCCGGGCCCCTTCGCGTCGACGGTGGACTGACTAGTCATGCCGTCGAGGCTAATGACAGCCACTGACAAACGACAAACCGATTCAGATGCCGGTAACTGACAATCCGGTGGCCGAAAGGTGTCGGCCCGGGCGCGACTACCCTGACCTGGGACGAAGAAAGGAACCACGACCGCCATGGACACGGCATCCCGGCCCGGGCTGCGCGAACGGAAGAAGCAGCGCACCCGCGACACGCTGCTGCGCCGGGGACTGGAACTGTTCACCACCCAGGGCTACGAGCACACGACCGTCGACGAGATCGCCGAGGCCGTCGACGTCTCCCAGCGCACCTTCTTCCGCTATTTCGCGGGCAAGGAGGACGTCGTCTTCTTCGTGCAGGACGTCGTCGAGTCGCACTTCGTCGCGGAGATCCGCCGGCGCCCGGCCGGGGAGCCGCCGCTGGAGGCGCTGCGGCAGGCGGTGCTGACCGGCTGGGACCGCATCGGGGAGGCGATCGAGGAGCTCGTCCCCGTCGGACTGCATCTGCGCACGTACCAGCTGATCGGGGAGACACCGGCGCTGCTCGCGATCCATCTGCGGCGGTCGGCGGAGTGGGAGGAGCAGATCGCGCGGATCATCGCCGCCCGCGAGGACATCGATCCGGACACCGACCCCCGTCCCCGGGTCGCGGTCGCGCTCTTCGGCGGTGTGATGAGGGTCACCGAACGGATGTGGTCCAGCGGCGGAGACATCAGCGTGGCGGCGATGCGGGAGCTGACCGTGCGCCACCTCGACGCGATCGGTCCGGCGCTCGCCCGCAGTTGGTGACGGGGGCGAAGGCATCCGCCTCCGGCCCTGCCACGGGGACTGACGGCCGGTCACCGAACGCGTGTATGCCACAGTTTTCGCACAGGAAACGTGAGACGCGTCACTAGGCCGACGTGAGACCGTCCCGTTCTCCTAGTGTGTCCTCCCAGTGACTTCCTTCGACACCTCCCCCCAACTCAACGTCTGGCGCGCGAGCCTCGCGCTGGCCGTGGTGTTCGTGATGCTGGCGACCACCGGCTGGACCGCGGTCCGCGGCCACCGCGGCACCACGGCACTGCAGTCCTCGCGCTCCGCCTGGGAGCACGGCCGCCTGGCCGGGCACCGGCTGCCGGACCCCGACGCGGCGCCCGCGCGGCTCGCCCGGTTCTTCGCCTCCCTCGACACCCTCCAGCGCTCCCGGCTCGTCCACCGCTATCCGCTCGCGGTGGGCAACATGAACGGGGCGCCGGCCGGGCTGCGGTACGAGGCCAACCGGATCGCGCTCGCCCGTCAGCGTGACCTCGAACGGAGACGGACGCACGACGTCCGGCTGTCGGCCGTCGGCCACCAGGAGGCGCGCCGCCTCATGCACCGGTTCGAGTCGCTGCTGCGGCCCGGCCGGCAGATCCTCGCGTTCGACCCCGCGGGCTCGGGCCGGATCGCGGAGGTCTTCGGCGACCTCGACCGCGCCGACCGGATCTCCCTCGTCGTCCCCGGCGTCGACACGGATCTGCTCACCTTCCAGCGCAGCGACCGTAGATACACCGCCCCCGTCGGCATGGCGAAGTCGCTGTACCGGGCGGAGCGCGCGGCGGACAGCGGGACGCGCACGGCGGTGATCGCCTGGGCCGACTACACCGCGCCCGCCGGACTCGGCGTCGAGGCGGCCACCGCGATGCGCGCCGCGGACGGCGCGGTCCGGCTCAACGCCCTGCTGCGCGCGCTGCCCGGCCGCGCCCCCGTCGCCCTGTACTGCCACAGCTACGGCTCGGTGGTGTGCGGGGTCGCCGCCCACCGGCTGCCCGCGCGGGTCTCGGACATCGCGGTGGCCGGCAGCCCCGGCATGCGCACCGGGACCGCCGCCGGGCTCGGCACCTCGGCCCGCGTCTGGGCGATGCGGGACGCCGACGACTGGATCCAGGACGTGCCGTACCTGGAGGTCGGCGGCCTCGGCCACGGCGCCGACCCGGTCTCCCGGGGCTTCGGCGCCCGGGTGCTCTCGGCACGGGACGCCAAGGGACACACCGGGTACTTCGTCCCGGGCACCGACAGCCTGCGGAACTTCGCCGGCATCGGCGTGGGGGCGTACGACACGGTGGCGTGCGCCCAGGACAACGACGGGTGCCGGGCGGGTCTGTCCGGCACGACGACGGCCGGACGCGCGTAGAGACGCAGGAATTGCGGTCCGCCCGGGGTGGCGACGGAGGGACACATGCCGCATACGATGAGCCGCATGGGTGACGTACTGGCCGGAGCTCACGCCACGTGGGAATTCGAGTCCGACTCCGTGCGCATCCGCTTCGAACGGGGGATCCGTACGCCGAAGCTGTTCCAGGCGCTCGGCGCGCGCGAGGTTCCCCTGGAAGCGATCGCGGGGGTGACGCTGGCACCGGGCCGGCGCGGCACGGTGGTGCTGCGCGTGGTGCCCAGGCCCGGGGCCGATCCACTGATGGACGCGGCCGCGGGCCAGCTCAAGGAGGGGTGCGACCCCTACCGCCTGGTGCTCCCCGCCGACCGCGAGACGCTCGCCGAGTACTACGCGGACGAGATACGGGCCCTGCTCCCGGACGACCCCGAGCAGCGCGCGGCACCCGCCGAGGCGTACCTCGTGGCGCCGCCGGAGGGGCCCCGGCAGTTCAAGGCGTACGACGGGAAGGCGTCGTTCGACGGGACGACGGTGTCGTTCCGCTGGTCCTGGACGGGCGCGTCCTCCGCGAAGTGGAAGGCGGGCGACCAGCGTTACCCGGTGGGCTCGCTGAGCGGGGTGGAGTGGCGCTCGCCGGAGGTGCTGGAGGGGCATCTGCGGCTGCTGCCGCGCGGGGAGGCCGGGCAGGCGGCGGCCGCGGCCCAGCCGGACCAGGACCCGGCGGCCGTCGTCTTCGGCCTGGGGTACGGCCCGGTGCACGAGTCGCTGCCGTTCGCGGCGGCGGTCCTGGCCGCGGTCCGCGCCACCGGCCCGGCGCCGGCCCTCACCACCGCTCCCCGCCGCGACCCGGCCGACATCGCCGACCGCATCCGCCACCTCGGCGAACTCCACGAGGCGGGCCTCGTGACGGACGAGGAATTCACGGCGAAGAAGACGGAGTTGCTGGCGGAGCTGTAGGGGGGCGCGCTCTCATGCGCCCCCGTCACCGGCTCGCTCGGCGTAGAACGCCAGCTTGTGGTCCAGGACAGCCAACGTGTCCCGGAGTTCCTCGATCCGCCTCAGCACATCCCTCCGCGTCGACTCCAGCAACCCGTGCCGCTCCCCGAACGTGTGGTCGCCCTCGCGCACGAGCTCGGCGTACCGCACCATGTCGGCCACCGGCATCCCCGTGAGCCGGAGCTTGCCGACGAAGGCGAGCCAGTCCAGGTCACGGTTGCTGTACCGGCGCTGCCCGGTGTGCGACCGGTCCACGTGCGGCATCAGCCCGATCCGCTCGTACCAGCGCAGGGTGTGCGCCGACAGCCCCGTGACGGCGACGACCTCGCTGATCGTGTACTGGTCCTGCCCGTCGGGCCGCCGGTGCGAGCGCGGCGGCGCGGCGCAGCCGTCGGCCTCGGGGCTGGTGGCAGGGGTGGTCTCCATCACCGTCATGACCTCCACGCTAGAACGTTGGAGTGCACTCCAGGCAAGTCGCCGCGGACGAGACGGACGACGGGTGCGACGGCCGGCACGGCGCCCGAAAACCCGGAGACGCGCCCCCGCCCGCCCGGCTACCGTGCGCCGCATGAGCCTCGTACGCCGTGCCGCACCCGAGGACGCGGAGGAAGTGCTGCGTCTGCGCCAGGTCATGCTCGACTCCGTGTTCCCCGCCGGTGGTGAGCAGCCCGCCACGGACTGGCACACCGAGTCCCTGCCGACCCTGCGCGCCCGTCTGGCCGACCCCGACGGCGGCCTCGCCGCGTTCGTCGTCGACCACCCGGATCCGCGGCGGCCGGGAATGCTGGCCGCCCTCGTCGTCGGAACGCTGGAGTACCGGATAGGCCGGGCGGGCAATCCGCACGGCCGGGTCGGGCACGTCTTCAGCGTGGCCACCGACCCCGGCGCGCGCCGGCGCGGATACGCGCGGGCGTGCATGGAGGCGCTCCTCGACTGGTTCCGGGAGCGGGGCGCCGTGCAGGTGGACCTGAACGCGTCGGCGGCGGCCGAGCCGCTGTACGCCTCCCTCGGTTTCGTCCGCAAGCCGGACCCGAGCATGCGCCTGCAGCTGTGAGCACTCGGCTTCTCGAGACGGCGGTCGGCCCCTCGGTACGCGCGCGGAGACGTCCCGCATAGTCTCGTAGGCATGTCTTCGCACAGCTCCCCGCACAGCTCTCTGCGCAGCCTGACGCTGATCGACAACTGGCCGGTGCCGACCGCGGCGGCGGCCGTCGTCCGCGCGGACGGCACCGTGCTCGGTACGCACGGCCCGGCCGGCCATCGCTTCCCGCTGGCTTCGGTGACCAAGCCGCTCGCGGCGTACGCGGTGCTCGTCGCGTACGAGGAGGGCGCGGTCGAGCTGGACGAACCGGCGGGCCCGCCCGGCGCGACCGTCCGCCACCTCCTCGCCCACACCTCGGGTCTGGCCTTCGACGAGTCGCGCGTCACGTCGGCCCCCGGGGAGCGCCGGCTGTACTCCAACGCGGGCTTCGAGGCGCTGGGCGACCACGTGGCGAAGGCGGCGGACATGCCGTTCGCGGAGTACGCGCGCCAGGCGGTCCTTGAACCGCTGGGCATGACGTCGACGACGCTGGCCGGCTCCCCCGCGAAGGACGGCGTCTCGACTGTCGCCGACCTGGTCCGCTTCGTGGCGGAGGTGCAATCGCCCCGGCTCCTGGACCCGCGCACGGTGGCGGAGGCGATGACGGTGCAGTACCCCGGCACGAAGGGGGTGCTGCCGGGGTACGGCCATCAGAACCCCAACGACTGGGGCCTGGGCTTCGAGATCCGCGACGGCAAGTCCCCGCACTGGACGGGGGCGTCCTCCTCGCCCCGTACGTTCGGCCACTTCGGCCAGTCGGGAACGTTCCTGTGGATCGACCCGGTGGCGGGCGCGGCGTGCGTGGCCCTGACGGACCGCGCGTTCGGCCCGTGGGCGAGCGAGGCGTGGCCGCCGTTCACGGAGGCGGTGCTGGAGGAACTGCGGGGCTGACGCCCCGGCCCGCCGTCGGCCGGTCAGTGCACGATCTTCAACCCGGCCACGCAGCCCACGATGCCGGCGAGGAGCAGCAGCTTGAGCGGGGTGGCGGACTCACCGCCGAAGACCATGGCGTACGTCGCGGTGAGCACCGCCCCGATCCCGACCCAGACCGCGTACCCGGTCCCCACGGGCACGGTCCGCAGCGCGTACGCGAGCCCGGTCATGCTCAGCCCGAGCCCCGCGAAGAAGAAGACGCTCGGCACCAGCCGGCTCAGCCCGTCGGACTTGTCCAGTGCGGTGGCCCACACGGCCTCCAGCACCCCGGACACCACGAGCACGACCCACGCCACGACGACCACACTCCTCGGCGTCGTCTTGTCCTGACTGGGTACGGCGCGTCTCGTCCAGGAGCCGATCGGGGCTCTGCGGCCCACTGTCGCACACCTCCGGCACCGATGAGACCGGCTTTCTCCGCTCACCGACTCCTCCGCCCGAACGGCCCGCGCGCTTGCCCTGAAGGCTCTTGCCCATGGTGCATCACCGCCTTGAATGGACAGGGAAAGCGCTTCGGCCAGGGAGGACACGATGGGCAGGCACCGGGAAGAGTTCCAGAAGAACCAGCCCCCCACGAGCCGGAAGAGCACGGTCGGGCACCCCGGCCCGAGACCGTCGAGGGACCAGAGCCAGGGCATGGCCGGATTGCAGGCAACCGCCGGAAACGGGGCGGTCGTCCAGATGCTCCGCCAAGCAGGCCACCGGCAGGGGACCGAGACCGGCGGGGGCGATCACCACAGCCGGGTGGGCCGTCCGGGCGGCCACGGTGACGTATCGGTGCAACGCCTTTCCGACTCCGAGCCCCAGAGCCCCGACGTCGACGCCCCGACGTCCAACCCGTTCGACGTCGCCGACTTCGGGACGGCTCTGGAGATGTCCATGGCGCAGGCCTACCTTCGACAGAACGTCCCGGAACTGGAGAACTGGGCGAACGATCCCGAGCAGTCCGACGCCTACCACTTCATGACGGGAACCGGGGAGAAGTGGCAGCAGTACATGACGAGCGGCGGCCCGGAGGGTCACGCTCTGATCGCGTCGATGTCCGACACCAACATGAAATCCATGCGACAGGAGTTGGAGCCCGACGCGGGGTGGGAGGACACGGTGAGAAGGCGGCTCGAGGCCGCCCTGGCAGAGCGCGAGCTGCATCACTACACGACCCGGAACCGAGCGGAGCTGGCCCTGAACCGAACGGATCACGGCACTCTCTCTTCACGGCGCAAGCAGTGGGACGAAAGCCCTGACATCTCGTCTGTCCACGACAATACGGAACCGTACGACGAAGAACAGCTCGCGAACGACGCATTCGTCTTCTTCTTCATCGCCAAAAAGGATGCCCCGTTCCGGCGAACGAGATTCTCCGAAGGGGACGCCAGCGGCCCGGCACGTATCGCCCTGCCGCTGGGCCGGGTCTCGCAGAGCGGCTGGATAATGATCAATGACTTCTACGACATGGAATACCCGACGCTTCGCTCCAGCCCGGAGGGAGAATTGCTCTCCTACCGACGGGACGACACCGATATGCAACAGTACAAGTCACCGGAAGCGAAGCTGCAGAAAGCCAGGATAGACATTGGGAGAATTTGGGAAGAATTTCCTCAGCTCAACGCTCTCGTACAGCAACTCGCCCACAGCCTCCATGCATCCTTCCGGTCGGACCCAGACTCCCTCAGCCCGACCGACATCCGACAGATCGTCAACCTCACAAGGCTACGCAAGAGGGTGCAGGAAAGCTTCACGGGCGCGGGGCTGGCCGATAGGTACAAGGAGCTGACCGACGAGGTCGTGACCCAGTTCGAGAAGAGCATAAAATTCAGCAACCAGGTGCGGCGCTTCGACGCATACGAGGGAGCGACTGGATACACGGAAGGTGGAGAACTGCGCTACATGAAGGGGGGCGCAGGCCATGTGGAATACGCGGATGCCGCGGCAGCCAATGAATTGAAGCGGTACTCGGAACATGTCAGCGGTAATATTCTGGCCGGCCCGCACATCATTCCGGGACTGGCGCTCCGCGGCGTGCTGGAGATCTCCCGCATTGAACGCCACGGCGGGAACGAGGCCCTGGTGAGGAGACTGAAGAACATGTCGGGCGACGAGTTGACCGACGTCCTGCTCAAGGACTTCGTACGCCCACAGGCGATGATGCCGTGGTCCGTGGCAATCACGAGGGGCGACGTGCAGTACCCGACACATTGACGAAGAGCCGCCAACACGGCGCGGCAGTCGCTGACAGTCACCAGGCGCGACGTCATGCGTGTTGAGATTCGGCGACGACCCCGACCCGTTCTCCACGGTGGCTTCACGGCCACCGCCAGGTGCACGGCCGTAAGGCAGTCCGTGCTCGGGCCACCCTCACCACTACCTGGCGTCGGCCACCCCCGCCGGCACCTACCGCACCACGTGCCGCGGATTGATTGGCGCGAATTGCGTTGCTATTGCAACGAGTCGGCTGGTAGAGATGAAGATCCGTTGTCAGTGGCACGGGGCACGCTGGAGAGCCACTGTGGAAACGTATCGGCACGGTCATGTACGGGGGTCGCTGTGACGGGCTGGGACATCACACCCAGCGGGGTGCAGTCCATTCTGTCGTTGGTGGGTCTCGCCGCCGACGACCTGAGCAAGGACATCAAGGGCTACGGCGAGAGCGTGGAGGACGCCGCCATGTTCGCGGGCACGATCAGCGGTCCGTACTGCGGCGCCGCGCCCGCCGGGCCGGTCGGAGCGGCGGTGGCGAACTTCGTCTCGGACACGCAGGGACGGATCAGGTTCATGGCGGCCCGCACCAAGAAGACGATGGACGGCACGGTGGAGGCCACCACCGCGTACCTCGAGGGCGATCTGGCCATGGCGGCCGACGCCCAGCGGGAGGCGGCCAAGGCACCCACGCCCGAGGAACTCCAGGCCGTGGGGCAGCGGGCGGGCGACAGGGGCGGGGAGTAGCCGGCGTGATCGAGCCCGGGGGAATACCGCAGTACACCGGCGACTTCGCCGAGCTGTCCAAGGCCGCGTCGGACCTGCGTACGCACGCGACCGGCATCCGCAACGGCGGCCAGGACGTCCACGCCCGCTTCCAGGCCACCGCCGCCTACTACAAGGCTCCGGAAGCCGAGCAACTCTTCTCCTCCACCCGGCCGGTGATGGACACGGCCGACGAGTTCGCGGCGGACATCGAGTCGCTCGCCGCCGCGCTGGACACGTTCGTGACGGAGGCCAAGCCGCACGCCGACCGGCTGGGACAACTCAAGTCGGACGCCATCGACTTCGTCGACAGTGTCGACGGCGACGACGACTGGACCGAGGACCAGGACAAGGTCGACAGGAACCAGGCGCTGCTGGACGGGGTGTCGGCGGCGGTGGTGGCGTTCCAGGAGGCCGAACGCAACGCGGCCAACACGATCGGCGCGATCAGCCCGGCCGTGTGCCGGCCCCTGTGGGTCCCGGACGACGGCAGCCACGGTCTCGGCATGTACGGCGTGGACGCCGAGGCGCTACAGGACGTGGAGGACCTGCCCTGGGGCAGCCCCGAGGACCGCACCTACGAGCGGTGGAGCCTGGGCTGGTGGGGCCATGGAACCAAGAGCTGGGTGTGGGACGGCATCGTCAAGGACAGCGTCTGGGGCGGCATCGACGGCCTCGGGACGCTCATCGGATACCACGGAGCCGAGGCACGTACCCAGGCGTGGGACGGCCTGCGGCGCACGCTCGTCGGAGCCTACGCGTACGGCATGGACTGGGCCGGCCAGGACGAGCACGTCTCCGACTGGCAGCACGAGAGCGAGGCGTACGCCAAGGAGTTCGGCAAGCAGTTCATCGCCTACGACACCTGGGAGGAGGACCCGGCCCGCGCCCACGCGGTGGTCTTCTTCAACCTCATCACGCTGGGGGCCGGGCCGGCCGCCGGTGTCGCGCGGTTCGGCAAGGGAGGTTCGCTGGCCAGGGCGGCCGGCACCATGGCGAAGATCGGGGACGCGCTGGACCCGATCTCCGGCAGCCTGAAGGCGGTGAAGGCGGTCTCGGCTCTCCCCCGGGTCTCGGACACCCTGGCCAACGTCAGCGCACATCTGCACCTGCCGAAGACCCGGTTCCCCGACGGCGCGCTCGACCTCAGCGACCGCTACCGGATCGACAAGGACGGCAACCTCATCGCCCTCGACCCCGACGGCACCCCGAACACGAACCCGGTCCGGCACGAGCCGGGGGCGGCGGAGCGGGTGGGCGGAGGCGTGCCGGGGGACCGCGAAGCGGTGGGCGTGGGAGGGCGTGCGGGTGAGGCAACCGCGCAGGTGGGTGGACACCTCCCTACGCATGGTGAGCACGGCGGCGCGGGAGCGGGAGGCAATACGGCCGATCCCCCGCACGGTGGGCATGGCGATGCGGACCACGGCGGCTCGCACGACCGCCCGCACGACGGAGCGTCGGGAGGTACGGAGGCGGAGCACAGTTTCGGCGGCTCTGGAGACGAACCGGGCGTGCAAAGCCCCGCGGGTCCTGAAACGTCCTCGCCCGGCAGCGCAGGGCATCCTCTGGCTCGCGGCGGTGAGGAGGAAGCGGCGATCCGCGCCGCGGTCAAGGAAATTCCGGGCCGGCAGCGGCCCAAGCCCGACGTCCTGGAGAGGGTGCTGAACCGTCTTGCTTCAGAACCGGACGGGAAACGAATCGCTGACATCATCACTTCCGGACACTTCAACCAGAGCGACGAGTACGGCCAGGTGGTTTCAGCCATGGGGGCGAAGAAGGAACACATGTTCCAACCCGCAGCCGACCAGTTGATCTTTGCGGACGAATTGGTGAGAAGTGGAGTACCCGCCCACACCATTGACTTCGAGCAGAAATACCCGGTCGGCGCCGACATGGACATCCGCGTCAAGGATGAGTCCGGCGAAGTGTACGCATACCAAATGAAGCACTTGAACAATCCCCAGAACGCCGTCAGCGAAATCACCCGCGGCAAGTACCTTCTCCAGCTGGCCAGCTCCGAAGCGGACCATACCGTGATGCTCGTGGACGGCGCTCGTGGAACTGTCGCGGATTGGATGTCGAACGGTTCTTACGATGAGCTCATGGCCATCAATTCCGGCGCTCGAGGAAGAAAAGGGATGGGCATCACGTTCGTCGTACGTCTTGAGGACGGAAACCTCGTCATCCCGCCGGGCAGCAAGACAGACCCCAAGGACATGCTGTGATCACCTCCACCCCTGTCGGCGACTGGACATGGGAAATCCCGGCGGAAGACGCCGGCATCCGGCCCGCTGCTGCCGCCCGGACGGCAGTCGCGGTCTGGAACGAGTTGACGGAACGGCGACTGGCCGCGCCCGGGAGCAGGGCAGGCCTTCTGGTGCGGGCCGGGAGCAAACTACGCGACGTTCTCCTGGAAAGGCACGGGTTGCGGCTGACGACAGATCCGCTGGCCCCTGGATCCGCCTTCGCGCAGGCGGCGGCCCAGGCCGATGAACTCGACGGGGACTTCGTTCTCACCATCCGGATCGACTGCCCGGGTTGGTGGTTCGAGCCGGGATCCGAGTACCGAGCGGAGAAGCTGTTCAGCATCCACCTGGAGGTCTGGGACGGTCGGCTGCTCGTCGTGACGCTGGAGACCTATTCCGACGCCTGGCTGACCATGGACACGCGCGACCGGGAGCAGCCCGAGGTGTACGCGGCGAATGCGCCCCGCCTCGCCGCCGCGCTGGAGGGCATCTCGGCGTTGCTGGGCAGCCCGCCGACACCCGGCGACGAGAACCGTCACGCCGCTCCGAGCCCGACCGGATTCGAAGATCCACGCAGCGAGGGCCCGGCGTACGTCGACTCCTGGGGAACCTTCGAAGGGCTGGACCGGGCAAGCCGCCTCACTTCCCTGGTTCCCCGCTCCGACGACGAGTACGAATGGACCACGGAGCATCCGGTGCGGTATTTCACCGTTCAGCGGGAGGGGAGAACGCTCGGCTTCGTCTGGGCATCCGTCGGTGACGCCGCCGCCGGTTACGCGCCCCGGACGGCAGCCGGTGACGAGGCGTTCGACGCGGGCGCGCATTGGCTGCTGCGGCTTCGCGAGGCTCACCGTCAAGGACTGCCCCCTCTGGCGGCACTCGACTGGCTGACCCGAAATTCGCCGCAGCCGGAGGCCGGTCATCTCCTTGAGGACTCGGCCCGGGAGATCGCGTCACTGGACGCCCTGGAAGAACTGTCGGGGAAATGCTGAGGCGGCAGACCCTTCTTCTCGTGGCCGCTGAAAGTACGTGGCAGTCGAAGGGCCGCAGATGACCCAGGACGTCATCGCCCTCACCCCCCAGATGCCGGACGCCAAGGCGCTGCTGGCCGCCCTGCATGCCGGCGGGCCCGACCTGCGGGTCAATCGCGCGGCAGGCGGGGCCGTCGCACAGCTCTGTGCCGACGACGGGCAACTGCTGGTGTCCGTCGAGGCTCCGCGCTACCTCCAGGTGCCGGGAGAGACTGCGCGGCTGCTGGGTGCCGGTCTTCCCGTCCGGGAGCCCGTCTGGTGGACGGAAGTGCGGGCGTCCTCCGGTGTCGAGGCCGCCCGGCGGCTGGCCGGTTCCGTCGCGGGCCGGCTCGCCGTCCTGCTCGGCGGCACCACCTGGCCACGGGAGGCCGGTCACACCGACGTCGTCGCCGTGCCCCGCGGACAGGGTGACACGGCGGGCGCCCCCGGCCGCCTCGGCGTGCTCGCCGATCTCGACGCGTCCACGGACACGGCCCTCGTCGCCCTCCACGACCGCCCGGTCCTGGCCGTCACCACCTGGCTGACGGAGGCGATCCGCGCCGCGGGCAGGAGCGGACGGGAGCTGTGCCTCGTCACGTCCCGGAACACACGCCTGACCCTGCCCGCCCGCACGCTGCTGGAGCGCGGCCCCGCCCGCTGGGTCGTACTGGACCCCGAGCACGGCTACTACGACGGTCTCTCCGGAGCCGTACTCCACTGGCACGAAGGGCGGTTAGCTCCCGCCGCCCCCGCCGCAGACGACCGCCCACGCATCGCCGAGGCCTTCCGCCCCTCGGCCGGGCCGAGCGGCGAACGACAGTTGTTGCTCTCCCTGCGCACCGTGCACCCGGCCCGCGAACACCTCGTCCTCGGCGGTGCGTTGGAGGAGACCTGGCAGCTCCTCACCGGCGCGCCGCCGGCCGGCTGGGCCACCGCCGAGCCCGTCAACGCCCCCTGGTCACCACGGCAACTCACCGATCTGGCACGCACCCGCGCCCGCCGGTCCCAGCCGACCTGGTCGGTCGTCGTCGGCACCCCCGACCGCCCGGCGATCGCCACGCTCCACATCGCTCACACCCGCGCGGGCGTCGAGGAACACATCACCCTCGCCCTCGGCCACACCGCCGACGAGGACCCGCCCCTCGACCGGCTGCCCGAACTGGCCGAGGCCCTGGCGACGCACCACAACCTCGCCACGATGATCACCGAACTCCGGCCGGCCCGCGCCGACCTGACCACCCCGGCCCACTACGAACCACCCTCGATCCCCGTCTCCCTCACCCTCGGCCCGGACGCGACGGCCGACCTCGGCCTCGGGCACGCCCACAAAGCCTCGCCCGACACCACCCCCGCCCACCTCGGCCCGACCACCCGCCCCGCCCTGCACTACACCCTCGGCGACGGCACCGATCCCACCGCCTGGCAGCGCCTCAGACGGATCGACCAGCACTTCGAGAGCCGCGACGGCGTCAGCGCCCCTGCCTCGCCGTAGTTGCGTCGTCCGGCTTGTCGAGCAGGCACTCGAACCACACCGTCTTGCCGCGTCCGTCGGGGCGCGGCGCGACGCCCCACCGGTCGGTGACGGCCGCCACCAGCAGCAGCCCGCGGCCGCCCTCGGCCAGCACGTCCGGCGCCGCCGGGACGACGGGCAGCGGCGGGTACGGATCGGCGACCTCCACCCGTACCCCGCCGGGCAGCAGCAGAAAGCACATCCGGCAGCGGCGCCCCGGCACGTGCCGTACGACGTTGGCGACCAGCTCGGTGAGAGCCAGTTCGGCGGCGTCGGCCACGTCGGACAGGCCCGCGCCGGTGAGGTAGAGACGCAGGATGCGCCGCAGATGCCGCGCGGAGTGCTCGCCCACGGCGAACTCGGCGCGGTAGTCGCTGTCAGGAGTTACGTGATTCACACCACAAGGGTGCGACGTTCCGCATACGCTCGACTACGCAACGAAACGAACCCTGCGGGGCGTTGCGCCCCGCCGCTCCCGCGCGAGGTGCCTCCGTGGCCAACATCCAGACCCTGGACCCCACCGCCTCCCCGCTCGACTACTACGGCTGGGAACTGCGCCGCCAGCGCGAGGCGCACGGCCTCAAGCAGGGCCAGCTCGGCGAGATCATCTTCTGCACGGGCTCGTTGATCGGCCAGATCGAGACGACGAAGAAGGTCCCCACGCGCGACTTCTCCGAACGCGTCGACGCCGCCCTCGGCACGGACGGCCTGTTCTCACGCCTCATCGGTCTGGTCCTACGGAGCCAACTCCCCACGTGGTTCCAGCCGTACGCGGAGATGGAGGCGAGGGCTACATATATCTCCACGTATCAGGCCCAGTTGGTGTACGGGCTCCTGCAGACGGAGGAGTACGCGCGGGCGGTTCTCGGTGTGGAGAACCACAAGCAGGTGGACGAGATGGTGGCGGCTCGGATGGAACGCCAGCGCGTGCTCGAACGCGATCAGCCGCCCGCGCTCTGGGTCGTCCTGAGCGAGGCCGCCCTGCTGCTGGAAATCGGCGGGCGTGACGTCATGCGTCGGCAACTCGCGCACCTGTTGCGCTTCCAGGACGACCCCTGGGTGGACATCCAGGTCCTCCCGTTCGCAACAGGCCAACACACGGGCATGATGGGTACGTTCAACCTGTTGAGGTTCGACGACAATCCCGACCTGTTCTACATGGACGGCTACGACCAGGGTCACATGACCGCCGATCCGGGCGTGATCAAGGAGCGCTCGGTCGGTTACGCTCGGCTGCAAGCCTCAGCCCTCTCCCCCGAGGACTCGGCGAGACTGATCACCCGCGTGATGGAGGAACGCTATGCAGCTCCGGACAGCACCGAGCAAGATCGAATGGCGTAAGTCCAGCTACAGCGGAAGCAACGGCGGCGACTGCGTCGAGTGCACCGTCACCGGCGGCGCCGCCTGGCGCACGTCCTCGTACAGCGGGAGCAACGGCGGCGAATGCGTCGAGGTCGCCGACGGTTGCCCCACCGGCGCCGTGCCCGTGCGGGACAGTAAGAACCCCGCCGGCCCCGTCGTCACCGTCGGCGCCGGCGCCTGGCGGGCGTTCGTGGATGGGCTGCGGTAGCCGGGGCGAGCGATGGCCTCACGGCCACCGCCAGGAGCGCGGCCGTGAGGCAACCCGCGCTCAGAGCCGCCCACACCACGTCGTACGCGCCGAAACACGTCGCGGGCGGCAGCCCCGAGGTACGCCGAGGCGCCGGCTCCCAGCTGGTGGGCGCAGTTGGTCCAGCCGAAGACGAGAGGGCCGTCGTCGCCGTAGGCGCGCCGGCAGAGGGCGATGACCGGAGGCACGGTCGCCACGTCGACGAGGCCATAGAGGACCGCGAAGGCGATCAGGGAAGGCCGCACGGACGCCGGGAGGACGAGGGGAAGCGCGAGCAGCGTGAGCGCCCGAATGGTGAAGTAGACGGTCAGCAGACGGCGCGGGTCGAAGCGGTCGGTGAGCCAGCCGGAGACGGCGGCACCCAGGGACGAGAAGACGCCGATCAGTGACAGCACGGACGCGGCGGTGGTCGCGTGCATGCCGTGGTCGTGGGCGGCGGGCACCCAGTTGCTCCACATGATGCCGTTGGTGGAGGCGCCGCAGAGCACGAAGATGCCTGCCAGCAGCCAGAAGGTGCCGGTGCGGCAGGCGTCGAGGAGGACGGTGACCGTGCGGCGCACGGCTCCCCGGGCGGGGACCGGCTTCGCGATGAACTCCCGTCCCCCGTGCGGCAGTACGCCGGCGTCCGCCGGATGGTCGCGCAGGCACAGGGCGACCAGTACAGACACGGTCAGGGCGGCGAGCGCCATCGTCACCACCGGCGGACGCCAGTCGTAGCGGTCGACCGCCGAGGCGAGCAGTGGCAGGAAGAGCAGTTGGCCGAGGTGGCTGGAGGCGCTGAGCACGCCGGTGACCAGGCCGCGCCGCCGCTCGAACCAGCGGGCGGTGACGAGCGCGGCGAAGGTCATCGTCAGACAGCCGCTGCCGAGGCCGATCAGGACGCCCCAGTACAGGACGAGTTGCCAGGGCGAGGTCATCGCGCGGGTGAGCAGGGCGCCGCCGGCGATGAGCAGCAGGGCACCCGCCGCCACGCGACGGATTCCCGCGCGCTCCATCAGGGCGGTGGCGAAGGGCGCGGTGAGGCCGAAGAGGACCATGTTGACGGAGGCGGCCAGGGCGATGCGGCCGCGGTCCCAGCCGTACTCCTGGTGCAACGGGGTGATCAGCAGTCCGGGGACGGTGGTGAAGGCTCCGGCGGTGACGATGGCCGCCCCGGCGACGACGGCGACGGTCACCGCCCGGCGTGTTCCGGGCCGTGGGCGGGGCGGGACGGCGGTGCCGGGCGGAGGGGAAGTGGTCCGGGTGCGCTGAGCCATGGTTCCACCGTGGTGCCGCGGCGGATGCCCGACGAGTGGCCACATGGACGGCATGCGCAAGGATATGGCCATGGGGACCGCGAGAGTTTTCACCCGTCCGACGCGTCATCATGTGGCCGTCCTCGCCCGCCGGATGACGCTGCCGATCGAGCTGGGGATCGTCCATCAACTCTTCGGGCAGGCCCGGGAGGGCGCCTGTCCGGAGGGTGAGCCGCTGTACGAGGTCGTCACGTGCGCGCTGCGGCCGGGGAAGGTGCGCACGGACGGGGACTTCACCGTCGACGTCGCGCACGGCCCGGAGGCGTTGGCGCAGGCCGACACCGTGATCGTGATGTCGTCGTACGACGACTACGAACAGCGGGACCCCCGGCTCGCGGAGCCGCTGGCCGGGGCGTTCGCCCGTATCCGTCCCGGCACCCGGGTGGCGTCGATCTGCACGGGTGCCTTCGTGCTGGCCGCCGCGGGTCTGCTGGACGGGCGGGTCGCCACCACGCACTGGCGGTACACTGACCGGTTCGCCAGGCTCTTCCCCCGGGTGACGGTGGATCCGGACGTGCTGTACACCGACGGCGGCGACGTCCTGACGTCCGCGGGGTGTGCGTCGGGCATCGATCTGTGCCTGCACATGATCCGGCGCGACTTCGGCATGGCGGTCGCCAACGACGTCGCACGGCGCACCGTCGTCCCGCCGCACCGGGAGGGCGGCCAGGCGCAGTACATCCGCCACCCGCTGCCGGAGCCGTCGTCGCCCTCCACCTCGGCCGCCCGCGGGTGGGCCCTGGAACGGCTGGGCGAACCTCTCACGCTGGGACAGCTCGCGGCACGCGAGGCCATGAGCGTGCGCAACTTCACCCGGCGCTTCCACGACGAGGTCGGCACCACGCCGATGACCTGGCTGACGCAGCAGCGGATCGAGCGCGCCCGGGAGCTGCTGGAGGAGTCGGAGCTGCCGGTGGAACAGGTCGCCGAACAGGTCGGCCTCGGCACGGCCGCCAACCTGCGTCGGCACTTCCACCAAACCCTGGGCACCTCTCCCAGCGTCTACCGCACCGCGTTCCGAGGGCCGGGCACGGAGGTGTGAGGCGGGCCGGCGCCGTCGGCTCCCCTCGTCGTCCCCCCACATCCTCCCGACAGAGATAGTATCGGTCGCGATACTATCTCTGTTGTTACTATCCTGGCTCAAGGTACGCGGAGTCCCGTCATGCAGCGTTTCATCGGTCGCAGGCATCAGCTCCGCGTGCTGAGCGAGACACTCGCCTCCGTGGGGGGCGCCGTCGGAAGCGCCCGGCCCGGGGAGTGCATCCTGCTGCGCGGGCGGCGGCGGGTGGGCAAGTCCAGCCTGGTCGAGGAGTTCATCCGGCGGAGCGGAGTGCCCAGTCTGTTCTTCACGGCGGCCGGCGGCTCCGCCGAGGACGAGCTGACGGAGCTGCTCGACTCCGTCTCCCACTCCACCCTGCCCGGACGCGCGCTCTTCGCGGAGGAGGCGCCACAGCAATGGAACGCCGCCTTCCGGCTGCTGGCGGAGGCCCTGCCCGACGACCGCCCCAGCGTGGTGGTCATCGACGAGGTGCCGTACCTCATGGACCGGGTCGACGCGTTCGAGGGCATGCTGCAGCGCGCCTGGGACCGGCTCCTCAGCCGCAAGCCGGTGCTCCTGCTGCTGATCGGTTCGGACCTGTCGATGATGGAGGCCCTCAACGACTACGACCGACCCTTCCACCAGCGTGGCCGGGAGATGGTCCTGGGGCCCCTGAACCCCGCGGACCTCGCCGAGATGCTTGGCCTGGAGCCGGCCGAGGCCTTCGACGCCGCCCTGGTCACCGGTGGACTGCCGTTGATCTGCCGTGACTGGCCCCACGGCGGATCGCTGTGGGACTTCCTGGAAGCCTCCCTGGCCAATCCGATCTCCGCGCTGCTTGTCTCCGCCGAGCGCTCGCTGGGGGCCGAGTTCCCGCCGCAGGCGATGAGCCGGGAGGTCCTCAAGGCCATCGGTGCCGGGGAGCGCACCTTCACCAACATCGCCCGGGCCGCCGGCGGCGTCTCCCACACCACGCTCACCCGGGCGACGGAGGTGCTGACCGGCAAACGTGTGGTCGCCGCCGAACTGCCCCTGTCGACACGCCCCTCCAAGGAACGGCGGTACCGGGTCGCCGACTCCTATCTGCGCTTCTGGCTCGCCTTCCTCGAACCGCACATGGCGGAGGTCGAGCGCATGCGCGGCGATCTGACCCTGGGCCGCGTCCGGGAGCAGTGGACCGCGTGGCGCGGCCGGGCCGTCGAACCCCTCGTCCGCGAGGGCCTCGCCCGGCTCCTGCCCGACCAGGGACTGCCCGCGGCCCCGGCGGTGGGCGCGTACTGGACACGCAGCAACGACGTCGAGATCGACCTCGTCGGAGCCGACCGCGAACCGGTCGCCAAGCGGCTGCTCTTCGTGGGGTCCGTCAAGTGGCTGGAGAAGTCACCGTTCGACAGTCACGACCTCGCGGCCCTGCACAAACACCGGGCTGCCCTGACGGACGAGCCCGTCCCCCTCGTCGTCGTCTCCCGCAGCGGTGTCACCTGCGACGGCCCACAGGCGGTCTACGGCCCCGCGGAACTGCTCGGTGCGTGGCAGCGCCGCTGAGCAGTTCCGCGTGCGGCGGCGCCGGTCGGGCAGGCGTGCGATCGGTCCTCATCGGGACGAGGACGGAGTCGTCGGCGGCTCGGCTCACCGTCGCCGGGGGTCGGCCGGTGACCGGCCCGCCGCCGCCCCGGCCGTCGGTACCGGTGCGGTCGGGTCCGTCGAGGCGGTCGAGGCGGTGTCCGTCCCGGCGGGTGTCGTGGAGGCCGGTTCCGGGCTCACCGGTGTCCGGTGGCCCCGTTCCAGCATGCCCAGGGCCACCCCCACGATGATGACGACGCCGCCCAGCGCCTGGACCGGGTGGATCGATTCGCCGTTGATGACCACCGCGCCGGCAACGCCGAAGACCGGGACCAGGTTGAGGATGTTCACCGCGACGCTCGACGCCATCCTGCGCAGACCGTAGTTGTAGAGCAGGAAGCCGCCGACCGAGCAGGCCACGGCCAGGTAGACGATGAGCGACGAGGCGGTCGCGTCCGGGACCCGCCAGTCGCCGGCCTCCAGCAGGGAGGCGAGGAGGAAGCCCGCCGCGCCGGCCAGGGTCTGGTAGTACGTGACGCTCATGGCGTTCTGGCCGGCGCTCGCGCGCTTGCCGAGGATGTTGTAGCCGGCCCAGGCCAGCCCGCCGAGCAGCAACAGGACGTCGCCGATCCACCGCGAACTGCCGCCGGTCTCGGCGCCGCTGCGCACCACGAGGACCGCGCCGACCGTGGCGAGCAGCACGCCCGCCACCCGTGTCCACGGCATCCGGTCGCGCAGGGTGAGCAGTTCCAGCAGCATCGTCATCAGCGGGTAGGTGGCGACGATCAGCGACGCGTCGGACGCTGTCGACATGTCGACGCCGATGTTCTCCAGGATGAAGTAGACGGTGATGCCGAGGAAGCCGCTCAGATAGAGCTGCCGCCGCTGCCGGGCGTCCGGCCGGGCCGGGCGGTGCCGGTTCAGCCGTATCACCAGGCCCAGGAGTAACGCGGCCATGGTGAACCGCAGCGCGCCGATGCTCAGCGGGCCGACGTCGTCCAGGACCCGTTTGGTCACCGCGTACGAACTGCTCCAGAACAGCGCGGCCGCCACCACCGCGACCACCGCCCACACGCCTGCCCCTCGCTCACGCATCCGCACGCCGCTTTCTCCCCTGCCGCCGCACACGTCCCGCCGTCCAGCAGGCGCGCCCGAACGAACATCAGCCAATACTCGAAAAGGCTAACAACGTCATCGCAAGGAACGACTACCATCCGAATTATCTTCGGCAATCGGCAGGGTGAGGCACGCATGGACGAACTAGATTCGGCGCTGGTGCGCATGCTCCAGGAGGACGGTCGGCGCACCAACCGGGACATGGCCCAGGCCCTCGGCATCGCCCCGTCCACCTGTCTGGAGCGGATCAGGTCGCTGCGCGAGCGCGGCATCCTGACGGGGTTCCACGCGGAGGCCGACCTCGCGGCGATCGGCCGGGGGCTGCAGGCCGTGATCGCCGTGCGGGTCCGGCCGCCGACGCGTGCGGTGATCGAGGCCTTCCAGGCGTTCCTGGAACGGATGCCCGAGGTGATCTCGCTCTTCGTCCTCACCGGCAACGACGACTTCCTCGTGCACGTCGCCGTGCGCGACACCGATCATCTGCATGCGGTGGTCCTGGACAAGCTGACGAAGCGTCCGGAACTGGCCGACGTACGGACCTCGGTGGTCTACGGGCACATGCGCAAGAAGGTCGTCGGGCCGGCGTGAGGCACCCCGGAGTCCGGCCGGAACCTCACCGGGCCGGCGGCACCGTCTCCTTCGCCGCCGTGAGCAGCAGGTCGTTCGCCTCGGGGCTGCCCACGGTCACCCGCAGCCCGTCGCCCGGGAAGGCCCGTACCAGCAGTCCGCGCCGCTCCCACTCCCCCGCCACCCGCTCCGCGTCCGAACCGGCCGGCAGCCACAGGAAGTTGGTCTCGCTGGGCAGCACCTCCCAGCCGAGTCCGAGGAGCCCCGCCCGCGTCCGCTCCCGCTCCGCGACGACCCGCTCCACCCGCTCCAGGAGCTCCGCCTCCACCTCCAGCGCGGTCAGCGCCGCCTCCTCGGCGACGCGGCCCACCCCGCACGGCACGGCGCACTTGCGCAGCGCCTCGGCGATCGGGGCCTGGGCGACGGCGTACCCGACCCGCATCCCGGCCAGCCCGTAGGCCTTGGAGAAGGTGCGCAGCGTCACGAGGTTGGGGCGGTCGTGGTGCAGTGCGACGCCGTCGGGGGCGTCCGGCGACCGGTAGAACTCGAAGTAGGCCTCGTCGAGGACGACCAGGACGTCGCCGGGCACGCGGTCCAGGAACCGCTCCAGCGCGGCGGCGCCGACTGCCGTGCCGGTGGGGTTGTTGGGTTCGCAGAGGAGGACGGCCCGGGTCCGGGGGCCGACGGCGGCGGCCATGGCGTCCAGGTCGTGCACGCCGTCGGCGAGCGGCACCTCCACCGGGACGGCCCCCGCCATCCGCGTCACGATCGGATAGGCCTCGAACGACGGCCAGGCGTAGACGACTTCGTCCCCCGGCTCCAGCACGGCCTGGCCGATCTGCTGGTAGATGCCGACCGAGCCGGGGCCGGTGACGAGGTGTGCGGGCGGCACGTCCAGCCGCCGGGCGAGGGCGTGCGTCAGCCGCTCGGGGTGGATGGTCGGGTAGTGGTGGGCCTCGGCCGCCGCCCGGGCGATGGTCTCCCGGACGGAGGGCAGCGGCGGGTACGGGTTCTCGTTGAGGAACAGCCGGTGGGCGGGGCCCTCGGCGGGCGGGGCGGGCGGCTTGGGCACGTAGGCCGGGATTCCGGCGAGCACCGCGCGGGGCGTGGGGGCCGGGGTGCCGGGGGCGGTGGGGTGCGGTGTGGTCGTCGTCATGGCGGTTCGGTGTCCTCTCGGGTCGCGTCAGTCCTGGTTCCAGGCGAGGCCGAGCCCCTGGGCGGCGGCCGCCTCGGCGATCGCGAAGCCGGACATGATGTCCTGCACCCCGAGCCCGAGCGACTTGTAGACGGTGATCTCCCGCCCGTCGCGGCGGCCCGGGTGGCGGCCGAGGAGCACCTCGCCGAGCTCGGCCAGGATGTGCTCGGGTCCGACCAGCCCGGCCTCCAGCGGCGCCTTCAGATCGCCCGACTCGGCCAGCGCCGACTCGCGGCTGTCCACGAAGAACGCCGCCCGCGCCACCGCCTCGGCCGACAGCTCGCGGTGGTCGGCGAAGGAGGCACCGGCGGCGTTGACATGCGCGCCGGGGGCGAGGTCGCCGGCCTCGACGACGGGCTCCCTGGCGGCGGTCGTGGTGCACACGAGGTCGGCACCGGCCAGGGCGGCGGCCGGGTCGGCCATGACCTCGACGTCGACGCCGAGCTCCTTCCGGGCCCACGCGCGGTAGTCCTCGGCGTGTGCCCGGGTGCGGCTCCAGACCCGTACCCGGCGCAGCGCGCGGACCACGGTCATGGCCTCCAGATGGCTGCGGGCCTGCACCCCGGAGCCGAGGACCGCCAGGTCCCCGGCGTCGGGCCGGGCCAGCGCGTCGGTCGCCACCGCGGAGACCGCAGCCGTCCGTACGGCCGTCACGGCGCCCGCGTCCATCAGGGCGAGGGGGGCGCCGGTCTCCGGATCGAAGACCATGACGACGCCGATGTGCAGGTCGAGGCCGCGCGCCGGGTTCTCGGGCCGCAGCACCATGGCCTTGAGCCCGTACCCGTTGAGGTCCTCCCCGGCCACGAAGCCCGGCATGGTGCCGAGCAGCCCGGTGTCGCGCTCCGGGCGCAGGATGGTGCGCAGCGGCTGGTCGACCAGGCCGGAGCTGTAGCGGCGCATGGCCTCGGCCATGACCTCGATGGCGCGCTCCATGGGGTAGACCCGGCGCACCGTGGCGCGGTCGATCAAGAGCATGAGGTGGGTCGTTCCTTCCTCGGCGGGCAGGAGGGGGTGCCCGGGGCGGGGGCGGCGTGCGGTGCGTGGCGGCCGGTCCGCATGCCGCCCCCGGCCCGGGCGGGGTCAGGCCGTCGGGGCGGCCGGGGTGAAGACCGACCAGAGCATGCGGATCGGCCGGGTGCGGGAGATGAACTCCAGTTCGTGCAGCTTGGCCGCGGGCCGCGTGGTCAGGGCCAGGTCCGTCTCCCGGCGGCGGGCCCGGTCGGCGGCGGCGCTGGTGGAGGTCGCGTAGTGGAGCTCCTCCACCGTGTATCCCTCGGGCAGCAGTTCGCCGACGAGGGCGGCGGGCGCCGGGTGGGTGGCCACGCTCGGCCGCTTCGGGACGGTGTGCCCGGGGGCGACGGCGAGGCCGTAGTGCGGGGTGTCGAAGAGGAACGCGCCGGCGAAGCGGAGCCCGGGGTCCATGTAGAAGCTGTGCACGCCCGCGTAGGCGTTGGCGACCACGAGATGGGTCACGGCACCCTCGCGCAGGGCCTCGCCCGCCTGCTCGTAGGTGTCGTACAGACGGATGTCGGGTGCGGTGTCCCCGCCCCGGGCCCACAGGTATAACGCGGCCTGCTCGCTGCTCGTGCCGGTGGGTCCGAGCGTGCCGACGGATTCGATGGACGGGCCGTTGGTGAGTGCGGTGTCTATCCAGCCAGGTGCCTCGGTGGTCATGCGATCCTCCCTGGGTGCGGTGCCGCTGTTGCCGGCCGGGGTCTCCGGTCAGGCGGTGACGGGGTGGAGCCAGTGGCCGTAGCGCGGTTCCGCGCCGCGTACCACGTTCCGGTAGGCGCCCATGAGGGCGGTGGTGAGCGGGCCGGGCACGCCGTCGGCGACGGGGCGGCCGGCGAGTTCGGTGACCGGGACGATCTCGCTGCCGGTGCCGGTGAGGAACACCTCGTCGGCGCCAGCGAGTTCGTCCCGGCCCAGGTCGCGGAAGTCGGTCGGGGTGTCCAGCAGGTCCGCCGCGAGCGTCACCGCGGTGTCGCGGGTGATGCCCTCCAGCAGATCGGCGGTGACCGGCGGCGTCACCAGCCGCCCGCCGACGACGGCGAACACATTGGAGGTGCTGGCCTCGGCCACCTGCCCCCGGCTGTTGAGCAGGATCGCGTCGTCGCACCCGGCCGCGCGGGCCTCGTCCACGGCGAGCGCGTTGTTGACGTACCCGCCGGTGACCTTGGCGCGCACCGGCAGCGCGTCGGAGGAGGGCCGGCGCCAGGAGCTGATGGTGCAGCGGATGCCGGCCGGGTCGGTGTACGAGCCCATCCGGAAGGCGTTCACGGAGAGCGCGTCGGAGACGCCGGTGAGGCCGACACCCGGCTTCTGCCCGGGCAGCAGGGCCCGCTTGTAGGCCAGCGGCCGGATGTACGTGTCCTCGTGCGTGCCGATCCGCCGCAGCAACTCGGCGGTGAGCGCGCACAGTTCCTCGACGGTGCGCCCCGGGTCGATGCGCAGGGTGCGGCAGCTGCGGAGCAGGCGGCGGTAGTGGTCGTGGGCGCGGAAGACCGCGAGGCCGCCGTCGTCCTGCGCGTAGGCCCGGATGCCCTCGAAGACTCCGGTGCCGTACTGGAGGGCCTGGGTGGTGACGGGCAGCAGGGCCTGCGCCAGGGGTACGAACTCGCCGTCGTGATAGGCGACCTGGGCGATCGCGGGGGTGCCGGACGCCGGCGGCCGCTGCGCCGGGGCGCCGCCCTGGGTGACGGTCACTGGGCCCTCCCGCCGGCCACCGCGAGCGCGGCCGCCTGCTCCTCGTCGGGGGCGGCGAGCCTGCGGTCCTCCACCCGGGCGGCCTTCCAGCTCACCATGGCGCCGGTGGTGGTGACGCTGCCGAGCGGCCCGTACGCGAAGTGCAGGGGCACCCCGAGCCGGTCGTCGACGGCGCGGACGATCTCGCCCTCGTCGAGGCGGACGCCGGTGCGGTCCTCGGGCAGTTCCAGCCGCAGCGTCAGCTCGTCCCGGCCGTCGACGGCGTCGATGACGACCTGGTAGTCCAGGTAGCCGCGCGGATGGGTGAGGACCAGCTCCTCCAGGTCGTAGCCGCTGATGTCCCGGCCGCCGATGCGCAGGGTGTCGCGGGTGCGGCCGAGCACTTCGAGGGTGGGCGCGGGCAACGAGCGGCCCGCGGCGGGCGGGGCGAGCCGGACCAGGTCGCCCGTGCGGTAGCGCACGAGGGGCTTGCTGCCCTGGTAGAGGGAGGTGACGACGAGCTCGCCGGTGCGCACTCCGTCGGCGCCCGGGTCGACGGCGTGCCCGGTGTCCGGGTCGATCACCTCGTACAGGTTGAGCAGCGGGGCCGTGTAGAGGGCTCCGTCGGTGCCGGCCGCGCCCATCACCGAAGCCTCCTGCGAGGCGTACAGGGCGTTGTGGACGCGGGCGCCCCAGACCTCGCCGATGTTCTCCAGCAGGCTGGGCGAGGCGAGTTCGCCGGTGCACATGATGACGTCGAGGCGGAAGTCGCGCTTCGGGTCGAGGCCGGCGGCGCGGGCCTTCTTGGCGAGGGTGAGCGCCATGCCGGGGGTGCTGAACAGGCCGGTGGCGGGCAGTACGCGCAGGGTCTCCAGGGCGCGGTCGAAGCCGACCATCGGGGAGTGCGGCCACATCTTGGCCACGGCGTGGCCGAGGTTGCGGCACACCTCGCCGAAGGTGTCGCCGAAGGCGTGCAGTTCGGTCGGTCCCGAGACCGCGATGATCTGCTCGTCGCCGTACTCCCGGAAGATCGTGTCGTAGTACACGGTCAGCGCGGTGTTGTTGTGCAGGGAGTCGGTGTTGTCACGCGGGCAGGGGGTGCTGCGGCCGGTGGTGCCGGTGGTCTCGTAGAAGATCCACGCCTTGTGCATCGGCAGCGACAGGACGTCGGCGAACTCCTGCCGGAGGTGGTCCTTGGTGGTGAACGGCACGGTGGCGAGCTGTTCGGGCGCGAGCGAGGTGATCGAGGCCGGGTCCACGCCGGCCAGGTGGCGGCCGTAGAAGACGGAGTGCTTCTTGACGTAGTCCAGCGTGGTGCGGAACGCGTCGAGCTGGTGGGCCGCCAGCTCCTCCCCGGTCCACCGGCCGGCCGCGTAGGAGCGGTGGCGGTCGCGTATCTCGCGGGCGGTGCGGTCGAGTTCCTCGTCGAAGACTGTGAACATGCCTTCCTCCGGTGGTCGTTCGCGTGCGGGAGTGCGGTGGTCCTTGGGGGTTCGGGGGCGCGGTGGCGGCCGCTTTCGGGCAGGGGGTACCGGCCGGCCGGGGGCGCGGGCGGGGCCGGCCCCGGCCGGGCGGGTCGGGTGCGTCGGGTGTGTCGGGTGTGTCGGGTGTGTCGGGTGGTGGTCTCGGGCTCGGGCCGCCGGACGGACGGCCGCGGCGGCCGACGTCGGCGGTACGGCGGCGGGGGCACGCGCCGACGTCGGCGGTACGGCGGCGGCCCGCGCCGACGTCAGCGGTGCCGAGCCTGCGTCAGCGGTACGGCGCCGGTGTCAGCGGTACAGCGGCAGGCTGCCGGTGATCTTGTCCACCGCCTTCCTGCTGCCGCACAACGCGATCCCGATGTAGGGGAGTTCGCCGGTGGGGATCTCGGCGGTGCGACGCGTGTACTCGTCGTACGACCGCGACGACTGGGCCACCGAGGTGAAGTCGACGACGAAGACGTCGCTCGCGCCCACGGCCCGGACCGCGACGTCGCGCAGCTCCCCGGCGTCGGCCTTCAGCACGGGCAGCGGGATCGAGGTGATCCCCGTGTGCAGCCGGCCGTCGGCGTCCTTCACGTCGTCGCCGACGATGCCGTCGGTGAACTTGCCGACGGACAGCGCGAGCGCCGCCACGGTATTCATCGCCAGTCCCGCGGGAAGGTCCTTGTCGACGACAATGGCACACTTCTCGAATTGGTACCCCACGGGTCTCCCCATTTCTTCTGTATCGGTTGCTCAGTTGCTCAGTGGCTCGGTCACTCGTACAGCACGCGGACGCATTTCACGGCACGGCCGCACATGAAGAACGCGGAGACATGTCCGAGGTAATCCGCGCCGACAACCGGAACTACGTCCGGAAGTTCACCCAGGAAGCGCACCCGGTGGTTTTCCCGGCAGTTCGCCGGAGAGGCCCCGCGGCTCATTCCTCGACATCCGCTATCACCCAGTCGCTGATCTCCCGCCAGGCGGCGATGGCCTCCTGGTGGAAGGGGTGCACCAAATAGCGCTCCACGGCCTCCATGTCGTCCAGCAGACCGACGACGACGAAGTCGTGGGCGATCGGCCGGGTCGATATGTTACGGCCGACGGTCCATTCCCTCAGTTCCGGCACCTCGCCGCCGACCTTGGCCGCGGTCCGCTCGGCCTCCTGGGCCCTGGGGTCGTCCCAGGAGACGCCGGGCTTGAACTTGAAGAGCACGTAGTGGCGGATCACGGGTGTCCTCCTGGTGCTTGTGGTGAGGGGGGCGGGAGGGGGTCCGCGGGGACCTCGCCCCGGGCGGCGGCACGGCGTGCGAACTCGCGCACGGCGGCGAACTGCCGGTCGCCGAGGGAGTAGTCGAGCACGCGGTAGTAGTCGAGGAGGACCTGTTCGGAGAGGCGTCCGCCCGGGCCGCGGGCCGATTCGGCGGCCGCGGCGCGGGCCACCGCCGCCGGGTGCGCGCGGGCCAGCGCGGCCGCCTCGGCGAGCGCGGCGGAGACGGCCCGCACCCGCTCGGGGTGGGCGCGGGCGGCCTCGCGCCGCACCACCCAGACGGCGAAGACCATGGGCAGCCCGGTCCACTCGCGCCAGAGCGCGCCGGTGTCCTGGATCCGCAGTCCGGCCGGGGGCCGGGCGTGCAGCCGCAGGGCGTCGTCCCCGATCAGGACGGCCGCGTCCGCGCCGGTCAGCATGGCGTCCAGGTCCTGCGCGGCCGGGCGGTACTCCGGGTGGACGCCGAGGGCGTCCTCCAGCAGGATCCGGGCCAGCAGGGCGGTGGTGCGGCTGGCCCGGGACAGGGCGACCACGGCCCCGTCGAGCATGTCGAGAGGGGCACGGGAGACGAGGTGACAGGAGTGCACCGGGCCGTCGCTGCCGACGGCGACGCCGCCGGGCAGCAACTCCCAGGCGTCGGTGTGCCGCAGATACCGGACGAGGCTGACGGGGCCGGCGTCGAGCCGTCCCGCCAGCAGTTCCTCGGCCAGCCACTCCGGCGGTCCGGAGGCCAGGTCGAACTGTTCGAGGGCACCGCTGTGGCGCAGGCCCCAGCGCAGCGGGGCGCAGTTGAGGAAGGAGATGTCGCCCAGTCTGAAGGGGGCGGATCCGGTGGGCGGGACGGCGGACGGGGCGGTGGCCCGGGTGGTGCGGCGGGCGGCGGTACGACGCGACGCGGCCGGCGGCCGGGAGGCGGCGTGGACCTCGCTCACGCGTCCGGCTCACCGCGGCCGGCGGGGACGGGCCCCGGGGCCTCGGGGGCCGGGCCCCGGCAGAGTCTCAGGATGGCCGTCGCCAGTGCGGTGCCCTCGGGGCCGAGGCCCTGGCGGTAGCGGTCGATGACGACCATCTCGCGGGTCAGCACGGTGCGGGGGCCGCCCTCGCGGCGGCGGCGCTGCTGGATGCGGGAAGAGATCCGGTGGCGGTCCCGGATCAGCTGGACGATGCGCGCATCGAGGGCGTCGATCTCCCGGCGGTCGATTTCCTGCCGGTCCATTCCCTGCCGGTCGGTTTCCTGCCGGCCGGATTCCTTCCAGGGCGTTTCCTGCCGGTCGGATTCCTTGTTGCCCGATTCTGTGCTTTCGGGCGCTTGCCTGCCGTTTTCCGCACGGCCGGCTTCTCGGCTGTCGGTTGCGTGTCTGGCGGTTTCAGTGGCGCTCTGCGCGTCGACCTTGACGGCGTTCGCCGCTAAGTCCCCCATGCTTTTCTGCGTCACGTACACCTACTCCTTCGGCCGCCCGGGAAGGCGGCGACGACGGACAGTCAGGTTCCTTTGACGCTCGGATTCTATTCACGTTGCCACTGGCATACACAAGGGCCTCATGGTCGCATCTCGAAACCTGAGACGGAGTGGTTTCGGAGCTGTTTGGTTCCAGCCAACCGACGTGATTTTTGTGGCGACTTCACGCCATCTCCCAGAGCAGGAACTCCGCCCGGGTCTCCGCCACGGCCGCCATGTCCTCGGGGTGGGTGAGGCGGGCGGCGTCGCCCGGGTGCAGGTGCTCGCCGGCCAGGGTGATCTCGCCGCGGACGACGTGGAGGTAGACGTACGGGGCCTCGGGGACGGCCGTGCGGGCGCCGGGGGTGAGGCGGCGGACGTGGAGCATGGCGCCGGCGGCGGGGAGGGCGTAGGGGGTGGAGTCCGCGATGCCGGGGATGACCTCGTAGGAGGGGGTGCCGCCGGGGTCGCGGGGGGCCAGCCACATCTGGAGGAAGGTGAGGGGTTCGTCGCCGTCGTTGCGTTCGACGTGGCGGACGCCGGAGGCGGCGCTGAGGTGCTGGACGTCGCCGGGGCGGATGACAGTGGCGTGGCCGGTGTCGTCCCGGTGGGTGAGTTCGCCCTCGACGACCCAGGTGACGATCTCGGTGTGGCTGTGGGGGTGTTCGTCGAAGCCGGCGCCGGGGGCGAGGTGTTCCTCGTTGCAGGCGATGAGGGGGCCGAAGCGGAGGTTGTCGGGGTCGTAGTGGGGGCCGAAGGAGAAGGCGTGGCGGGTCGATATTCCGGCGGGTTCGGCTCCGCCGGGGTAGCGGGTGTCGGCGCGGCGTACATCCATCACGGGGCCAACGGTAGCCCTGCGGGGCTTGGCGTGTTTTGTTCGCCCCCGCCGCCCCTGCCCTCCCCAAGCCCGCGCCCTGTAAGGGGCGCGGGGAACTGCGCGAGAAGTCCCCACCCACCCGCACCCGCCGTACACACCTCATCCACCCGAGCTCTCCCGCGCCCTCCCCACCCACCCCCAGCTCCCCGCCCCCCCCGGGGGGCCTGGGGGCGGAGTCCCCAGGGTGCTCGCGCCCGCGTGGCGGAGCCACAGAATCAACACAGCCCCGCGCCCCTTACCGGCGCGGGGGCTCGCGCCCGTCGCGGTGGAGCCGCGGGCTCGCGGGCCCGGCGGGGCGGCCCCTCCGGGGGGTGACCCCCGGCGCCGCAGGCGGGCGGCCCGATAAGGCAGTCTTGTTCCGTGTCCGAACCCGAAGCCGGCTCTGCCGGATCCTCCGCGTCCTCTCCTCCTTCGCATGTCGCGACGTTGCGGCGGCTGGAGAAGTCCTCCGGGCGGCTCGCCGCGCAGGCGATCGCGCGGATGGACGAGACGCTGCCCTGGTACCGGGCGATGCCCGCCGAGAACCGGTCGTGGATCGGGCTGGTCGCGCAGGCCGGTATCGCCGCGTTCACCGAGTGGTTCCGGCACCCGGAGACCCCGCAGGCGATCTCCACGGACGTGTTCGGCACCGCGCCCCGGGAGCTGACCCGGGCGATCACGCTGCGGCAGACCGTGGAGATGGTGCGGACCACCATCGAGGTGATGGAGTCCGCCATCGACGAGGTGGCCGCACCCGGGGACGAGTCCGTGCTGCGCGAGGCACTGCTCGTCTACGCCCGCGAGATCGCCTTCGCCACCGCCCAGGTGTACGCGCAGGCCGCGGAGGCGCGCGGCGCCTGGGACGCCCGGCTGGAGTCGCTGGTCGTGAACGCCGTGCTGAGCGGGGAGGCCGACGAGGGCGCCGTCAGCCGGGCCGCCGCCCTCGGCTGGAACTCGCCGGACCATGTGTGCGTGGTGCTGGGGACCGCGCCCGACGGGGACAGCGAGCTGACGGTGGAGGCGATCCGGCGGGCGGCGCGGCACGCCAAGGTGCAGGTGCTCACGGGAGTGCTCGGGGACCGGCTGGTGGTGATCGCGGGGGGCAACAGCGATCCGTTGCAGGTCGCCAAGTCGTTGATCGGGCCGTTCGCCGCCGGCCCCGTGGTGGCCGGCCCCATCGTGCCGGACCTGCTCGCCGCGACCCGCTCCGCGCAGGCCGCCGCAGCCGGACTGAAAGCGTGTTCGGCCTGGCAGGACGCCCCGCGCCCGGTGCTCGCCGACGATCTGCTGCCGGAGCGCGCGATGGCCGGGGACCCCTCCGCGCGCGAGCAGTTGGTGGAGGAGATCTACAGACCGCTGGAGGAGGCCGGCTCCGCGCTCCTGGAGACGCTCAGTGTCTATCTGGAACAGGCGTCCAGTCTCGAAGGCGCCGCCCGGATGCTGTTCGTTCACCCCAACACCGTGCGCTACCGGCTCCGACGTGTGACAGACGTCACCGGTTGGTCACCCTCTGATGTACGCTCCGCTTTCACCTTGCGGATCGCGCTGATCCTGGGGCGTCTGGTCGATGGAGATCCCCAGATCTAGGCTTTTTGTGGGGGGTCCACAAATCCCCCTGCTGTTCTTCGTCCTTGTCCCCACGGGCGGCCGTGGCCGTCCACAAGAGAGAGTGTGAGAGTGCTCGTACTCGTCGCTCCCGGCCAGGGCGCCCAGACGCCCGGCTTCCTGACCCCCTGGCTCGAACTCCCCGGTGCCGCCGACCGTGTTGCCGCGTGGTCGGACGCCATCGGGCTCGACCTCGTCCGCTACGGCACCGAGGCCGACGCGGACGCGATCCGCGACACCGCGGTGGCGCAGCCGCTGCTGGTGGCCGCGGGCCTGCTGTCGGCGTCCGCGCTCGGCGACGTCACCGTCCTCGCGCCCGGCGCGGTGGCGGGCCACAGCGTCGGCGAGATCACGGCCGCCGTGCTCGCCGGCGTCCTCGACGAAACCGCCGCCCTCAAGCTCGTCCGCACCCGTGGCCTGGCCATGGCCGAGGCCGCGGCCGTCACCCCGACCGGGATGTCGGCGCTGCTCGGCGGCGAGCCGGAGACGACCATCCCGCATCTGGAGAAGCTGGGGCTGACCCCGGCCAACGTCAACGGCGCGGGCCAGATCGTCGCCGCCGGCACGCTGGAGCAGTTGGAGGCGCTGGCCGGGGACAAGCCGGAGGGTGTGCGCCGGGTGGTCCCGCTGAAGGTCGCGGGCGCCTTCCACACGCACCACATGGCCCCCGCGGTCGAGGCGCTGGCGAAGGCCGCGGGCGAGCTGACCCCCGCGGACCCGGCCGTTCCGTACGTGTCCAACAAGGACGGCCGTACCGTCACGTCCGGCGCCGAGGTGCTTCAGCGGCTGGTCGGCCAGGTGGCCAACCCGGTGCGCTGGGACCTGTGCATGGAGACGTTCCAGGCGCTGGGCGCGACCGCGCTGCTCGAGGTGTGTCCCGGCGGCACCCTGACCGGTCTGGCCAAGCGCGCGCTGCCCGGCGTCAAGACGCTGGCGCTGAAGACCCCCGACGACCTCGCCGCCGCCCGTGAGCTCGTCGCCGAGGCGGCGACCCCTGCCGCCGACGCGGCGGGCGCCTGACAAGGAGCCCCATGTCGAAGATCAAGCCCGCCAAGGGCGCCCCGCACGCCCGCATTCTCGGCGTCGGCGGCTACCGCCCCGTACGCGTGGTGCCCAACGAGGTGATCCTGGAGAAGATCGACTCCTCCGACGAGTGGATCCGCTCCCGCTCCGGCATCGAGACCCGGCACTGGGCGAACGACGAGGAGACCGTCGCCGCCATGTCGATCGAGGCGGCCGGCAAGGCGATCGCGGACGCGGGGATCGCGGCGGAGCAGATCGGCGCCGTCGTCGTCTCCACCGTCTCGCACTTCAGCCAGACCCCGGCGATCGCCACCGAGATCGCGGACAAGCTGGGCACGAACAAGGCCGCCGCGTTCGACATCTCGGCGGGCTGCGCGGGCTTCGGCTACGGGCTCACCCTGGCCAAGGGCATGATCGTCGACGGTTCCGCGGAGTACGCGCTGGTCATCGGCGTGGAGCGGCTGAGCGACCTGACCGACCTGGAGGACCGCTCGACGGCCTTCCTCTTCGGTGACGGCGCCGGCGCGGTCGTCGTCGGCCCCGCGCAGGAGCCGGGCATCGGCCCGACCGTGTGGGGTTCGGAGGGCGACAAGGCCGAGACGATCAAGCAGACGGTGCCGTGGAACGAGTTCCACATCGGCGACGTCTCCCGGCTTCCGCTGGACAGCGCGGGGAACGTCAAGTTCCCGGCGATCACCCAGGAGGGCCAGGCGGTGTTCCGCTGGGCCGTGTTCGAGATGGCGAAGGTCGCTCAGCAGGCGCTGGACGCGGCCGGGATCAGCCCGGACGAACTGGACGTCTTCATCCCGCACCAGGCCAATGTGCGGATCATCGACTCGATGGTGAAGACCCTCAAACTGCCGGAGCACGTCACGGTCGCCCGGGACATCCGCACCACCGGCAACACCTCGGCCGCCTCGATCCCGCTCGCGATGGAGCGGCTCCTGGCGACCGGCGAGGCGAAGAGCGGCGACACCGCGCTCGTCATCGGATTCGGGGCGGGTCTGGTCTACGCCGCCACGGTCGTTACCCTCCCCTAGTGCACCGGCCGGGATCTTCCGGCCCACGCCACACCCTCTGGATACACACCGAAGGAGCGCCAACATGGCCACGCAGGAAGAGATCGTCGCGGGTCTCGCGGAGATCGTGAACGAGATCGCCGGCATCCCGGTCGAGGACGTGAAGCTGGAGAAGTCCTTCACCGACGACCTGGACGTCGACTCGCTCTCCATGGTCGAGGTCGTCGTCGCCGCCGAGGAGCGCTTCGACGTCAAGATCCCCGACGACGACGTCAAGAACCTCAAGACGGTCGGTGACGCCACCGAGTACATCCTCAAGCACCAGGCCTGATCCGCCGATCACCTGGGCCGGGGCCGTCCGGCGGACCCCGCCGGCACCACCGGCGGCGACCGCCGCACACGGCCCCAAATGCCCCGCCACCCGGCGGTGGCGCCGCTTCATCCTCGTAACGTTGGAGAAAGAATCCCCGTGAGCTCGACCAATCGCACTGTGGTCGTCACCGGTATCGGCGCAACCACACCGCTGGGTGGCGACGCGACTTCCACCTGGGAGGGCCTGGTCGCCGGACGCTCCGGCGTGGGTCCCCTGGAGCAGGACTGGGCCGCCGACCAGGCGGTCCGCATCGCCGCGCAGATCGCCGTGGAGCCCTCCGAGTCGATCCCGAGGCCGCAGGCCCGCCGGCTGGACCGCTCGGCGCAGTTCGCGCTGATCGCGGCCAAGGAGGCGTGGGCGGACGCCGGGTTCACCGGCAAGGCCGGCGAGGACCCCGCCGTCGACCCCGACCGTCTGGGCACGGTCATCGCCTCCGGCATCGGCGGCGTGACCACCCTGCTCGACCAGTACGACGTGCTGAAGGAGAAGGGCGTACGCCGGGTCTCCCCGCACACCGTGCCGATGCTGATGCCGAACGGTCCTTCGGCCAACGTGGGGCTCGCCGTGGGCGCCCGCGCGGGCGTGCACACCCCCGTCTCGGCCTGCGCCTCGGGCGCGGAGGCCATCGGCTACGGCATCGAGATGATCCGTACCGGGCGGGCCGACGTGGTCGTCGCCGGGGGTACGGAGGCGGCCGTCCACCCGCTGCCGATCGCCGCGTTCGGCAACATGATGGCGATGTCCAAGAACAACGACGACCCGCAGGGCGCCTCGCGTCCCTTCGACACCGGCCGGGACGGCTTCGTCCTCGGCGAGGGTGCGGGCGTGATCGTCCTGGAGTCCGCCGAGCACGCCGCCGCGCGCGGCGCCCGCGTCTACGCGGAGGCGGTCGGCCAGGGCATCTCCGCCGACAGCCACGACATCGTGCAGCCGGAGCCGGAGGGGCGGGGCATCTCGCACGCCCTGCAGAACCTGCTGGACCGCACGGACCTGGACCCGGCGGAGATCGTGCACGTCAACGCGCACGCGACGTCGACGCCGGCCGGTGACATCGCGGAGCTGAAGGCGCTGCGGAAGGTGTTCGGCGACGACGCCGACCACATCGCGGTCTCCGGTACGAAGTCGATGACCGGGCATCTGCTCGGCGGCGCGGGCGGCGTGGAGTCGGTCGCGACGGTGCTCGCCCTGTACCACCGGGTGGCGCCGCCGACGATCAACGTCGAGAACCTGGACCCCGAGGCGGAGGCCAACGCGGACGTGGTCCGCGGCGAGGCCCGCAAGCTCCCCGTCGAGGGCCGCATCGCCGCCCTCAACGACTCCTTCGGCTTCGGCGGCCACAACGTGGTACTGGCGTTCAGGTCGGTCTGACGGTCCGACTGCCGCCGGTTCAGGGCTCTCACCCCCGAGGGGGGGTGGGGGCCTTTGCCGTGGGCGGGGGCGCGTGAGGATTCGGGGGTGCTTGTTGTCCGGCGACCGCGGGCGGTTCGTGGTTGCTCGCGCAGTTCCCCGCGCCCCTGAAAAGCCCGGGCGCACCCTCGGTACGCAAACGGACCGCAGGTCAGACGACCTGGTGGAG